>JBKJMI010000104.1:0-79431 GCA_046596515.1 Chitinophagaceae bacterium | reverse complement strand
GAGGAAAGGAATATCATATTCATCCGCCAGTCGCTTACCACCATCTTTTCCAAAAATATAATATTTGTTATCCGGCAATTCGGCGGGAACGAAATAACTCATGTTCTCAACTAATCCAATAATAGGAACATTCATTTGGGCTTGACCAAACATCGCGATTCCTTTTTTTGCATCAGCAAGGGCCACATCCTGAGGAGTGGTTACAATCACTGCTCCTGTAACTGGAACGGTTTGCAATAAAGTAAGATGAATATCTCCTGTTCCCGGAGGCATATCTACCACCAAATAATCAAGTTCACCCCAATATACATCAGTTACAAACTGTTTTATAGCGGAACTGGCCATAGGACCTCTCCATACTACTGCGTTTTTCTCATCTACCAGAAATCCTATGCTTATTAATTTGATGCCATAACGTTCCAGAGGAGCGATCATGGATTTTTCATTATCTACTTCAATCATCATAGGGCGCTCGCCTCTTACACCAAACATGATAGGAACACTTGGGCCATAAATATCCGCATCCATCAATCCAACTTTTGCTCCGCTTTGGGAAATAGCCAGGGCCAGGTTGGCCGCTACGGTAGATTTTCCTACTCCGCCTTTTCCACTTACTACCGCGATAATGTTCCTCACTTTTGGTAAAACAGTACCGGGATCTGTTCGCTTACTGCTGGTATTAGCTGTGAATTTTACATTTACTACGGCCTCTTTATTCACCAGCATTTTTACAGCATTCACACAGGCATTTTTGATCATATCCTTCATAGGGCAGGCTGGCGTAGTAAGCACTACGGTAAACGAAACATAGTTCCCGTCGATCTCCACATCTTTCACCATATTAAGCGTTACCAGGTCCTTACCAAGATCAGGCTCCTGCACATTGCTCAATGCTTCCATTATTTTTTCTATGGTCATCGGGAACATATTTATTTTACCCGGAACTGTTCACTGAAGAACCTGCCTGGCTTGTTAAAGAAATGATATAATGGCAAAGTTAACCAATGCTCTGCTGAATTTGGTTTACGAAATCAGCAACTTGTCTTTATTTTTGACCCAGTGAAGAAAATTCTACTTTATAGTTTTATCGCTCTCCTGTTCTTTTCCAACAATGCCAAGGCGCAGTTTGAAACCTCAAGGGATTCTGTAGTTCAGCTTTATGGAATTGTGATGACCGCAGACAGCCTCATAGGTATTCCGGCCGTGAGTATTACAGTAAAAGGCCAGAACCGGGGTACCATCACCAATGCATCAGGAGTTTTTTCCATTGTGGTACTTAAAGGTGATGAAGTAGAATTCACACACGTTACATATAAGTCAAAAACGGTTGCTATACCCAGAAATCTTGAAGGCAACCAGTTTAGTATGGTGCAGCTTATGGTGATCGATACCGTATATCTTCCAGTCACCATTATTCGGGCCAGGCCCACTCCGGAGCAATTCGCTCGTGATTTTGTAAATGTCAAAGTACCCGACGATGATATTGAAATAGCCCGTAGAAATACAAGTGCCGCCAACCGAAGGGTATGGATCCGCACCATTCCTGTAGATGGTACTGAGGCTACAAAATTCCAGTTCAATAAGATCGCAAACCGCGCAGTATATCAGGGACAGATTCCTCCCATGAATATTTTTAACCCTGCTGCATGGGGACAATTTATTGATGCCTGGAAGAGAGGGGACTTTAAGAATAAATAGTTAGGAGTTATTAGTTACGAGTTGGGAGTCAGTAGTCGATAGTCTGGAGTCAAACCCCTAAGCCCTAATCTCTAAACTCTCTTTACATTTGCCAAAACATCTTCGTTTATGAGTATTTCTAAAACTAACCCGGTATCAATAATTGGTGCGGGCACCATGGGCAATGGCATTGCGCATGTTTTTGCACAGAATGGCTTCAAGGTTACCCTGGTAGATATATCACTGGCTCAGTTAGATCGTGCACTCGTCAATATCGGTAAGAATCTTGATCGCCAGGTAGCGAAGGGAACGCTGACTGAAGAACAAAAATCACAGACCCTTGCGAATATCAGCACGAATAGCAATCTTATTGATGGAGTTAAGAATGCGGAACTGGTAGTTGAGGCGGCAACTGAAAATGTGACCTTGAAATTGAAAATATTTGAAGACCTTGATAATTACGCACCGAAATCGGCCATTCTGGCTACCAATACCTCTTCAATTTCTGTTACAAAAATAGCTGCGGCCACAAACAGAGCCGGAAAAGTAATAGGTATGCATTTCATGAATCCTGTTCCGGTAATGAAACTGGTAGAGATCATCAATGGTTATGCAACTCAAGCAGAAGTGACCGAAAAGATAGTTCAGCTAAGTAAAGATCTTGGAAAAGTTCCCTGCGTGGTAAATGATTATCCCGGATTTATCGCAAACAGAATTCTGATGCCCATGATCAACGAAGCTATCTGCAGCCTTTATGAAGGCGTGGCGGGTGTTGAAGAAATTGATACCGTGATGAAACTGGGTATGGCTCATCCTATGGGACCCTTGCAGCTGGCAGATTTTATTGGACTGGACGTATGTTATTCTATTCTGCAGGTATTGCATGATGGTTTTGGAAACCCTAAATATGCTCCCTGTCCTTTACTTGTGAATATGGTAACTGCGGGAAAATTAGGCGTAAAATCAGGAGAAGGATTTTACACTTATACGCCAGGATCAAAAGATCTGGTAGTTAGTCATAGGTTTATAAAATAACCAGATCAAATTTTTAATATGCGCGCAATAGCATTTTCACTTTTCCTGATTTTCCTGTTTGCTTGTAACCTGAATCCTAAAAAAGCAGATCATGTTTCAGCTAGATCAATTAAACTGGATCGAACACATTACATGATGAATTATGCAGGTGATTGGAAAGTAGATTCCTCTGATAAAGATTTTGACTGGGATAGTTATTTTACCCTCGACAGCAAATCAGCAAGTGGTTTCATCAGCATTTTCATATTTGATACAGGTATTGATATGAAGAATGCAGTAGATCAGCAGATCAAGGCGCATCTGGAGAAGACAATGAAAGATGGGAGAGTGACTATGTTTGAAAATTGGGGGAATTATAAAGGACAGGGAGCGAATATCAAAGGGAAATTACTAGGCAGCTTCAAAGGTAATATCAATATTTTCAGTTACTCTACAGATAGTTCAGGCTTTATTGCAGTATATCAGATCATGGATAGTAATGCGGAAACTGATCTGCCTGGTATCGATCTGATCAAATCAAGTTTTCATCTGAAATAAAAGCTCTTATCATTCGCTGTTTTCCCTGCATGTCTTTTTTCAACTCAGAAGTGTAACCATATGCGGTGAAGAGGCCCTGCAAATTGACGAAGTGGTCCTCATGGATCTCTGCGAATATTTGCCCTCCTTTTTTTAATTTTTTTTTGCCGAATTCTGCCAGCGCCCTGTAAAATATTAGTCTGTCTCTATCAGGTACGAATAAAGCCATTGCCGGTTCGAATTCCCTCACATGTGGTGCAAGAGAATCAAATTGATTTTGTGGAATATATGGAGGATTGCTTACCAGCAGATCTACCATAGGTAACTGATGCCATTCATCCCTGTGTAAAAAATCCAATTGAAAAAAGATCAATTCTGTTCCCAGTGTTTCGGCATTCAGGCGGGCTACTTCCAGCGCTCCAGGACTGACATCTATCGTAGAGACCCTGGCTTTTCTTAATCTTCTTTTTAATGAAATGGGTATGCAACCGCTTCCCGTTCCTACCTCCAGTATCTCCAATTCATTCAATGGAAATTTACAATGAGAAATGACCCATTCTACGAGTTCTTCCGTTTCCGGCCGGGGAATTAACACGCGCTGATCAACATAAAACCGGCAACCCATAAACCAGGATTCATTCAATATGTATTGAATTGGTTCATGCTTAAGTAATTTTTCAATAATTACTGAAAGTTCAGCATTTTGTTTTTCTGTGAAAATACTATTAGGTTCCGCCGATCTCCCGGCCCGTTTTTTACCTGTAAGAAATTCCATCACCCAGTCGCTGATTGCTCCGGCTTCTCCCGATTCATAAAGCGAAAGAAGGCGCTTCAAAAGGTCTTTTTCAATCTCATCCAAATTCATAACCACAAACTTACTTCATTCACAATTCACCCATTCACCTATTCACCTATTCACAATTTCCAGTCCCAACAAGCTAAGGGCAACGCTCTCTACTTACCTTTGCCTATGGATTCTTACGACCTATATATGCGGCGTTGCCTTGAGCTGGCAAAAAAAGGAAAAGGGCGGGTAGAGTTAAATCCAATGGTAGGAGCTGTGCTTGTACATGATGGTAAAATAATTGGTGAAGGATATCATGAGGGTTATGGAAAACCACATGCAGAAGTTAATGCCATTGCTGATGCGATCTCAAATGGCCACGAGGATCTATTATCACTTTCAACCCTGTTTGTCAGCCTGGAACCCTGTTCTCATTATGGAAAAACGCCTCCCTGCGCTGACCTGATCATTGAGAAAAATATACCAGAGGTTGTGATAGGTTGTATAGATCCAAATCCGGAGGTAGATGGAAAAGGGATCAAAAAATTAATGGAAGCTGGCATAAAGGTTCAGCTCTTAGGGGAGGGTCCGGTAAAAAATGAGGTTCTTGCTCTTCTTTGTTCTTTTATAATTCCTATCCTATCACAGTGTCCTTATGTGATCCTTAAATGGGCTGAAACAGCGGATGGATTTATTGGCTCCGGCAGCGAGGAAAGATTAATGATCAGTAATGAATTCAGTAACCGGCTCGCACATAAATGGCGAAGTGAAGAATCAGCGATACTTATAGGTAAGAATACGGCCCTGCTGGATGATCCATCTCTTACTAATCGGCTATGGCCGGGAAAATCACCCATGCGTATGGTAATTGATCTGGAGATGGAACTACCACTTTCACTTAAACTTTTTGATGGGGGTAAGTATGTCACCGTTTTCAATTATCATAAAATGGAAAGGATCGGTTTTATAGGCGCTTATTGTCAGGTGGATAGAGATAAACATGTACTGAAACAGATACTCTCCTTCATGCAGGCAATAAGATTGCAATCCCTTATCGTTGAAGGTGGAAGAAAATTATTGCAATCTTTCATCGATGATGGGTTATGGCATGAAGCGCGTGTAATAAAAAGCAGAAAGTCTGTTGGCAAGGGGCTCAAGGCACCTATTTTAGCAAATGCAAAACTGATTGATCAAATGAATTGCCTTGACGACAGTATCTATTTTTACTGTCACGCCAGATGAATTTTACTGATCAATTCTTGCTACCACTTTAGCAGAATCTCTTTTTGCAATCTTCATTACCCTGAATACTTCCCCGTAAAATGCACTGGTATCCGCATTGATCACTACTACAGGCGTATCACGCAAGGCCCGATATTTTCGGATTTCCTTCGAAAGCAAAGAATCGAACATCTCAGCGGGTACATGGGTGCTTCCAATTGAATATTGCTGATTCTTATCTATAGACACCATGATATCCTGCTTGGCCTTGGTATCCTTGGTGGCTTTGGGCAAACCAACTTTTACCACATTTGGATTAGCCAGCGTGGCAACGATAAGGAAGAACATTAATAGAATGAACAGGATATCATTCAATGAGTCTGTAAAAACCTCCGAGGCTTCCCCTTTATGTTTTTTTCTGAATTTCATTCGGTGGATTTATCGGGTGGGTTCCTGTAAAATATCGAGGAAATCAGCGGAAGCAGCTTCCATTTTATTTGAGGTTTTATCGATCTGCGTATTAAGATAACTATAGGCGAGATAAGCGCCCAAACCAATCACCAGACCCGTAATGGAAGTGATGAGTTTAGTATAGATACCACCGGCAATAGTTCCTACTTCAAATTCATTGGTACTATTAATACGGGAGAACAATTGCATCAATCCTACCAGGGTACCCACAAAACCAAATATGGGAGCTGCCTTCGACACAACGGAAAGTATACCCAGGTTTTTTTCCAGTTTATACATTTCCAGCTGACCCACATTGTCCATGCTTTTTTCAATGCTATCAATGGGCTTACCTATCCGCTGAATGCCTTTATCGATGATCCGCGCTACGGGATTATTTGTATTCTTCGCGAAATTCCTTGCGGCAGTAACATTTCCACTCATGATATTATCACGAATGATGTTCATGAAATTATTATCTATCCTCGCTGCGTTTCGAATGGCTATAGTTCGTTCAGCAAACACATATACACCCATCAGCAGCATGATGGCCAGGGGGATCATGATCCAGCCCCCCATTTTCAATAATTCGAAGAAACTAAGGTGACCATCCTGATTGGAATCACCCGCTGCAAACTGTGTTATTTTCTGAACTGTATCAGTGGCAATCTGTAAAAGGTCCATCATAGATCTTTATATTAGGCGGTAAATTTACTAATGGTTATAGAACAATGGTAAGTAGAACGAGAAAAATAATGCCACGTTGTACGTGGCATATTAATTTTTATTTTATTTAACGACCTGAGCCTCCTAACTTGGCTTCTGCCCTGCCTGTTTCACCATCAAAGCCTGTATCTGCTTCATGGTCATTTCCATTCCATCAGGACTTCCATCGAGGAAGATCACATTACCTTTTCCATATTCCGCGAAATTCTTGATGGCTTCGGTCCACATGCTGAAGAGGATCACATTTGTATCCAGGTTGGCTTGTTTCATCTGTTCGGCTGCTTCGGTCATACCTTTTGCCACTTCCTGGCGGAACAATGCCACACCCTGTCCTCTTAACCTGGCTGCTTCTTTTTCAGCTTCCGCAGAGATCTTTATGGCATTACCTTCTGCCTCGGCTGCCTTTGTCTTGGTGATCAATAAGGCCTGTCCTTCATTTTCCGCTGCGGCTTTAAGATTATTAGAAGCCACAACCCTGCTCATGGAATCAAGGATCAATTTATCAAATGTGATATCGTTGATCTGCAGATCCTGCAGGTGATAACCCCAGGTCTCAAGTTGCTGATCGATCTCAAACTTCACATATTCCACTATTTCTTTCCGAAGCGCGAGTATCTCGGCCTGCTTTTTTGTGGCAACAAATGAACGAATATTTCCTTCGATAGTACGGATCAATGCCTGCATCAGGTCTTTATCCGCAAAGAATTTAAAGGCCACTTTTTTTATTGTTTCTTCATCAGCATTCTGCACAGAATAAAGCAACATACTTTTGAAATATACATTGGCCTGATCAGCCGTCACAGCCTGGAATTCAAGTTCCACTGAGCGGTTTTGAATAGATACTTTTTTATATACTGATTCAAGAATAGGAATTTTTATATTCAGTCCCGGTCGCGCAACACGGCGATATTTACCAAACAAGGTTATTACACCAATATATCCCTGGTTGATGCTGAAAAGCGAACCAAAAAAAATGATAACCGCAATAACGACCCACCAGTATTCGGTAAGCCAGACGGAAAGATTCATAATAGATGAGTTTTGTAATACAATGTACGAAGTTCTATTTACATGCCTGAAGTATCAGCCTATGCATTTTCTACTGCCACGCGAAGAATATGCACCATTGTTTCCACTGCCTTATTCATATCCTGCACGCTGATATGCTCCAATTTAGAATGAATGCCCTGTTCGCCTGCAAATAAATTAGGACAGGGAAGTCCCATAAACGAAAGCTTACTACCATCTGTTCCACCGCGAATACTTTCCATTTTTAATTTTAAGCCAGTTCTTTCGATGGCTACTCTGGCAAAATCTACCACATGAGGATGCAGATCCAGCACTTCCTTCATATTTCGATATTGCTCAGTCACAGTAAAATCAAATGTAGCCTTAGAATAGGTTCTGATCCTTTCTTCAATTTGTGTACGCAGGTAATCTTCCTTTTTTTTCAAACCTTCGGTATCGAAATCCCGAATTATAAATTCAATTGTGCATTTTTCAGCAATACCTTCCAGCCTTACAGGATGAATGAACCCTCTTTTTCCATCAGTTGATTCGGGTGAAAGACGGTCCTTGGGAAGAAAAGCGAGAATTTCTCCTGCAACCTTCATGGCATTTATCATTTTTCCTTTGGCATATCCCGGATGCGCGATCACACCATGTATCACTACAGTAACGCCATCAGCACTAAAGGTCTCATCTTCCAGTGAACCAGCTTCCCCACCATCCAGCGTAAATCCAAAATCGGCGCCCAACTTTTTAAGATCCACTTTCGCTGTTCCTTTTCCAACTTCTTCATCAGGAGTGAATAGAATTTTTACTTCCCCATGTTCGATCCCGGGATTTGTGATCAAAAAATTAGCAAGGTCCATGATCTCCGCAACCCCTGCTTTATCATCAGAACCCAACAGCGTTTTTCCACTGGCAGTTATTATATCATTTCCAATCTGGGTTTCCAGATAAGGATATTCACTCATTCGTAAAACCTGGCTTGTATCATCAGGTAGTACAATATCCTGTCCCTGATAATTTTGGTGAAGAATTGGGCGAACATCTGTTCCGCTGCAATCTGGTGCCGTATCAACGTGAGCGCAAAAACAGATTACCGGTGTTTTCTTTTTTGTATTCGAAGGAATAGTGCCGTATACATAGGCCCATTCGTCCATATGCGCATCAGCGATGCCCATCTCTTTTAGTTCTTTAGCCAGTATAGAAGAAAGGTTCTTTTGCTTTTCTGTGGTAGGGAAATTTGAAGATTGCGGATCACTTTGGGTATCGATCTGCACATATTTCATAAATCGTTCTGCCGCTGTAAAATTGTAATTATCAAACATAAACGGTGATTTGGGGTATCAAATATACGATTAAAGGTCCGGTCATTTTTGTTAAAACAAATAAAGTATATACCTTATAAGCTTAAACAAAACTAACCGTCATGAAAAAATGGTTGATCGGTTCCCTTGTCGGAGCCATATTGGTCTTCGGCTGGCAGGCCCTCTCTCACACCGTACTGGGCATTCACAAAAACGACATGAAGTATACTTCTGCTCAAACGGAAGTACTTGCTAACCTTACAGCCAATCTGAAAGAAGATGGCGCATATATGGTACCCAATGCCAGCAATCCGGCAGATATGCAAAAAGTAATGGAAGCCAACGCTGGCAAACCATGGGCAACTATTGTATATCATAATTCCTTATCTACAGATATGGCCATGCCTATGATTCGCGGATTCCTGGTCTGTATATTTCTTGTTATTGTGCTGATCTATTTGCTTACCCGTGGCGGCGCGCCTACCAGCATTCGCATTATTGGGGGTTCTGTTGCTCTCGGATTAGCCTACTGGTTACAGGGACCTTATACAGGACATATCTGGTATCAATTACCATGGCATATGATCAAAGGTGATCTGATCGATTCTCTTGCAGCCTGGACCCTTTGCGGTATTTGGCTGAGCTGGTGGCTTACCCGTCAGCCTCGTCGTCCTTCTGCTTCCATTTGACCTTTTGAATAGAAAAGAAAAGTCCATAGTGCGTTCACTATGGACTTTCTTATTTTAATATCGTCCTATGAAGTTATTCATCAGGGCATAATGATCAGTGGTTTTCCACCAGAAATCTCCATTAATTCAAGATCAAAAATCAGATCCTTGCCTGCAAGTGGATGATTGGCATCAAGCATCACAGCAGTATCTTGTATTTCAACAATAGTCACCTGAAACTGATGTCCCTCGTTATCGCTCATCATTAATGGAAGACCTAATTCGATCTCCATATCTTCCGGAAATTTATCTTTGGTCACTTCGATCACCATTTCTGGATTACGCGGACCATAAGCTTCAGGAAATGGAATATTGATCGTCTTTTTTTCGCCTGGTTCCATACCAGTAACGCCATCATCAAATCCTTTTATCACATGACCACTACCCACTTCAAATTCAAGCGGATCGCGCCCCTCCGAACTGTCAAATGTTTCCCCTGAAGTCAATTTACCGTGATAATGCACTTTCACCTTATCACCTTTTTTTACCTGTGCCATAATTGTTTTTTGGATTAAGAGCAAAGTTAATCCAAATGACCGAAAAGGCAGGAAGGAGCTACAAATTTAGCTTGTAACTTTGCCTCATGAATTCACCACGCATCATATTCATGGGTACGCCCGAATTTGCCGTGGCCTCACTCAATGCCCTGGTGGTGCAAGGCTATAATATTGTTGCCGTGATAACGGCTCCTGATAAACCAGCGGGAAGAGGAATGAAAGTAACTGAAAGCGCGGTAAAAAAATACGCGGTTGAAAAAGGGATCAAATTACTTCAGCCTTTGAAATTAAAGGATCCCGGTTTCCTCAATGAACTTCGCTCTCTGAATGCAGATCTGCAGATAGTAGTTGCCTTCCGAATGCTACCGGAACTGGTTTGGAATATGCCGGGACTGGGAACGATCAATCTTCATGGATCCCTGCTCCCGGATTATCGAGGAGCCGCCCCTATTAACTGGGCCCTGATCAATGGAGAAACAGAAACAGGTGTAACAACATTCCGCCTGAAACAGGAGATCGATACCGGAGATATTTTAATGCAGGAGTCATTTCCTATTGGAGAAGATGAGACAGCCGGAGAAGTACACGACCGTATGATGAATATCGGAGCTGCACTATTGGTACGCACTGTAAAAGGACTAGCCGAAGGATCGCTGGTTCCTATGCCACAGGAAAAACTCAAGCATGAGCATCATCATAGTACCAGGGATGCACCTAAAATAAATACGGAGACCTGCAGGATAAACTGGAGTATGCCAATAGAACAGGTGCATAATATGGTAAGAGGCTTGAACCCTTTTCCCGGTGCATTCACCACGCTGAATGAAAAAATGCTTAAAGTTTACCGGACAAAAAAAGAGAAAGTAATTCCTGAACAAACTGAAGGCGACCTGGTAACAGATGGAAAATCATTTCTGAAATTCGCCTGCAGTAATGGTTATATACATTTGCTGGAAATACAAATAGAAGGGAAAAAGAAAATGGAGATCACAGAATTTCTTCGCGGCTATCGTTTCAATAATGAACCTTCAGTATAAATTTATCTTCATCTCCAATGGCTAATGCCGCTGCAGATGCATTTGAGATACGGATATTGAATCCATCGTTTAAGCGGATACTGCTCATCTCCCCTAATACCTTTGCATAAATGGTTCTGTTATTTGCCGGATTGATCAGTTTTAAGATCGTACCCGGATTTATTCCATCCATCAATAAATAATACTTCGCGTCCTGCCAGCCACTGGAGGTCTTGAAAATGCCGCAGGTCAGCGTTTCTTCCTTTTTCGATGGAGCGTTTTTTACCTGCTGCTCAAATGAAAAGAGGAAATAACCGGGTTTGTAATTATTATCAGGTTGCTTTTTTTCTTCTATTATTGTTTTAACCTCAAATTCCTTTTCCTCTTTTTTCTCTTCTGGTTTTTTTTCTTCAGCGATCAGTTCTTTTTTCTCTTCTTTTAATGCGGCCTTCTCCTTTTTATCTTCCTCTTTAACCGTTTCCTTATCTGCTTTGGCAATAAATGTTTTTGATATGAACTCCGGACTCTGTAGTAAGCCAATAATTACTTTCTGTCCCTTTTTTACTGAGCCCTCATTCCAGGTCTTCAGTTTATCAGTAGTTACTTTAAAAGATTTTGAAATACTTGCCCAATCATCTTTTTCACCCACTTTGTAATAGACTGGTGTGCCTTTGCTGGCCTTCTGAGAAAAATTGGTATCAGTAAGGGGAACACGAATGATCTTATCAAGAAACAACCCTTTATTATAATCTAGTTTATTGTAGGAAGCCAGGTGGCGGGGGTGCACACTGTACAGTCTTCCCACAGAAAAAAAACTTTCTTTGGCAGCCACTTTATGCTCCAGGTAAAAACCATTGTCTGATTTTTTAATATACAGATCCCCTTTCTGTGAAGAAACAGTAAGGGCCATTATGGAGAGAAATAAAAAAAGGAAGGTTCTTTTCATAAATGAAGCTTGGGACACAAAGATGAAGAATTTTTCGGACTATGAGTCCTTTCGTATGCGCAGGGGAGCGGGGTAATAATTATTTATCCGGTTTTTCAAAACGTTCATCCAACCCAGTGGATGCCCCTCGAAACAAGCAAGTCTCCATCCAATGGAAGACGGAGGAATATCCAGATCCTTCCTTTGCAAATACCGGATCGCCATTTCTTTTGTAAGTTCTGTACTTTCCAAAGCAGGCGATAATAATTTGCTCAGAGCCAATGAATGTGCAGGTACTAATTTTCCATGAATGATCTCTCCAGCTAATACGCCCGAATAGGTTACGCGAAGTTCCTGAAGGATCAATGACATATCCTCTTTCAAATTCGAGGGCCAGGCATAGGCTGCAATTCCATGCTGAATAAATGCATTCCCTTCTGTGATCATCCAATCAGTTAAAATAGGCAGATCCTTTGCCGGAACAAGGGCTGGTCTTCTTTTTACACGGGCGGGTTTAATTTCTTCCTCATCTGTTTTTCTAAAAACAGATAAATAAAATCCTTCGCCTTTTATTTTATCAGGCCAGAAACGATAGCCTTTTCCGGTATCTGTAATTCCCCATTCCTCCTGCAAAATAATGGAGGCAGGCTCTCCATGCAATGATTCTTTTATCCAATCAAAAATATTTTCATCCTCTTGAATTGAATAAGAGCAGGTGGAATAGATCAGTAAACCACCAGGCTTTAATGAACTCCAGCAATCTGAAACGATACGTTGCTGTCGCTGTGAACAAAGAGCCACATTATGTTCACTCCATTCTTCAATAGCTTCTGGTTCTCTTCTGAAAAGTCCGCTACCGCTGCAGGGAGCATCCACTACGATCATATCAAAGAATTCTGGTAATCTTGAGAGATCTCGAGGATCATTATTTGTTACCATCACATTCGCGCTGCCCCATTTGATCAGGTTATCCTGCAGAATATTCACTCTTGAACGGATCACTTCATTACTTACCAGTAAACTTTCAGCATTTAATAATGATTGAATATGTGTTGATTTTCCGCCGGGTGCCGCGCAAAGATCCAATACACGAAGAGGAAGAGAAAGTTCAAGCAATTGCTTTAATGCCTGCTCAATGAACATACTGCTTGCTTCCTGAACATAATAAGTGCCTGCATGAAATAAAGGATCAAAAGTAAAAGGAGGACGCTGCTCCAGGTAATATCCATAATCCGACCAGGGAACGCGAATAAAAGAAGGAGGTTCAGGCAAAGGCTTGGCCGGATTAATTCGAACGGAAGTTATAGCAGCCGGACTTTCATGTACAGATAGAAATGCATTGAGGTCAAACCCTTTTGCATCATGTAAAGATTCCAGTAATTGACGAGGTATTTGCAACAGATCTTTTTTAAAGGTCAGAGATTTTTGATCTCACTGACCAGGTCCTGCAACACTTTTTTTGCATCACCAAATAGCATAGAGGTCTTTTTGCTGTAGAATAATTCATTTTCAATACCGGCATATCCTGGCTTCATGGATCGTTTATTCACTATCACATTCTTTGCCAGTTCCACATCCAGAATCGGCATTCCATAAATCGGGGAAGAAGGATCTGTTTTTGCAGCCGGGTTCACTACATCATTTGCGCCAAGTATCAGTACCACATCAGTGTTTGGAAACTCTTCATTGGCCTGTTCCATTTCAAGCAATTTTTCATAAGACACATCCGCTTCTGCAAGCAATACATTCATGTGACCAGGCATACGACCTGCCACCGGATGAATGGCGTATTTCACTTCCACTCCTTTGCTCTCCAGTAATTTTTCCAATTCATGACAAACGTGCTGCGCCTGGGCAACAGCCAGACCATAACCGGGAACTATATATACCCGATGGGCATAACTCAACAGTACAGAAGCGTCACTGAGAGAAATCTCACGAATGGCGCCCTGTGCCTTTCCTCCTGCAGCTGCTGCTGTTGCACCACCACCAAATGATCCGATCAATACATTGGCAAGTGAACGGTTCATAGCCTTACACATCAGAATAGTTAGCAGAGTGCCCGCGGCACCTACAAGTATACCACCAGTGAGCATTACTTTATTATCATAGAGAAAACCTCCGAAAGCGGCGGCCACACCAGTAAACGAGTTTAACAGGGAAATGACGACTGGCATATCAGCGCCACCAATAGGCAATACAAAGAAAATACCATAGAGCAGAGCAAGAGCCAATACCCCATATACCATAAAATGCGAATTGGCAGGCAATGTAATGGTGATCCATGCAGCCAGGCCTACTGCTGCAAAAAACAATAGCAGATTAATAAAATGCTGACCTTTAAATGAATGATCTTTTACGGAACCGTTCAGTTTTCCCCAGGCTATCATACTACCCGCGAAGGATACAGAACCAATGATTAGTCCGGCAAATATGATAAATAATTTACCAGTAGGTTCAACACTCATATCCTGAATATGACTGAACTCGATCAGCGAGATCAGGGCCGCGCAGGCGCCACCCATACCATTAAACATACTCACCATTTCTGGCATAGCAGTCATCTTCACTTTTTTCGCGGTCAGTGTCCCGATAATGCCACCAATGGCGATGCCTGAAAATATCCAGATATAATTATGTAATTTTTGTCCATCTTCTTCATAAAGAAAAATAGTACCAATAATGGCAATTGTCATACCTGTAGCAGCAATGAGATTTCCTTTGCGTGCACTGGCAGGATTTGACAGCATCTTTAATCCAAGAATGAAAGTGACGGAGGCGATAAGGTAGCAAACGGTCAGTATGTTCAGTTCCATGATAATGGCAGTTCGTTAGTTTTTTTTCTTTTTGCGGAACATTTCGAGCATGCGGTCGGTGACTACAAATCCACCTACTACATTCAGTGTTCCGAGGACTACAGCAAGGAATCCTAAGCCAAGGGCGAGATAATTATCTCCCTCCGCTTTACCCATTACGATGATGGCGCCAATGATCACCACGCCGTGAATGGCATTCGCTCCACTCATCAGAGGTGTGTGCAATACGCTGGGCACATGCCCGATTACTTCGATCCCTACAAAGATCATCAGTATCACGATGTAGATGATCTGCTGATTGATGGTTATCCAGTTGAAGAATGATTCCATACTTTTTGAGCTTTTAGCTACTAGCTGCAAGCAACTAGCTAATCTGTATCTATTTTATTTTTCCTATTTCAATTTATAATTACCTCCACTCACTATTGACTACTCACTACTCGACACTCTCGCATGCACCACTGCTCCACCATGAGTAATACAACTTCCTTGTACCAAATCATCTTCCCAGTTCAGATTCAGCGCTCCTTCTTTTGTAATAATAAGCTGAAGGAAATTGAGAATATTTTTTCCGTAAACTTTACTTGAATCGGAAGGCATTGTAGAAGGCAAGGCGGAATTACCCACTATACTTACTCCATTCACTACTACTGTTTCATTGTTCTTTGTATAAGGTGTATTACCTCCGGTGGCAGCAGCAATATCCATAATGACAGATCCATTTCGCATAGAGTTGACCATCTCTTCTGTGATCAGTATGGGTGCTTTTTTCCCGGGAATCTGCGCAGTGGTAATAATGATATCCGATTTCGCAACGCTTTCTGCAATTCGCGCTTTCTGTTTACTCATAAAATCTTCCGATTGCTCCACCGCATAGCCGCCTGCTTTACTTGCATCAGCTGCTCCTTCAACTTCTATGAATTTTGCTCCCAGCGACATTACCTCTTCCTTCACGGCAGGTCTTGTATCAAATACTTCGATCACAGCTCCTAATCTTTTAGCTGTGGCAATTGCCTGCAATCCGGCCACACCGGCACCAAGTATCAAAATCTTGGCAGGAATGATACTTCCTGCGGCTGTCATGAACATCGGGAAATAGCGCGGATACATGGCGGCTGCATTAACCACTGCTTTATACCCGGCAATATTGCCTTGTGAGCTTAATACATCCATAGCCTGGGCTCTGGTTGTACGGGGCAACATATCGAGAGAAAACACAGTGAGTCCTCTTGCTGCCCATTCTTTCATTTGGTTCTTTTCAAAAAGTGGCTGGTAAACACCAATCAACACTTTTCCGGAAAGTTTCTCAAGTTCTGAAGCAAGAGGAGCATGAATAGTAAGTATCAAATCCGCCGTAAGTACTTCCGCACGTGATCTTATTTGCGCCCCGGCTTTTTCATAGTCCGTATTGCTGCAGAATGCCCGGTTTCCGGCCCCTTCTTCAACTAATACCGTTATATTTTTTTTTGTAAGTGAAGCGACCGCTTCGGCGAGCAGGGATACCCTGGTTTCTGTGGCTGGTTCTTTAAGCAATCCTATGGTCATCAATGATTACGATTTCGAGGTGAATTTGACGGTGGGAAGATAGATATTTTTTGAGGAAGAGAACTGACGGTAGTCTATTCAAAGGTTGAGTTTCGTCTTTTTTCAGGTTCGAATGGAAAAATCCAGTTTTTCATAAAATTCGTCCCGAAAAAATACAAGTCCGACAAAGAAAAGATCCAAACTGCATCGAACCCGCGGGTCCTTTCGTATGATCTCCCATGCCTTCTCCATTTCCTGGCTCCAGTGAATATCATCGAAAATAATTATAGAACCTGAATCTGTATTTTCCAGTATCCATTCAAAATATTTAAGTGTTGGTTCTTTTCGATGATTCCCGTCAACAAAGATCAGATCCCTTGTTGTTTTGTCGTTTAAAACGGTAGGTAAGATTTCATCAAAATGTCCTATCCATTGGTCAACATTTTTTATTCCAAGTTCGTCCAGATTTTCTTTTGCTTTCGATGCGATCATTGGAGCTCCTTCAAGGCTGGTCAGCTTTGCATCTGAATTACCTAAAGCAAGATAGGCAGTTGATATACCCAGAGAAGTTCCCAGTTCAAGAATATTCCCTGGTTGATAATATTTTACCACCCGATACAGAAATTTTCCCCATTTTTTTGGCTTAGAAGCATTACGTGCAATCGATGCTACAGTTCGCCGGTCACCAGCTGCATTACCAGATCCGGCACCGAGGTCAACTACCATCAATACAGTCTGGTCCTTCAGCAGTTTTTTTCTTACCTCTTCCACTTTATCATACGCAGGATATGTTGATCTATCATTCAGAATTTTGCTGATAAAATCAAAAACAAATGGTGAATGCATTCCATGGCCCTTACTATTGGAAGCTTTGAGCCACCAGGAAGAATATTTATATGCAAGTGTTAATGGAGAATACATATCAGTGGTGAAATCTTTCCCAGACCTGGAAAGAATAATTATACGCGTGCCTTTCATCCTTCTCATGATCTTTCTGACTCATAAGGTGCCATTCTTTTGGATCAATAGAAGGGAACGTGGTATCTCCTTCTGGTTCGGCATCTACCCGTGTGATATAAATACGACCCGCTTTTGGAAAAATAGATTTGTATATCTCACCTCCTCCGATCACCATCACTTCTTTTGCGTCCGTTTGACCTGCGACAAAAAACGCGTCTTCAAAATTCTTTACCAGTACAATACCTTCTGAAGACAGATCATTATTTCTGCTGATCACAATATTTTTTCTGCCGGGAAGCGGTTTACCTAAGGCTTCGAATGTTTTTCTGCCCATGACAACAGGCATCCCCCAGGTGACATTTTTAAAAAATTTCATGTCGTTGGGTAAACTCCAGGGCAATTTGCCTTTGAGTCCGATTACATTATTGGCAGCAGCCGCTACAACGAGTGAGATAAGCATAGACAAATTTAGGGATCAAATGGCAACCGGGGCCTTTATCCCTGTATGACTTTCATAATTTTCCAGTGTGAAATCCTCAAATTTAAAATCAAATATATTTTTCACGGCTGGATTAAGTTTCATTTGAGGTAGTGGGAATGGTGTGCGGCTGAGTTGAAGATTTACCTGTTCCATGTGATTATTATAAATATGCGCATCCCCAAATGTGTGCACAAAGTCGCCCGGTTCCAGATCACAAACCTGAGCCATCATCATAGTCAGGAGCGCATAAGAAGCGATATTGAATGGCACTCCCAGGAATACATCGGCGCTTCGCTGATATAGCTGACAACTGAGTTTTCCTCCCGACACATAGAATTGAAAAAAAGAATGACAGGGCAACAGGGCCATTTGGGAAAGTTCTCCAACGTTCCAGGCACTAACGATCATACGCCGGCTATCGGGATTGTTTTTTATCTGATTCACTACATCAGTGATCTGATCGATCACCTGGCCATTTTTTGCTTCCCATTTTCGCCATTGCTTGCCATATACGGGGCCCAGGTCTCCATTGGCATCGGCCCATTCTTCCCAGATGCTTACCCCATTTTCTTTAAGGTAAGCTGTATTGGTTCCTCCTTTCAGGAACCAGAGTAATTCGTAGATAATGCTTTTAAGATGTACTTTTTTTGTGGTCACCAGGGGGAATCCTTTTTGCAGATCGAATCGCATCTGGTAACCAAAAACACTTTTGGTACCCGTGCCGGTCCGGTCGGATTTCTCATGCCCATTTTCAAGAATATGCTTCAGGAGATCGAGATATTGCTGCATGCTGCAATTTAGGAAATTTCAGGCACGCTAAAAGCTTGGAGCCAGAAGCTGGCAGCCGGTAGCTTTTTCTAAATTCCCCTTCTTGCAGTTTCTTTCGCTATCAGTCCCAGTTCCCTTCCTGTCTGTCCCTTTACAGAAGTATTTTCTTCTGCACGACGCATAAGGTAAGGGATCACATCTTTAATAGGACCAAAAGGAAGATACTTACTTACACCACAGCCCGCATTAGCCAGGTTGAATGTGATATTATCGCTCATGCCAAACAACTGACTCCAATGCACATGAGGATGATTAAGGGGAAGGCCCTTTTCTTTTAATAATTCTACTGCATAAAGATTGGACCTTTCGTTATGTGAAGCTACTACAAGCGATACTTTATCAATATGGTCGATACAGAATTTTACGCCTGCATCATAGTCGCGGTCAGTAGTTTCTTTATCGGGATTTATAGGATCCTGGTAACCCATTTCAGATGCCCTACGACGCTCTCTTTCTATATAGGCTCCGCGAACCAGTTTGGCACCAAGAATAAATCCACGTTGCACTGCCGCGTCATGACTATCCTGAAGAAACTGTAAACGGTCATGACGATAATGCTGTGTCGTATTAAAAACAATCGCTTTTTTCTTATTGAAACTATCCATCATCAGTATGGATAATGCATCCACAGGTTCCTGTATCCAGGTCTCTTCCGCATCTATAGAAACGCCGATCAATTTTTTCTCTGCCGCATCACAGATACGCATAGTTCGGTTTTGTATCTTATGCCATTCTTCTTTTTCTGAAGGCGAGAGTTCTTCCTGTGCTTTCAGAAGACGTGTCATCAGGGTACCTTCCTGCTTTTTCATCAGGTTATGATATTTCTCCAATAAACCGAAACGTGCAAAGCCGGTCACTTTCACACTCATAAAGGGAATATTCGGCTGCGTAGCGGCATAATTGATCACATCAATAAATACATCACAGGCATGTTCAAAATTTTCTTCGCCTTCTTTTCCTTCAACCCCATAGTCAAGTATGATCTGAACATTATAGGCGGCCAGTTTTTTTGCTACGAAAGCAGTCTCCTGCAGCGTTTCACCACCAACGAACTGCGAAAAAATAGTATTGCGGATCATTCCTTTTATCGGGAGACCGGAGTGAATGGCCCAGGGAGTAATTTTGGTACCTAATTTTACTAACCAGGGGAGGCCCATTATAGAAAAAAGAAACCGGGCTTTTTTCAGCTCTTTATCTGATTTGTATTTAAAAGCTAACTCGGTATTATCAAATGAAATTGGCGGATAATCAGTCATGCAAGCAAATTGAGAAAGCAAATGTAGTAGATTAACTGAAAATGCGAAATGAGGGTTATCATGCCCCTCACCTACCTGCGTCATTTTGGCTATTTACTTATCATTACCTTTGTTCTCAAATAAATTCTCTACTAATGGATCCTCGCAGTTCTGCCTCCTCACTTACCATTATGACTGAACTTGTATTGCCAAACGATACAAACCTCCATGGCAATCTGATGGGCGGGCGGCTGATGTACTGGATGGATATTGCGGCAGCGCTTTCTGCACAAAGACATTGCAATGGACCCGTAGTAACAGCTTCTGTGGATAATATCTCCTTTGAAAATCCCATTAAACTTGGAAATGTAGTACATATAGAAGCAAAGGTTTCCAGATCATTCAATTCATCCATGGAAATTCATATGAAGGTTTGGGGAGAAGATGTTGTACAGCGTTTCAAATACAAAAGCAATGAAGCTTATTATACTTTCGTAGCCCTGAATCCAACCGGCAGACCCCGGCCGGTACCTGAAATATTTACTGAAACAGATGAAGAGAAAAAAATATTTGAAGGGGCATTAAGAAGAAGGCAACTCAGACTTATTCTTGGAGGAAAAATGAAACCAATGGATGCTACAGAATTAAAGGCCTTATTTATCAGAGAATAATTTACTCACTACTTTCCACTCACTATTGACCATTGACCACTAACTACTCACTTCTCTCTTCTCATAAACCTCTTACTCTGTTCTATCGCATCCATTAATTGATCAAGGATCTCCTGGGTGGAGGCTTCATAATCGATCTTTAACGGTTCTTTAAAATGAACAGATAGTAGCACCCCTTTTTTCTTAAACTTTAATCCTTTTTTATTGAAGGCTCTCCAGAAGCCGGAGATGACCACCGGTATGACTATAGGTTGAATTTGTTTTATGATCAGTGCAGTTCCTTTTCGTCCCGGCGCAAAAGGTTTTGTAGTGCCTTGCGGGAAAGTAATGACCCAATTATTTTCAAGTGCCCTTGTGATCTTTCTTGTATCGGATGGATCCAGACCTTTACGGACCTCCATTCCACCTTCTTTCCAGGTACGCCGAACTGTAAGACCTCCTGCCAGCAAAAATATACGACTGATCAAACTTCCTTTCATAGTTTCCTCCGCTGCCACATAGTTTACTCTTGTGAATGGATTCAATAAATAATAAGGTATACCCAGACGATCTTTCTTTCCCCATTTTACTGCGCAGAAAATATGCAGGAAAATGATTACATCAGCGAAATAGGTCTGATGATTACTGACGAATAAAACTTTTTTTGGAGGAAGATGGCGGAAATGTTCTGTGCCGCTGATCTTTATTTTATTTACAATGGCAATACCCGGGTAGGAAGCCAGTCCGACAAAAAAATAAACAAGCTTACGAACAGGATGAAAATTACGCAATCGTTCAATCCATTTTTTCATGCTCCGAATTCTAAGCAACAATTTACTAAATTTCCCTATTCACCCTCATTGACCTCCATTGACCCTCATTCACCTCTCTCATTCGCCCTCCACACTCTCAGCAAATTGCCTCCCATCACTCTTTTTATTTGTTTCCTGCTATACCCTCTTGTCTTCAAGGCAGCCAGTATCAAAGGATAACTTGTTACATCATTTAATCCTTGTGGAGAGGATGTAATTCCATCAAAATCTGAACCCAGTCCCACATAATCCACACCTACCAGGTTTTTAATATAATCGATATGATCTATAAGCAAAGAAAGTGGCGGACGAAGTTGAAGAACCTCATCAGGGTACTTAAGAAATAAAAACGCTTCCACTTTATAGTCAGGAAGTCCCGCCTTTGCAAGTGAATCTACCTGGCTCTTATGCTCTTCAAAAAATGATAACTTTTTTCTTTCATAGGTACTATCAAGAAATCCGGAATAAAAATTTATCTGGATCACGCCGCCATTTTTTGCGATAGCGCGTATCTGATCATCTTTCAAGTTTCGCTGATGAGGGGAGAAAGCATACACTGAGCTATGCGAAGCGATAACAGGTTTGGTACTGGTAGCTATAACATCCCAGAATGTTTGTTCACCCACATGACTTATATCTACCAACATCCCCAGTTCATTCATTTTACGAACCACCTGCTTTCCAAATTCAGTAAGTCCCTTATGCTGAATATCTTTTTTAAATCTTTCATCAAAAGCGCTGCTGGCCCAATCGGTGGAATTATTCCAGGTAAGCGTCATATACCTTGCCCCACGATCAAATATGGTTTGCAGTTTAGCCAGGTCATTCTCAATCATATGTCCGCCCTCCACCCCATAAACGGCTGCCAACTTTCCTTCCTTCATAGCTTTTTTCAATTCACTCTCGCGATGTATCAAAACTATTTTTCCGGGATTTCTTTTGATCACTGCCTCCAGGGTATCCATGGCCGTCATAGCATAATGAAAAGGTTGTTTTTTTTCTCCATCACAGAAAACAGAAAAGAACTGAAGATTCATTCCCCCGGCTCTTAAGCGATTCAAATCTGTATGCGTTATACCACGAAGATCGCTATCAAATAAGTATCCGCTATCCAAACTTTTATACAAAAAATCATTGTGCGTATCTACCAGAATGCTGGGCTGAGCAGAAACCTTTGTAATTGTAAATAACAGGCAAATAAATAAAATGGGTCGCATGATTTAGTTTTTAATTTCTACTGCGGGAGCAGGTTTTTTTACCCATTTTAAAAAATAAAAAATAAAACTGACAACTGCGATAAAGATCAGTGTGGATAAAATTTCCATCCGGGTTAGACTCGTGAGCAACCAGAGTATTGTAGCTATTCCAATCAATGGGGTGGCCCAGCCTCCCGGAGCAAGGAATAAGCTTCGATCCGGGTTTTTCTGTTTTCTCATTTTTACTGTAGATAATACCACAGCCAGGTAGATCAGTAAAATAGCCGCACTGGCCAGGCTTGCCAATTGCTTAAACCCACCTAAAACAGAAAAAAGAAAAATGCCGCCCCCATAAAAAACAATGGCCCAATAAGGTGTAGCATACTTTGAATGCAGTTTACCGCAGAACTTAGGAAACATTCCATCATTCGACATGGCAAATAAACTTCTTGGAGTTGCCAGAATATCCATGAATACACTTCCGAAACAGGAAATAGCCGCGGCAAGCAAAAGAACAGTGGCTCCCTTATTACCAACGATCCTTTCTGCCAGGGCAGCCAGCGGCGCATCTTTAAATTGATGCATATCTTTTCCTAATACTCCCTGAGTCACGGTTTGCAAAAGCATATATATCACCAATACAAGCAAACCTCCCATGATAATTCCCCAGGGAACCGTTCTTTTTGGATTCTTGATTTCTCCACTGGCCCCCAGACAGGTTTCAAAGCCTGCAAATGCGAAGAATAAGATCAGCATCGTATTCCCAAAAGTTTGAAATGAAGGCATTTTCTCCCAGTGAAGATTTTCTGCCTTTATTAAACCTGTTCCCATCACGATCAGAGCGATCAATGGCAATATTTTAATGATGGTTATGATCTTTACCATCAAGATCCCCTGCTTTGCCCCTCTAATATTCACCAGGATCATAAAACTAATCAGCAGGAAAAAGAAAATTCCCCTGGGCAGAGTATTACTTAAAATTGGAAACATTACAGATAGAGAATCGGCAATGATATTAACCAGGGCCGCGCTTCCAATCATACCCCATCCAAAAAAATAAAGCCAGTTAACTATATATGCAGGGAAGGCTCCGAAAGCAGCTTCCACGTAAGCATAGGAACCGCCACTACTTGTCACTTTTGTTCCTATTTCTGCATAGCAAAGCATGATTGCGGCCATCATGATTCCGCAAAATACATATCCGAATATTCCGAAGGCACCTAAGGCAATGCTGATAATAGCCGGCAGTGCAAATATACCGGCCCCTATTACACCGTTTAATATTGAAAGAGCCAGCTCGGGAATACCAATTACTTTTTTTAAACCTTCTTCACCGGATGGGGCCATATAGGTTTTGCATTTTTATTTATGTGAATCACTTAATTGAATAATCCTTTTACCGAATCCAATAGGCTACCGCCACCACTTCCACCTTTAAACATGGCCTGAAGATCCTGAAGATCTACATCGCCATCGCCATCCTTATCCAGTTTTCCTCCACCAAATTTGTCAAGCATAGATTGAATATTCATTCCACCAGTTTTTCCACCACTCAGATTATTGAAAATATCCTGAATGTGAAAACTATTATCTCCGGGATCGGCAGTTTTTGCAGCCAATTCACCCATGGTTTTTGGAACTACCGTTCCTGCTATTCTCTGCGCCTCTTTTGGATCGAGTCCCATATCCTGCTGAAGCTGATTGGCATAATTATCTGTTGCATCCTTCACGATCTCGGGTGATGAGTGAGCCCCATTCTTAAAAAAATTAAGTACGTCATTGATCTTTCCACCAGATAGAGCATTTTTCAATGTATCCATAATGGATCCTCCGGCTTTATCTACGGCCACCTCATTTTTCTCGTTTGGAATAGAAGGGTTATTGATCACTGCATCCCCAGAATACTGGCGAACAAGATTGATTAAATTTTCTAACATGGTTATAGATTTTTAATGTTAATTAAATGGCAGGAAGAACCGGATTGTTAATTTACTGCAATAGCACCATATAAATTTCCTATTTAGAAAGTTGCATCACGTTAGGATAAATATAAGCTGTATATTCTTTTTTATTTTCCTTAATTATATATTTTTCTTTCTAAAAAAAACAGACAGGAAGTTATTATAAGAAGGGCATAAAAAAGCCCCCGTTTCCGGGGGCTGTATATTTTTCACTCTCAACTCACTATTCACTATTGACTACTCACTTTTAGTCTCCGCTTCTCCGCTGTCCAGTTTCTTCTTCAGGTCAGCCAGCACGCCCAGGTCACCCAGGGTAGCTTTCTCCACCTTGCTCTGAACTGTCTTCACGGCCTTGCGTGTGCTTTCTGCATCAACTCTTGCCTCTTTCTTCTGAGCCTCTACTTCATCAGTTTTGGCTTGTTCCCAGAGACGGGAGTGTGATACAACGATACGCTTCTCATTGCGATCGAATTCGATCACCATGAATTGTGCGGTCTCATCAGCGCCGATGCTCTTACCATCTTCCTTATTCAGGTGACGGTTAGGTGCAAACCCTTCCAGACCATAAGGCAATTGAACGATCGCACCTTTATCATCACGACGGATAACAGTACCCTCATGAAGACTACCTACAGCGAATGTATCCTGCAGCGTATTCCATGGATCTTCTTCCAGTTGCTTGTGTCCGAGTTGGAGTTTACGATTTTCTTTATCGATGCCAAGGATCACGATATCGATGTTCGCGCCAACCTTAGTATACTCACCAGGATGGTTGAAACGCTTCAGCCAGCTCAGGTCGCTTATATGGATCATACCACCGATACCAGGAGCCAGTTCAACGAACACACCGTAGTTGGTGATGTTCTTCACCAGACCGGTATGACGACTGCCTTCTGCGAATTTTGTTTCGATATCATTCCATGGATCAGGAGAAAGTTGCTTAATGGAAAGACTCATCTTACGATTGCCTTTATCCAGGGTGACTACTTTCGCTTCATGCTCATCTCCTAATTTGAAGAATTCTTTTGCGTTGATCGGGGTATTGGCCCATGTGATTTCTGATACGTGTACCAGGCCTTCAACACCAGGTTGAATTTCCAGGAACGCACCATAATCTTCAATGTTAACCACTTTACCCTTCACGATATTTCCCTCAGCGATACCTTCCGCCAATACATCCCAAGGATGCGGGGTCAGTTGCTTAAGACCAAGGCTGATACGCTTTTTCTCATCATCGAAATCGAGTACCACCACATTGATCCTCTGATCAAGTTTAAGCACTTCGGAAGGATGTGAGATACGGCCCCAGCTTATATCAGTGATGTACAGCAATCCGTCGAGACCACCCAGATCCATAAAGGCACCGAAATCGGTGATGTTCTTCACAGTTCCTTCGAGCACCTGGCCTTTCTCCAGTTTGCTCATGATCTCTGCACGTTGTGCTTCGATATCGCTTTCGATAAGTGCCTTATGAGATACTACGGCATTCTTAATGGTCTCGTTAATCTTAACCACTTTGAATTCCATTGTTTTTCCTACGAACTGATCATAATCTGTAACCGGTTTCACATCGATTTGTGAACCTGGCAGGAAGGTTTCCATTCCAAATACATCTACGATCAAACCACCTTTAGTCTTAGAAGTCACTGTACCTGTGATTACCTCACCGGTCTTATGCACTTCTACGATCTTTTCCCATGCGCGGGTGATACGAGCCTGCTTACGGCTAAGATTCAGATGTCCTTCCCTGTCTTCTTTCTCCACGATCATCACTTCCACAAGATCACCAACAGCCATACCTGGCAGATCACGGAATTCATTCAGAGAGATGAGACCATCACTCTTAAATCCAATGTTCAGTACTACGTCTGTTTTTGTAAGACCTACCACCATTCCTTTGATCAGCTCACCGTCATTCAATTGAATAAAAGTGTTGTCATAAACATGGTGATATTTTTCCTTCTCTTCTTTGGTGTAAGCGATTACATTTCTTTTGTCAACGCTCCAGTCAAAATCATCATGAGCGGTGCTCACGATCACAGGTGCAGTTATTGTCGCTGTAGCTGCTTCGGCGCTTTCGCCCCCGGCAGTCTCCTGTTCATCAGCGTTTAATTGTTTAAGAATCATATTTGAGAACATGTTTTAATATTCCCGAAGGGTTTTATTTCGGGGCAGCAAAGATACGAAAACCGTCCGAAATGAACTTCAGCAGGATGCAGAATTTCCCTGGTTTGACCCATTTTAAAATATTGATTTGCATAGGATTGCAGGGTGAGGGTGGGAAAATTTCCTAAATTCACGAAAAACCACCGTTTGATATACGCCATTACCAAAATATTGGCCCGCCTGGCCCTACCCCTGTTCTGCCGCAAACTGGTGATCAATAACCGCGAAAAATTGAGAGAAAATGGTCCGCTTTTATTGGCAGCAAACCATCCAAATTCATTTCTTGATTCCATAATTATCAATACCATTTTTAAAAAACCGGTATGGTCGCTGGCAAGAGGAGATGTTTTTAAAAACCCATTCCATATTAAATTATTAACTGCATTTAATATGCTTCCTGTGTATCGTACAAGAGAGGGAGTAGAAAATCTTTCTGAGAATTATAAAACATTCGAAGCCTGCATAGAAATTTTTAAAAAAAACGGCCTCGTTACCATTTACAGCGAAGGTCAATGTATCAATGAATGGCATCTTCGTCCGCTGAAAAAAGGAACGGCCCGCCTGGCATTGAAAGCCTGGGAAGAAGGCATTCCTCTTCGTGTATTGCCATTGTCCATCAATTACAGTTCCTTCACAAGGTTTGGAAAAAACATGTTTCTATTCTTTGGTGAACCCATCACAATGGATCATATCGATCTTCGGGCCTCTGAAGGATTAAGACACGCTCAGTTCAATCAATTGCTGGAAGCGCAATTAAGTAAAGGAGTTTTTGAAATACCCTTGAAGGATAATATAGCGCAAAAAGAAAAACTTGAATTAATACCATCTGCATTTAAAAAAATATTACTTGCCATACCCGCATTCGCAGGATGGATCATTCACGCACCGCTTTTTTTATGGTTGAAAAATATCACTATTCGAAAAACTGGTGTCAACACTGATCATTATGATTCAGTTCTGGTAAGCTTGCTACTCTTCGCTTATCCTTTTTTTCTGATCGCAGTGATTTCTATTCTTGGATTGCTATTTCATAGCTGGTATGCACTATTATTATTAATCGTTCTTCCTTTTACTGCCTGGTGCACAGTACAACTTAAGCAACAGCTTGATAAATAAAAAACAGCCACCCAAGGGTGGCTGTAAACCTTAACCAAAAATCATATCTACTATATAACAACAATCCTTATTGGAAAAAGTTGAAACTGAGCGTAATCCTGTGAGAATTAAACAGCTAAGCATTAATATGTTTCGCAGCTATAAACCCGCTGGTCCATGCATGCTGAAAATTATATCCACCGGTTATGCCGTCAACATCCAATACTTCACCTGCGAAAAATAATCCTGGTAGTTTTTTACTCATCATAGTTTGAGGATCAACTTCAGAAAGATTGATGCCGCCGGCAGTTACAAACTCCTCCTTAAAAGTGGTCTTTCCTTTTATTTCAAAATGCTGCTGACAAACTAATTGAATCAATTTATTTCGGGAGCTGGCCGGGAGATCGGCCCAGCGGGCCTCTTCTTTTATTCCGGCTTCATTTAATAAATAATCCCAAAGCCGGTGAGGCAGACCGAATTCATTTTTGGCAGATACTTTTCGGGAAGCATCTGCTCGCCTCTTTATTTCAAATTCCTCCAGTAAGACTTGTTCTGTTTTATTAACCCAGTTTACCCTTATGCCGAAATGCCAGTTTTTTTCTTTTAGTTCCCTTGCTCCCCAGGCGCTCAATCGCAGAATGGATGGTCCGCTTAATCCCCAATGTGTAATTAACAAAGGACCTTGTTCCTGTAATTTACTTCCCTGAATTTTTATGGTCGCCTTTTCCACGCTCACCCCCATCAGTCGGGTAATTGTATGCCCAGGCAAATTAAAAGTGAATAAGGATGGAGAAGGTTCTTCAATGGAATGACCAGTTTCCTTTAACCATTTGAACATCTCAGATTTTGGATAACCACCGGATGCAATCGCCAGTTTATCACTTTCAAGTGTTCTGCCATCTTTCAATGTTATAGAAAAAAGACTTGCAGTCTTTTTTACGGATATCACTTCCGCATTCATCATAATATTTACTTTATATCGCTCGGCCTCCCGAAGCAGGCAATCAATAATTGTTTGGGAAGAATCAGAAGCAGGAAACATGCGACCATCGTTCTCCACCTTCAATTTTATTCCTCTTTCCTCAAACCAATCTATGGTACCGCTGGTAAAAAATTGATGGAAGGTTTTTTTTACAAAATGCTGTCCGCGCGGATAGCATTTACTCATCGCTATTATATCCTCACATTGATGTGTGAGATTGCATCTGCCTCCGCCACTTACTTTTACTTTGGAAAGTAGTTTACCAGTTTTTTCTAAAATGGTTACCTGAAGTCCGGGATGCATTCTTGCAGCATTGACTGCCAGGAAAAAACCGGCAGCACCTCCGCCTATAACGATCAGCCTGGACATATATCAATTGAATTTAGAAGCGATGGTCATGCCATTGCTTTATCAACCGTATGAAGGTGAGGATTCTTTTTTTCTACTTTCTCGATGATGGAATAATCGGAAAGAATATCCGCTTTTGATTTACGCACGCATACATCATGTTCAAAATGTACAGAAGGTTTACCATCCTTTGTTCTTATGGTCCATCCATCGGCCTCTGTAAATACATCCTTTGTTCCCATATTGATCATGGGTTCAATGGCCAGCACTAATCCATCTTTCAGTTTGGCCCCTGTTCCTCTTTTTCCATAATTGGGAACTTGCGGATCTTCATGCAGATTTTTTCCCAATCCATGTCCTACCAGCTCACGCACCACACCGTATCCATATTTTTTCTCCGTATGCTCCTGTATAGCGTAGGCGATATCTCCAATTCGATTTCCTACCACGGCTTTTTCAATTCCTTTAAAAAGCGATTCCCTGGTCACCCGGATCAATTCCATAACCTCAGGGCCCGGATCACCAATAGCGAATGTGTAAGCATGATCACCATGCCATCCATCCAGAATCACCCCAATATCTACGGAAATGATATCTCCATTCTTCAATTCGTATTTTCCAGGAAATCCATGCACCACCACATCATTCACCGAGATGCATGAATTAAATGGATAACCATGATAATTAAGAAAAGAAGGAATAGCATTATGATCCCGTATGAACCCACCAATGCGTTTATCCAGAGATAGAGTTGTGATTCCAGGCTTTAAAAGACCTGCAATCTCCGCCAGTGTGCTGCTCACCAGCAAGGCGCTTTTTCGCATCTGCTCTACCTGATCATTTGTTTTTAGGATCATACGTTACAAAGATAGAATAAAAGTCAAGGTTGAGAGAGTTGAGAAGGTTTAGGAAGTTTAGAGACTTTCACACCTAAACCTTCTCAACTTACTCAACCATCTCTCAAAAAAAACCCGGTCCAAAAATGAACCGGGTCAATAAAATTATAATCTGTTTATCACATTTGTACTGCGGAAGTCGTTTGACGTCCCTGGATACGGCCGCTTTTCATCAGACCATCATATTGCCTCATCAGCAATTGGGTCTCGATCTGCTGCAACGTATCAAGGATAACACCTACCATGATCAGCAATGAAGTTCCACCAAAGAAGGTTGAGAACTGCTGAGTAACACCCATGCTCATTGCGATACCCGGAAGGATACCAATGAAAGCGAGAAGGATGGCTCCGGGAAGTGTGATCTTATCCATGATCTGTCCAATATAATCTGCAGTGGGCTGACCGGGTTTTACGCCAGGAATAAATCCATTATTCTGCTTCAGATTATCTGCGATCTGTTTAGGATTAAATATCAATGCGGTGTACAGGAATGTAAATCCGATCACTACCACAGAATAGATCAGCATATACCAGGGGTTGCTATGATCATTCAGCGCGAGAAGAAAGGCACCTTTTGTAGGATTGAAATTGGCAAATATGGTTGGAATGAATATGATCGCTTGTGCAAAGATGATTGGCATAACACCGGCACTGTTCACTTTCAATGGAAGGAACTGACGTGCGCCACCACCACCGAACTGGCGATTACCTACGAGTTGCTTTGCATAATTGACCGGTACTTTTCGAACACCCTGGATCAGCATTACGCAACCCATGATAATAGCAATCAGTATAGCAACTTCAATAATGAATACCAGAATCTGTCCATTACGAACAGATTTGGCGCTCAACTCCTGTAAGAAATTTTGCGGAAGCCTGGCAACGATACCTATCATGATGATCAGTGATGTACCATTACCCAATCCTTTATCTGTTATCTTCTCACCCATCCACATTACAAACATGGTACCTGCGGTGAGGACCACGACTGTGGTAAGCCAGAAATCGCCCGGAGTAAATCCAGACATCAACCCACCCTGAGAAAGTATTCCGTTACGCAGATAGCTAACATAAGCGGAAGCCTGCAGCACAGTTACAGCAATAGTGAGGTAGCGGGTATACTGATTGATCTTCTTTCTTCCACTTTCTCCTTCTTTCTGCAATTTCTGAAAACGGGGCACAAGCACCGTCATTAGCTGCATAAAGATAGAAGCGGAGATATAGGGCATGATACCCAATGCAAAAATAGATGCGTTATTAAACGCACCACCAGAGAAGGAGTTGATGAGACCGAGTATACCGGTGCTCTCACTTGTCTTCAGCAGTGTAGGATTGATGCCCGGCAATGAGATATGCGAACCCAACCTGTAAACAGCAATCATCATCAGGGTGAATAATATCTTGTTGCGCAACTCCTCGATGCTCCAGATATTCTTTAAGGTCTGTATTAATTTTTTCACAGAGAGTTCAAAAATTTAAAGCATGTAAAACAAAAGACGCATACAATATGCGTCATTGCAATTTAGCGAATTTACCTTACTATTTCTACCGATCCGCCAACTGCTTCAATAGCCACTTTCGCTTTATCGCTGGCAGCATTTACCTTGAAGGTCAGTTTGGTCTTCAGCTCACCATTTCCAAGCAATTTCACTTTATCTGTCTGGCTGATCAGTCCGTTCACATAGAGATTCTCCATTGAGAATTCTGTGATATTATATTTGGCCGCAAGTTGTTCGATCTGGCCAAGGTTGAATACTTTATATTCTACACGATGCGGATTTTTAAAACCACGCTTTGGAACACGACGCTGAATTGGCATCTGTCCACCTTCGTGAGATCTTTTGCTTTTATAACCGGCGCGGCTTTGTCCACCCTTGTTACCTTTTGTGGATGTTCCGCCATGTCCGGATCCTTCACCACGTCCTAATCTTTTTACTTTGTGTGTTGCGCCTTTAGCAGGTCTTAATTGATGTAATTTCATTTTTTTGATTTTGTACTCAGCGGGGAATCACCCCTCGCATTGGTTGTTATTTCACTTCTTCCACTTTCACAAGATGGCTCACTTTGCGAACCATACCCAAGATCTGTGGAGTAGCTTCTACTTCTTTACTTGAATTGGTCTTATTCAAACCCAGTGCCTGAATAGTCAATTTCTGACGCTCAGGACGGTCGATGGGGCTTTTGACCAATGTTATTTTTATCTTTTTCATATTAATTCTTTGATAAACTCTTTTAATGTGGCTGTATTTCTCAACTCATCAACCACTCAACTACTCAACTAATCATCAGCCATTGAACACTTTCTTCAACCCCACTGTTCTGGTCTTGGCAACATTGATCGGCTCACGCAAAAGTGCAAGAGCTTTTACAGTTGCTTTTACCACGTTGTGTGGATTAGCAGATCCTAGTGACTTGGCCAATACATCAGTTACACCGGCTAATTCCAGTACAGCACGCATGCTGCCTCCGGCGATCACACCTGTACCATGTGCAGCAGGCTTGATCAAAACTTTAGCAGCACCTTCTTTCGCCCACTGATCGTGAGGAATGGTTCCTTTCATCACCGGAACCTTGATAAGGTTCTTCTTGGCATCTTCGATACCCTTGGTGATGGCTTCCTGTACTTCTTTGGCTTTACCCAAACCATGGCCAACTACGCCTGCTTCATTTCCTACTACTACAAGAGCAGAGAAACTAAATGAACGGCCACCTTTGGTGGTCTTAACAACACGGTTGATGGCTACCACCTTATCCTTCAGCTCGAGGTCGCTTGCTTTAACCTTGTTTACGTTGAACTTTGACATTTACAGTATCTATTAAGATTTTTAAAATTAAAATTTAAGTCCGCCTTCACGTGCACCATCAGCCAGCGCTTTCACACGACCATGATACAAATAACCACCGCGATCAAACTTCACCTCGGTAAGTCCAAGTTCTGATGCCTTACGGGCAATCGTTGTTCCTACCAGTTTGCTCTTCTCTCCTTTAGTTATTTTCTGAGCACTGATCTCTTTATCCTTGCTTGAAGCGGATGCGAGTGTGACCCCATTGAGGTCATCGATCAGCTGAGCGTAGATTTCAGTATTGCTTCTGAAAACAGAGAGGCGGGGTTTAACAGCCACACCAGAAACTTTGGCGCGGATATTATAACGGATCCTTTCTCTTCTTGATGATTTAGTCTTTGCGTTCATTGCTTTTTATTTATTTCCCTGATGCTGCCAGGGATCATTTTTATTTTTTATACTGATTCGAGACTCCGGACTATTGGCTCCAGACTTTCGACTCTTATTTACCGGCTGCTTTACCTGCTTTCTTCCTAACAATCTCGCCTACATAGCGTATACCTTTTCCTTTGTAAGGTTCCGGCTTACGGAGCCCGCGTAATTTAGCGGCCACCTGACCAATCAATTGCTTATCGATTCCTTCCAGGGTGATAGAAGGATTTTGTCCTTTTTCCTGAGCGGTAACTACCTTCAGTTCTGTAGGTACTTCGAAAACGATATTGTGAGAATAACCAAGCGCCAGGTCGAGCATATTACCCTGACTAGCGGCTTTGAAACCCACACCGATCAATTCAAGTTTACGCACATATCCTTCTGTAACGCCCTTCACCATATTAGATGCAAGAGAACGATACAAACCATGCAAGGCACGGTGACGGATCTGGTCTGTAGGACGGCCAAAGGTCAGTTTGCCATCAGCAATTTCTACAGTAATATCGCGATCTATCGCCTGTTTCAATTCACCTTTCTTTCCTTTCACAGTAACCACATGGTCTTTACCAAGTGTGATGGTCACTCCTTCAGGGATCACGATCGCTTGTTTACCTATACGGGACATATCAAATGTTTTAAATGTTTTCTATTCTTGTTTATCGTTACCGGTCAGCCTGATAGGTATCGGCTTAAGGGTTTTTATTTAGCTTCTAGCTGCTAGTCTCAAGCTACTAGCTGCTATGCATGATGATTAGTAGATGTAGCAAAGAACTTCTCCGCCTACATTCTGAACTTTAGCTTCCTTGTCTGTCATCACTCCTTTTGAAGTAGAGATGATAGCTACACCCAGACCGTTCTTCACACGGCGAAACTCTGCCGGAGAAGCGTACTGGCGAAGACCAGGACGGCTTACTCTTTCCATGCTTTGAATAGCTGGTTGCTTAGTTGACGGATCGTATTTCAAGGCGATCTTGATCAGACCCTGCTTACTATCATCTTCAAATTTGTATTTCAGAATATAACCCTGGTTGTACAGGATTTCTGTCATACGCTTCTTCAGATTGGAAGCGGGTATCTCCACGATACGATGCTGAGCCATTTGCGCATTACGAATCCTGGTCAGGAAATCTGCGATAGGATCTGTTACCATATTTTTTGTCCTCCTACGTCCGCCAGTGGCGGATAATTGGAATGTTTAGTTTATAAATTTATTTCTCTCAGTCTTGAGCTATCGTTGTACTTACTACTAACTGATAACTCCCAACTACTAACTTTTCTATTACCAGCTTGCTTTTTTAACACCTGGGATCTTTCCATTCAATGCCATATCACGGAAAGCGATCCTGGATAATCCAAAGTAGCGTATGTACCCTCTTGGACGACCGGTGATCTGACAACGGTTCTTCAAACGAACTTTCGAAGAATTCTTCGGCAATTCGTCCAGTCCTTTCCAGTCGCCGGCTTTTTTCAACGCTTCACGTTTCGTGGCGTATTGGGCAACCATTCTTTCCCTTTTTTTCTGCCTGGCTGTGATGGAGGTTTTAGCCATGTTGTATTAATTTACTTTTTTGTTTATTAGTTATTCTTAGTCGCATTACGGAAAGGCATACCTAATTCCTTCAGCAGTTCATAGGCTTCTTCATCTGTCTCAGCGGAAGTCACAAACGTGATGTCCAGTCCGGTGATGCGGTTTACTTTATCGATATCGACTTCCGGGAAAATGATCTGCTCGGTTACACCCAGCGTATAATTACCACGGCCATCGAATGCTTTTTCATTTACTCCTTTGAAGTCGCGTACACGGGGCAGGGCCACCGCAACCAAACGATCAAGGAATTCGAACATCTTAACGCCACGCAGTGTTACGCGCGCGCCGATAGGCATGTTCTTACGAAGTTTGAAGTTGGAGATATCCTTTTTTGACATGGTAGCAACGGCTTTCTGACCGGTGATCATTGTCAGCTCATCCACGGCGATATCTACCAGTTTCTTATCGGAAACGGCTCCGTTAACGCCACGGTTAAGACAGATCTTCTCCAGTTTCGGAGTTTGCATTACGGATGTGTATCCGAATTTTTTTACCAGGGCAGGTACAACTTCTTTCTTGTACTTATCTGCCAATCTCGGAGTATATGTTTTCGCTGCCATTATTATTTACCTCCCTGAGTTTTTTTAGTTTTAAAAACTCTTTCTGTTTTACCATCTTTTCTTACGCGGCTAACTCTTGCTCCCGCTTTTTGTGCTGGGTCATACAACATTACATTGCTGATATGAATTGGCGCCTCTTTTTTCACGATACCGCCACGCGTATTTTGCGCGGAAGGTTTGGTATGCTTGGTGATGATGTTCACACCTTCAACGATCACTTTTTGCTTTTCAAGGATCACTTCCTTCACCACACGTGGCTTGGTCATGTCCTTATCGTCGCCGGCGATGACGACCACATTGTCACCTTTGCGGATCGCGAACTTGGGTTTAAATCTTGCTTTCATTTTTTTTGAGCTTTGAGCTGCGAGCTACGAGCTTTGAGACTCACCCTACAGCTATTCTATTTATCTTTTATCGCGGCTCGTAGCTCAAGGCTCGTAGCTCGCGGCTTTCTTACAATACTTCCGGTGCCAGTGAAATAATTTTCATATACCCTTTATCGCGCAGTTCACGGGCCACCGGGCCGAAAATACGTGTACCTCTTGGTTCATCAGAAGCATTCAGGATCACCACCGCGTTATCATCGAAACGGATATAAGAACCATCCTTACGACGCAGTTTGTTAGTGGTGCGAACGATCACAGCCTTTGTAACAGTACCTTTTTTGATCCCACCTGCCGGCAATGCATCCTTTATAGTAACTACGATCTTATCACCAATACGGGCATAGCGCTGACCGCTATTGCCGAGTACACGGATACAAAGCACCTCTTTGGCACCACTGTTATCCGCCACATTTAAACGGCTTTCTTGCTGAATCATTTTCTTAAGCTTTGAGCTATGAGCTGCGAGTTTTTAACTCACAGAAATAGCATATGTTATTCAAATTATTCGTGATACGGCTCGTAGCTCAGGGCTCGTAGCTCGTCGCTGCTTTCTTATTTCACTTTCTCAACCACTTCCACTAATCTCCATCTCTTCGTCTTACTCATAGGACGTGTTTCCATGATCTTAACTACATCCCCGATGCTGCACTCACTTTTATCATCGTGCGCATGGAACTTGGTAGTCTTTTTAACGAACTTACCATAGATAGGGTGCTTTACTTTTCTTTCAACCTCAACAGTGATGGTCTTGGCCATCTTGTTGCTGGTCACCACCCCGATCCTGCTTTTTCTTAAATTTCTTGCTTCCATTTTTTTTAAGCTTTTAGCTTCCGGCCTTTGGGCCTTTTTAAATTCAAAATTTTCGCTTTGCCAGTAGCATTAAGCTAGTAGCGGCGGCATTTTCTTCCTGGTTATTTTAATTTGATCTCCGTTATCAAACGCGCGATATCGCGACGAAGAGAACGAATGGTCATTGGGTTTTCCAAGGGAGAAATGGCATGAGCAAACTCCAGTTTCTTAAGGCGTTGCTTATCTTCTTCGAGGCGGGCATTCAGGTCCTGCTCGTTCATACCATGTATGCTTTTTACAAAATCAGCTTTCTTTGACATCACTTGTCGATTTAATATTTTGATTACGCAGTGACCAGGTCACGACGTGTAATGAACTTTGTTTTAATAGGCAGTTTACCTGCAGCCAATGCCAGTGAGGCTTTTGCTACTGCTTCGGTAACGCCATCTACTTCAAATATGATACGACCAGGTTTCACTACGGCAGCCCAGAATTCCAGGTTACCCTTACCCTTTCCCATCCTTACCTCCTGCGGCTTGCGGGTGATCGGTTTATCAGGGAAAATGCGGATCCACACATTACCTTCTCTTTTCATCTCACGGGTCAGCGCCTGACGGGCCGCCTCTATCTGGCGGTCAGTGATCCAATGTGAATCAAGCGCCTTAAGTGCATATGATCCGAAGGCGATGGTAGCGCCTCTTTTCGCGTCGCCTTTCATGCGACCCTTCTGCATCTTCCTGTGTTTCGTTCTTTTCGGTTGTAACATATTTTTTAAGCTTTGAGCTATGAGCTTCGGGCTGTGAGCTGAATCTTATAGCAATTAAACTCTGTTTTTATTTTTACGGGCTCGTGGCTCATGGCTCGTGGCTCGCAGCTTCTTAATGTCTTCTCTCCCTTCCTCCTCCACCACCTCTTCTGTCATCTCTGCGATCAGGACGCTCATCTCTTCTTTCTCTGCGGTCTCCACCTGTTTCGGTTTTACCACTTATGAAATTTGGATTCAGGTCACGCTTGGTCAAAACTTCTCCTTTACAGATCCATACTTTGATACCGATCTTACCGTAAACAGTTAGCGCGAATACATTCGCATAATCGATATCCATACGGAACGTATGCAGAGGCACACGACCTTGTTTGAATTCTTCAGAACGGGCAATCTCAGATCCGCCCAAACGACCACCCACTTTTACCTTGATCCCTTCAGCACCCATACGAAGCGCGGAAGCGATAGACATCTTGATGGCTCTTTTAAAATTGATCCTGTTCTCGATCTGGCGGGCAATCGTATCAGCTACGATCATCGCATCAAGCTCAGGACGACGGATCTCAAGAATGTTGATCTGCACATCATCTTTACTCGTAAGCTTCTTCAGCTCTTCCTTGATGCGATCTACTTCTCCACCACCTTTGCCAATGATGATACCTGGCTTGGAAGTGTGAATGGTGATGATCAGTTTACCCAATGTTCTCTCAATAACGATCTTGGAGATGCCACCCTTGTTGATACGGGCGTTAAGGTAAGTTCTGATCTTATGGTCCTCGATCAGTTTGCCAGCGTAATCTTTTTTGCTGCCATACCAGTTGGACTCCCATCCGCGGATGATGCCTAACCTGTTGCCGATCGGATTTGCTTTCTGACCCATGTTATTGGTTTATTAACTTTAGTTTTTTGATTCTTTTGTGTCTACGATCAAGGTTACGTGGTTGCTGCGTTTACGCACACGGTATCCACGACCTTGCGGTGCAGGACGCATACGCTTCAGGGTACGGGCCCCGTCAACGAAAATGGTCTTGATCACCAGTGCGCTCTCATCTCCACCATCATTCTTTTGTTTCCAGTTGCTGATTGCGCTTAGTACCAACTTACGAAGTGGTACAGCAGGATGTTTTGGATGATGCTCCAATTGAGCAAGCACATGCTCCACCTTCTGACCACGGATCAGATCGGCCAGCAAGCGCATCTTGCGCGGTGAGGTCGGATAATTTCTGAGTTTAGCTACTGCTTCCATTTTTTCTTAAGCTTTGAGCTATGAGCTTCGAGCTGCGAGCTGAATACTTATAGCAATGATTCTTTTATTTTACCAGGGCTCGTTCCAACGCGTCGGACGTAGCTCACGGCTTTCTTATTAATCTACTTTCTTACTTGAGTGTCCTCTGAACTGGCGAGTTGGCGCAAATTCTCCCAACTTATGACCCACCATGAATTCCGTTACGTAAACAGGGATGAACTTATTACCGTTATGCACGGCGAACGTATGCCCTACGAATTCCGGAGTGATAGTGGAACGACGGCTCCAGGTCTTCACCACAGTTTTCTTTGATTTGCCATCATTCATAGCCACCACCTTTTTATCGAGGTGAGAAGCTATATAAGGACCTTTTTTAATTGAACGTGCCATTTATCGTTGAACGTTTAGAGTTAAGAGTTTAATTTATTTAGCCAGCTTGCTTCCGTTTTTACGCTGGATGATCATCTTGTCGCTACCCTTTCCTTTGGTACGGGTCTTCAACCCTCTTGAATATTGACCGTTTCTGCTTCTTGGCTGTCCACCGGAAGCCTTACCCTCACCACCACCCATCGGGTGATCTACCGGGTTCATGGCTACACCACGGGTACGGGGACGAATACCTTTCCAACGGTTACGACCTGCCTTACCCATGCTCTGCAGACTATGATCACTATTACTAACCACACCAACGGTAGCATAGCAATTGATCAACACCTTGCGCAACTCACCACTTGGCATTTTCAGTATCGCATATTTTTCTTCCTTGTTCGTCAATTGAGCAGATGAACCAGCACTGCGGGCGATCTTACCTCCCTGACCAGGTTGCATCTCGATATTATGCACATTGGTACCCAATGGCATATTTTTCATCACGAGTGCATTTCCGATCTCAGGTGCTACATTATCTCCACTCATCACTTTCATTCCTACAGTAAGACCCTGCGGAGCGATGATATATCTTCTCTCACCATCACCATATTCTACCAGTGCGATAAAACAGGTACGGTTTGGATCATATTCAATTGAAAGCACGGTAGCTTCCAGATTCTGCTTATTTCTTTTAAAATCGATCACACGATATTTCTTCTTCGCACCTCCACCGATATAGCGCATGGTCATACGTCCTGAAGAGTTACGTCCGCCAGATCTTTTCTTTGTTTCCAGGAGCGATTGCTCAGGCACATTTGTCGTCACCTCTGCGTAAGCGTTTCCGATCCTCCAGCGAGTACCGGCCGTTACGGGTTTAAATTTTCTTAATGCCATTTTTTAAATATTCTTCGGTTTACTGTTTACAACACTTCGCGGCGGTTGATTGCCATTCTGGTTATTCTTAAATGTTCGAGTAGAGGTCAATATTCTCTCCTACTGCCACAGTTACAAATGCTTTTTTATAAGCTGGTTTGCGACCTGAGATCACACCTGCTTTGGTAAAACGGCTTTTGTTCTTGCCGGGTACAACGCTGGTATTTACATTGGTCACATTTACACCATAGAAAGTTTCTACAGCCTTTTTGATCTCCAGCTTATTTGCCTTCCTGGCCACTTTGAATGCATAGCGACGGAGTTTCTCCTGCTGTGCATTCGCTTTCTCGGTCAATATCGGCTTAATAAGTACTTCAGAAAGTTTCATCTTTCTATTGATTTAATCGATTTAAAATTAGTTCTCGTCTTCTCCAAAGATCTTCGCGGCACTTTCTGTAAGTACCAGCACTTCAGAATTCACGATATCATATGTGTTCATATCGCTCATCAGTGAACCCAGTACATAAGGAATGTTTTGAATTGACTTCTGCACATTCTCATTGTATTCAGGAGTAACGAATAGCGTCTTTTTATCAGCAATATTCAGAAAACCCAGAATGTCTACGAATGATTTTGTGTTAGGCGTTTCAATACTGATATCTTCCACAATCATAATGGCATTTTCTTTCGCCTTATGAGAAAGAGCGGAGATCTTAGCCAGATCTTTCTCCTTACGGTTCACCTTTATATCATAACCATGTGGTTTTGGACCGAAGATGGAACCACCACCTTTATATAATGGATTCCTGATATTACCCTTACGGCTACCACCGGTACCTTTTTGGCGATGCAGTTTACGGCTGGCACCCTGTACTTCTGCACGGGTCTTCACCTTGTGTGTACCCTGGCGCTGCGCTGCGAGATATTGCTTAACGGCCAGATAGATCACGTGGTTATTAGGCTCAACTCCGAAGATCTCTTCGGGCAGCTCCACGCTGCGGCCGGTCGCTTTACCATTTATATTTAAAACTTCTACTTTCATCTTATTGAGTTTTAGCCTAATTATTTTTGAATCAGTACAATTGAACCTATATGACCGGGAACAGATCCGCTAACCAGGATATAATTCTTTTCAGTGAAGATCTTCACCACTTTCAATCCTTTGGTCTTAACACGGTCAGTACCCATACGGCCGGCCATACGCATACCTTTCATTACACGGCTGGCATCAGATGAGTTACCCAATGAACCAGGTGCACGACTACGATCGTGCTGGCCATGTGATTGCCCGCCCACACCATGGAAACCATGACGCTTTACCACACCCTGAAAACCTTTACCCTTGGTAGTACCCACCACTTCCACTTTTTCACCTTCAGTGAAGATGTCAACGGTAATGGTCTCACCAAGAGCTTTCTCGAGTGAGTAATTGCGGAATTCCTTTGAAAATTTTTTGGGAGCTGTTGTAGCTTTTGCGAAGTGATTCTTTTCGGCTTTTGTAGTGTGCTTGTCTGTCTTGTCGCCGAAAGAAAGCTGGAGGGCGCTGTAGCCGTCCAATTCTGGTGTTTTAACCTGTGTAACTACACAAGGACCTGCCTCAATGATCGTGCAGGCTGTTTGTTTGCCCGTAGGATCGAAGATGCTGGTCATCCCGATTTTTTTCCCAATAATACCTTGCATGTCTTTCAGTTTGTGCCTCAAGGTTATTGGGACAGTAATTTGTTGTTATATCTGTAGTTAAAAACTACAGATAACCAGCAAATACTTCAATCCCCGTTTAGCTGCCGACCTTTTCTTTTTGTTCAGAAGTACCGGCAGTAAACAAACCTTGAATGGCTTGTTTTATGTTGTCCCCAGCTCCTAATTGGAAACTGAGATATCAGAGCTCTTTTTTCAATTGGAAGACCAACTAATTGAGAGATGAATAAATTTATTTTATAAGAACTTCTTCTGCAATTAGTGGCTGGCTGTTTACTCCCAACTAATAACTGCTAACTAATAACTATATTCTACGCTTTGATCTCTACTTCTACACCGCTGGGAAGATCCAGCTTGCTCAGCGCATCTACGGTCCTGGAAGAGGACGTATAGATATCCAGCAAACGCTTGTGCGTCGCTAACTGAAACTGCTCACGGCTCTTCTTATTCACGTGCGGCGAACGCAACACGGTAAATATCTTACGCCTTGTAGGCAGAGGAATAGGTCCGGTTACAACGGCACCTGTGCTGCGCACAGTTTTTACGATCTTTTCGGCTGATTTATCAACCAGATTATGATCGTAAGACTGCAATTTGATCCTGATTCGCTGAGACATATCTGAAATACCCAATTTTCTTTGGGAGTGCAAAGGTATGTAAGCAGGGCATTGCTTCCAAATCTGGGAGAAGTTATTTTGAGGAGTTTAGAGTTTAGAGATTTCTGCCAGATGGAGACCTAAACCCTAACCTCTAACCCCTAACCCCTCTCATATTGGTTTGATTTTCAGATTTATTGTGGCAAATCCCCCCAACTCCAAATGCTCTATTCTGAAACTATGTTCTCCACCTAAATGAAGCCTGATCTTTTTATTCGGGGATTCATCAAAAACATACCTCGAGGGATCCCATTCCTGGATCACTGGTTTGCCATCAATATACAATCGGCAGGCATCATCCCAGGTCAGGGAGATCTCGTATTCTCCGGGATCAAATTTGGCATTGGCCTCAGCCGCTGTAATAAATTGGACATATTGCCTGGACCCCGCCTTTATTCCTCCCCACCATACATAATCAATTTTATTTACTGTATCGATCTTAAAAGGAGCCGGGGTCTGCCCATCCTTAAATAAAGAACCTGTATTAATCGGGTTATACTTCAGAGTATCCAACTCGTAAAAAGAAACCTTCCAGTTCATAGGCTGAAAGAATTTCCTGAATCGGAATATATAAACTTCCCCTGCCGCAACGCTATCACCCAATGGCGTAACAATAGCCTCTCCCCTAAATTCCAGATCGATCTGAATATCTGTTTTATCAGATGTTGTTCTTTTTGCTAAAATATGCGCCGGAAGTATTCCTTCTTTCATAGTAAACTCATCCGCTCCTTTTATATGCACGATCTTCCACTGACCTTTCGGACCCAACAGATCAAAGCGCATCCATCCTGCGCTATCTGCAGGATCAGAATTCCATATCAGTGGCGAACGATAATCATAGGGCCCCCACTCCAGCATTCGGATATTTTTTCTACCCTCCATTCTCCCATTTCCTTTGAATGGATCCATTGCCTGTGGTACACGCGGTGCTAACCATTTTTTTTCTTTTATCTCCACACGCATTGAATCCACGAGTGAATGTTTGTTATTAAAATTATTGTCAAACAATCTTACCGAATCGGTTCCTTTTATATCTATATCCGCACCAGACGAATTAAAACTATTTCTTGCGATCACATAACCCACACTACGCGTATCATGATATTTTGCATATCCCCAATCGGCAGGCTGTGAAGGGTTCGACCATAATTTAATCGCCAACTTATCTTTCATGAAAATATTATCTATGATCAGGTTATGCTGACCGTGCTCAATGGCAATACCAATACGGTTATTCCCGAATTTGTTATTCTCGATCCTGCTCTCATAACTATAGCCGCCCCATATACCATGATCACAACCGATGATACGGTTGCTGACCATAAAATTTCTGCTGAACGTAACCTCCACCCCATTCGTGGGCGCAAATGAAAAATCATTTTCCAATAGTAAATTATCATTGCATCCACCTTTACCTGTATCCATCGTGGTCTGCCCTGCCCATAAAAAAAATCCATCTCCGCTATGGGTCACAGAATTTTTATAAAAAATATTGTTGCTGCTCTGCTCATAGATCAGAATGCCGGCGCTATCCTGCCCGCGGTTATAAACTCCTTCGCTATGTCCTCTTACATTAAAATTGATCCTGTTAAAGGAAACCTGGTTTCGGTTGCATCGATACATACCCAGACCAATACCTGAATTAAAAGAAAAATCATTGTTATATATCTTCGCGTCATTGCATTCCATCATCATCAGGGCATTCTGTCCTCCGGTCACCTTGCAATTTTTTATAACCGCCTTATTGCATCCTCTTAAATAAAACGCCGCACCGTATCTCAACCATTCATCTTTCTCATTATGATGAAAGCTCATCCAGTCGGAAATATCTTCCTTCTCCTCTGTGCTGTTCAGATGCTGACGATAATTATAACTTAGATCACAATTATCAAGCACCAGTTCATCCACATTTCTGGCCAGCAAAGCGATCTTATACCCTCTTGCCTTTAAATTTTTTATAGTGACCCTCTTACTATCCCTGATATATATGGCAATACCGTAAAATCCATCGGGATCAGATATGTCGTTACTTCCTTTTAATTCCGAGTTATTGAAATCAACCACAATATTATTCCCTGAAATTTCTATTAAGGCAGTCGAGGTATCCAATGGAGCATTCAACCGATAGACCATTGATTTCATCTTCATGGACCGATTGATCTTCATTCCACTGCTGATCTGTTTTTCCTGACAGTACAGAAATGAAGGGATTAAAAGTAAAATAAGAATTAGTGTTCTTTTCATGTTCTGTTAAGGTAATAAAAACCGGAAACTCATTTGGAGACAATAATCAGGAATCAGGAATTAATAATTATTAATTATTCGTGACCTCTTCCTCAAAAAAAAAGAGGCCACCGAAGCGACCTCTTATCTTAAAATTTAATTGACTTTTATTATGCATTCACATTCTTCCCTTTGATCTTGGCGATCACTTCTTCAGCGATACCAGCCGGAGCAGGAGAATAATGAGAGAACTCCATAGTAGAAGAAGCTCTTCCTGATGATAATGAACGAAGCTGGGTTACATAACCGAACATTTCGCTCAATGGCACTTTGGCTTTGATCACCTGCGCATTGTTTCGGTTGTCCATTCCTTCCAGCATACCACGACGACGATTGAGGTCACCGGTCACATCACCCATGTACTGATCTGGTGTTACCACTTCCACTTTCATAATTGGTTCCAGCAATACGGGCTTAGCCTTTCTTGCCGCTTCGCGGAATCCCTGACGGGCGCAAAGCTCGAAAGACATTGAGTCGGAGTCAACCGCGTGGAATCCACCATCAAATACACGGATCTTCATATTGGCAACAGGATAACTTGCAAGTACACCCGTTGTCATTGCCTGCTCAAAACCTTTCTGAATAGCCGGAACAAACTCACGTGGAATGGATCCACCGAAAAGATCGTTGACGAACTGATAACGCTTATCCGGATTCTCTGCCTGCCATTCTTTATCAACAGGTCCAAGGTTGAATACGATATCTGCGTATTTACCACGACCACCGGTCTGCTTCTTCAGTGTCTCACGGTGTTCAACTGTAGCCTGGAATGCTTCTTTATACGCAACCTGTGGCGCACCCTGGTTAACTTCTACTTTAAATTCTCTTCTCATACGATCTACGATGATTTCCAGGTGCAATTCACCCATTCCTGAAAGTATGGTTTGTCCTGTTTCTTCATCGGTACGTACACGAAGCGTAGGATCTTCTTCTACAAGTTTGGCAATGGCCATACCCATTTTATCTACGTCTACCTGTGTCTTTGGCTCTATTGCCACTGAGATCACTGGCTCAGGTATAAACATATTCTCCAGCACGATCGGATAGTCTTCATCACAAAGTGTATCTCCGGTTTTTATCTCTTTGAAACCAACAGCTGCTCCTATATCTCCTGCTTCAATGAAGTCGATAGGATTCTGCTTATTGGCAAACATTTTCATGATACGGCTGATTCTTTCTTTCTTACCGCTTCTTACATTCAAAACATAAGAACCTGCATCCAGATGACCTGAATAGCACCGGAAGAAGGCCAGACGTCCAACGAATGGATCGGTCATGATCTTAAAGGCCAGGGCCGCAAATGGTTCTTTCGAATCCGGGCGACGTTTTACGATCTCGCCAGTATCCGGATTAATACCTTCTACCGCTTCAATATCCATTGGTGAAGGCAGGTAACGACAAACTGCATCAAGAGCAGTCTGCACACCTTTATTCTTAAAAGAAGAACCACACATCATTGGAACGATGCTAAGATCAATGGTTGCCTTACGAACAGCTTCATGAATTTCATCTTCAGAGATGCTTTTAGGATCATCAAAGAATTTCTCCATCAGCGTATCATCATATTCTGCTACTGCTTCAACCAGGCTGGCTCTCCACTCATTGGCCTCTTCTAACATATCCGCTGGAATTTCTACCTCATCGAAGGTCATTCCTTCAGTTTCCATATGCCAGATAACTCCTTTCATTTTGATCAGGTCAACAACGCCAATAAAATCATCTTCGGCGCCGATCGGAAGCTGGAGAGGTACCGCTTTGGAACCCAACATTTCCTTTACCTGTTTTACTACCATCAGAAAGTCAGCACCTGCACGATCCATTTTATTTACGAATCCGATACGTGGTACATTATAACGATTGGCCTGGCGCCATACAGTTTCCGACTGAGGCTCAACACCATCAACGGCAGAAAATAATGCGATCAAACCATCCAGTACACGCATGGAACGCTCTACCTCTACGGTAAAGTCCACGTGACCTGGAGTATCAATGATATTGAAATAATAATTTTTAGTATCAGGGGTAACCTTACCTAAAACGGTAGGGAAATTCCACTGGCAGCTAACTGCTGCAGAAGTAATTGTAATACCTCTTTCCTTCTCTTGTTCCATCCAGTCGGTAGTAGCGGCGCCATCATGTACCTCACCAATCTTATGGATCATGCCGGTATAACGAAGGATCCTCTCCGTTGTAGTGGTCTTACCTGCATCAATGTGAGCGGCAATACCAAAGTTTCTCTGAAATTTCAAGTCAGCCATTACTGTTTGATTTGTTGTTTTATTTATTAATTATTTGAGTTGCGATCGATCCCGACGTAGCGGGCTGCCTTTTGGGTAGAAAAATATCAGCCGGCAGGGTCCTTGAAAAGGAACAAAAGCTGATATAATAGTTTAGACTCTCATATACTGCCACTTGAAGAAAAAGGCAAACTCACAAACCATACCTGCATTCCTTTCCTTAATGGCGCCGCAAAGGTAGTCAAATGTTTTCAAAAAAAAGACATAGGGAAGCCTAATTTTCACTGAACCAAACCCTTTTATAAGAAGCAGGCTTTCAATCTATTAAAAAAAATGTCCCCGGGTTCGCCGGGGACATTTCAGTTAAGTCTCGTATCAATTACTTCAGTTCGGTTTCAATATAGCTTAGCATAAGTTCTACACGACGGTTCTTCGTGCGACCGGCAACTGTCTTATTATCAGCGATCGGGGTAGTTTCACCATAGCCTTTGGATTTCAACCGGCTGGCATCAACACCTTTGCTTATAATATAATTCATTACTGATGCAGCACGATTGTCACTTAGTTTCTGGTTGTATTCATCTGTACCTACCCAGTCAGTATGACCTGCAATATTCAGCTTCATACCAGGATTCTGATTCATGATGCGCGCAACTTCATTCAAACCTTTGAAGGAAGATGGAACAAGTTTAGCACTACCAGTTACGAAGAGAATATTTTTCGCTGCTACTTCTACTTTCCTACGAATGGTATCAGGTATAATCGGGCAACCATAATTCTCTTTTACTCCCGGAATGGTAGGACATCTGTCTTCTTCATCATTCACACCATCTCCATCGGTATCAGGAATAGGACAACCCTGGTAACGCGCCACACCCGGAACGGTAGGACATTTATCTTCTTCATCATTAATACCATCCTTATCAGTATCAGGAATAGGACAACCCTGGTAACGGGCAAGACCAGGTACGGTAGGACATTTGTCTTCTTCATCATTGATACCATCTTTATCTGTATCAGGAATAGGACAACCCTGATAACGGGCCAGTCCTGGCACAAAAGGACATTTATCAAGGCTATCTATGATGCCATCACCATCAGTATCTTTTGGAGGCGGCGGCGGAGGAGGCGGAACCATTTTAATTGGTTCTTTCTTCTTACCAACTCTTGCAGCAATACCCAGACTATGCTGGAAATGATAGTTGGCGGTTTCTGTTGTTACAGGAACGCGATAGCTAGAATTGATGAAGAGATGGAAATCATCCCAGAAATTTACTTTTAATCCCACGCCAAGAGGCATGAAGGCTCCGTAATATTTACCATATTTATGAGCGCCTACACCCAGGCTCAGATAGGGCTGAACCCAGTATTTTTCGGTGGTCATTTTAAGATTGACAGCTGCAGTACCTTCCAGCAGGAAACGATCGCTGTTGAAGGTCTTATTTGGGAAAGGATACTGGCAGAATGTACCACCCAATGACATGGCTACATCTACGTGTTTACGGATTCCCTTAAAATAATTAAATGCCAGTCCAGGATCCATCTGGCCAAACTTGGCCATACGATGGCTGCTTAAAACCTGGTTTAAAGAGCTGGAGCGTATACGGGAGGCGCTAATGAAATCGTTCAGGAAAAAACTGAAACCTACAGCCTTAGGTCTTATTTCATCACTTTGCCCGTAGCTCGCTGGTACAAGCAGATACAGTGCAATTAATGCAGACAGGATCTTCTTCATAAAGAAATTAGTTTGGTTTTAAACGTAACAAAAATAACGGGTAAGTTCAATATCCGAAAATAAATTATTTACTTATTATTCATCGGGTTAAAGCATGTCAACAACCCCCTTCAGGTTGTGGAAAAGCCCATTATTTGCGGTTATTTGCGGCTAAAATAGTTTTGGCGGAGCATTTTATCGTCTCCATACACATCGTCATAGAAAAGTATACGGCCGTCTTGCCCTTCGCAGGTAAGATAGCGGATAAAGACGGGAATCCGCGATTTCAGGGCTAATTGTCTTTTTTCTTTTTTATTCAACCAGCTGTTCACTGAATCTTTTCTGGAAATACCCGACAGTAAACTGTCTTTCAGCAACAGATATGAAAGCAACTCTCTCCACTGTTGTACGCGTACACAACCATGACTAAGATTTCGCATTGCATTACCAAAAAGATAACGCTGATTGGTATCATGCAGGTAAACAGCATATTTGTTATCAAAATAAAATTTTATTATGCCTAATGCATTCGCATCACCGCTACCCTGCACTACTTTATAAGGAATGGTTTTATTGTATTTGGTCCAGTCAATGCTATAAGGATCTACTTCATCTCCTTTACTATCAAGCAGACTGAATCCTTTTTTTGCCAGGTAACCAGGATTCTTTTTTACTGCAGGAAGAATTTCTTTCAGTATAATGCTTGGAGGCGGAACCCATTGGGGATAGGTGATCAGCGCTGATAGCGCACTGGTAAGCATAGGTGTTCTTGTCAATGGTTTTCCTGTTACGACACGGGAGATGAATTTTTGTTTTCCATTTTCCATTACACGAAGGAAATTGGAAGAAGCGTTTACCCAGATATAGTTTCCGGGCATGTTTGCCGGCAATTTTTTGTATTTATCCATACTAATGGCAATACGATCAAATTTTTCACGATCATCTAAATTCAGCATACGAATGGTTCCCGCTCCTGCTTTTCCATCTACAGTAATATCATGATCCTTTTGAAATTTTTTAACCGCTACAGAAAGCTGCACAGAATCCAACTTTATACTATCCTGTTTAACTACCCCTAATTCCAATAATCTTTTTTGAAGCAGTTTATTAAATGCGGTTATATCCTTTATGCTGGTAGGGACCCTGGTTATTTCAGTAAATCGTGCATTCGATAAAAAACCAGGAATACCTGCTTTCAATTGCAGGTAACCATTTTCTTCCGGCTCCAGGGAAGCGATAAAAGTGCTGATTGAATCCGCATTACGGCTTTGAAGAAAGGCGCTATAATAATCTGCGTTATTGAGTAATGAATCTTTATTCAGTGAAACACTGTCGCCGGGAAGTCTTCCCAATTTTACATCGTGTACAAAATGCAGCCAGGCATCTGTTAATAAAAGATCGGCGCCGGCCCAGAGAGAAGGATCATGTTGTTTATTTTTTCCCAGGCTATCCGCACTAATTTCATTCCGGATTTTTTGCAACTCGGAAAAATGATAATCATCGGGAAATAATCCCAACAGGCGGCAATTGGTTAACTTAAGAAAAAAACTATCCGCGCAACGGATCCATTGCCCACTATCCGACCAGGCAAGTGCATTCTGGTTATTATTATATACAAAGCGAATAGCCTCCTGCTGATAAAAATTGCTGTCATTTTTTTCAAGGCTTTGCTTTAGCAGGTGACTGGCTCTTTCATTTATTTCATCCAGTGAAACAGAAGGAACATGTTCTTCTTTTTTAGGAGAATTGCAGCCAGCAACCCATAGAAGAACCATGGCCACTGGCAGGTAGAGGCGGTAGTATTGGTTGCGCATGGATGAGGTTTAAACTTACATTCGCGTATGAACAAATTACAGAATCCCCCGCTCATCCTGCTGATAGGACTGTTTATTTTTTCAACATCATATTCTTCACGGGCGCAGGATAGTCTGAAAATGCCCCTGGTTACATCGAATATGGAAGATTATCACCGGCAGGTAGCATCAACTCCGGGTAAGGAAATGGTAGAGCCAGGAACCATTATACCAGATCTGGTCTATGATATACGTTATGCAAGTCTGAATAATTTCATGTACAAATACATGTATGCAAAAGGTAGCTATCACTGTTTTTTGAGAAGAGATGCGGCATTGTCATTGAAAAAAGTGCAGGACTTGTTACATGAAAAGGGTTATGGTTTAAAAATTTTTGATGCATATAGGCCTTATTCTGTGACGGTAAAATTTTGGGAGCTGGTAAAAGATGAAAGGTATGTGGCAAATCCAGCGAAGGGAAGTGGACATAACCGCGGCGTGGCGGTGGATCTGACAATTATTGAATCAGCAAGCGGCAAGGAACTGGACATGGGAACCGGTTTTGATAATTTCACTGATACGGCTCATCATGATTTTAAGGATCTGCCAGAGTCCGTATTAAAAAACAGAAATCTGCTAAGACAAACCATGGAGCAGGCAGGATTTAAAGCGCTTGAAACAGAATGGTGGCATTATTCATTACCTGCAGCGGCAAATTATGAATTGCTGGATCTGTCATTCAAAAAATTAAGGAAAAGATCATAGAGAATTTACTTCAATAACAGCATCCAGGTTAATAGGTCCATAGACATGTGGAAAGCTGTCATGTGTAGATGGCGACCATTCAAATACCCAGCGTGGAATAAGTTTATCAGTATCAATGGTAAGGCGAACCAGATCTGTTTGTCCGGAGAAATAACGTTGCAAAACGCCGGCCACCTGTTCTTCCTGTGAGCAATGAATAAATCCTTCTGCACTGAGAGCAGGATGAGTATAAGCACCATTTTTCTGCGCCCCTTCCCAGTCGCTGCGTTTTGTAACATGAAATATAATGGGCATATAGCTTACTTTAAATTTTTAAAAAATAAATCCTGACTTACAAGATTCTTCCGAGTTTCTGTTCCAACATCAGCAGATCTGCCAATACAATTGCTGTGGCCGCCTCTAACACTACTGGCACACGCAATGCAATACAAAGATCATGTCGGCCCTTGACGGAAATGGTTTCTATCTTTCCTGTTTCCCAATTCAAGCTGCTTTGTTCTTTTGGCGTAGAGGAAGTGGGTTTTACTGCCACGCGAAAAACCAATTCATTATTATTGGTGATACCGCCAACTACTCCACCGGCATGATTGCTAACTGTTTCTCCTTCTGTATTTTTTATGGTGTCGTTATGCTCACTGCCAAACATTTTCGCCGCAGGGAAGCCGGTTCCGAATTCAATTCCTCTGATCGCAGGGATCGAGAATACAATATGCGCCATTACCGACTCCACAGAATCAAAAAATGGTTCGCCCAGTCCGGCAGGTAATCCGCTGACCCTGCATTCTACAATACCGCCGATGGTATCTTTCGCGTCGATAGCTTTTTGTAAGCCTGCTTCAATATTTTTCTCTCCTCCTATTTCAAGTAACAAAGATCTTACCTCTCCTGCTCCGGCAAGTTTCAATATTTTTTTTGCGATCACCCCTGCTGCTACCAGGGCCACTGTCAACCTTCCACTGAAATGTCCACTGCCCCGGTAATCTTCAAAACCTCCGAATTTTTTTCGCGCAACCCAATCGGCATGACCAGGTCTTGGTATGCTTCGCTGCTTTTCATAATCACTGCTGCGGATATTCTTATTCTCAAACATTATAGTAATGGGAGCGCCAGTGGTATGATCATTAAAGATCCCGCTCTTAAAAATAGGCAGATCTTCTTCCTGCCTTGGTGTTGTGCCTTTTTGTAGTCCGCCCTTTCTTCTCTCCAGATCGGAAAGAAAATCATCAACAGTTAATGGCAATCCGGCAGGACAACCATCCACGACGATCCCTACGGATTCACCGTGTGATTCACCGAAAATATTTACCCGAAAAATTCTTCCAAAACTATTCATGCCATTTGATCTTGTTGCTTAAAGATACGTTTGCTCCCAGCTTTTCCAAATCGGTAAAAAAATCAGGATAGGATTTATTGATCGCATCGGCCCCTTCAATGGTGGATTTACCTTCTGCCTTTAATGCGGCTACAGCACATGCCATAGCAATTCGATGATCATGATGAGAACTTAGTGACCCACCTTTCAGAGGGCCTCCATATATTTTCATTTCATCACCTTCTAATTCAATACGAATGCCCATTTTTCCAAACTCTTCTTTCAAGGTTATACCACGATCACTTTCCTTGTGCGCCAGGCGACTCACTCCTTTTATAATTGAAACTCCTTCGCAGGAAGAGGCTAATGCTACGATAGGAGGAAAAAGATCCGGACAATCAGTAGCATCAAATTGAAAAGCATTCATTTTCACAGGACGCACATGAATTCCCTTGGTATCAATGGCGAAACTGGCATTGGCCAATGAAAATACATCCAGTATCGCCCGATCAGCTTGTGAAGAGGCCAGAAACAATCCGCGCACCGATACCGGACCAGCAATAGCACCTGCCACCAATAGAAAAGCTCCTCCACTCCAGTCCCCTTCAACACGATAATAATATTCATCTTTTTCAGAAAGCGGTCCACTGAAAACAAACTCTTCAAAATTTCTATTCTCTACATAGGCCAGTCCAAGTTCATGAATCAGATCGATAGTTAGCGCGATATAGGGTTTACTTTTGAGGTCACGCACTTTGATGCGCACATTATTTGCACCCGTAGCAACATAGGCCATGATCAGTCCCGTAAGAAATTGCGAACTTAAAGATCCATCAACCTCGATATTGGCCGGTTTTAAAGGACCTTTTACAATCAAGGGAAGATGCCCCTGCTCACTTTCTATGGTTACTCCTAACTGAGGAAGTACTTTATCAAAAAAATCCATGGGACGACCCACCAGGCTACCCGATCCAATGATCCTTATGGGTTGATCACCAAGAGCAGCCAGGGGAGTAAACATGCGAATACTCAAACCACTTTCTCCACAATTAATTTCCGCTGCTTTATTTTCTGTAGCAGGAAGAATAAGTAATTTATCATTTCCTGCTTCAATACTGCAACCCAGAGCGCGAATGATCTCCATGGCGGATTTATCATCAGCAGAATGACCCGGACCAAAAATAGTCATGGGTTTTTTACATATCCATGCGGCGGCTAATGCGCGCTGCATAGAACTTTTGGAAGCCGGGGCCTCTATATTTCCCTTTATCGGGGAAGGAATTATTGTTGCTACCATTTTTTTGTTGTCGAAAGGAATTTACGAATCTGTGCAAGCGGCAACGGCTTTATTCTGCTCTTACCTATTTGATCAAGCAATACATAATTGATCAGGCCACTTTTTCTTTTTTTGTCCATTTTTAAAATGGCAAATATTTTCTCTGCGTTGAATTTCGCGTATGCAGGCAGACCATATCTTTCAAGTAAACTCACCAGCCTCGCTGTTTCACTGAACCCTGTTTCTTTTTCTGAGATATGCGCTGCGCAAACCATGCCTAGGGAGATAGCTTCACCGTGAAGTAATTCGTATTGTGATTCAATAGCGTGACCAATAGTATGTCCGAAATTCAGCATCCTTCTCTTGTTTTTTTCAAACTCGTCCCTCTTCACTACTCCTATCTTGATCTGAGAATTTCTGAGAATAAGCCCGGTCAGAGCTTTATTATCATTTTGGTACAATGACAAATTATTTTTTTCAAGCAAGCGGAACATAGCAATATCACAAATAGCTGCATGCTTGATCACTTCAGCGAATCCATTTCTCCATTCATTTTCAGGAAGAGATGATAAAAGAGAAAGATCATGCAGAATAAAATCAGGCTGACGTATAGTACCTACCAGGTTCTTAAAGCCATTCACATCAATGCCATTCTTTCCCCCAATAGAAGCATCTACCAATCCGAGAATGGTAGTGGGAACAAATCCAACCCGTACTCCTCTCAAATAAACAGAAGCGATATATCCGGTAAGATCAGTTACCACCCCACCACCTACAGCAACCAGGGTATGATCCCTTCCTGCTTCCAATGCAATAAGTTGTTCGATCACTGTGTCAGCAGTGGCCTGCACTTTAAATTCCTCTCCTGGTTTTAATACGATCACGTTCCATCCCCGGAATTTATTCTTGTGCGCAGCGAATACATTGTCATCCGTGACAATAGTAGTGGTCTTCTTACTGCATAATTTATTAAGCTGCGAGAATTTCCCATCGAAATAAAATTCAGTGGAGGCATTTGAGTACCTGATCTTTTTTCTTGTCATGAATTATATTATTGAAACCCCTTTATCAGGAGTCCAGTACTTTTTTCTGATGATTGATACTTTCCATATGGACAGCATCGAAATATTTAGTGATGAACTCCCGGCTCAATCCCATTATATCTGCTTTTACCAGCGCTTTCTCAATAATCTCATTCCAGCGATTGGTTTGAAGAATTGTAATATTATTATCTTTCTTATATTTTCCTATCTGCTCAGATATCTTCATGCGGCGGGATAGCATCTGAACAAGTTCATCATCTATATGATTGATCTGCTGCCTGAGTTTTTCCAGGGCGGCATGAAATTCTACCGAATTGGTCTCTTCTTTTCTCCAAACAATTTTATTCAGCATTTCCAGCAGCTGTTCAGGAGTTACCTGTTGTTTGGCATCACTCCAGGCCTCATCGGGATTTATATGAGATTCGATCATCAGTCCGTCATAATCAAGGTCGATAGCTTTTTGCATTACTTCAAACAGTATATCTCTTCTTCCACAGATATGTGAAGGATCATTGATAAAAAGCAGTTCAGGATATTTTAATTTCATTTCAATGGCCAGGTGCCACATAGGCGCATTTCGGTATTCCGTATTTCCATAAGAAGAAAAACCGCGATGTATCAGCCCGATCTTTTTTGTTCCCACACGAGCCAGTCTTTCTACTGCCCCTGTCCAGAGTTCAAGATCCGGATTGATCGGATTTTTTATCAGCACGGGAATATCTACCCCTCTTAATGCATCCGCTATTTCCTGCACACTGAAAGGATTTACCGTAGTGCGTGCACCGATCCATAGAACATCTACGCCAAATGCCAAAGCGTCTTCCACCTGTCGGGCTGTAGCAACTTCTACAATTGTTGGTAAACCGGTGATCGCTTTGGCTTGTTGCAGCCAGGGCAATCCTTTTTTTCCAACACCTTCAAACATACCTGGTTTGGTACGCGGTTTCCATATACCAGCGCGAAGCATATCTACTTTTCCGGTGGCCTTTAATCTTTGAGCAGTGGCCAAGACCTGCTCTTCAGTTTCCGCACTGCAAGGTCCGCTGATGATCAGTGGTCTTTTAGTAAGCAGATCATCCAGCGAACTTGAAATAATGGGTTCTGTAGTTTCCATAATAATTATTGTAAAGATAGTTTTTCGTTATTTGATGATCCGTCGGATACGATTCGCATCCTCGATCAGTTTTTTCAATCCCTGTTCATCATTATTTTCCAGCGTAGTTTCAAATTTTTGTAACTGAACAATATGCTCCCTCAGTACATCAAGTACATGATGCCTGTTCTGTAAAAATATGGGCACCCACATACCCGAATGACTTTTCGCGAGTCGCACAGTACTTTCAAAACCGCCACTTGCCATTTCAAAAATCGCCTGCTCTTCTTTTTCTTTTTCCAGAACCGTATTCGCGAGTGCGAAAGAAGTGATATGCGAAACATGACTGATATAGGCCGCGTGAAGATCGTGCGCTTTTCCTTCCATATCGATCAGGTGCATGCCGATCTTCTGGTACATATGTCTTACCCAATGCAACGCATCTTTATCAGAATCCGCTGCATCGCAAATCACTACGGCCCTGTTCTCAAATGCATCTCGAACCGCAGCGGTAGGTCCGCTATATTCTCTTCCCCACATAGGATGGGTAGCTACATATCTTCCTCTTTTTGGATGATTTTTCACTGCCTCAATCATTTCTGATTTAGTTGAACCCAGGTCGATCACGATCTGCTGATCGATCATGTCCAATATCCTTGGCAATAATTCATTGATCCAGTTTACAGGGATGGCAATGATGATCACATCAGAAGAGGATATGGCTGTTTCCAGGTCAACCACTTTATCTACCAGTTCCATTTCCAATGCCTGCGCGGCATGTTCGCTGTTTGTTTCCACTCCCAGCAGAGAGGAACTAAGTTTTTTCTCATGCAATTGGATGGCCAATGAACCGCCGATCAATCCAAGGCCGATGATGGCTATTTTTTTTCTTTCCTGCATAGCTTGGTTATAAAAAAAGATCCCGGTCGTTTCTGACCGGGATCTCTATGTTGATTTTTTAGTTGTTCAATATGTCAACAAATGCAAACCCGGTACTCGCTGGAGTAATAATAGGACCAGTAACCAAAAAAGTTGTTTGCCTTTGTCATAAAACAAATGTAATCTGCCGTTTCGGCAATTCCAAGTTAAAATATATTATCTCACGGAATCAGCCGGATTCATCCTGATCTTACGACCCCGGAAGTTCTTACCGTCGATCGCCTTGATCATTTTGTTAGCAGATTGCGTGTCAACTTCCACCCAACTATTCATTTCCTTCATATCGATGCGACCCAATACATCTTTTCTAAGCTCACTCATATCCAGAATGTACTGAAGAAAGCTTGCCTTATAAAATCCGTCCTTGGTACCCAGGTTGACGAAAATGCGGGTGTAATTACCACTTGGGGCATTACCTCCAAATTTCCTTCCCTGTGTATCTGTCCGGGTAGTTCCCATACGGCTTGATTCAGCGCGGGGAGCACGACGATCGTCGGTGCGTAAATTCAGATCAGCTGAGTTCTCATAATATTTCAGGAAGCGATCGAATTCAAGGGCCGCAACTTTCTGAAGGATGGCCTCTTTATCAATATCTGCGAATTTTTCTCTTAGCACAGGGAGATAGGTCTCGTATTCACCATGACTGATATCAACTTTCAGCATTTTATCAATAAAATGAAAGAACTGCTTACGGCAAACATCTTTACCCGAAGGAATATCCATTTTATGGAATTCAGTCTTTACAAGCCTTTCAATCTGGCGGAGACGATATAATTCCCGGGGGGTTACAATAGAAATGGAAATACCACTTTTACCTGCGCGACCAGTTCTTCCGCTTCGGTGAGTATACACTTCCGTATCATCAGGCAGTTCGTAATTGATGACATGGGAAATACCCACCACATCAATACCACGAGCGGCTACATCGGTAGCTATAAGTATTTGTAAGTTTTTTTCACGGAAACGGGCCATCACTTTATCACGCTGTACCTGAGTAAGATCGCCATGCAGGGCTTCAATATCATATCCTTCACGGATCAAAGTTTCAGTGATCTCCTGCGCGTCTGCCTTGGTACGTGTAAAAATGATACCATAGAGCCCCGGGTTAAAATCGATGATCCTTTTCAGGGTCTCATAACGATTTACGTGCTGGGTACTATAATATTGATGGTCGATCGTGGAGGAACCGGAGTTCGCTTTTCCGATGGTGATCTCGAAAGGTTTCTCCATGTATTTTTTGCTCACCTGCTTGATAGCTGCGGGCATGGTGGCGCTGAAAAGCCAGATTGATTCACGCTCTGGCGTATTTTTCAGAATAAATTCAATATCATCTTTGAATCCCATATTCAGCATTTCATCGGCTTCATCCAGAATCACATAATGGATCTTTTCCAGTTGGATGGCCTTTCTTTCAATAAGGTCGATTAGTCGGCCTGGAGTGGCAACTACGATATTAGTTCCTCTTTTCAGTTCACGTATCTGGGTAGTGATTGGTGTACCGCCATAAACGGCTGTTACGACGATCGGATCTTTTTTGGGTTTATATCCCTGCAGGTCACGGGTGATCTGCATGCAAAGTTCCCGGGTAGGACAAATAACCAGGGCCTGGGGCAGTTTGCTTGTTTTATCAATCAGTTGTAAAAGAGGAAGACCAAAAGCGGCGGTCTTTCCGGTTCCAGTCTGGGCAAGTCCGATAAAGTCGCGGGTGCCCTGTAAAAGAACAGGAATAGCTTTTTCCTGGATGGGAGTTGGTTCTGTAAATCCTAATGCAGTGATGGTTTGGAGGAGCCCTTCCTCTATTCCAAGCGATTCAAATGTTATCACGTAATATGTATTAATTAAAAAAATTCTAAGGGCAGGGACGCACAAAGGTAAGCTATTTGATAAGGCTCAAAACAAGAGGCCCTCCTGATTCAGGAAGGCCTCAAACGATTGCTTGCCTAAAATATCTTACATTTTCTTAGGAGCAGCTATTGAATCAACAGGAGCAGCTACTGAATCAACAGGAGCAGCAATTGAATCAACAGCAGGAGCCATTGTAGTTGTGTCTTTAGTTTCCTTTTTTTCGCCGCTGTTGTTACAAGCTACGAGTGATCCTGCGATCAGAGCAATTGCAATTACTTTTTTCATTTTCGAGATTTTTTTAGAATTGTGAAATATTTCAGGGATTAATACCGGAATGGGAAAAAGGTAACCCGGAACTTTATATTTTTTTTTAGACGGCTCCGGGTTACTATTTTTAAAATCCTGTATTAAAAGAAGGCATCTTGAAACCTGAGAATAACGAGAAGACTCTGTTGGAAGGATTTGCGTCCAGCGACCGAAAGGCGGTGGAAAAGATTTATGAGGACAATTTCAACATGATTCAGTCCCTGATAATCAACAACAACGGTTCGGCAGATGATGCCAGGGATATATTTCAGGAGACGATGATCGTTCTTTTTGAAAAACTGAGGGCCGGAGGATTTGAACTCAACTGTTTGATCAAAACTTTCGTCTACTCGGTGGCCCGGCGGCTCTGGCTCAAGCGATTACAGCAGCAGAACCGGTACAGTAGTCCGGGTGACAATATGAGCGATGTGGTTCAGGTGGAAGAGGACCTTCAGGATCATGAGCAGCGGAACGCTGAATTTGAAATGATGGAAAGGGCGATCAATAATCTGGGCGAACCCTGCAAAAGTCTTTTGGAGGCTTATTATCTGCAAAAGCAGAATATGCAGATGATCGCGGTAAAATTCGGATATACCAATGCGGATAATGCCAAGAACCAGAAGTATAAATGCCTGATGCGGTTAAAAAAGATCTTTTTTACTCATTATAAAAACGGAAACAGTGATGAATGATAACAAAATTCTGGATGCGGTTGAAAGATACATCCGTGGAGAAATGAAGCCAGACGAGCGTCTGCAGTTTGAGAATCTCCGCAAGACCAATTCAGAGATCGATGAACTGGTGGTGGAACATACGCTGTTTCTCCAGCAGCTGAATCATTTTGGTGAAAGAAAGTCCCTTCGCCATACCCTGAACGAAATTCATGTTGATCTTACTGAAACAGGAAGGATCGACTCAATGAAATTGAAAGGAAAAGCAAAGGTTGTATATCTCTGGAACCGGTATAAAAGGGTTACGGCAATTGCCGCCTCTATTGCCGGGATTACCGCCATCACTATCAGTGCCCTGGTATGGTCCATTGCTGCGAAATCACCTAAAAATGGAGATTTTGAAATACTGAGTGACAAGATCCGTACACTGGAAACCCGTTCAAATAAGACTGAAACAGAATTGAAGAATGTAAAGACCACTATCACCCGCAGTCAGAATACTTATACTGCCGGTGGTACCGGATTTGTGATCGACGTGAAAGGTTATCTCCTAACTAATGCGCATGTGGTATCAAGCGCTTCTAATATCGCTGTGCAGAATAATCGCGGCGATTATGTAGCTACTGTAGTTTATTTAGATCGCACCAAGGATATCGCCATCCTGAAAATTGTGGATGAGAATTTCAAACCCTATATTTCTATTCCTTATTCGATCAGCAAAAGTTCTGGTCAGTTGGCTGAGAATATCTTTACACTGGGATATCCTCGTAATGAGATCGTATATGGACAGGGTTACCTGAGTGCAAAGACCGGTTATAATGGAGACACGCTTAGTTGCCAGATCGATATTGCGGCAAACCATGGTAACAGCGGAAGTCCGATCCTGAATAAAAATGGAGAAGTTATTGGCATTCTTAATGGAAGACAAGCTAATACTGTTGGATTTGCTTTTGCGATCCATGGTAAAAATATTTTCAGCGCCCTCGAGGATTTGAAAAAAGATAGCAGCTTCCAGAAACTAAAATTAAATACACATAGCTCACTCACTGGTCTCGACAGAACCGAACAGGTGAAGCGGGTGCAGGATTATATCTACATGGTAAAAGTGAATTAAGACATTATCCCTTTGAACAAAGAAGCCATTTGCAATTGCAGATGGCTTTTTTATTTTAATGAATTTTATTCCCAGAGTGAAGGAGGATATTCTCCTGAAGAAATAAGGCCATCGATACTTTTTTGTACAAATGGTGCGTCTTCTTTATAAGTCACTCCGAACCAATTTCCTGATGTTTTAAGCAATTCAATACGACCTCCTTCACGAATGAACTGATCGGCTACAATAGGAATGAAAAATTCTGATTTAGGCTCTCCCCCATGTTCAGCAAGAAAAGAATTGAATAATTTCTGTGTATAATCAAAAAAAGAAACATAAAAGCACCAGAAATTCATTGATACCCGGGTATCAGCAGAAAGTTCCTTAGGTTCAAGTTCAAGTCCATCTCCTACAAGGATCTTACCATTTACTTTTCCAATATTAATTTGCTCTTCAATGCCCGCCAGATGGCCTTTTTCATCAAGAAGGCAAACACCGCGGTTCACTTTGCCATGATCGGATAAAGTACTTTTGAGGTCGTAAGCCACGATGGCATAATTATCGGGACGGCAATCTTTATTCAGAAATGCGGCCGCTTTTTCAAAGGAATCTCTGCCGTAAAAATCATCCGCGTTGATCACCGCAAAAGGTTCTTTCACTACATCACGGGCACAGAGTACTGCATGAGCTGTGCCCCAGGGTTTTGTTCTTCCTTCGGGAACATTGAAATCACCAGTGAACATATCCAGCTCCTGGTAAACATATTCTGTTTCCACTTTGTCTTTTAGTTTTGGATCAAATATGGAGCGAAAATTTTCTTCGAATTGCTCGCGTATGATAAATACAATTTTTCCAAAGCCTGCACGAACAGCATCATAAATAGAATAGTCCATGATCGTTTCTCCGGAAGGACCAAATCCCGCCACTTGTTTCATACTTCCATAGCGCGAAGCCATGCCGGCTGCCAGTATCACTAAAGTAGGTTTGCTCATCATTAAAATATTGGGTACAAAATTAAACTAAATTCGAGCTCCAACGACGAAAAATGGAATTACCCGATCTTTCCCTGATCAGTACAGATCAAATACCCGCATCATTCACAAAAGTGGATATTCACATTGATTTGCTCAGGCTGGATAAGATTCATTCAGTTATATCAGGTAATAAATGGTTCAAGTTGTTTAAGTACCTGGAAATTGCAAGAAGAGAAAAAAAGAAAAGGATCGTCAGTTTCGGAGGTCCCTGGTCAAATCATATTATTGCTACAGCCGCAGCAGCTAACTTGTCTGGACTTTCTTCAATAGGTTTTATAAGAGGCGAAAGAACAGAAATGCTCACAGCTGTATTAAAGCAATGCCAGGAACTGGGAATGCAATTGATTTTTTTGGACAGACAATCATTTGATCAGGGCATCCTGCCCCAAGGAATAATTAGTGAAGAAGACATGCTGATTCCTATTGGAGGTTATGGAATTCCGGGCATGGAAGGAGCCTCTACCATACTTAATTATTGCCAGTCATTAAACTATTCACATATCTGCTGCGCCACAGGAACAGGAACGATGATGGCAGGATTATTAAACCGTGTTGCTGCTAATCAATCACTGATCGGATTCAGCGCCGTGAAAAATGATCTTCATCTGGAAAATAATATCAGGGCCTTAATACCCGGATTTAGTTCTGCTATCCATTATGAATATGAGAAACGATTTGGAGGTTTTGCAAAATACAATGAGGAATTGATACATTTTATGAATGAGTTCTATGAGGCCACGGGAATACCAACAGATATTGTATATACTGCCAAACTTTGCTATGAAGTGATGAGCAGGGCAAGGAAGGGAAATTTCCCTGAAGGGAGTCGTGTACTTATCATTCACAGTGGGGGACTTACGGGAAATCATTCATTGAAAAACGGGTTGTTAATATGGTGAAATTTGCTGCACCCTGCCTTATCTTTGTTTATCATTCCACTCTGTGATGAATAAAATTTTCCTGCTAATCTTATTGATCATTTTCTCCATAGCAGGTCCCTCTATGGCGCAGGACACGCTTCCAAGGTTCTCTTTGATAAATGCTGGAAATAATCGCATCATCATTGGCTGGGTAAACACGCTCCAAAATGTGAAACAGATCAGTATTCAACGTTCTTATGATAGTTTGAATGGATATATCAGCATTCTTACGGTGGCAGATCCAACTACAGTTCAGAATGGTTACCTGGATGCCAGGGCCCCAAACGACCATATGTTCTATCGTCTTTACGTAATGCAGGATAAAGGAAATTATATTTTCAGTAAGGCGAAAAGGCCGGCAAAAGATTCCAATCAGCATCTCTCAGCCCGAGATTCGATCAATCATGATAAAAAGCCGGATAATATTGGAAATATGGATGGCCGCCCTTTAATCCCCGATTCAATGCGAATAAAGCCAGTGGTATTAAAACTAAATGGGTTTCCCGGCAATATAGATACGGTGCAATCACCAACCGGTGTTCCTGTCAGAAAAAAGACGGAATCATTTATACCTTCTCTGTATGTATTCACCTGTCGTGATGGTTATGTATGCATACGATTGCCCGATTCAGATAAGCCGAAAAAATACAGTATTCGTTTCTATGACCAGGATGAGTCCTTACTATTTGAATTGAAGGATCTGAAAGAAAAAGAATTCAAAATTGATAAGGCCAATTTTTATCATGCCGGTTGGTTCCGGTTTGAGATCTATGAGGATGATCGCTTATTTGAAAAGCATAAATTCTATTTAGAGAAGGACTTCTGATTTCCATTCTACCTGGAAGATATCAGCAAAATGATCCTTTAATTTATTCTTCACCTCTTCTATATTTATTTTCTTACCCAGCTCTTTTTCAAGGGATGTTACCTCCTTGCCTACAATACCACAAGGAATTATGTGATTGAAATAAGATAGATCCGTGTTTACATTCAGCGCAAATCCATGCATGGTGATCCAGCGACTGCAGCGAACACCAATGGCGCAGATCTTTCTTTCTTTTCCTGGAATGGAAGGATCAAGCCATACACCAGTTTCTCCTTTAGATCGCTCTCCTTTCAACTCATAATCAGCCAGTGTATCAATAATGACCTGCTCAATATTTCGGAGGTATTTTCCAATATCCGTACCATAATGTTCAAGATCAAGAATAGGATAACCTACGATCTGGCCAGCTCCGTGAAAAGTAATATCACCGCCGCGGTTCGTATGAAAGAATTGTATTTGCTTTTGTTTTAACTCGTCCTCTCCAAGCAATACATGGTCCTTATTACCTGATTTACCCAGTGTATAGACAGAAGGATGTTCTACAAAAAAAAGATGATCCACGGTTTCTGCGATGATCTGCTGATCCATTGCCCTGGATTTGATATCCAGGTTGAAGCGAAGTGTTTTTTCCTGCAGATCCCAGGCCTCCTGATAGTCCAGTTTACCCAGATCCTGAAATATGACGGAATATTTGCTCATTTTGAAAAACGAAGTTAGCAACAATTTGATAGCTGTACCTTTGCGAGCTATGCAGGAAGAAACAGATATTAATGAAACGGCCTCCCCTGATGGAAATGATGAGCTCTATGAACGATTCAGTATTACCGTAGATAAAGGTCAGGAGCCGGTAAGGATCGATAAATTTTTAGTGGCGAGAATTGAAAATGCCACCCGAAATAAATTGCAACAGGCTATTATAGCCGGATTGGTGTTGGTGAACGGGAAGAATACCAAATCAAATTACATGATACGCCCTCTGGACAATATCGTGATCTATTCCGATCTGAATCCGGAGGAAACCGATGTATTACCTGAGGAAATGCCGCTGAACATTGTGTATGAGGATACTGATCTGATGGTGATTAATAAACCCGCGGGGTTGGTGGTCCATCCGGGTGCAGGAAATTATCATGGTACATTATTGAATGGTATTGCCTGGCACCTGAAAACCCTGGATCCAAATTTTAGCGAAGAAAAATTACCAAGATTCGGATTGGTACATCGAATAGATAAAAATACCAGCGGACTATTGGTGCTGGCCAAAACGGATGTGGCCATGCGAACACTGGCCAAACAGTTTTTCGATCATACAGTAAAAAGAAAATACCTGGCCCTGGTATGGGGTGATGTGGAAAAAGATGAAGGGACCATTGTGGCACATGTGGGACGCAATCAAAAACTACGCAAATTATACGAGGCCTATCCTGGTGGTGAGCATGGAAAGGAAGCCATTACCCATTATAAGGTGCTGGAACGATTTAATTATGTGACACTGGTAGAATGTATATTGGAAACCGGTCGCACCCATCAGATCCGGGTACATATGAAATACCTTGGCCATCCTTTGTTCAACGATGATTTCTATGGCGGCGATAAGATCGTGAAGGGAACTGTGTATGCCAAGTACAAACAATTCGTTGATAATTGTTTTTCCATTTGTAAAAGACAGGCCCTGCATGCCCGAACACTGGGCTTCACACATCCAACCACCGGCGAAGAGATATTTTTTGAATCACCTATACCGGAAGATATAAGCGAGGTGATAGAAAAATGGAGAAAATATGTGAGTCAGAATGCAAAATAGTAGGCATCATGCCCAGGTTGATCTGTTTATCATTATTTTTTTTATTGTTTTTCGGAAGCCTTTATGCACAGGATTCTCTGGATAATGCAAGGCTTTCGCAAATGATCGATCTTTCGGAGGTAGTGATCCGTTCGGATCTTAATGTGGCCCGTTTTGTGGACCGGGTTAAAAACGATTCCAGTTTTTATAAGGCATTCAGAAATCTTCATGTACTGGGATTTACCTCCTGGAATGATATACGCATTCGCGATAAAAAAGGAGAAACAAAAGCCAGCTTGCGCAGTAAAACCAGGCAAATTCATGAGAACGGCTGCCGTAGTATGGAGGTATTGTCCGAATCAACCAGCGGCGATATGTACGACAAGAATCATCAACTGAATTATCAAACGGCCGAACTCTATGCTGGTTTATTTTTTACCAACGGAAAAATTTGTGGCGAAACGAATATTGTAAAAGGAGTTGATTTCAAACCAAAGGAAACTTCTGGAATGGCAAAGCATAAGGAGCAATTAAAAATGCTATTTTTTAACCCGGGTAAAAAAATACCAGGCATTCCATTTATCGGAGAAAAAATAGACATTTTTGATCCGGACAGGGCCGGAAATTATGACTGGACGATTGGCTTTGATGATTATGAGGGAGAAAGTTGTTACCTCTTCTCTGTTAAAGTAAAAAAAGATCTGACTAAAAGCCAGCGCAATGATATTGTGATAGACAGTATGACCACCTGGTTCAATGCGAAGACCATGGAAGTAATGGCCAGAAATTATGATATGTCCTATGACGCAGGAGTCTATGATTTCAATGTGCACATGGAAGTGCAGATGACAAAATTCGGCGAATACCTGGTGCCTAAATTGTTACGTTATATCGGTAATTGGGACGTGATGTTCAAGAAAAGAGAGAGAGGTTTATTTACGGCTACACTGTTCGATTTTAATTCAAATTAACCCGGGAAACTCATTTTATAGTCCACAGATACCTTCCCTTTGGAAATATCTGTTAGTTTTCCCTTCATTAATTTTCTTTTCAGTGCTGATATATGATCGATGAAAAGTTTTCCTTCAATATGGTCATATTCATGCAGAATAACCCGGGCTGTAAGGCCACTAAATGTGCGGGTATGCTTTTCAAAATTAGTACCCTGGTATTTCAGTGTAACCGTTTCGGGGCGGCTCACATCTTCCCTGATCTTCGGTATGCTTAGACAGCCTTCATTATATGACCATTTATCCCCCTCCAATTCTACAATATAAGCGTTGATAAAAGTCTCTTTAAAACCGGGATCATCCGGATATTCCTCTTTATCCTCTTCATCCATATTCTCAAACATCTGAACGGTATCCACGATAAATAAACGAATGGACTTGTTAACCTGGGGAGCCGCTAGTCCTACCCCACTGCTGCCATACATGGTCTCCCACATATCCTCGATCAGTTTTTCCAGCCCGGGATAGTCGGGTCCAATATCTTCCGCTATTTTTCTGAGAATAGGGTGGCCGTATGCGATGATAGAAAGAACCATTAGAAGGTTAGAGATTAGGGGTTAGAGTTTAGGGCCTGCCTCGCTAATTAATTTAATGGTGTAAAGGTAAGCCATAATTTTTTTACTGGCTATTAGCTCTCATATATTCCTGAAGCATAATGGTAGCGGCGATCTCATCTACAAGCGCCTTATTACGTCGATCCTTTTTTTTCATTCCCATTTCCAGCATGGCATCCCTGGCCATTTTTGAAGTATAGCGTTCATCTACTTTTTTAATGGGCATCGAAGGGAAATTCTTTTTTAATGTTTCAATACATTTTTCTACAAGGGGCGTGGCATGAGTATCTGAGTTATCCCAATTTTTGGGTTCCCCGATCAGGATCAGTTCCACCGATTCATTTTGGAAATAATTTTTCAGGTATTTGATTATTTCCCTGCTATCCACAGTGGTGAGCCCGGTAGCGATAATCTGAAAAGGATCAGTAACGGCAAGTCCGGTTCTTTTTAATCCGTAGTCTATGCAAATGATGCGGGGCATTTGAAGGGTTAGAGGTTAGAGGTTAGAGGTTAGGGCAAGCAGGTTTAGAACTAATATTTCATGAAAATATCGGCTATCACAAAGATGGCGAAAATGACAGAGGCAATTCCATTTGCTGTCATGAATGCCAGGTTCACACGACGAAGATCATTTGCTTTTACAACTGAATGTTGATAGAACAGCATTCCGATGAACAGTACTGCACCTACCCAATAATAAATATGAAAATTTCCCAAAATACCAGCCGTTATAATTGCAGAAGCACTGAGGGCGTGTAAAAATTCGGAAATATGCAGGGCCCTCGCTTTTCCCATTCGGGATGGAATTGAATATAAATTTTGAGAGCGGTCGAACTCTTCATCCTGTAATGCATAAATGATATCAAACCCGCTGACCCAGCAAATAACTGCCAGTGAAAATAAAATGGGCAGCAAATCAAAATTGCCAGTCACTGCCAGGAAAGCGCCGATAGGTGCAAGGGAAAGTCCTAAACCTAGGACCAGATGGCAGAGTGCGGTAAATCTTTTTGTATAACTGTATCCAAGTATGACGGTTAAGGCAATTGGCGACAGATAAAAACAAATACGGTTGATAAACCAGGTAGTCAGAATAAACAGCATGCAGGAAATGATAGTAAATAACAACGCATTTTTCGCGTTAATCACCCCTGCAGGTATTTCTCTAATAGCGGTCCTCGGATTACGGGCATCGATGGACCGATCGAGGTACCTGTTGAAGGCCATTGCCGCGCTTCTGGCGCTGATCATACAAAGAAGCACCAAAGTCAGTTTAAGACCTAAAACATCATAAGCAGGCAGCGAACCATAGGAATAAACAATGCCCAGGCAAAATCCGATCAGCGCGAAAGGCATCGCAAAGATGGTATGTGAAAATTTGATCAGGCTTAAATAATTCTTTACCATTTTATTCTTTTTCCGAACTATTCAATTCGTTTCCATTCATTTTTCCTCTTACCAGTTCCCAAAGTACAACTCCCGCTGCCGTTGCAATATTAAGTGAGTGTTTCATTCCATATTGAGGTATTTCAATACATCCATCCGAAAGCAGAATAGTTGATTGCTCCACACCCGAAACTTCATTGCCGAATATAACAGCTATTTTTTGTTCCGATGACCAGTTTAGATTTTGCAGTTCCGTGCTACCCTTTGCCTGTTCCACCGAATAGATCATATATCCTTCCCCTTTTAATTGTTCAATTGATTCCCTGCTGGTCTTAAAATATTGCCAGTCTACCGTTTCTTCTGCTCCCAATGCCGTCTTTCGGATCTCTTTATGGGGAGGCAATGCGCAATAGCCGATCAGGTGGATCTTTTGAAGAAGAAAAGCATCAGCGGTTCTGAAAACACTGCCCACATTATAGGCGCTGCGTATATTTTCCAGCACGATCACCACAGGAAATTTGGTCGCTACCCGAAACTCATCTATCGTGAGCCGGCCCAGTTCCACCATACTTCTTTTTTGCATGGCGCAAAAATAATTCACATTAGCCGGTAAAATCGTTTTCCCGCCCATCAAAGCAATTATATTTGCCCCTCTCATGTCAAAGACAAGCGCCACAGATACCCCTTTGATGCAACAGCACCGGGCCATTAAGCAAAAATACCCTGATGCCATCCTGCTATTCCGCGTCGGAGATTTCTATGAAACTTTCGGACAGGACGCCATCACTACGTCGCAGGTTTTGGGTATTACACTCACAAAAAGAAATAATGGAGCCGCATCTTCTTCGGAACTGGCCGGATTTCCTTATCACGCGCTTGATACTTACCTGCACAAACTGGTAAGGGCCGGTCACCGTGTAGCCATCTGCGATCAGCTTGAAGATCCCAAACTAGCGAAAGGTATAGTGAAACGCGGCGTTACAGATATGGTAACCCCCGGAACTACTGTGAATGATAAATTGCTGGAGCATCATTCAAATAATTTCCTGGGAGCCATTCATTTTGGTGAAAATGAAAAATATGGACTTGCTTTCCTGGATATTTCCACCGGAGAATTTTTAGTGGCGGAAGGAGATCGTGAATATGCTGATAAACTCATACAGAGTTTCAAGCCAGCAGAAATGGTCTTTCAAAGACAGCAACAAAAAAAATTCCGCGAATATTTTTCTTCCAAGATCTATACCTATAATCTGGATGAATGGATATTCGATCAGGGCTATGCGGAGGGCATACTGCTGAAACATTTTCAGACGCATTCATTAAAAGGATTTGGTGTTGAGGATATGAATGTCGGTCTGATCGCTGCGGGTGCGATCATACATTATTTGAAAGAGACAGAACATCCGAATCTTCAGCATATCACCGCACTTCAGCGAATGGACCGCGATGATTTTCTATGGATGGATCGCTTTACGATCCGCAACCTTGAATTGGTACATGGAAATTCAGAAGGTAATCATACCCTTTTGCAGATACTTGATAATACGGTATCGGCCATGGGGGCTCGTCTCCTGAAACGATGGATCGTATTCCCATTAAAAGATATTTTGCGAATACAGGAAAGACTGGATACGGTAGAATACCTTATCAAAGAGACCGACCTGCGTCAGCAATTGAGTACTGCTATCAAACTATGCGGCGATATTGAAAGATTGGTGGCAAGGCTTCCGATGCGAAAGATCAATCCTCGTGAAGTATTGCAACTGGCAAGAGGATTAAAACAAGTGGCTCTGATAAAAGAGCTGGGGATGAAATCCGATCATCCTTACTTGCGTCGCTTAAGTGATGCACTTAATCCTTGCCCTCTGATCGCAGAAAAAATATTCCTCGAGATCGTAGAAAACCCTCCCGCCCTGGCTATAAAAGGAGGCATGATGAATAAAGGAATAAATGCTGAACTTGATGATTTAAGAGAGATCGCGCAGCATGGAAAAGAATACCTGGCAAGAATGCAGCAAAAAGAAGCAGAAGCAACGGGTATTCATTCGCTGAAGATCGGATTCAATAATGTTTTTGGTTATTATTTGGAAGTCACGAATTCGCATAAGCAAAAAGTGCCTGCAGAATGGATTCGAAAACAAACCCTTGCCAATGCGGAAAGATACATCACGCCTGAGCTGAAAGAGTATGAAGAGAAGATCACAGGTGCAGAAGAGAAGATCTGGAAACTTGAACAGGAATTATTCGATTCCTTATTGAATGAGCTAAATGATTATCTCGCGCCCATACAAACCAATGGAAATATCCTGGCCATTATAGATTGTCTTTGTTGTTTCGCTCAGAATGCGATCCTGTATCAGTACCGTAAGCCTTTACTGCATGAAGAGGAAACACTACAGATAACACAGGGAAGGCATCCGGTGATAGAAAGGCATCTGCCACCTGGAGAAGTATATATTCATAATGATCTTGAATTAAATAAGACCGATCAGCAACTGATCATACTTACAGGACCGAATATGAGTGGTAAATCCGCCCTGTTGAGACAAACGGCTTTGATCACCCTGATGGCGCATATTGGAAGTTTTGTTCCGGCAGCTGAAGCAAGAATTCCATTAACTGATAAAATATTTACAAGGGTTGGTGCCTCAGATAATTTAAGTGGAGGGGAATCTACTTTTATGGTAGAAATGAATGAAACTGCCAGTATCATCAATAATCTTACTGCCGGCAGTCTGATCCTTCTCGATGAGATCGGCCGGGGTACTTCTACCTATGATGGAATTTCTATTGCCTGGAGCATTGCCGAATATCTTCATAATTCACCCTATCAGCCCCGAACCCTGTTTGCCACGCACTACCATGAATTAAATGAACTGGAGGAAAAACTTCCCAGAGTGAAGAATTTTCATATCACTAATAAGGATGCAGGCAATAAGATCATATTTCTTAGAAAACTGGCCCGGGGAGGCAGCACCCATAGTTTTGGTATTCATGTGGCAAAAATGGCTGGAATGCCTAACTCCCTCATAGAGAGGGCCAATGAGGTACTTAAACACCTTGAATCACTCCATCAGTCCAATGAAAAAGACGGGGCACTGAGGTCCTTGTCTAACTCGAAATTGCAGCTTTCCATTTTTGATGCCCATAGTGAGACCTTTCAGGATATAAGGCAGTTACTTGAAAACACGGATATTAACCGACTTACCCCTGTGGAAGCCCTGCTGAAATTACAGGAGATAAAAGGCAAATTGAAATAAGCCGAAGTCTTAGAGATAACCCAGCCACCATTTGACTTTACCATACCGAGTTTTATACTTGTCGTAACGACGGCAAAGAGGATAAAGTGCAAGAACCACGATTATCCACAATACATACACCCCCCATAGAGGAACGCCAAATGTGGAAGGCCTGAAAAGAAATGGACTTTTACTATCTACTATTTTATTATTAGTGTATCCCTGAATGTAAAATAAACCAATTACCAATAAATGAATAAGGTAAAAATGCAGTACGTAATAAAACATCGGAACCCTGCCATAGACCCTGAAGAATTCAGTTAGCCTACCCTGAACCTTTTCAAACAACCATAAAAGGAACATTCCTCCTCCAATGGTGATTGAAAAAAAGTCCAGTGATGGCGGATATTTATTGACATTAATAAAAGACAGAAAACTGAAAACATTCCCCCTTGGCTGAATAGACCATGGAACCGGATCGCCATAAACATTTATTAGCCGAAGCACAAGGAAAAGTAGCCATAAACAACCGCCAATTATTAAAAGCATCTTTTGCCGTCTTTGGGGATCAAATTCAGGTGCAAATAATTTTCCAAGGCCAAAACCAAGGATCATAATACCCAGCCAGGGAATAAATGAATAGATCACCATTATAATATGCTGCGGAGCAAAGGGTATCACATAAAAATTAGCATGAAATGTCAGTTCATACAAAGTATTTCCCTTTAATGCATCATTCAATGAAAAAGTGTCGAAAATATTATGGCCAAAGACAATAAGGAACCCCAGGGCCATAAGTATTTTAAAAGGCAGACGGATCACCAGGCCCATTATGACCATGCTTATCCCGATTGCCCAGATTACCTGGAGAATAATAATATTGAAAAAGGGGTTAAAGGTCCAGCCAAAGGTGATAATGACCATTTCTAAAACTATAAGCCAGATCCCTCTTTTTATTAAAAAAGCTGCGACCTCTTTTTTTGATTTTTTCAATAACATGAGGTAAATCGAAACTCCCGCGAGAAAAACAAAAATAGGGGCACAGAAATGTGTAATCCACCGTGTAAAAAACAAAACCGGTGTCGTTGTGTCCAAATCAGTTGGGCCTGTAGCCACCGAACTACCTCCATCAACGACTGTTTTATGGAAGAAATCTCTGACATGGTCCAATGCCATAATGATCATTACAAAACCGCGCAGGATATCAATGGAATTAATTCTCGCCCGGACGGGAGTGGTAACCGATTGGGACATAAGTGGTTTTTGGTCTTCAAAATAGGCTAATTGAATGATTAACCACTTTTCCACAGTTCTTTTCCCCTTGTTTTAAAAATATTGCCAATCCAAAAAACTTCTTATTTTTACCGCAAATCAAACGAATCATGAAGTTGATCAAACTAACTGCTTTACCCTTGTTCGTATTGGGCTCAATGATCATGTTAAGCTCCTGCGAATCAGATGCGGAATTGAAGAAAACCACTGATTTCCAGAAGTCTGGTATCGTAATGAATGGCACTAAAGAAACACCTGCTGTTCCCTCTGCTGCTATCGGTAAACTCGATGTATTTTATACCCGTGAAACAAGAACGCTTAGCTATACTGTAACCTGGTCCGGACTTACAGACTCGGTTGCTGCTATGCATATACATGGTTTAGCTCCGGAAGGATTTGCCGCTGGTGTCGTACAGAATATCGTAGCCGCATCAAATACTATTTTCCCGCAGAAGACCTCTGGAAAATTCACCTATGCTAAGTCCGGCACATTAAGCGGAACGCTTCTGGTGGATGGTACCATTATCAAAGAGAACGATCTGCTGAATGGTCAGTATTACGTGAACATCCATACCAGTGTATATCCTGGTGGAGAGATCAGGGGACAGATCACTTTCCAATAAATAATTTTGAAAGAATTCTGAACCGCTTCCAAAAGAAGCGGTTTTTTTATTTGGCATCAAACCATAAAGGAGTTTCATCATTCCATTCGCCATTATAATTGATGAAAAGCTCCTCTCCTTTCGCGATATCTTTTACCGCGCGGATATGGATAAGATCATGATCATAATCCATTTCGTATTCACAATTACTGCGAAAAGAGTGATTATACATGGGCACATAACCAAGCGCCATTATGCACTGATCTTTATTATCGCCCCACTCGAAAATATAATGATACAGACAAGTCTGGTCAAGTTGCTTTCTTTCCACTGAGCCCATTACTATTACCGGTGCAATCTCCACCACCATGCCTGCAGTAATTGGTTCATCAGTAAAAACACCGCGGCCCATGCCTGAACTGGGAGCCAGAAAAAGAAAAGGAAGGATCATGCGCTAAGGTAAATAACATTTGATTTTAAAGAAATGAAGGGTTCAGCGAGAAACATTGTTTTAAATTTGCCGGATGTCAATGGAACTGCATCCAATTAGCATTCAGGAGCAATTCGAGGAATTGCTATCATCAGATGATAAACTGACCACCCGGGAATTTCTGGATGATCAGAACATTAGTGATGTGGCACAACTGGTAGAAGATAATCCCGATCATGAATGTGGTATCATTGGCAATATGGCCATGAACCGTGCTGCCAGTGTGTTTAAGATCCTGGATCTTTCTATTCAGAAAAGGATCATGCGCGAATTGCCTCCAGGCACAAGCGCGCATTTATTGAATGAACTTCCTGCCGATGACCGGACTGATTTTTTAGAAGAACTTTCAGGAGATGTGGTTCGTGAACTTATCAAGCTGCTTGAACCGGATGAGAGAAAAATTACACTGTCGCTTCTAGGTTATCCCGAAAATAGTATTGGTCGCCTGATGACCCCCGACTATGTGTATGTTTATCCCTGGAACACGATCGAGGAAGTTTTTGCTACTATAAGAAAACATGGAAAGGATAGTGAGACCATTAATGTGATTTATGTACTGAATGATAAAGGGGAATTGCTGGATGATATCCGCATTCGTGATTTCATTCTGAATACCCCCGATACAAAAGTAGAAGAGTTGATGGATGAGCGTTTCGTGGCACTTCATCCTGAAGATGATCAGGAGTCTGCTTCTGAAGTTTTCAAAATGAATAACCGCGTGGCTCTTCCAGTTGTTAGTAGCAGTAATGAATTGCTGGGCATTGTAACCATTGATGATATTCTCTGGGTAACAGAAGAAGAGTTTAGTGAGGATATGCAGAAAATGGGCGGAACAGCCGCTTTGGAGGAACCTTATCTTCAAACACCCATAATGCGATTATTTAAAAAAAGAGTGGTTTGGCTGGTCGTATTGTTTTTAGGAGAATTACTGACAGCCAGCGCTATGGCATTCTTTGAAGGAGAAATAAAAAAAGCAGTGGTGCTGGCTCTTTTCATTCCACTGATCATTTCTTCTGGTGGTAACAGCGGATCTCAGGCTTCCACATTGATCATTCAGGCCATGGCCGTAGGTGAAGTGGCGATAAAAGATTGGTGGAAAGTAATGCGCAGAGAAATTATTTCCGGTTTAATGCTGGGAACCGTATTAGGCATCATTGGATTCATACGAATTATGATCTGGCACTCATTCTCCCCCGAGCTTTATGGCGAACATTGGGTGTCTATTGGCATAACTGTTGCATTAGCTTTACTAGGTGTCGTTATCTGGGGAACTTTAGCCGGAAGTATGCTTCCCCTCCTCTTAAAAAAATTTGGAGCGGATCCTGCTGTAAGTTCTGCCCCTTTTGTAGCCACACTGGTGGATGTAACGGGTCTGGTGATCTATTTTTCTGCCGCTTATGCCCTGCTTAGCGGTAAATTATTATAGAAGTTACACTTCCCATTAAATCGATAATTTTGCCTACCATTAAACAGGACAAAAACCTCAAACCTTATGTGTGGAATCGTTGGGTACACCGGTCACCGGGAAGCTTATCCTATTATTATAAAAGGACTGAAAAGATTAGAATACCGGGGCTACGATAGTACCGGTGTGGCGCTGAATAATGGCGGCATCCTGAAAGTTTTCAAGAAAAAAGGGAAAGTAGCTGAACTTGAAGAGGCCGTTATCGGTAAAAACCTGCATTCTCATATAGGCATTGGCCACACACGCTGGGCCACACATGGAGAACCCAGTGATCTTAATGCGCATCCACACCAGTCAGCCAGTGGAAAGCTGGCCATGATCCATAATGGAATCATTGAAAATTACACTCAGCTAAAAAAAGAGCTGATTTCCAAAGGATATCATTTCGAATCCGATACGGATACGGAGGTATTGCTGAATTTTATTGAAGAGATAAGGCAGAATAATCAGTGCGATCTGGAAGAGGCTGTGCGCGTAGCGCTGAAAAGAGTAACAGGTGCTTATGTTATTTTACTGATGGATGAAGATGATCCACACACCATCATTGCAGCAAGAAAAGGAAGTCCGCTGGTAATAGGTATTGGTAAAGGAGAACATTTTCTTGGATCGGACGCTTCTCCCATGCTTGAATACACAAAGGAGGTTGTGTATGTAAACGATTATGAACTGGCCATAATAAAGCCCGATGAACTGATTTTAAAAAATCTGGGTAATGAAAAGCTTACCCCATATGTTCAGAAGTTAGATCTGGAACTGGCGGCCATTGAAAAAGGCGGCTATGATCATTTCATGCTGAAAGAAATTTTTGAACAACCCCAAACTATTTATGATTGTCTTCGTGGAAGGCTAGATTCTGTAGAAGGAAGTATCACCATGAGTGGTATTCAACAATATGGTGATCAGATCATGAACGCCAACCGCATTGTTATCGTTGCCTGTGGCACCAGTTGGCATGCTGGCCTGGTGGCTGAATATATTATTGAAGAACTTTGCCGTATCAATGTAGAAGTTGAATACGCTTCCGAGTTTCGGTACAGAAACCCGGTAATAAATAAAGGAGATGTTATCCTGGCCATTTCACAAAGTGGTGAAACCGCAGATACGCTGGTGGCAATTGAGAATGCAAAATCAAAAGGCGCTATTCTGCTGGGTGTGGTCAATGTGGTAGGATCTTCCATCGCGCGTACCAGTCATGCCGGCGCCTATACACATGCAGGCCCGGAGATCGGTGTTGCTTCTACCAAAGCATTTACTGCGCAACTAGCTGTACTTACCATGATCGCTTTGAAAATCGGCTATGTCAAAGGAACGATCTCCCAGGATAGATATATGCATTTGTTAAATGAATTACAACAGGTGCCGGAAAAAGTAGCCTGGATATTAAAACATAGTGAGCCTATTAAGGCACTTGCTGAAAAATATAAAAATGCGCGCGATTTTCTTTATTTAGGAAGAGGATATAATTTTCCTGTAGCGTTGGAAGGAGCTCTTAAATTAAAAGAGATATCTTATATACATGCGGAAGGGTATCCTGCAGCAGAAATGAAGCATGGTCCTATCGCTTTAGTAGATGATCAGTTACCAGTGGTCTTTGTTGCAACTCGCGATGCCTATCACGAGAAAGTGATGAGCAATATGCAGGAGATAAAAGCACGCAAAGGAATAGTGATCGCTATAATAACAGAAGGTGATAAAGACGCGGCCGAACTTTGTGATGATTATATTGAAGTACCTGAAGCCGATGAGATCGTAGCGCCCATGCTCAGCGTCGTGCCGCTGCAATTGCTTGCATATTATATAGGAGTAGCGAAAGAACTGGATGTAGACAAACCTCGTAACCTGGCCAAATCAGTAACAGTAGAATAAATGAATATCATCAATAAGCAGCCCATTGGAGAACTGGGTTACCATTTTATTCCGGACACTTATATTCCCAAGGGAAAGGATGAATATTATCTGCGTGATAAACAAAATCGCAGCGATATTATATACAATCCACTTCGGCAGGATGAGATTGAATTGCTGGAGAAAAATGCGAACCATTCAGATAATTGGGAAAAGATCATGGTATCTGATGGATTTGATCCCAGACTGGTAAAAAACTGTTCTTTTTACGGATTAGTGCGCATTGGAAAACTGGAGGCTTATTATCATGAATTCAATAACCTGCGGCAGGCCGTAGGATTATATAACAGCACCATTGTGAGTTGCGATATTGGTGACAATGCTGCTATCGATCATGTAAATTATATGAGTCATTATATCGTAGGAAACGATGTGATCCTGGCAAACATCAATGAACTGGCCACTACAAATCATTCAAAGTTTGGTAATGGCGTACTGAAGGAAGGAGAAACAGAATCGGTTCGCATCTGGCTGGAACTCTGCAATGAAAATGGTGGCAGAAGCGTGCTTCCATTTAATGGCATGTTACCAGCAGATGCCTGGATATGGTCTAAGTTCAGGGATAATGAACCCCTGCTGAAAAAATTTCGCGAGTTCACCGACAAAAAATACGACACGCATCGCGGTTATTATGGAAAGATTGGCGACCGCACTGTGATCAAGCATTGCCGCATCATTAAAGATACCTGGGTTGGCACAGACGCCTATATTAAAGGGGCAAATAAACTAAAAAATCTCACTATCAATTCTGAACCCAATGCTAAAACGCAGATCGGTGAAGGATGCGAGCTAGTTAATGGTATTGTGGGTTATGGCTGCCGTATATTTTACGGAGTGAAAGCGGTTCGTTTTGTTATGGGCACGAATTCCCAGTTGAAATACGGTGCCCGCCTTATCAACTCATACCTGGGTGATAATTCTACCATTTCCTGTTGCGAAGTATTGAATTCAATGATTTTTCCTGCGCATGAACAACACCATAACAATTCATTTCTCTGCGCGGCTACGGTGATGGGACAAAGCAATATGGCTGCAGGTGCTACTATTGGTTCTAATCATAATTCAAGAGGGGCAGATGGTGAGCTGGTAGCAGGACGAGGGTTCTGGCCCGGCCTATGCGTGAGTCTAAAACATAATTCGCGATTTGCTTCTTATACGTTGATCGCCAAAAGTGATTTCACCTATGAAATGGATATCCCTTTGCCATTTTGTTTGGTGAGTAATGACGTTGCAAAAGATCGTTTACTGATCATTCCCGGATACTGGTTCCTTTATAATATGTATGCTCTTACCAGAAATGCGGGCAAATATGCCAGCCGCGACCGCCGAATCGATAAATCCATACACATCGAATATGATCATCTGGCTCCTGACACCATAAATGAAATATTCTGTGCATTGAACATGATGGAAAATTTTACAGGTAAGGCCTGGGTGGAAAAAAATAATAAGAAATGGGGAGAGAAGAAGACCCGCTCGAAAGGAAAAGAACTTTTACTGAATGATAAGGTTGACAAACTGGAAATTCTATGCAAAGGATTTGAAAACAGTGAAAGACCCGTTCAATTATTGAAGGCTGCCAAAGCTTACGAGGCTTATATACGAATGATCCGGTATTATGGCATTATTCAACTGGTGGACCTGCTTGAGAAAAAAAATATCAGAAGCTGGGAAGAATTATTAAAAGAATTTCCTGCTAACGGAAGAAGAGCTGAGTTCAGAAATGCAGGTGGACAATTAATGAAGGAAAATGATCTGCAGATCCTGCTGGCCAGAATATGTAATGGAGAATATGATGATTGGGATCAGGTGCATGATTTTTACGCAGAGAAAAGCCAGGCTTATGAGCGGGATAAATTTGAACATAGTTTTCTTTCTTTGCTTGAAGTGATGGATATGGAAAATGCAGGATTTACTCCTGAGCTACTAAAACAATTGCTGGAAGAATCAGTAGAGACCAAGACCTGGATACTTGAACAGATTATAATTTCCAGAGCAAAAGATTATGATAATCCATTTCGCAAAATGGTTTTTGAGACCAATATGGAAATGGAAAAAGTTCTCGGCCCTCTGGCAGAAAACGGTTTTATTCTTGAACAAAGAAATGAACTGGAAACTTTCCGAAAAAAAATAGATCAACTACTTATCTCCTTCTGATCATTTTCCCTTGTATTTGCTGAAAGGATAGTAGGCCGCTGCAAAGCCGGTATAATTACAGGCAGAATAATAAAGTAAATCAAAGACGTATTGCTTTAGAGGTCTCTTACCACCGCCAATATGTACTACCAGGGCACTGGTCCATGAGAGCCGATTAATCATATTATTGAGATGGTATTGATCGGTTAATCCAATAAGCACCGAAGTGGAAAGAAAGGATTTGGGACCCTGGTTTGGATCTCCATTACGGTATTTATTTCTCCAGCTAAAAGTTGGATTGAACCATTGCCCATTAGCATGCGGAAACTGGCGGTGAAATTCTTTCCAGTGAAATTGAAGAGTTTCATTAAATCCTTTCGATAAACCAGCGAGGAATACCAGGCTTCCTGAAAGTACACGGGAGCGGTCTATCTTCCAATGCGCGGTACTTACCCTTAT
>JBKJMI010000075.1:0-35083 GCA_046596515.1 Chitinophagaceae bacterium | reverse complement strand
GTTAGATTTTGTACGCCTCTGATCTTTGCTAATAAGGTATCTACATCCTGGAAGGTCCATGGTATAAATGCCAGGAATCCATTTCTTCCCTCTGGTAATTCTGCTTTTCCTTCTTTTGCTTTTTCCTGTGTGTCGCGGATCTTTACTAAATGTTCAAAGCGTTCTTCAATCGTTTCCACATGACCAAACATCATAGTAGCCGAGGTGGTGATATTGAGTTTATGCGCCTCATGCATAATGTCCAGCCATTCCTGCGAGCCACATTTTCCTTTTGAGATCAGTCGGCGTACACGATCTACTAATATTTCAGCACCTGCACCAGGTAATGAATCCATACCGGCTTCTTTCAATGCCATCAATACTTCACGGTGTGTTGATTTTTCAAGCTTGGTAATATGGGCAACTTCTGGGGGACCCAGTGTATGTAATTTAATATTCGGGAATTCATTTTTTATCTGTCTGAATGTATCAGCATAAAATTTTAATCCAAGATCGGGATGATGTCCTCCCTGCAAAAGCAACTGATCACCGCCATACTTAATGGTCTCTTTGATCTTTTCCCGATAGGTTTCCATATCGGTGATATAGGCCTCTGGATGTCCGGGTATACGATAGAAATTGCAAAACTTACAATTGGCGATACAAACATTGGTGGTGTTTACATTCCGGTCGATCTGCCAGGTTACCTTACCATGTGGCACCTGCTTCTTGCGCAATTCATCGGCAATGAACATCAGATCTGAAAGCGGCGCCTGTTTATAAAGTTCTACCCCTTCTTCTACAGTCAGAAAACCAAAAGAAGAAGCTTTATCGTATAATTCGTTGAGTGCAGACATTTGCGGTTTTTATATAAGAGGCAAAGTTAAGTTCAATTGAATAATTATATTGTTATACCGTAGGGATGCAACAGAAAGCTTCATGGGCTTGTCTATTGCTTAACCATCCCTCTATCACCTATTGCGAAAATTGCTTGTCATATTGCTGGCTTTTTGCTGCCTTGCCCAAAGGGCAGGCGCTCAGGAGGAGTTTATTGAGCCCCCTTCCCGTGAATTAACAACTATACCCTTCATACAGTTGACCGGCGGTATCATTATTTTACAGGCCAAACTGGATAATTTCCCCGACACCCTGAATTTCGTGCTGGATACCGGCAGCAGTGGCATTTCCCTGGACTCTTCCACGGCAGAGTATTTCGGACTAAAACCTATTCCCACCAATCAGGATATACGGGGCATTGCCGGTATTAAAAAGGTTAGTTTTCTTTATAATAGAACCCTTCATTTTCCCCGCCTCACTATTGATAGTCTAAATTTTCATATTAACGACTATACGATACTTAATGAAGTATATGGAGAAAGGATCGATGGTATTATCGGGTATGCCGTATTCAGACGATTTATTCTGAAGGTGAATTACGATAGTATGCGCATTACCTTTTGTACCAATGGTACGATACGTTATCCCCGGGGTGGTTACCTGATGAAACCAGTGATAAACCAGTTGGTGACCCAACCTTTAAGAATAAGAGATACGAAAAGCGTGCATGCGCGTTTTCTTTATGATATGGGTGCAGGATTATGCATGCTTTTATCAAGAGATTTTGTAGATGATAGTATGTTCCTTGATACCCGCAGAAAACATTATGTAAAAGAAGGAGAAGGACTGGGAGGAAAGATCGATATGGAACTTACGGTGATGAAAGAAGTGAGAGTAGGGCCTTACCGATTTCGAAATGTGCCCATACTGATCTTCACCGATATAACTAATGTGACTCAATACCCGCAGCTGGGAGGCATTCTTGGCAATGATCTGTTGCGAAGATTCAATGTCATCATTAATTATGCGAAAGGAGATATTTATATCACACCCAACAGGCATTATCTTGAAAGTTTCGACTATTCCTATTCGGGAATGGAATTATATATGGTCGATGGAAAGATCATCGCGGGAGATGTTGCCAAGGGCTCTCCAGCTGAACAGGCGGGCGTATTGGAAGGAGATGAGGTAGTGGCCGTCAATTCTAATTTCAACCAGAACCTCAATCAGTATAAAATAGCCCTTCAGCAACCAGATGAAAAAGTAAAGCTGGTACTACGCAGAAAAGGTGAACTGATCCTTCTTCAGTTCAAAGTTCAAAGCATTTATTAATATAGAGGATCTATTTCTCAGTTATCAGGACTCAGTCGTTCTGGTTAACTTTGCCCCCTATTCAACCTATCAATATTTTTATGATTCAATTCGAGCGTTTTATTTTATCCAATGGTTTAAAGGTGATCGTGCATCAGGACCTGAGTACTCCCATGGCAGTGATGAACATTATGTATGATGTGGGAGCAAGAGATGAAGATTCTTCAAGAACCGGCTTTGCTCATTTATTCGAACATTTAATGTTTGGAGGTTCAGTTAACATTGAAAATTATGATGAGCCATTGCAGATGGCCGGTGGTGAGAACAATGCCTATACGACCAACGATCTTACAAATTATCATATTCAACTGCCTGCAGAAAATCTGGAGACCGCTTTCTGGTTAGAGAGTGATCGTATGCTTTCATTGGCCTTCAGTGAGAAAAGTCTGGATGTGCAGCGTAAAGTAGTATCTGAAGAATTCAAAGAACATTATTTGAATAAACCATATGGCGATGTATGGCATAAATTAAGAGAGCTCACCTATAAAGTACATCCATACCGGTGGATGACCATTGGAAAAGATCTTTCACATATTGAGAATGCTACTGTGGAGGATGTAAAACAATTCTTCTTTAAACATTACCGTCCTGTAAATGCTATCCTGGTCGTTGCAGGAAATATAACTACAGAAAAGGTAAAGACCCTGGCGGAAAAATGGTTTGGCGATATTCCTGCCGGTACTCCGTATAAAAGAGACCTGCCTCAGGAACCTGTACAAAATGAAGAAAGAAGAATGGAAGTAAAAGCGGATGTGCCTTTGGATGCGCTTTATAAATGCTGGCATATGGGGAGCAGGCTGGATAAGAAATATTATATCACTGATCTTCTTACAGATATTTTAAGTGGCGGCGGATCATCGCGGCTTTATCAATCACTGGTCAAAGAAAAAAAATTATTCAGTGCTATTGAGTGTCATCATATGGGCAGCACCGATAATGGTATTGTGGTGATAGAAGGAAAACTGGTAAAGGGTGTGAATATAAATGAGGCAGAAGCAGCGGTGGAGATCGAGCTGGAGAAAATGAAAAATGAACTGGTGAGTGAAACGGAATTAGAAAAAGTTAAGAATAAGACAGAGAGCATGATCGCCTTTGAAGATATGAGCGTGATGAGCAGGGCCAATAGTCTGGCTTATTATGAATTGCTGGGTGATGCTGCCTGGATCAATATGGAACTGGAGAAATATGCGGAGGTTACCAGGGAAGATATTATGGAAGAGTGCCGTACTATTTTCCGTGCTACCAATAGCAGTACCCTGCATTATTTATCTAATAACAAATAATTAAAGAAAGGAATTTTTATATGCCAGACAGGAAACAAGCTCCGCCGATCATTGATGCAGTAGAATTTGATTTGCGGCTTAAACAGGTGGAAAGATATACGTTGAGAAATGGAATTGAGGTCTATGCGATCAATGCAGGCGCGGAAGAAGTGATGTCGATCGAATTGATATTCAACGCAGGCAACTGGTACGAGCAAAAAAATCTCGTAGCCGCCTCCGCCAATTTTTTATTGCGTAATGGTACTTCAAAACGTTCCGCCTTTCAAATCAATGAACATTTTGAATATTATGGATCTTATCTGAACCGCGCCTGTTATAATGAAACGGCCACCATTACGCTTCATTGTTTAAATAAGCATATACAGGAATTGCTTCCTGTGGTAAAAGAATTGATCGTTGATTCGGTAATGCCCGAACCTGAACTAGCTACCTATAAACAGAACATGCAGCAAAGATTAAAGGTGAGTGTTCGCAAATGTGATTTTGTGGCCAGTCGTCTTATTGATACCTATCTTTTTGGAGTAGATCACCCCTATGGTAAATACAGTACGGTTGAGGGGTTTGATTCGCTGACAAGAGATGAGCTGATGGATTTCTATAAGGAATATTATCAGAATGGGAAGGTCGTGATCTTCGCGGCCGGTAAACTTCCTTCTGATCTGGCTGCTCAACTCGATAAATGGCTGGGCGATCTTCCTAACCAGGAAAAGGCGATGCCAATGATTCAACCCATCAGGGCCGGCGAGAAAAAATATCGGGTGATGAACAATGAGGAAGGAGTGCAGGGTGCGATACGAATGGCAAGAACGTTTCCAAACCGACATCATCCTGATTTTATGAAAGTGATGGTGCTGAATACATTGTTTGGTGGTTTCTTCGGATCAAGGTTAATGAGTAATATTCGCGAAGACAAGGGATATACATATGGCATTCATAGCTTTTTGATGAATCATGTACATGAGTCCGGTTGGGGCATTAGTACTGAAGCAGGAAAAGAGGTATGTGAAGCCGCTATTACTGAAGTCTACAAAGAAATGGCCTTGCTTAGAGAGGAACTGGTAGATGAAGAAGAATTATTATTGGTTCAAAATTATATGCTGGGTGGAATTCTCGGTGATCTTGACGGACCATTCCAGATCATTTCCCGCTGGAAGAATATTGTTTTGAATGGATTGACTGAGCAATATTTTTATGATACCATACAAACAATAAAAACGATCAGTGCGGAAGATTTAAAAGAACTGGCAAATAAATATTTGCAGCCAGAAGAATTTTATGAATTGGTTGTGGTGTAGTTAGTCGTTTAATTTCTCAACACAGAGTGGCGGAGGAACAGAGGAACACAGAAAATATCGATATTCGTTATTCCGTGTAACTCTGTAGCTCAGCGCCTCTGTGTTGACAAGCTAATTTACAACACAGAGTGACGGAGGTACAGAGGAACACAGAGATTATATTAATTCCGTGTAACTCTGTTACTCAGTATCTCTGTGTTGACCAGCACTAGAAATAATCGATATTCGTTATTCTAAATTGTGAGATGTGAAAAGTGAGTTGTGGTATAATTCAATTACAGAAAAGATCATTGGCTGTGCAATTAGGGTTCATAAAGAACTTGGACCTGGTTTAATGGAATCGGTATATGAGGTTTGCCATAGGCATTTAATGCAGCAGGAAGGCTTAAAGGTCCAATCACAGCTCAATCTGCCTGTAGTCTTTCAGGGGCAGGTGCTTAATAAAGAATTTCGGATCGATACATTAGTTGAAGATGAAATAATTGTTGAGTTAAAATCTCTTGAAACTATTTTACCTATCCATGAAGCCCAGCTTGTGACTTACCTTAAGTTATCGAATAAAAAGTTGGGTTTATTGATAAACTTTAATGTTGTTATTTTAAAAAACGGAATCAGGCGAAGGATCAACGGTAACCTTAATTCTGTGTAACTCTGTATCTCTGTGTTGCCACACTCCCGTCAAAATCAGTAATTTCGCCACATGACCTTCGACCGCAAGGATCTTTCCAATCAATCATTAACAGACTTTTATCGAAGTCTCCTCTGGCCGCGTATGATTGAGGAAAAAATGCTGGTATTGCTTCGACAGGGAAGAATATCCAAATGGTTCAGTGGCATCGGACAGGAAGCAATATCGGTAGGAGCCACACTGGCACTTGATAAAGATGAATGGATCATGCCGCTGCATCGTAATCTCGGAGTATTTACGGCGCGTGATATGCCACTTCATAAATTGTTCATGCAATGGCAGGGAGCTCAGGAGGGATATTCTAAAGCAAGAGAAAGAAGTTTTCATTTTGGTAACCGCAAACATCATATCTGCGGAATGATCTCCCATCTCGGTCCGCAACTGGCCATTGCTGATGGAGTCGCCCTTGCACATAAACTTCGTAGTGAAAATAAAGTATCACTTGCTTTTACCGGTGAAGGAGGAACCAGCGAAGGAGATTTTCATGAAGCGTTGAATGTGGCAGCCGTATGGGATCTTCCGGTAATATTTGTCATTGAGAATAATGGTTATGGATTAAGTACGCCGGTTAATGAACAATACCGATGTATTAGTCTGGTAGATCGCGCAAAAGGATATGGAATGGAAGGTGTGCAGATCGATGGTAATAATATACTTTCCGTTTATGATACCATTAAAGGGGTGAAAGAGTATTGCATTAAAAACCAAAAGCCTTATCTCATCGAATGCATGACCTTCCGTATGCGCGGACATGAAGAAGCTAGCGGAACTAAATATGTGCCGCAAGATCTGTTTCGTTTATGGGAAGAAAAGGATCCGATAAAGAATTTCGAACAATATTTAGTAGCTGAAAATATTTTTACAGCAAAGGATATTGAAGATTTAAAAAATGAATTCAGAGAAACCATAGAATCAGAACTGGCTATTGGATTTTCTCATCAACCAGTAGTGGTAGATACAGAAATGGAGATGGAAGATGTATTTGCGCCTCCTTCAAATGAGCAAGTTCTTGTAATTGATAATTCAAAAAATCATTATGATTCTCCCAGCCCGACCACAGAACGTCGAATGATCGATGCCATCAGTGAAGGACTTCGTCAATCTATGTATAAACATGAGAATTTAATTCTCATGGGACAGGATATTGCTGAATACGGGGGCGCCTTTAAGATCACTGAAGGTTTTGTAAAAGAATTTGGAAAGGATCGTATTCGCAATACTCCTTTATGTGAGAGTGCGATCGTAGGAGCAGCGCTTGGACTTTCCCTGGAAGGTTTCAAGAGCATGATGGAAATGCAATTCGCGGATTTTGTAACAGTAGGATTCAATCAGATCGTGAATAATTTGGCAAAAATATATTATCGCTGGGGCCAGCACGCAGATGTAGTGATAAGAATGCCAACAGGTGCTGGTGTGGGTGCGGGACCTTTTCATTCACAAAGTAATGAGGCCTGGTTCACGCATGTACCCGGATTGAAAGTGGTCTATCCTTCTTCACCTATTGATGCGAAAGGGCTAATGATCGCAGCTATCAATGATCCTAATCCCGTCATGTTCTTTGAACATAAGGGATTATATCGTTCTGTCAGCGGGCAGGTGCCTGATGAATATTATTCTATTGAAATCGGAAAGGCCCGGCATGTGCGAAACGGGGAAGAGATATCTATCATAACCTATGGTGCGGGAGTGCATTGGGCCGAAGATTTCGCGGCAGAACATCCGGAGATCTCCATTGATATTCTTGATCTCAGAACCCTGGCACCATTGGACCTTATGGCCATCCGCGAGGCGGTTAAAAGAACAGGTCGTGTATTAGTATTACATGAAGACACGCTTACCGGCGGCATTGGAGGAGAGATCGCCGCATGGATTGCGGAAAATTGCTTCCCAATTTTAGATGCACCAGTTTTACGGTGTGCCTCATTGGATACTCCGGTTCCTTTCAATATTGAACTGGAAAAGAATTTTCTTGCTTCCTCGCGTTTAGAAGAAAGTATTCATAAGCTGCTTATGTATTAATCTACCTATTCCCCCTCATCACCTGCCATTTCCTATAAGTCGCGCTTCTCCATAACCATTCAAGCGGACCATAATTAAAATATTTTAACCAGATCGTACTTAGGATAACCTGTCCAATAAATATTATTATCCCAAGTAGCGTAAAATATACTGGTCCTACCTGACCCATATAACCAAGTCCCGCTCCCAGGAATATAAAATTACCTATCAGCGATTGGGTGATATAATTACTAAAAGCCATTTTTCCTGCGGGTGCCAGCAGGGAAAGTAATTTTTTACCAATGGATGTCTGAAACAGCAGCATTAAAATAGCTACATAGGTCAAAGCCAGCGGAACAACTCCGAATGCATACGCGATGGTTTGATAGAGACCCTTTGTTTTAAGAGTATAATAGTCATTATCATACCAACTCATATAATGAGCGAGATAATAGTTAGCGGGCAATCCTATTAATAAACCAGATACTATAACCGAGATCAGCAATGTTTTGTACTTCGCTAAATTTTTATAAAAATCAGTGCGGCCTATCACGTATCCAATAAGAAACATTCCCAACACTTTCGGAATACGACTTACAAAAAGCAGGTAACTATATCTGAAAAATATACCACCTATATTGGATTTAAATTGTTGCCACCATGTGCCATGATGCATCATACTGATATACTCATCTTCAGATTTTATATTCAGCATATTGGTAGTTACCTTAATACCAAGCTGATTCAAATGTTCTGAAGGGCGGTTCAATATGGGATACTGCATTTTCAGCCAGTATAACAGAATAGGAGAAAGGATCAGTATGGCTGCAGTGATCAATAATGCTTTATTGGAAAATCTTCGAAGCGGAAGCAAGACAAAACCCAGCAGTGCATAAAAGAATACAATATCACCCGACCATATCATAAGATGAAAAGCACCCAGCAGGAGCATAAAACCAAGTCGCCTTTGAATAACAGGAATTGCATTTATTCCTTTTGCCATTCCTCTTTTCACTTGAAGCGCGATCCCCCAGCCAAAAAGAAGACTGAAAATGGAATAGAATTTTCCTTCAATGAACATGTGATGCAGAAACTGCATCTTATGATCCCAACCCTCCAGAAGCCAGGGGCCTGTTGCATGCGCTGATTCATTATACCAGCTTAATCCGCTTCCAAGGTTGGCAATAAAAATTCCGAGGATGGCAAATCCGCGAAGTACATCCATGAAATGTTCTCTTTCGGCAGCCTGCACGGGTGCAAGTTGATTCATTGTTTCTGATTTTGGTGGTGGCAGTTTATAAGGTGGAGAACTGAAAATACGTATTTATTTGGGAAACAAACAATAGCAGCGGCGCGGAAAACTGATAAGCGATAGTGGGTCTTTAGGTTGATTTGGTAAATTGCGTCACCAAAACTTGCCATGAAATATTTTCTTCCGTTTTTTTTATTGCTTAGCCTTTCCTGCTATTCGCAGGATGCCTCAGTATTTAAACCTGACTCGGTGAAAAAAGAGATCATGGCCAGGGCTACTACTTCTAATTTGCATATTGATGGTCAGCTGGATGAACCGGATTGGAAGTTGGCTAGGCCTTTTTCCAATTTTGTACAGATAGAACCCGAGCAGGGCAGACCCGCCTCTCAGAAAACAGAAGTGAGAGTATTATTCAACCGTCAATACTTGTATATAGGGATCATCGCTTTTGATTCATTGGGTAAAAAAGCGATCCGTGCAACGGATTTTAAAAGAGATTTCAGTATTCGTAGTCATGACCTTGTAGCTATTTCTATTGATGCTTTTAATGACCATCGTAATGCCATGTCATTTGCCACTAATGCCTATGGCGTGCAGCGAGACCTGCTGGTCTTTGATGATATTCTTACCGATCTTGATTGGGATGGTTTATGGAAAGTGAGAACCTCCCGAACTGATTCGGGATGGATCGCAGAAATGGCTATTCCATGGCAAACCATGCGCTATCCAAAGATGAAGGACAGTTTACAGAACTGGGAATTCAATGTGATGCGAACCCGAAGGCTCTCCAATGAGATCGATGCTTTTTCTCCTTATCCCCGCTCCTTTACTATCAATAGAATGGCTTATGCAGGTGTGCTCAAAGGATTATCTCCGCCTCCGCCCAAAACCAATATACGGATTCAGCCCTATATGCTGGGTGCATATGATCAATACAAAAATTATCCGGCCAGCACCCAACCTGAAAAAAATTCATTTCGTGAGGGAGGCGATATAAAATGGGCCATTAGTCCGAATAAAATACTTGACCTTACTTTCAATACCGATTTTGCGCAGGCAGATGCAGATCGCCAGGTAAATAATACCAGTCGCTTTTCTGTATTTTTTCCTGAACGCCGGCAATTCTTTCTGGAGAACGCTTCTTTATTTGGTGCCGGGGTCGCTCCTTTAGAAGATTTTTCCGGAGGAAGCATGCGTATTCAACCCTTTTTCAGCAGAAGGATCGGTTTGGATAATTCGGGAAATCCTATTCCGCTCGATGCAGGAGGACGATATGTTTTTCGTTCAGTGAAAAGAAATTTTGGATTGCTGGCCATGCGACAAAGAGCACAAGGGCTGATACCGGGAACAAATTATTTTGTGGGCCGCTTTTCGGAGAACCTGGGAAGCCAAAACCGACTTGGCGCTTTAGTCACCATGAAGAACAATGCAAATGGCACTAATTTGGTGACTGCCCTTGATGGATTTTTCCGTCTCAGTGAATCACATTCAATTAATACCATGCTGATCCGTTCTTCCAATTCCAAAGGAGGAAAAGATGGTTATTCAGGATATATGCAATATTATTTCAGTAATAATCAGTGGAAGCTCTGGTGGACGCAAACTTTTGTGTCAAAGAATTTTGATCCAGCCATGGGATTTGTTTCCAGAAGTAATGTGATCGGCACTACTCCCGGTATCTATTGGTATTACCGGGGAAATAAACTTCCTTTTAGAAAATGGCTGCGTGCCTTTGAGCCCAGTTTGCTGACTGAATTCTATCATGATGCATCAACAGGGAAACTGATCGAATCGCAGATCAATATGAATCCTATTTGGTTGAATTTTCAAAACGGTGGATTTTTTGGGTACCTGGTTAATCCTACTTTTCAGCGACTCACGGAAACCTTTTCTCCTTTAGGTATTCCTATCTCGGCAGGAACCTATCATTACACCCGACATTCTTTTTATTTTAATACGGATCCTTCCAGGGTGATCTCATTTAGCTCCAATATTGAATTCGGATCTTATTTTAACGGTAAGCTGAACAACATTGGTTCTACGCTTCGCTTCTCTCCTGATCCACATTTCTCTTTTTCAGTGCAATTGAATCGAAATGAATTTAAAAAAGTGGGGGATAATAAGGAGAGCCTTAATGCTAATTTGTGGATATTCAGCGGAAGGTTGGCTTTAAATCCAAGACTGCAATTAATAGGATTCTATCAGCTGAATACGCTGAGTGATGTGGCGAATTATAATATTCGACTTTCCTGGGAATATCGTCCACTATCTTATGTGTATATAGTATTCAACCATCGGGGATTTGATAATACGCAATTCAAAAGACAGACCGATGATCATGTGATTGTTAAGTTCAGCTACCTGCATCAGTTATAATTAAAAAGGGCGGATAGTTGGCGCGCCAGGACCGAACAAGGCCTTGCCCGCACGAGTGCCAATATGTTTTTCCATATCTACAGTAAGCAACCCATTGACGATCACAAAATGAAAACCTTTAGAATAAGCATGTGGTTTTTCATATGTGGAAACATCCTGCACCTGCTGTTCATCAAATACAACAATATCAGCCGCCATTCCTTCTTTTAGCAAGCCGCGATCTTTTAATTGAAATTTCTGAGCAGGAAGAGAGGTCATTCTGCGGATCGCTTCTTCCAGTGAAATTATTTTTTCATCTCTTACATATTTCGCAAGTACCCGAGCATTTGTACCATAGCCACGGGGATGTGGCACGCCCTCACCAAGAGTTCTGATAGTGGCATCACTGGCAAACATGTTGTATGGGTATTTCATAATGCGGGTGATATCATCCTCACTCATACCATGAAAAACAGCAGATGCTCCTCCTTTGGTCATGATATCCATAATAGTTTCAGCTTCCATTTTATTTTTATGCTTTCGCCCCATCATTAAATTGATCTGCTCAATGCTCTTCCCATTATAGCTTGTATCGGGAGCGAAATAGGCTACTACCGCATAACTAAAATGTTTGAGCTTTCTTTTTTTCAATCTTGCCAGCATGGAGCGGCTTACATATTTACGAATATCGGGCCTTGCTAATCTCGCTGTGATCGAGTCTTGTCCATCTGCCAGGATCTCATCCGGTATAAGCGTGCTGATGCTGGTACTGCTGGCTGTATAAGGATACTGATCGATGGTTACTTCAATTCCTTCTTTTCTTGCTTTCTCGATCATCGGAACCGTTTCTTTACTTCTGCCCCAGTTTTGCTGACCAGATAATTTAAAATGAGAAATTTCAACAGGGATCTTCGCTTCACGGCCAATGGTCAGGGCTTCGTCGATCGCATAGGTAACGCTATCGCCCTCATCACGCATATGACTTGCATAAAGTCCGTGATTGGAAGCTGCAATTTTTGCGAGCTCTACGATCTCGGGTGTTTTTGTATAGGTACCGGGTATATAAATTAAACCAGTTGATAAACCTACTGCTCCATCTTTCATAGCCTTATCGACTATGGCTTTCATCTTTTCCATTTCTTCGGGAGTGGCGTCGCGGTTAGCACGACCCATCACGGCTTTTCTGACATCGTTATGTCCTATAAGACTGGCCACATTGATCGAAAGTTTTAATGAATCAATAAAGCGCAGGTATTTTCCGATATCAATATTAGATGAACCGCAGTTACCGGTTACGCAGGTAGTTACTCCATCCATAATAAAATTCGTGGCCATAGGATCATGCACTTCATCTCCTTCAAGATGTGTATGCACATCTATAAATCCGGGTGCAACGATCAAACCTTTTGCATCAATTATTCTTGAAGCCTTATAGTTGAGAGAAGGGCCAATGGCCATGATCTTTCCATTCTTTACTGCCAGATCCGCATAGTACCAGCTGTTGCCGGTACCGTCGATGATCTTTCCATTTTTGATTAGGATGTCGCAATCCTGGGCGGATGTGATTAAAGGGAAGAGGAGGAGAAAGAGAAAGGTTGAGGAAGTTGAGAGGGTTGAGGAGTTCATTTATAGGTAAGATTTAATACATGATAATAAAAAAGATTCTAAATACTCTGCCGGCAGGCTGGCCCCTCAACTTCCTCAACCTCCATCTCAACACTCTCAACAGCTCAACTTTCTCCTTTCTCTCCTACAAACCACTGCTCTTTATTTCTAAACAACACATTGAATGTAGTCAGCGATCCATAACAGCGGGTAATATATTGCTGAAGATTTACCTTGTCTTCATCAGTTAATTTCTTATGACCGTTTATCTGCTGCTCCAGCACCCTTAAGCGGTCGCGAAGCATCACGATCTTATGAAAAAAATCATCTATTGGGATCTCTTTTGGTTTTAATGTCTTATCAAAAGGCTGAAGAAGCATCATGCCTTTATGCCATTTGTCTCCCAATGGAACTGTCTCTGAAAGTCCGCCCCAGAGCTTTAATATTTTAACCAACGAGGATTCGATCTCCGAATTTGTTTCAATCTCCTCTGTTACATTCGCCGGAATGATCTCTTCCAGTTTGTCATCATCTTTATCGATCTCTTTAATGCCATGATTGAAAAAAGAGATCAGGTAAGTAGCATATCGTATACCTACGATCACACCAGGGCCGAACTGTGTATGCTGCAAGCGTGTACCTATGCCTAATGTAGTCTGGTCCATGATATATATTTTAATATAATAAAAGTATTCATCTTTCCAATCGGAAATTTGGCTCCCTGTTGGGACGTTTGGGTGCATTCGCCACCTTCCATCCGGTCCTGTATATCCACTCACACATTTTTCTCAGCTTATCGTAATTGATATTGGCCGCATTATCCATAGGGGTATGATAATCGGGATGGAGAAGGGATGAATAATAAGCGGATGGTATACCCAGTCTTGCATAAGGAAGATGATCACTTCTGAAATACCAAAATTCCGGATGTGCAGGCCTGTCCCAGGTTGAATCGATAATAAAACGGGCCCCTTCATTGTTTGCTTCCAATGCCATTTTTATAAGGTCAGATGAATTAAGATGCGGGGGATGTACACCCATCAGAGCAGCACTGTCAATATTGTTTCTGCCTATCATATCACCATTTAATACTGCTACTATATTATCTATAGGAACAGTGGGGTGAGAGGAATACCATCTTGAACCCAGCAAACCTCTTTCCTCGGCGCCATGTATTACAAATAATACCGAACGCTTACCCGGATTTTTTTTGAAGGCTCTTGCAATGGCCAGGATGGAAGCATCTACACTCGCGTTATCGTCTGCTCCATAATAGATGCTGTCATTGTTGATAGTATTGCGAATACCATGCGCGTCTACATGACCGCTGAATAAGACATATTCTTTGGATAACAGGGGATCTGTTCCATCCAGTTTCCCAATAATATTCACTGAAGGATACTGGAATCTTTCAATGGAAATATTCGCTCTCAGACGTGCATTTGATACTAAATCTTTTTTTGCAGAGGCATGTACCCATAGTATGGGAACCGTAGCGGTGACTGTAGTATTTAATCCACCCTCTATATCAAAACTTCCCTGCTTAAAATTCTCCACCGCATCCGCCCATGATGTTTCAGTTTCATTGTCACCGATCAAAATGATGGCGACGGCGCCTTTTTTGATCAGGTCACCGCCATATTTAGTAATGAAATTTCTCCCATAGCGCCAGGTAGGTAATGACATCGCATAATTGATGATCCCGGGAGAAGCATCGACAGCCACTACCTTTCCTTTCACATCGATCTTGTTAATATCTACTGTAGCAACATTGCCGATATATTCTATCGGAGCATTCGTGAATAAGGGTGCCATTTGCGCCACGGCTACATCCTTCCATAATTCATAGTCCTCATTGTTAATACTGATCACCGACTTTGGAGAAATCCTGTTGCGCCACATATTGAAGAACTGAAGATAGGTTCCGTTATCTCCAGCAGGTTTAAGGCCAATGCTTCTGAATTTTTCCGCGATCCACATAGCTGCGTTCAGTTCATCAATAGTGCCGGCCGCACGTCCACGGAAATGCGCATCTGAAAGATCATAGACATCTTTCCGGAGATCCTCTTTTTTTATGGCTGATAATGCCGGTGGTGTTTGGGTAAATGCAATTTGAAATGTCAGCAGTATCACCAGCAGAAAACTAAGTCTTTTCATTTTTCAATTTTTATTTTAAATCTTACTTCAGGGATGATAGATCCTTTCCATATGCTTTTTCACATCTTCTTTATAAAAATAAACTTCTTTAAATTCTCCCTTCGTGTACATTAATCCCTGATCAAAGAAATGCCTGGAGGAAGGATCTCCGCTCTGTCCACCAGCCAGCAGTGAACGGGCCCTGACCTTTTTACCGAATTCTACTGCGCAGATAAAACTGTTTCCATTATTGCCATAACGATTCTTCGTTCCTGAATAAGTTTGGCTTACATAAGAAGGAAGGGTGCCCCAGGCAGAGGAGGCAAAGCCCATGGGCAGACTTGGCTTTGCATCATCATATTTATTATCAATGGCAGGTGAAATTCGTTGAAACCGGTTGATCTGTCCCCAGGGGATTTTCCAATTACCATATTTCTTGATCATGGATTCATACACGTTGGCAAAAACGGCGATCATTTCAAATGGATTTCCTTCTGCTACATATTTCCGGGCCTTGTCGATCAATGAAGCTTTATGAGGGCCAGGAATATCTACGGCTAACACATTCTGAAGAATGGTTTCTCCATATTGAATAGCAAGTGTAGTCGCTATCGAGTTTTCTCCGCATCTGAAATCCCAGTCTTTTAAAACCTTGATTGGTTCATTGAGAAAAGAATAATCTGTTTTGGTATTTGTATTTTCAATCGCTTTGATCAGCGCTGGAATCAGAAGTTCAAATGCGGTCATCCTCCGGTCATAGCCCGCGGCGATCACTTTATCCAAAGTAAAATCACTGCTCTCGCTTAATACACGCTGCGCATTCAACCCCCTGAAGTTTTCATCATGATTACTCATGAAATAAGGATAGTTATTTTCTTTGGGACTATTCTCTCCGGCTACACTGAATGGAGTGCTGTTACAATTCTGCAGCCACCCATTTTTTGGATTGATACATTGTACAATATCCTTTACAGGATAATAACCCTTCCATTCGGTGGCTGAGATAGTTCCATCAACTGGTTTGCTCCAGTCATATTTTTCATCTCTGATGGGTATCCGGTCCCCATGCCAGAATGCAATATTTCCTGCCGCGTCGGCATAGACCGTATTGTTGCTGATATTACCCAGGAGGTCCATAATTTTTTTATACTCATTTATGTTTCGTGTTTTATTTCGCTGCCAGCACTGAATCAATCCATTCATAATTCGGTTATCCGCTTTCAAACTCAGGTATTGTCCGTCTCTTTTGGCGATCACGGGACCATGGCCAGTGAACAATGTTTGAAATTCTTTTTTCTTAAGTTCATTTCCCTGCTTTATCGAGATCGTATATTTTTTTACAGATGCAGGTTTCTGTTTTCCTTCATATTCATAAAACCATTTACCTCCTGGCTGTTGTAGTTTTTCTATATAAGAATCGGCAGCATCATTATAACTGGTAGTATGCATCCAGCCACAATGTTCATTGAATCCCTGGTAAACGAAGAACTGTCCCCAGGTAACGGCTCCGTATACATTCAGTCCCTGCTCACTTACCAAATGCACTTCGGCTCTGTAATAAATAGAAGTATGGGGATTGATATAAAGAATTGCATTTTTTGATGCGGTGATGGAAGGCCCAAAGGCGAAGCCATTGGAACCTGTTTGTGCGGTATCGGTAAGCCATCCCGGGGTAGAAACCAATTCATTTTTCCCGGAGAAAAAATTCCGGATCTCTGTGGCACTAATGTCGGCAGTGGAAATAGCTCCGATACTTCCATCGGTCCACATCATCGGAAACCAGGGTTCAAATCTTTTTAAAACTGCGGGTTTTGTAGATGGGTGTGTATAAAGATAATAATTCACGCCATCGGCGAAGGCGTTCATTAATGTTTTCAGCCAGACCGGACTGCTTGCGTAATCTTTTTTACTGGCCAGGGTATCGATCAGAATTTGGTTCAGCAGATCATCATAAAGACTGGCCTCTCCTTTTACTTCGGATATACGGCCCAATTTTTCCAGGTAATTCATTTCCACCCGTTGAAAATCATCTTCACATTGCGCGTATAAAAGACCGAATACCACATCAGCATCGGTTTTTCCATAAATATGCGGCACACCGTAGTCATCACGCATAATGGTAACATTTTCTGAAAACTTTTTCCAGCGAGCCAGTTCTGTGGTTGAAGGATTTTGGGCGCAGAGTAAAAGGGGAAACAATACAAGCGGTAAAAAAAAATATTTCATATTGGTAATATATTGATTATTTGAAACTAAGTAAAAGTTCATTCGTCTGTTCAATCGAGGTGGTATTCCTTTTTGATCAGGAGAATTAAACGTTCTGCCATGTTAAGTTGTTTTACCAGATTCTGGGTTGCGTATTCCTAGACGATCTGGCCACTGACAGCGATAAGATTTGACAATTCATCCCATTTTTTTCGGGGGCTGTGGGTATGTGCGTGCACTTCCATTTCCTAAATGTAGAATTTTTGCGACTTTCCGGCTAAATAGTTACTTTGGGGTTCTAAAACAAACTGGTTATGAAAAAAGCGATTTTATCACTTGTCATTCTTTCAGCGCTGATCATTAGCTGCAACAATTCTAAAAAAGAAGACAAAACTGAAGTTAAAGACACGACGGTTATGCCAACGCCGGCGCCGGTTACCCCAGCCGACTCTACTGGGAAAGGCGATTCTACAGGCAAGGGTGAGCAGGCTCCGCCCCCGAAAACAAATTAAGGCAAAGAGGAAAAATTATTTTCAGGCAGAAGGAGGGTTCTCTTTCTGCCTTTCTTTTTCAGCGCTAATTTTTGTCGTATGATGATGATGTCTTTTGGTGAGCCTGCTTACAAACCATTGTTCAATTTTGTGGTGTGCAGGCGAAAGTATGGCTGCCAGAATTACGAAGATCATGATCTCTATGATCGGGGAATGTCCGGATTTCTCTGCTACCACCGGATGCAGCAACAAGGTGAAATATTCAAAAAGAAATAGCAGTGAAAAGACTCCGGATAGCTCCACCATTCTTTTACTTACTTTCTTTTTGCTGATAAATGCACTGATCAGAAAGGACAATGGAATCAGCATGCCGATCAGTAATAATTGTAATTTTACTTTTCTTTCTTTGACCTGCTCTTTTTCTATTCTTACCATTTCTTCCTGACGAAGCGCTTCATTCATGGTCAGGTTATGAAGTTCTCTTTGCTTTTCGTTATTGTCAAACGAATCCTTTAGCGCCATATAGGTCTGCTGATAAACAAAGGCACTATCGATTATATTGTGCTGGCTGTAAAGTGCGGTCAGAAACTGACTGGCATTCATCCGTTGCTGCAGAAAGGCATTTTCTGTTGCCAGCTGATAGGCCAGGCTTCCATATAATTTTGCTGAATCCCAATTTTTCTGACCATCATATGATCTTGCCAGGCCCAGGTAACTTTCACAGAGATTATTATAATCCTGATTCGATTGCAGAATTGGAACACCCAGATAATAATTTTCAATTGCTGCCTGAAGCTGGCCCTGTTTGAAAAAAATATTCCCCAGATTAAGATAGGCAGTGCCGGTAATCAGTTCGTTTTTCTGTGAAATGGAAGAGTCAAGAGCGAGATGAGTATAATAGCGGGCGGAATCAAGTTTGTTAATGTCCGTGTACATATTGCCAATATCCAGCGTGATATAAATGATCAGGTCGTTCAATTGATTTTTTATAGCAATGGAATAGGACTTGAATGCGTATTCCAATGCTTTATCTGATTCTTTCCTGCTGCTGTACAAAAGTGCGATGTTGAGGTTGGCACGACAAATATCATCGGGGTCCTTTAATTTTTCAAGGATCTTTAATCCTTCAAAATAATATTCCAGCGCCTTGTTATAGTTTCCTAACTTATTATATGCTCCGGCCATGATCCCGGTGGAACGGGCCATTCCTTTTTGGAAATTATTTTTTTTAGAAAGCTCATAAGCCGATCTGCCCAGAATAATGGATGAGTCAAGATTATAAAACTGGTAATAATAAGCCAGGATATAAAGTGTTTTGGCCCGGCTGGTATCTTCTTTCTCAGTAGCTAGTTTTTTGTAATAGACCCGTATGCTATCCTGAGTAGCATTCTGCGCACAGAGAGAATTAAAGCAAAAAAGCAACAGCATGTACAATAACCATCGCTTCATATTAAATCTTTAACTTTAAATGGAGAAAATTGACCATGCACAAAGTATTGAAAATTTGCCTTATTACAGGACTACTTTTCTGTGGTTCCTTACAGGCGCAAAATAAGTTCGCGCTGGTAGTGGGTATAAATAAATATTTTGACGCGCCGGGTAAACTGAACGCCCATTCGCTGCGTGGGTCAGTAAATGATGGTCTCTCTATTCAAAGAATGCTGCAGAACCGCTATGGATTTTCTGCGACCAATATAGAGACCCTGTTTGATGAGAAGGCTACCAAAACAAACATGTTGTATAAGGTGAGAAGCATTCTATTGAAATGCAAACCGGGAGATGTTTTTGTGTTTTATTATTCAGGTCATGGCATATGGATGAAAAATGCTGAGAACATTGGGGATACTATTAAACATGGACAAAGCCAGGCCATTGTGCTTAGCGACCTGTATTCTGAAGGAAGAAGTTTTCTTTTCAGTGATGAGCAGATCAAAGAGGTGCTGAATAAGTTCATAGACCGGCAGGTGATCACTACGGCGATCTTTGATTGCTGTTATAGTGAGAATATGGCGGCCATGGATCTGTTTACTCTGTTTAATGGAGATGCGGACGAAGGCATAGAAAAAGATTTTATGGAAGAGGATTTGCCACTGACTGCAGTTCAAAATAACGGGCCCGATCCTGCCTTTGATACTTTTAATCTTACTGGCGAAAAGGCCTTTGATATCAGTCAAACGATCTCGATCAATTCGCGAAGCACCGTTCCCCGGCCCAATGATATTAAAGGATCAAAGTTTCTTGGAATTTCCGCTACCAACGAATACAATAAGGGTTTGGAAATTGTGGATGTGGCCGGCGAAAGGCATGGTGCTTTTACCGCGGCCCTGATCGATGTACTAGCAACAGAAGCCAAAGATCTTCCCGTTGGGGTACTGATGAATAAATTGAAATCAAGGATGTCGCAACAGCAATACTGGCAGGACCCAACTTACCGGTTTGAGGGCGATAGAAAAGAATTGAATCTTCTTGGACTAAAACCTGTTTCCGGTTTTATAAGATTGAAGGCAAGTTGTATTAGTATAATGCCGGGAAAGATTGCCCTGAATAAAGGAACGCTGGATGGGGTAAGAGTGGGCAATACTTTTAGTCTTGCAGCAAAAGGATCTAAAATTGCGGGGAAGATCATTCGCGTAAATGCTGATACTGCATGGGCAATTGTTCCGGTATCAACCATTAAACCCGGCGATGTTTTTGAACAAACTGACCTGTTCAGCATTACTGCTCCCAAACTAAGGATCTATATTCCTTCCTCCAATATGACCCCGGTGGAATTCGACAAGCTGATCAAAACGGTCATCACTCCAATGTCTCTAAATAAAAAGTACATGGAGCACTCAAATGCGACAGGATTCGTTCCCCCTATGACTATTTTCAGGGATCCAAAAGCATATCAAAAAACATTACCCGCTGGCCCTGCAGATTATTTCACCTATTTATTACGCATCCCCGCTGTGATGGCAAGTTCATTTCGGTCAGTTTTAATGAAAGATCAAAATGTGCAGGTGGTAGATGAACCGTCGAGTGCGGATATGATCCCGATCATCACCTATTCAAGTAAGGAGGGGTTTATAATGTCGTTCAATAATCCCACTATCCTGATCAGCGATATGCAGGCTACTTATTTTCAACCTATGGCCAGGGGAGTAACCGGGCGTACACTAACAAAAGCTACTCTTGACCAATTCAATAAAAATATAGTGGGGCTTGTTGGGGAATATCTACGCAGAAAAACAACCGCCTGGCTGAATTACTGGCCAAAGAAATAAAATGCCATGCGGAATCTATTTACCTGTTGGTTTCTTTCAATCTTGTTTTGCAGTCAGTCACTGCAGGCTCAGAAAAAATATGCCCTGGTCATCGGCATCAATGATTATTATGATGCCCCCGGTAATTTATATGTAAAGAGCCTTAAAGGCTGTGTGAATGATGCAATAAGCATAAAAGAATTATTGATCAACCGATTTGGGTATGAAGCTGCTGATATAACCACCCTGTTCAATGGAGATGCTACCAAACGCAATCTGTTGGAGAAGGTTCGCCTGATTCTTGATAAGGCCAGGCCTGGTGACGCATTTGTTTTTTATTATTCCGGACACGGAGTGTGGATGAGTAATGACCATAATCGTTCTGATAAAATAAAAAAAGGAATGAGCCAGGCAATTGTGATGAGCGATCTGTATTCGCCCAACTGGAACTGCCTGGTAAGAGATGAAACGCTGAAAGGAATTTTCAACAAGTTTGTAGACAAGAAGATCATCACTACAGCGATCATGGATTGCTGTTATAGCGCGAACCTGATGATGTTGAGTCGTTTTGATCTTTTTGCATTGGAATCGAAAACCAGGGCAAGACCAAAAGATTTTGACATCAATGATCTTCCCTATTTTCCGGAAACAAGAGAACCGGTACCCTGCAAAGGAGACTCTACTGATATGGTAGATACTGATGGGGACGAGGTAATTGATTGTGCAGATTGGGAACCCCATTCTCCATCAAAATACGTGAATGAAAAAGGAGTGAGTATAGAGTTTTCTGCAGAATCATTTTATTCTAACTCTGATCAACTGGTAGATTCATTCGGACTTGGTGAAAATACAGATTCCGGTGAAAAAGCATTTGATATAAGCAAAACGGTAAAGGATACGGTGCTTTCTGTACAGGTCAGGCCAGTAGATCGTAAAGGCAGCCGTTTTGTTTCCCTGGCCGCTACGTCGGAATATGAAAAAGGTCTTGAGATCGTGGATCTTTCGGGATCAAGACATGGCGCTTTCACCATGGCATTGGTATATTATTATAATGAACATCCGGCGAATATTCCCTTGTCCGAGGTATTGAAAGGAATTACTGCCATCATGAATAAGCAGCAGTACAGGCAGGAGCCTACTTTTTATTTTGAGGGGAGTCGCCAGAATAAAAATCTGATTGGCATTACAGATGGCAAAGAAAAGGCAAAGCTGGAGCTTAAATGTATCGGAATAAAAAAGGGGGTTTATATTTTAAATAAAGGGTGGAATGCCGGCGTTTACCCGGGTAACCGCTTCCAGGTAAAAGGCAGGGCAGAAAGAGCTGTTGCAGAGATCATAAGTGTAACGGCTGATTCAGCGATGGCAAAAAAAATAAGCGGAGAAATAGTAAAAGGCGAAAAGCTTGAAATGTCGGATGCGGTGGTAAAAACAGAACCCCGGTTAAAAGTATTTATTCCCTCTGTTCCAATAAGTATGGCTGCCTATGATCAGTTTATGAAGAAGAAGATCATTCCTCTGGAGAAAGAAGAGAATATTAAAGGTCCTTTGGAAGGTGATCAGGTGTTCGTTAAGGATCTATGGTTTTTTTTGAATACAGAAAAGATCAGGAAAACCTATCCTCATCAATACGAGGAGAATAAAAATTTTATGGCCTTTCTTCCTTTTCCTTCTTACCTGGCAGAGGGGCTCAAAAAAATATTGTCAAAAGACCAGAATATGGAGATACTAAAAGATTCTGCCGGGGCTGATATGATGCTGTTCATGAGTTATCAACCCAAGACTAAAAGAGAGAGCTCCGGTTTATGTATAGGGTTCAACACTCCCAGGCTTACCTCCCCCGATTATGAAAACAGCCTGTTCCAGCCATTATATATAAAACTGAATGACCTGAACCTAAAGCCCGCAGAACAACAATTGTTTTATAAGAACATGGAGTATCTGGTCTGGCGCTATCTTAGAAAAAAGACTACGGCCTGGTTAAATCAGTATCCGAAAAAATGATCATTGCTTTATGAATTCATAGGGAGTGAACTCCACAAAATCAGCAACAGTAACGGTCACCTTTTTTACTTTCCCATCCTTAATAATAAAGGGCCAGATATTTTTGCCATATAGCGGGTCATTAAAAACAGCATACATGCGGTCATTACCTAAAGGATACAGATCCGCATATCTTCCCTTATGATGTTGAAAGGTGGCCACCAGATGATCCTCTTTCTTTTCAATCTTCATTGTGCCATATACTGAATGACTATATGTTCCGGTAAAGGCAGCAAGATCTAGTTTCATAGCTGGTTTACTGTTCACCGTATCCATTTTCAATTTCTCCTCTTTTGCCTGTCTTAATTCCTTCATTTTATATCGTGACACCATCAGGCCACTATAATTTCTGTAAGGCAGACCCAGATAAGCGTCGCGGATCTCCCAATTAAGTGCTTCATAAAATGCATTCGCATCAGTATTCGTCAAGACGATAATGCCCAATTTCTCTTCTGGTAACATTGTAATGCTGGTAACAAATCCATTAACACCACCGGTATGACTAACGACCTTTCTTCCATCATATTCTTCCAGAAACCAACCTAAACCATAAAGTGAAAAATGCCCGCGATTAAAAGGTACACCACCATTCCCAAGAATAGAATTGGGTGCCCAGGTTTGATTGATGGCCTCTGCAGGAACCAACTGTTTTCCATTCAGTGAACCTTTATTTAATTGCATCATCACCCAGCGACTAAGGTCATGAACAGAAGAAGATATACTTCCTGCAGGAGCAAGATTATCTAATTGTCCGTATGGTATTTTTTTTAATTGACCATTGACCACGGTATGAGGCCAGGCTTTATTAGTAGCGGTCAATATTTCTTTTGAAAGTGCCAGGGAACGATCCATACCAAGCGGTTCAAATATTCTTTCTTTTACAAACTGAGCCCATGTCTTGCCTGTAACTTTTGGAATGATCTCTCCCGCTGTTAGAAAAGCACTATTAGTATATCCCCACCTACTGCGGAATCCATAAAGCGGTTTCAACTTTCCTAATTTCTCACGCACTTCTGCTACCGTTAGATCGGAATCGAAATACATAAAATCTCCCTGGAAAGTTTCAAAACCCAAACGATGACAGAGCAGATCGCGTATCATTGCTTCTTTAGCTACCCAGGGATCATAGAGAGTAAAATCAGGAAGCCATTTCTGCACTTTATCATCCAGCGATAATTTTTTTTCTGCATCCAGTATAGCCAGCGATGTAGCCGTGAAGGCTTTGGTATTGCTGCCGATCATGAATAAGGTATTGGTATCGATCTTTATGGCATTATCCATTTCCTGCGCGCCATATCCTCTTAGCAGAACTACTTTTCCATCTTTTATTATTCCCACGGCCACGCCGGGAATTTGCCATTCTCTCAGGGCGCGGTTCACATATATATCCAGACTATCACTTACGAATGGAGGAATTCCGGTTTGAGTAAAACCAGGAAAATAAAGAACAATAAGAAACAGAGTAATAATTATTTTTCTCATGTGTGATCGTTTTTTACTGATGGGGCAAGCTGATCTTTCATCAGCCTGTAAACTCGAAGATGGTTGCTCATTGCAGCCGTTAATTTACTTAGCTTTTCTTAGAATCAATGAGCGGAATTCAAAAATGATCTTATTCTTCTACTGGATCTTCCTCCCTCATAAAAGGATCGGGAGGATATCCTTTTTTAAAGCGTACGAAGGATCTCTTGATATAGAGTTGAAAATCGTAATCGTTAGTGAGTTGAGTAAAGGCATAAGAGGGACGGAATACACGCATGAAGCTATCCAACCTGTTTCCATCAAGCAAGGTAAGTCTGCGAACCAGGCCCTTTGTGAAGCGGTGATCTACAAATTTGTCTCGTTCATCCTGTAATAATCTTCTTTGAAAAGATGCTATGCTTTTGTTTCGCTTAAAACGGAACATATTGATGATCTCATCCAAATCGAAACCCGCCCCTACGCCAAATGCCGGCGCCACTGTTTTTAAGCGGGGTTTTTGGTAGTTGAAGATCTTGGCATAATCAATACGATTCTGAATAGAATCCCTTTTATAATCCCTGGGCAGGATCCTCACTTCCCGCAACACCGGGATATTGATCTGAATAGAAATATCAAAAGCCTGTGTGTTAAGGATCTTTAAGACAGGAAATTTCTGTGTTGATTTATTCAGGTAACTGAACCAGATGGAATCTTTCTCACTTACTTCGATCATGTAAACACCCTGTGCATTCGTACTGGTTCCCTTTCCAGAACTGCTTAGAACAGAAACCGCTTCCATTGGGTAATTGCGTGAACTATCGTAAACAGTACCACGGATCTTGTACTGCGCGTAAACAGTAGTCTGTAATACCGACAATAATAATATTAAGTAGAGTTTCTTCAAATCTGCGGGCAAGTAACGAAACAAAATGTAAAGGGAATGTTGTATTTACTTCTGATCATTCATTAATTGTTTCTCTATGACTCTTGCAAAATGTGTATGTTCCAGTTCATGTATACGACTTGTAAGTGATTCGATCGTATCGTCATCATGAACAGGACAAGTGGCTTGAAACAAGACAAGGCCATTATCATAAACCTCATCTACCAGGTGAATACTTATTCCTGATTCTTTTTTCCTGGCAGCGAGTACGGCCTCATGAACATGGTGCCCATACATACCCTTCCCTCCAAAATCCGGTAATAGAGCGGGATGTATATTAATAATCTGCCCCTGATATTTTTGAACAAGGACTGACGGCACATGCCATAAAAAACCGGCCAGCACGATCAGGTCGATCCTAGCATCCTCCATTTCTGGCAAATATGCATCTCCCTGAAAAAAACGCTGCTTTTCAATGATCAGAGTGGGTATTCCTTCTTTTACTGCAATATCCAGCACACCAGATCCGGGCCTATTTGAAACAATCAGTACGATCCGGATACCGGAGTGATTTCGGAAATGATCTATGATTTTTTGGGCGTTTGAACCAGCCCCGGAGGCAAAAATGGCAATATGTTTTTTCTCCATTTTGGGACTGGATGATTTCATTAAACCTATTCTGGACAATATTTTACTAATATATTTTTTGAAAAATCTAAACTGCCCCAGGGGTATGCTCAGCAGAATTACAGCCATGGGCCAGATCAGGGTGATCAGGAGAATATAAACAAGGGTCCAGAGCCAATCTGCCTGCAGGGAAAGAAAGTTCATGATCTTTTTTCCGACATAGCCTGTCAGGCTGCCCCCAAAAGCAAAAGTGCAGATAATCAGGGTCAGTTGCCATTCATTGACCTTCCATTTTTTTTTCAGAGAAGAGAACATGTGACTTGTTTAATTACTGTTTTATTAGGCAGGCGGGGCAAATCTCATTAAAAAACAACAAAGCCCGCGTTTTTGACTTTAAATCGTTGAAGAAAAATATCTAATTGACCAGTTTATGACAAACAGTTTTAGGTGGTATGGAAAATAATTGTAAAGTCGTTGAATTGCAAGCCTCTAGCTCGGTAAAAAAAAATTAAACCACTTGACTTTTTAACCCCATTGAAGCTTATTTTTGCGGTCGGTTAACGGATTTTATCCACAATTTTTTGAACCACAGTGTCTATGACTCCTTCTAAACCTTTTGGTAAAAGATTTTTTCCTCTTCTAATTGCAGTTTTAGTTTTTTCTATGATCAATGCCAACGCCCAGGATGCGGCGAGTGGAAAGACATTGTTCATGGGCAAATGTGCAAGCTGTCATAATGTAGCTAAGAAAGGTACAGGACCTGCTTTAGGCGGTGTTGAAGAGAGACATAAATGGGCAGACCATAATGAGATCCTGAAATGGGCTCACAATCCGTCAGGCTATATGGCCGCTGATCCCTATACTCAGGGATTGAAAGGTGAATATGGTTCTATGATGCAGGCATTCCCTGATCTTAAACTGAAAGAAGTAGATGATATCGTTGCTTACATTAATGTTGCCTGGACAGAATTTAAAAATCCAAAACCAGATGCAGCCGGAGCAGGATCTCCTGCAGCAACTGGTAACAGTGCCTTGATATTTGGATTGATATCTGTTGTGCTTGGTATCGTGGCCCTGATCCTCATGCAGGTGAACAGTAACCTGAAAAAAATGAGCGATGATTCGGAAGGTATTCTTAGACCCGAGGCAGTACCATTCTATCGTAATAAAATTTACATCGCGGTTATAGCATTAGTATTCTTTGTGATTGGTGGTTTTTATGTTTCAAAAGGTGCTATCGGATTGGGTCGTCAGAAAGATTATCAACCGGTACAACCAATATATTATTCTCATAAAGTTCATGCGGGCATTAATCAGATCAACTGTTTGTATTGCCATGGTTCGGCCTGGGACAGCAAGCATGCTGCCATTCCTGCCGTGAATATTTGTATGAATTGCCATAAGGCGATTAATGCGTACGAGAAGGGCCCTAAGTTGTATGATGAAGATGGCAAAGAGATCAATGGTACCAGAGAGATCGAAAAATTATTTGCTGCTGCCGGCTTCGATCCAAAAAATCCTGCTAAATGGGATCCTTCCATGGCCAAGCCGATCGAGTGGGTGAAGATCCATAATCTGCCTGACCATGTTTATTTCAACCACTCTCAGCATATAAGAGCCGGTAAGGTTCAGTGCCAGAGTTGTCATGGGGAGATCACCGCGATGGATGAAGTAAAACAAGTAGCTGATCTGAGCATGGGATGGTGTATCAATTGCCACCGCGAAACAAAGGTTGATTTCAATTATTCTCAAGGCAAGGGCAACCAGTTCTACAGCATTTATGAGAAATTCCACAACGATATCAAGAATGGTAAAATGGATAGTGTAACTGTTGAGAATATCGGTGGACTGGAGTGTCAGAAATGTCACTATTAATAACATAATATTTTTTTAACCACCTCTGAGTTGGGCGAGCGACCAAAACACTGCAAGGCTTAGAGTTAAAATGTCTGCTTTGGCGGATTGGGTAATATGAGTAATAATTACTGGCAAGGATTCGGCGAAGTAAACGATCCGGAAAATCTGGAAAAATTCACGAAGGATGAGTTCACAGAAGAACTGCCTTTTGAAGGTTTCGATGATAAAGGTCTGTTGGATGCGAAAGCACCACGCAGGGACTTCCTGAAGTATCTGGGATTTAGTACAGCGGCCGCTACATTGGCAGCAAGTTGTAAGATACCGGTACGGAAAGCGATTCCTTATGCGAACAAACCTGAGAATATGATTCCGGGTGTTCCTAAGTATTATGCTACCACCTATGTTCAGGATGGTGATGTAGTACCCGTGGTGGCAAAAGTCAGAGATGGTCGTCCGATAAAGATCGAAGGCAATATACTAAGCACAACAACAAATGGTGGTACATCTGCCAGGGTTCAGGCTTCTGTTCTTGATCTTTATGATATGTACCGTACACGTCATCCACTTCAGAAAAAAGATGGCGAGTTCACAGAGGTTCCAACTTTCGAAAAATTCGATCAACTGGTTGGCGATGCAATGAGAGCAGCCGGTGGTCAGACAATATTGCTTACCAGCACAATTAATTCTCCTTCTACTCTCGATATTATTTCTAAATATGCCGGACTTCGTCATATACAAAATGATGGTTTTTCTTATAGCGGCATGTTGACGGCTAATGAAGCCAGTGGCTTCGGGAAAAAACTTCCTTCTTATAAATTTGAAGCAGCAAAAATTATTGTAAGCCTTGCCGCCGATTTCCTGGGCACATGGTTAAGCCCAATTGAATTTGCTACCGGTTATTCTAAAGCAAGAAAGATCGATGAGAAGAATCCGGTCATGAGCAAGCATTATCAGTTTGAAGCTTCATTGAGCATGACGGGTGCAAACGCGGATGAAAGATTTTCTCATCGTCCTTCAGAGACAGGTCTTGTGGCCAGTGCTCTGCTTGGCGCGCTGAATGGAACTGCTGTTTCTGTTAGCGATGCTAAACTGGCGGCTGGTATTAAAAAAGTAGCGGCTGATCTGGCTTCTCATAATGGAGAAGCACTGGTTGTTTGCGGAAGCAATGATAAAAATGTACAACTGATCGTAAATGCGATCAATGATAAGATAGGTGCCAATGGAAAGACCATTGACTGGTCCACTACCGTTAATTATCGTGCAGGTATTGATTCTGAAATGAATGATCTCATCGCTGAGATGGAATCAGGCGCGATAGGTACATTATTAATACATGGTGCAAATCCGGCTTATAACTGGGCGGAAGGCGCTCGTTTCGCTGCTGCACTGAAAAAAGTAAAAGTTACTGTTTCCTTCAGTCCAAAACTGGATGAGACCACCAGCCTTTGCGAATATGTATTGCCTTCTCCACATTTCCTTGAGAGCTGGGGTGATGCTGCACCAAATTCAAATACTACCTGTTTTATTCAGCCTACTATTTATCCGCTGTTCAAAACACGTCCATTCCAATCTTCATTATTGAAATGGAGCGGACAGACCACGGATTATGATGAGTACTTTAAAAATTACTGGACCACTAAATTGGGTTCAGAAGAAGCATACTTCAAAGCATTGCAGGATGGTATTGTAGTTGGAACCGGTGGATCTGCCGGAGGAAGCTACAATAGTGCAGGTCTCACAGAAGCGAATACCGCGGTAGCTGCAATAAAAGGTTCCGGTACAGAACTGGTTCTTTATCAAAAAAATTCTATTGGTACAGGCGCACAAGCGGGTAATCCCTGGTTACAGGAATTGCCAGATCCGGTTACTAAAGCTACCTGGGATAACTATGCGATGATCTCCATCGCGAAAGCAACTGAACTCGGAATCAAACTCAACTCGGATTACGAATACTATCCTGAAAAGCCGGTTGTAGAAATTACAATTGGAAAAAATAAAATAAAACTTCCCGTACTGGTGATCCCGGGCATCAATGCCGATACGATCGCTATCGCTGTAGGTTATGGAAGAAATAAAGCAAGCGGTGTAACAGCGGCAGGTGTGGGTGTGAATGCTTATCCATTTGTAAACTTTACTGGAGGCGCTATTGATTATAATGTATCTGGTGTTACGGTTACCAGCACTGGTGAGAAATATAAGATCGCTCAAACGCAGAAACATAATTCTTACGAGAACCGTAAGGAAGTTGTTAGAGAGACCACACTGGCCTCTTTTAAAAAGTCGCCGAATGTTCTGCCTGATTGGTCCGAAGAATTGCAAAAAGATTATTATCAGGGAGCGAATGGCAGCTTCCGTAGCAATGCCACGCTGTATCCTGATCCAGATGAAAGAATACATGAGATTCATTGGGGAATGTCTATCGACATGAACTCCTGTACAGGTTGCGCCGCTTGCGTAGTGGCCTGTAGTGCAGAGAACAATGTATCTGTTGTGGGTAAGCGTGAAGTATTGCGCTATCATGATATGCATTGGCTGAGGATCGACCGTTATTTTGTTTCTGATGAAAAGAATCCGGATGATCTGAAGGCCGTTGTTTTCCAGCCTATGTTATGTCAGCATTGTGATAACGCTCCTTGCGAGAATGTTTGTCCGGTATCTGCTACAAACCATAGCACTGAAGGTTTAAATCAGATGGCGTATAACCGTTGTATCGGTACACGTTATTGCGCAAACAACTGTCCATTTAAAGTACGTCGTTTCAACTGGGCCGATTATACTGGTGCAGACAGCTTCCCAAATAACCGAGATCAGCAGACCATTGGTAAACTGGATTCTGTTGTAGAGCAGATGAACGATGATCTTACAAGAATGGTATTAAATCCGGATGTTACTGTACGCAGCCGTGGTGTAATGGAAAAATGCAGCTTCTGTGTTCAGCGTTTACAAGCGGCTAAACTGGATGCTAAAAAAGAGAATCGCATGCTGAAAGATGGCGACGCGAAGACTGCCTGTCAAATGGCTTGTCCTACCAATGCCATCGTATTCGGAAATGCGCATGATAAAGAAAGTGGCGTGACCAAAACACGTGATGAGAACAAGCAGCGCATGTATCATGTGCTTGAGCAATTGCACGTGTTACCGAATATAACTTATATGGCGAAGGTGAGGAATACAGATGATGAGGATAAGAATTGGGGTGGTGAGGAAGAGCATGCAGTAGTTGAGCATAATGGAACCGAAGGATTGCCTTCTTCAACTAAACCAGATTCAACGGCCACGCATTAGGATATCAGGGTCAACAGAATATAATTATCAGGAACTTTTTTATAATCTATTATGTCATTACTCAGATACGAATCACAGGTAAGACCTCCGCTGGTAGAAGGTGATAAAGATTATCACCAGATCTCCGAAGATATTTGCCGCCCGGTAGAAGCCACTCCTTCCAGGTTATGGTGGATTGGTTTTCTGGTTTCAGTCGTGCTGCTTGCATTCGGTATACTATCCGTGACCATGGAGATTATTTATGGAACGGGGCAGTGGAACCTGAACAAGACCATTGGTTGGGGTTGGGATATCACCAACTTCGTATGGTGGGTAGGTATTGGTCATGCGGGTACTCTTATCTCTGCAATCCTTTTATTGTTCCGTCAGGGTTGGAGAACAGGGGTTAATCGCGCTGCTGAGGCCATGACCATTTTTGCGGTAATGTGTGCGGGCCAGTTCCCTATCTGGCATATGGGTCGAGTGTGGAATGCCTTCTTTGTACTTCCTTATCCAAATACAAGAGGTCCTTTATGGGTGAACTTTAATTCACCATTGTTATGGGACGTATTTGCGATCTCAACTTATTTTACGGTATCATTATTATTCTGGTATTCTGGTTTGCTTCCTGACCTGGCTACACTTCGCGATCGCGCGAAATTAAAATGGAGAAAAGCTTTTTATGGTGTTGCTGCATTTGGATGGACGGGTTCTACCAAACACTGGCAAAGACATGAGGCTCTTTCATTGGTACTTGCCGGTTTGAGTACACCGCTTGTGTTGTCTGTACATACAATTGTATCCTTTGACTTCGCCACCTCAATTGTACCAGGATGGCATACTACCATCTTCCCTCCTTATTTCGTTGCGGGTGCGATCTTTTCCGGTTTTGCGATGGTGCAGACCCTGCTGGTAGTTACAAGAAAAGTTTTATCACTGGAAGAATATATCACGATCGAACACATCGATGTAATGAATAAGGTGATTGTGCTTACCGGTTCTATTGTAGGTATAGCTTACCTCACTGAGCTGTTCATGGCCTGGTACTCACATGTGGATTATGAATGGTTTGCTTTCAAAGAGAACAGGGTAAATATCTTTTCTCCTTATGGATGGAGCTATTGGATCATGATGGGATGTAACGTATTGTCTCCACAGATCTTCTGGTTCCGCAAAATGAGAAGAAATGTAACGGTTACTTTCTTTATGTCTATCCTGGTGAATATCGGTATGTGGTTCGAGCGTTTCGTGATCATCGTTACTTCTGTGTATCGTGATTACCTGCCAAGTTCCTGGAGTACTTATTATCGTCCATCGATCTGGGAGGTTGGCTTTTATATGGGAACATTTGGATTGTTCTTTACCTGTTATTTCCTTTTCTCGAAGTTCTTCCCTGTTATCGCGATTGCGGAGATCAAACATATATTGAAACGCAGCGGAGAGAATTATAAAGAGCAGATGGCGGAAGTGGAACACGAGACCGTGCCGGAATTTGTGGAGAAGCACGGGCATGATCATTAAAATGGCTGCAGGCTGAAAGCCACAGGCTGCAGGCTGCAACTATATAAAAAGAACAATCGGTTATCGGAGGTGGGCCTGAGGCCTGCAGCTTGTAGCCTAAAGCTTAAGAAAAATGGCAATAAAAAAATTTGTAACCGGAAATTTCTACGACGAGAATGTCTTGTTTCCGGCAGTAAAGAAAGTGCGCCGTGCGGGTTATAAGATCCACGACGTGTTCACTCCGTTTCCTATTCATGGATTGGATAAGGCGATGGGCCTGCGTGAGACAAGCCTTCATACAGCAGGATTCATTTATGGTATCAGTGGTACGGCCACTGCACTTGGATTTATCAGTTGGGCCCTGACCGTTGACTGGAGATTGAATGTTGGTGGTAAACCATTCTTCGCTCTTCCTGCCTGGATCCCGATCATTTTTGAGCTTACTGTATTATTTGCCGCGGTAGGAATGGTTCTTACTTTTTGTTACCTGTGTCAGATGGCTCCTTTCGTAAGAAAAGATCATTTTAACCCCCGTTCTACTGATGATACTTTTGTGATGGCGGTTGAATGTACCGATAAGACCAATGAAACAGAGGCTTTGAGTTTTTTACAGGGACTTGGCGCTGCTGATGTGAAAGTGGAATTTAAGGAGACAGGATGGTGGCTGGGTCGTTATGATAAAGAAAGAAAAAGATTTGAAAAGCAAACCGAACAGGTTGTTCATTAATATAATTCTTCGATGATGAAAAATATCTGGATCTTAACCTTGGTCGCTGTAACAGGCATGCTGATCAGTTGTAACGGCGTAAGACGTGAACCGGGTCGTGCCTATATGCCCGATATGTCGTACAGCAGGGCCTATGAAACCTATGCTTCTACCCAGAATCTGAAAGATGATGGAATTAACTATACTGCTTTGCCGGTAATCGGAACCTTTGCAAAAGGAGATCTGCTGTTCCATTATCCTTATAAGAATGATTCTGCTGGTTACGCTAATTCCCCAAGCGTAAAAGATCCTCTTCCTGCCATCGATGCGGTTCAATACCTGGAAGGAGCCCGTCTTTACCTGGTGAACTGCGGTATTTGTCATGGCCCTAAGCTGGATGGCAATGGTCCGTTGTGGAATGGTGGAAATGGACCTTTTCCAGCGGCTCCCAAGAATCTGCTTTCTCCTGATCTTGTAAAAATGGCAGATGGCACTATGTTTCATTCTATTACTTATGGGAAAAATTCAATGGGTAGCTATGCTTCTCAGTTGAGCACCACTCAACGCTGGATGGTGATACAATATATAAGAGATAAGCAGGCTAATTCAGTTGTTGCAATGGATACGACGGCAAAGGGGAAGGCTCCAATGACCGATTCAACGAAAAAGAAATAAGATCTTAAAGTTTTCAATAAACGAACATGACAGCATTTAGGGAAAAGTTTACGGTACCAAAAAGATACAATACCATCGCCTTCGCGCTGATGTTGATCGGGGCCCTTTCTGTAGTAGGATTATATGTAGTATATGGCTCCAGTAATGATGCGACCAAACAAGCGAGATTCTGGTCTTCTTTATTGCAGAACAGCGTTTACTTCCTGCTCATAGTAAACGCCACTATGTTCTTTATTTGTGCGCTGACCCTGGCCTGGGGCGGATGGCAGATGTCATTCCGCAGGGTAAGTGAAGCTATATCCACCTGTGTTCCGGTAATTGGGCTGATATGCGGAGTTATTTTGCTGGCCATTTGTTTTGGAAGCAATCATGAATTATATCATTGGACCGATTCGGAGCATGTAAAGCATGACGCCGCACTGACCTGGAAAGCAGGTTTTTTGAATAAAGGATTTTTTGCTATCTGGACCATTTTTACCATCGTGGCCTGGTGGTTACTTGGATTGAAGTTTAGAAAATTATCCCGTAGTCTGGATGAAAAGCCGCTTGCTTCTATTGAAGAAGGAAAAAAATACATGTGGAACCAAACGGTTTGGTCCGCACTCTTTATTGTTGTCTTTGCACTTACCGTTATGTCATCAATTCCATGGCTTTGGCTGATGAGCATTGATGCCCATTGGTATAGTACCATGTACAGCTGGTATACGTTCGCCAGCACCTTTGTGGCAGGTATCGCACTGATCACGCTTTTCGTAGTTTATCTGAAGTCCAATGGATACCTGGAACTGACCAATGAAGAACATCTTCATGACCTGGGCAAATTCATGTTTGCCTTCTCTATTTTCTGGACCTATCTCTGGTTTTCACAGTTCATGCTGATCTGGTATGCGAATATTCCGGAGGAAACAACTTACTTCAAGCCAAGAGCTTATGGTATGTATAAGGGGATTTTCTGGTTTATGTTCCTGATCAACTTCGTGGCGCCTATCCTGATTCTGATGAGAAAAAGTTCTAAGAGGAATTATACAACTATAACGTTTATGTCGTTGTTAATAATATTCGGTCACTGGCTTGATTTCTTCCAGATGGTATTCCCTGCCACGCAGAAAGATGCTGTACCTCTGCTGGCTTACGATTTTGGCGTTGCGCTCGGTTTCGTAGGAATTATAATGTATGTGACCGGCCGATCTTTGTCGAAGACACCATTGATTGCGAAGAATCATCCTTTCCTCAAGGAAAGTATTATTCATCATACTTAATGAAAAAGAACAAGAAACAAATTAAGATACTTATAATAGAAAACTGATATGCAAGCATTTTTCATAGTAGC
>JBKJMI010000081.1:0-7382 GCA_046596515.1 Chitinophagaceae bacterium | reverse complement strand
TGTAAGAACCGGCATTAATTCCTTAGAACCATATGTTGGAAATCCTGCAGATCTGGTAATTCAGGACGGCGATATATTGTTTTTCGATTTTCACCCGGTTTTTGAAGGTTGGGAGGCTGACCTTGGAAGAACCTATGTTTTGGGGAATGATCCTTTAAAACATAAGATAAAGAAAGATGTGGAAGAGGCCTGGCAAATTGGAAATGACTGGTACTCTAAACAAACCAAACTTACTGGTGCAGAATTTTTCAATTATACTGACGATCTGGCTAAGCAATTTGGGTACGAATTTGGAAACGCGATTTCGGGACATATAATAGGAAGGTACACACATGAACAACCAGATGACCCCAATGATTTATGTCTGGATGTACATCCCGATAATCATACTGATATACTTCAATTGGATAAAAAAGGTAACAAAAGGCATTGGATGCTGGAACTGCATTTTGTGGACAGAAAAAATAAGATAGGTGCTTTCTTTGAGCAACTATTAAAAGCAGAATAGAAAAGGATATAATTGCACTGTGGGCTTTCAGCCCTTAATTTCACCTGATCTCCCCCATTCTAAAAATATATTTGCGAAACCGAATGGCTGCGCATATATTTGCAACCGAATGGCTTCGCAAATAAAAATTTAGTCTTATGCGACGTGATATTTTCCAGGCAATAGCTGACCCCACCAGGAGGGCGATCATTACCCTGATCGCCCTACAGGCAATGACTCCAAATGCCATTGCTGATAATTTCAACACTACCCGTCAATCAGTATCTAAGCACCTTCGCATACTTGCAGAATGCCAGTTGGTAAAACAGGAGCAAGAGGGCAGGGAGATCTATTATTCCCTGCAAATTCAAAAAATGAAAGAGATCGATAAATGGATGAATCAGTTCAGAAAAATCTGGGAAGCCCGATTTAATGAACTTGACAAAATATTATCAACTATGTCTGCCGACAGGCAGGCACTTAAAAAAACAAAAAAATGAAGACTAATTTGCCATTTGAATTTATTGTTGACAAATCAACAAAAACGGTAACCGTAAATAGAGAATTTGCTGCTAATCTTTCGCTTGTATGGGATGCATTTACCAAAAAGGAGATTCTTGACCAATGGTGGGCGCCTAAACCCTGGGCATCAAAAACAAAATTTATGGATTTTGAAGTCGGGGGACGCAGATTTTACGCGATGGTAAGTCCGGAAGGTGTAGAACATTGGTCAGTTCAGAAATACACTTTCATTAGTCAGAAGACCAATTTCAAAATGATCAATGCTTTTGCTGACAAAGATGAAAACCCTGAATTGCCCGGTTCTGACTGGGATCTTAATTTCAGTGAAGCAAACGGAATCACTTCAGTCAGTATTTCTATTTACAATGAATCGCTTGAACGTATGGAGAAACAGATTGAAATGGGATTCCAGGGAGGATTTACCATGACTCTGGATTACCTGGAAACGCTGTTGCCAACTTTATCTGAGAAAAAGTAGAAAGAAAAATTAATGAGATGTGAACGGCCCATCAGCCTTCAAAATATTTCTAAGCAAATAGGTACCTTCCGATAAATAGGCTTTTTGCAAAACGACCAAACAAATAGGTTCTGGCAATATGATGCTGACTATTGGTTCAAAAAACTGAATAGCAGCCTGAATGGACTGAGCCAAAGCCAGGCTGATCAAATCTTAATTAGTTCAGGGCAGGGGAGAAAGCATGATAGCAGACTGAAGAAAGATCTTATTCTTTTTTTGCAGCAGTTTAAGAGTCCTCTGATGTTATTACTGCTGGGTGCCGTGGCTCTCTCTGCCTTCCTGGGCGATACCTCTGATGTTTTTATTATTCTTTTTATTGTATTATCAACAGGTATCCTTAGTTTTTTTCAGGAAAGAAATGCAGGTCGTGTTGTAGAGAAACTGCAATCCATGATCTCTATTAAATGCGATGTGATCAGAGATGGAAAGCAAATTGAAATTCCTACCGGCAAAGTTGTTACCGGAGATGTATTGATATTTAATGCAGGAGATATGATCCCTGCCGATTGCCTGATCATTGAGGCCAATGAATTACATGCCAACGAGTCGAGTCTGACCGGAGAATCCTTTCCTGCAAGAAAAGAACTCGGTGTTTTAAAACCGGAAACAGAATTAGCAAAAAGGGATAATTGTCTTTGGGAAGGCACCAGTATTGTAAGTGGAAATACAAAGGCCCTGGTCATTCAAACCGGAAATAATACCATATTTGGAAGCATCACTAAAAATGCGGGTTCCAGCATTGAGACCACCTTTGAAAAAGGCATTAAGGATTTTGGTTTCTTTTTAATGAAGATCACCCTTGTGCTTTCCGTTTTTATCCTGGTGGTCAATCTTCTGAACCATAAGAGCGTTATTGAATCAGCACTTTTTGCTTTGGCACTTGCTATAGGAATGGCTCCTGAACTCCTTCCTGCCATCACTACTATTGCAATGAGCGCGGGAGCAAAAAGAATGCTGGCGAAAAAGGTGATAGTCAAGAAATTGGCCTCTATTCAGAACTTAGGAGAAGTTAATTTATTATGCACGGATAAAACCGGCACCATTACAGAAGGCGCTATTAGGGTTTCAGGGATTGTGGACGGATTTGGAAATGAAAATGATTTTGTAAAAGAACTTGCCTTTTGGAACGCCAGCTTAGAATCAGGCTATGCTAATCCCATTGATGAGGCGCTGAAAAATCTAAGCTTTACACATACACTACAGCCGCAAAAAACAGGTGAGATCCCTTATGATTTTATCCGCAAGCGATTAAGCATTGCCATTAAAACTGATAAGGAAGGGCTGCTTGTCAGCAAGGGAGCATTTAAGGAGATTCTCAGTATCTGCTCTAAAATTCAATTAGCAGATGGCAGTATAGCTGACATCAGGGACCATGTTAAGGAGCTGGAAGATAAATTTCAAAAATTTGGTGAGGATGGATTAAGAGCGATCGGCGTTAGCTATAAAAATTTTGATAAGGCCGTGATTTCAAAAGAAGATGAAGCAGGGTTAATATTTGCCGGATTTATTTTATTGCTGGATCCTGTTAAGGCTGGGATCATTGAAACCATTAAAGCGTTAAGAGATCTGATGATCGATCTGAAAATTATTACGGGAGATAATAAAAATGTGGCAAAATCTATTGCCCTGAAGATCGGAATTAATAATCCGGTGGTCATGACCGGTGAGGAGTTGTCGAATACAAGTGCGGAAGCTTTAGTGCCTCTTGTAAAACAAACACACATATTTGCCGAAGTGGAGCCGCAACAAAAAGAGCGACTGATCCTGGCTTTGAAAAAATCATATACCGTTGCCTATATGGGTGATGGTGTGAATGATGTATCTGCTATTCATGCTGCCGACGTAGGTATCTCTGTTGAAAATGGAGCGGATGTAGTAAGAGAGGCGGCCGATTTTGTTTTGATGGAAAAAGATCTGTCGGTAGTGGTGGATGGCATTAAAGAAGGAAGAAGAACATTTGCCAATACCCTGAAATATATATATATAAATACAGGCTCTACTTTTGGTAATATGTGCAGTGTGGCCGTAGCCTCACTTATATTACCATTCTTGCCCATGCTGCCAAAGCAAATACTACTGACCAATTTTATTACTGATTTCCCTTACCTGACTGTTGCATCCGATAATGTAGATGAGGAACAAACAAAAAAGCCGGGGAAATGGAATTTGAAGCGAATACAAAGCTATATGTTCATTTTTGGTGTGCATAGTTCTGTTTTTGATCTGATCACTTTCCTGGTTTTATTATATGTTTTAAGAGTAAAAGAATCTGCCTTCCAGACAGGATGGTTCATTGAATCTGTGCTATCCGAATTATTTATTCTGTTCATTATCAGAACGCATAAAAACTTTTTTAAGAGTAGGCCTGCAAGGCCACTTTTTTTATTAAGTATTTTCGGCCTAGTACTTACATTGGCACTTCCTTATCTGCCTTTCTTACAGTCAATAGGATTGGTGCCGCTTCCCTTCATTAATCTGGCTGCTATGCTGGCAATAGTAGCAGTATATATTTTTACGGCAGACCTGCTAAAGGTTTGGTTTTTTAAGAAATATATGGATGGGTAATTCCTAACTATTTCACCGAAAACCAGCCCTGTTTCACCGATTTGTAGCGTCGAAAATCACGACAGCCCTTATTTTTGCCTTTTAATAGTCATGAAACCTTACCTGCTTTTATCTGCCGCGCTGATCTTTTTCAGCCTGCCCTTGTTTTCTCAGTCGACCTCTATAAAAGGAGTGATCAAAGACAATAAAGGAAATCCCGTTCCTGGTGCCAATATTACTATCAGGGATAGTTATGATGGGGGGACCTCCGATTCAACCGGAAAATATTCTTTTAAATCAACGGAAAAAGGAGATCAACTTCTTTTGATCAGCAGCATTGGTTTTAAGACTCAGGAAATAAAGATCAAACTGGATGGTAGTCCGCTGGCTATAAATATTGATCTTAAACAAGAGATCACCGAACTCAGTGCAGTAGTTCTTTCTGCCGGAACCTTTGAGGCCAGTGATCGAAAAAGGGCAGCAGCTGTTCTGGATCCAATTGATATAGTCACTACTGCCAGTGGAAATGGCGATATAACCGGAGCATTGAAAACATTGCCTGGTGCACAACAGGTAGGGGAGAGCGAGGGTCTTTATGTTCGCGGTGGAACTGCCGCAGAAACAAAAACATTTATTGATGGCACGCTGGTAAATAATTTCTTTTACAGCAGTGTTCCTAATATTGCGCAGTTCGGTCGTTTTTCTCCATTCATATTTAAAGGAACTGTTTTTAGTACAGGTGGTTATTCTGCTTTATATGGTCAGGCGCTTTCTTCGGCACTGATACTTGAATCGATTGATCTTCCTGAACAAAGTTCCGCTAACCTTGGTATAACGGTATTAAGCGGTAGTGCCGGATTCCAGCAATTAAGTAAGAAGAAGAATGGCTCCTGGGGTATCAATTATAATTATACAAACCTTTCCCTGGCCTTTGCCCTGATAAAACAACAGCAGGATTTTTCAAAGCCTCCGCGTACACATAATGTAGATGCTAATTTCCGTTTCAAAACTTCCAAAACCGGGTTCCTGAAATATTATGGCTATTTGAGCCATAATTCTCTTGCTTTTACTGCCAACAGTCTCGATACCCTGGGATATAAAGATGCGTTCTCCCTGGCTAATACTAATATTTATCAGAACCTCTCATATAAAGAAAACCTTGCCAATCGCTGGAAGATAAGCATGGGTATTTCATACACTAATAATAAAGATGATATCAAAGGCGATCTGCAGGATCAGCAAAAAAATAAAGTGCAGCTTTCCGGACTGGAAGGAAAAAACTTTCAGGTGAGCAACCGGGGCAATTACTGGAACGCGAAAGCGGTGATCGAGAAAAAATTGAAAGGATTGAGTGCTGTTCGTTTTGGCAGCGAATTCAACCGGGCCAAAGATGAGGTGAATTTTACAGCGTATAGTGGCCACCGATATCCTTCTTTATTAACCAGCTCTATTAGTTCATTTTTTGGTGAAGCGGATCTCTATGCTACCAATTCGTTGGCGCTAAAAGGCGGACTACGCGCAGAGTATTCCAGCCTGCTGGACAAAACCAACCTGGCTCCCCGCGCATCGCTGGCATATAAAATTTCAAAATCAACCCAGGCCTCTTTTGCCTATGGCATTTTTTACCAGGAACCTGAAAGAAGATATCTGCCCGGATATAAAGGCATGGATTTTATGCGGGCCGATCATTATATCCTTCAATGGCAGAAGGTGGCCAGCGGAAGATCACTGAGGGTAGAAGCATTTTATAAAAAATACCAGCAGTTGCAGAAGACCGGAGTGACCGGTTATACAGAGACGGTGATCAATAATAATGGCTATGGTGATGCCAAAGGATTTGAATTCTTCTGGAGAGATAAGAAAACCATTAAGAATTTTGATTACTGGATCTCTTATTCTTTCCTGGATACCAAAAGAGATTTCCTGAATTTCCCTTATGCCATAACCCCGAATTTCGCTGCAAAGCATACTCTATCGCTGGTGGCAAAGAAATTCGTACAATCAATAAAGACACAGTTCAACGCTGCCTATAATTATAATAGTGGCAGACCTTATTATAATATTAAACTGGATGCAGGGAATTATAAATTCACCGACCAGGGAATGGTGAAGGATTATCATAATGTGAGTGTTTCACTTAATTACCTTCCCTTGCTGGGTAAAAAAGATTCTAAGAATTTCGCGGTCTATGTATTCCAGGTGAGCAACGTTTTCGGGTTTAACCAGGTCTATGGGTACAAGTATTCGTATACGGGCATGAGAAGGGAAACCATCAGGCCTCCTTCGAAGATCTTTGTATTCATCGGCGCCTTTCTGAGTTTTGGCGTTGACCGCAGCCAGGAAGTGATCGACAATGGACTTTAACTTTAAAAATAAATCAATGAAGCAAATTCTTTCTATTGCAGCAATAACTCTTTTCAGCCTTTCGGTATCGGGGCAGAGCGAAAAATTTGAAGGGGCCATGAAGGCCAAACTGGAAAACATAGATAAGCAGAATAGTTCCGAAGACTGGAAGGACATGGCCAATTCTTTCGAAAGGATCGGAGATGCAGAAAAGACCCAATGGCTTCCTTATTATTATGCGGCTTATTGCACGATACAGTCAGGGTATAGTTCATTACCTAATGATGGAAGTATGGGAGATAATAGCCAGATTGTGGATCCTATGGCGGATAAGGCGGAAGTTTTATTAAATAAGGCCGAAGCAATGAGCCCTGATAACGCGGAGATCTATGTGGTAAGGAAAATGGTACATGCCATGCGAATGATGGGAAATCCCATGGCGAGATATATGACTGAAACTCCGAAGGCTACTGCTGCTTTGAATAAGGCAAAGTCACTGAATGCGGATAATCCACGGATCTATATTCTGGAGGCCCAGGATAAATATTTTACTCCAGAGCAGTTTGGAGGTTCTAAAGAGGAGGCAAAAATTCTTTTTGAAAAGGCACTGAGTTTATTTGATAAATTCAAACCAGCCTCGGCGATCGCGCCTAATTGGGGTAAACCGGCGGTGCAGTATTTTCTTTCTCAATATAAGTGAGCTACCAACACAGAGGCACGGAGGTCCTGAGTTACACAGAGATTTTAGCTCAGTGTTTCTCCGTGGCTCTGTATCTCTGTGTTGAAAAAATGGGTAGGGTCTAAAAAAAGTTTGGGGTTCATAAAAATGAACCCCGCCCCACTGATACTCTGTTACAATACGTTTTAGTTATTGGCGAGGATCAGCCCTCTCAATTTTTTTTATTCTTACCGGCTGAAGTACCCACTGCCTTTGCCGTCCAGTTAGCTCCTGCAGTGCATCTTTCAACT
>JBKJMI010000059.1:0-2607 GCA_046596515.1 Chitinophagaceae bacterium | reverse complement strand
GAAATGTTTGGTTATGTAACCCAACTGCGTTCACTGTCAAGTGGCCGTGCAACTTCAACCATGGAATTCAGTCATTACAACGAAGCGCCTAAAAACATAGCTGAAGAAGTTATGGCCAAGCAGAAAGGAAAATTGAAAGTGGAAGATTAGGGGTGAGTTGTGAGCTGTGAGTGGTGAGTTGTGAATTCGGGGTGAGTTGTGAATTGGTGAGTGTTAAGTTGAGTAATCATATTTAAATACAGTGCCCTGCTGAAATGCGGGGCAATTCAGTAATTAATTAAAACCCTTACTGGGCGTGTGTTTGAAGTCCGATTGAAAAAATATTTTTCCGGCAAAAACAGGCACAAAAACGCCGAAAGGCGTTTTTTTTACTAATTTCATACCTTATATTTTATTTTTTTTAATAGAAGGCTGTTGTTTCTACAACAGCCTTCGTTGTATCATGTGCAATATAGATATTATTATTGAATATACAATACATTTATAATCAATATTTTAGTTTTTTTAAAATTTTTGTTTAAGGTACGAACGGCACAAAAAAAGCACCACAGCCTACCACCGCTCAAAGCGGTATTATCATTGTCCGGCAGATACATAAAGTTATTCGCCAATATTTCCCTCACCTTTTCGAGAAGATGAACTGCCTGGAAGATAATCGTAAGCGAAGCGATTATGAAGTAAGCGAACTGCTTACCGCCTGCATAGCCATGTTTCTTTTTAAGGAAACCAGCCGCAATGCCCTCAATAACGACAGAAAGGAGGGATACTTTAAGGAGAACTACTTCAGGGTGTTCAAATTACGGCTGCCGCATATGGATACAGTGGAGGACTTTCTGCGAATAGTGAAGCCCGAAGAACTCGGAGCCCTCAAGGCAGCTCTTATAGGTGGGCTAATCGAACAAAAAGTGTTACGATCCTTTCGGCTTTTGGGCAAGTTTTATGCAGTGGCTATTGATGGCACCGGTACCAACAGCTACACCCAAAACGATGATGAAGGCAGCCGCACACACAAGACATCCAAAAATGGCAAGGTTACTTATCACTATCACGTAGTAGAAGCCAAACTGGTTACCCATAGCGGTCTGTCCATATCGCTGGCAAGCGAATGGGTAACCAACGAAGCCGGCCGCAATTATGACAAGCAGGATTGTGAGCAGCGTGCTTTTGAAAGACTGGCCGAAAAGCTTAAAAGATACTTTCCACGCCTGCCAATATGCATACTGGCCGATGGGCTTTATCCCAATAAAACCTTTATGCAAACCTGCCAAAACAATGGCTGGAATTATATCGTGGTACTCAAAGATGATAACCTCAAAACCCTTCAGCAGGATATTTGCGATACGGAAAACAAGCTTCGCCACACCCTTGAATGCTACAGCACGGAGGCAAAAGGAAAGACCCATATAAAGCAGCAATACAAATGGATAGACCTTCCTTTTTGCTATAGTAATCACACCCTTTATTGGTTTAGCTGCGAGCAAACCATCACCCGCTACGATAAAGACAAACCACAGCTTAAAAAGCAGGATGCCCCTTGCACCTTTGTGTGGCTGACCAACCTGAAAGTAACCCGGGACAATGTGCGTGAACTGGCACAAGCCGGCAGAAGCCGCTGGAAAATAGAGAATGAAGGGTTCAATACACAGAAAAATGGAGGTTATGCCCTTGGCCACAAATACTCCCGCAAGAGCTTTGACAGCTACAGAAATTATTACCAATGTATGCAGATGGCCCACCTTATTAATCAGTTGGTAGAACACAGCAGCAACATTGCAGAGATGATGGCGGCCAGTAACAAACTAACCATCAAACACCTGTGGAAGCAACTTATTAACTGGTTCACTTCCACATTGGCTGCAGTAAATGAATTTGAAACAAATAAACGTTGCCAGATAAGACTGCAGTGATGGCCCTTACCATCTTAGCAGCTAACAAAATTCAATCACCCCGTTGCAAAGCGGTTTCTAAAAAAAAGAAGGAGGTAACAAAGCAGGTAAACAAATAATGACACACACCCCCGGCCGCAAAAGATTTGACGACCAAATAATCTATTGCCAAAAATCATCGCCGTATTTTTAATATTTAATTTCTGAATTGCTGGACATATGCAAATAAACGCAAAGAAACGGGCAAAGAAGTAAAGTTGGTTTTTGCGAGTTGATTTTGGTCGATTACTTAAATTCTTTGTTATTTCATGCAAAGACACCAATGAACTACACGCAAACTCGCAAAGAAGAAAAAAAGGTTTTGCGAACTTGCTCCTTTTTTCTTTGCGTGAAATCTTCTAAACAAATAGTTTGTCAACGTAGCACACAAAAGGTATTTTGAAATAATTTAAGTTTGCGCAGCAGGGATTGACTTGCCAATGACAAAATGACCCAATGACCCTTTGACCCATTGACCAAATGTCCCAAAACCCAATGCCCTATTGCCCCAATGACCAATGACCAAATGACTAATGACCAATGACTTCTTCCTAAATCCCTATCTTTAAAAAATGAATAAAAAGAGCAATGTTTTTTTGATTATCTGTATGTTTTGGGCTGTTTTATCAAACGCACAATTGATGGTTCCTAAAACGACCTTTACACGCGACGATACTTTAAG
>JBKJMI010000029.1:0-2674 GCA_046596515.1 Chitinophagaceae bacterium | reverse complement strand
GCTGATCACCTTCCCATTTATTATGGTTAGGATGATTTTTGTTTTCCCAATATCTGCGATCATCACTATTGCGGATTACTACCTGATCATGGCGACCGCGGTATTGACCATATTTTGTACGGTAGTTACCGGCATTCATATAAGGTCGTGGATCGTCATTAATCACTACTTTATACGTATTGTAGAGATCATAGCTCCGATACCGGGTTGGTAAGTAGGTAGTTGAGATCCATCTTCCGCGATCCTCATAATAATAAACGCCGCGGGGAACATTATAATACACATCGAGGTCAGGCATATAATAATAATCAACATAATCATAGCCTACAGGACCCCAAACAGGTTGTCTTCCAATATTAATTGACAACCGAATCTGGGCCTGAGTTGTTTGAAAGGTCATCCCACCTATAATTAAGGCAAGAGCCAGCAATATTTTCTTCATAACAGAAATTTTTAAACGGATATAATCATATCCGGACTTGACCATCAAGTTCAATAATGATGCCCAATCTGGAACGATTGGAACAAGCCTGCCTGCCGGTAAGCAGGGTTGTTACTGTATTAGAAACTTTCTAACCCAAAAACACTGATTTTCAGCGTGAGAATTCATTTTCTCATCAAACTTGTTTCAAAAAATGCCTAAAATCCCTATTTTTGCGTCCCCTACGGGGGTAAAAAAGGTATTCCCCTTTAGCTCAGTTGGTTAGAGTCCCGCATTTGCGGGATTAATCAGAGAGATAAAGAGAAAAAATAGAAAAGGTATTCCCCTTTAGCTCAGTTGGTTAGAGCATCTGACTGTTAATCAGAGGGTCGTTGGTTCAAGTCCAACAGGGGGAGCGAATAAAAAAGTAAAAGGGTTATACTTTGACAGTATGACCCTTTTTGTGATTTGTATGTACCAAAAAGTATAAAACGGTCTACCAATTTTACTGAACTTTGTTGTGTGGGAAAAAATATAAAACAACACTGGGAAACTATCTATAAAACAAAGGAGTCTCATGAGGTGAGCTGGACACAGGAAGTTCCGGCTGCATCTTTGGAGTTTATCCATAAATTCAACATACCTAAATCTGCAAAAATTATTGATATTGGAGGTGGCGACAGTAAACTTGTGGATTATCTTTTAAAAGAAGGATTTACTGATGTTTCTGTTTTAGATATTTCTGATGCAGCACTACAAAAATCAAAGGACAGGTTGGGTATTAATGCGAACAAGGTAAAATGGATTGTTAGTGATATTTTGGACTTTCACCCTGATATAAAATATAATCTATGGCACGACAGAGCCGCATTTCATTTTCAAACTGACACCACCAGTATAAATCAATATTTAAAAATTGTAAAAGAAGCAGTTGAAGGGATGGTAATTATTGGAACATTTTCAGTCGACGGACCCCAAAAATGTAGTGGTTTGGAAATAAAGCAATATGATGAAATCGGAATGAAAGAGAAATTTGAAAACAATTCATTCAAAAATATTGAATGCAAAAGAGAGGATCATATTACACCAACTGGTGCAATTCAAAATTTTGTCTTCTGCAGTTTCATTAAATCTCAGGCTTCTGTAAAATTACAGTAGGATTAAGTTCTTATTTTTCAAATTTTTATGATCTCTATTAGTTGACTGTAGCTGCATCTTTCGTCAATAAGGGGAGCAAGACAAAAAGATATAAGGGTCATAGTTTTATACTATGACCCTTATCGTTGAATCCTTACTGCAATCTGCTTAAAAAAAGTAGCGGAAACATTGCTATTGTCAGATCCTGCAATATTTTTTTATTCTGTTATGGAAAGAATATTTCCGTCCGGGTCTTTGAACCACGCAACTTTTGAACCACCAGGAGATATCCAGATGCCCAATTCATCCTGTTCAAGAAATTCATATTTTTCAAAATAAATGCCTTTTTTATTAAGCTTTTTTATCGTTGAGGAAATATTGTCAACATTCCAGCCTAATACCGTAAACGCCTGTGCTTTTAATTTCGGAACAGTAATTACTCTTACCAAAACTTTATTCGCCTCAAACTCCATCCCATAATCATCTTCAGATAATAAATTTAATCCCAAAATATCTCTGTAAAATAATTTTGCTTTGCCGGGCTTTATGGTCGGGACAAAGGCTTTGAGTTCTTTATTTGCAAGCATGATTAATCGTTTTATCCCGGGTTAATAACAATTACAATAAGTCCCGAATTTACATTGAAAATCAGAAATAATTGTTTGGCACCGATGATGCGGGCTATTTGTGTCCCGGTAATCAAGGAAATATCAACAGGACGGTACTATTTATGTTGCAACTTTCCGAAGTAAGGGGAGCTTAAATATCAAAGGGTTACATCATAGTAACCCAATAAGTTTATTAAAGTTGATGTAGGTATTTTCAGGTATTAGCCGCTAAAGTTCATCAGCCCTCTTATGATTATTTTCAAGAAAGCAGCACTTCAGCAGGAATACTAAGTTCCTGATGAAATAGTCGGGCCAGTTCCAAAGTAAGCGGCTTTCGTTTATTTAAAAGCGCCGAAACATATCCCTTGCTTCCAACCTTTCCCACCCAATCTTTATTTTTCAAACCCATATCCTGCATCTTTAGCTTAATAGCATCAATAGCATTTGGTAAAGTAACAGGATAATTGGCATCTTCGTATTGCTTTACTAATAATAGTGCTATCTGCAT
>JBKJMI010000028.1:0-31145 GCA_046596515.1 Chitinophagaceae bacterium | reverse complement strand
GGTACTAAAGCAAAATCCGGAAATGAGAATAGATCTGAGTGCCCGCTTTCAAAACAAACTTTCATTGCGTACGAACTGGGTTTTCCATCCCCGTGATCCTTCCGGTTCATTTTCATTCAGTGGATCTACGCGTAGTGTGGATGGTACTGAATTCAATGATCTGCTGGAAGCTATGGGACCTTCTCACCTGGACAAAGGATATGTAAATGGAATAGATTTTTCATTTAAAGGTTCGGATAATGCGATCAGTGGGCAGGTAAAATTTCTCTACCAGGATCTGAAATTGGAATTATGGGAGGAAGGGAAGGACCATAGTATGAGAAATAAAAAAAAACTTAGCAGTTTTTTGGCCAATATCCTGATCCGGAATGATAATCCACAAAAGAATAAGCCTGCCAGGATCGCTTCAGTTCAATTGCAAAGAGATAAGACTACATCCTTGTTTTATTTCTGCTGGAAGGCATTATTCAGCGGATTAAAGCAGGGTGCCGGCATAAAAGAAAAGAAAAAATAGTACTATTTATTATCTTTTTTTACACCAAAGTCTTGTATCCACCAATCCATTCCGCCAGTATAATCAGTGTACACTCTTTCCCCTTTGCAGGCGACATGCGTCCATTGAGGGTCAAGTAAATTATAACGGTGTCCATAACCAGGAATGCCGCTATCCACAAGCAACTGGATCACAATATCTCTGGCAGTAACCCGTAAAGAATTGCCTGCGATATTTTCATTTCCAAAACTCATGGTTGGTGAAAATTTGCACACACGGTCCCAGGGAGCTGATCCGTCAGAACCTGTATGTCCTAATTTCCAATTATGTGCATGCTGGTCTGCAGTATGTTTGGATGCAGCTTTATAAATTCCTAAGTCTGGTTTAAGAATAGAAAGTTTTGGCAATTTTTTCAGGTCATCCACCAATTTTTCCAGTGCATGTACTTCTTCTTCATTAATAAAATGCCAGGTGGTATCAACTTTTTGATGGTCAGAATATGTGGTAGTGGTCAGACTATAATTCGGGTCTCCTTTTCCAAATTTCTCTAAAGTCTTTCTGGCCTCTGCCAGCATAGGTTCAATATAGGGCAGATAACTTTTCCCATCAGAACGCACCCTGTTGATCTCATAGATCATATCTCTTTCCGTTACACTCATATAGCCGGCTTTCTTAGCGGTATTCAGGGCTTCCGGCTTTGGCTGGGCAAAAAGACAAAGAGGTATGACCAGGAGTAATGCAGATATTATTTTTTTCATTAATTACGATTTGGTCTTTATCAGAGATACAATTGGCTTGTTGTTTGCATAATTTTATATTACAAAAAATCATTTATATGAAAAGTTTAAAGGGATTTCTGCTTTCGTTAACAATATTCGTTTCAGCAGGCCTCATGGCTCAGTCTTCTTCAAAAGAAGCAAAGATCATTTCTGATGCCCGTGAAGCAAAGGCAGATTTTATTCGTACCGATGCAGGGTTGGCTAAATGGTTCAGCAGTTCTTATGGATACTTGATATTCCCAAATGTCGGGAAAGGTGGTATTGGTATTGGTGGTGCTGCCGGTAACGGCGTGGTTTACCAGGGAGGCAAGATGATAGGAAAGGCAAAAATGACCCAGGTTAGCATAGGCTTTCAATGGGGAGGGCAAGCTTATCGTGAGGTGATCTTCTTTGAAACCAAGGCAGCCCTTGACCGATTCAGAGATAGCAAATACGAACTCGCAGCCCAGGTATCTGCAGTTGCAGCAACAGCTGGTGCTTCCGCGAATGCCAAATTCAAAGAAAGTGTGGCAGTGTTTACACAACAAAAGGGCGGCCTGATGTACGAGGCGACGGTGAGTGGGCAGAAGTTTAAGTACACATCATTTTAAGGAAAGGTGTCAATGGGTCAATAGGTCAATAAGTCAATAGGTGAATGGAATTCTACGGTTGGGATATATGTTTATCCTTATGCAGAATTTTATTCACCTATTGATCTATTCACTTATTCACTAATGACTATCTTGGAAGCAAATTATTTTCATGCGTCGATTATTTCTGATCCTTAGTCTGATTTCCTTCCACTTTTCTTATGGCCAATCTGGAAAATTCAGTCTTGCCCTTAAACAGGAAATGTGCAATAAAGTGCGGGAAGCTTGCCAGCATGCCTGGAAAGGTTATAAAGACTATGCCTGGGGTTATGATGATCTTCGTCCGCTGACAAAAAATGGGCGCAACTGGTATAAGAATTCATTACTGATGACACCAGTTGACGCCTTTGATACTTTTATTATTCTTGATCTGAAGACCGAAGCAAATGAGGCGAAAGACCTGATCCTTTCAAAATTAAATTTTGACGTGGATAATGAAGTGCAGGTCTTTGAGATCACAATAAGGCAATTAGCGGCATTACAAACAGCTTATGAAATGGATGGGGATAAACGATTCCTCGATCTGGCTGTTGATCTTGCAAAAAGATTACTTCCAGCTTTTAATTCCAATACAGGTATGCCTTACCGTTATGTACATCTGCAAACAGGCAAGACCAGAGATGGTATAAATAATCCCGCGGAGATCGGTACGCTGTTTCTTGAATTTGGAAAGTTATCCAAACTCACAGGAGATCCTGTTTATTATAACAGAGCGCATAAGGCTATTATGGCCGTATTCGAAAGACGATCCGCCCTGGGACTGGTAGGAGAGAACATCGATATTCAAACAGGTAAATGGATCAGTGAGAACAGTCATATCAGTGGATATATAGATTCTTACTACGAATATATTTTTAAGGGGTGGAAATTATTCGGAGATCCCGAATTAAAAAAAGCATGGGATATACATAGCGCAGCTATCAGGAAATATCTGCTTCGCGAAACAAAGAATGGAAGTTTCCTCACCCGTGTAAATATGAATACCGGAAAAGAAGTGGCTCCATATTATGGTGCGCTGGATGCGTTTTATGCTGGGTTGATGGCTTATTCCGGTGACGGGGTCAATGCAAAAAAAGTGCAGAAAGCCAATTATTATATGTGGACCCATTTCAACATTGAGCCGGAGGAATTTGATTTTAATAAAGATTCTGTTCGAAGTGCTTATTATGTTCTTCGTCCTGAAAACCTTGAATCCACTTTCTATCTTTACCGTACTACAAAAAAAGATGAATACCTCTGGATGGGAAAAAGAATGGTGGATGATATTCTTACTCATTGCCGCGCAGAGGTTGGTTTTGCTTCATTGAAAAATGTGCGGACTTATGAGAAAACGAATAGTATGGAAAGTTTTCTTTTTGGAGAGACCTTCAAATATGCTTATCTGATCTTTGCTCCCGAGTCATCACTTGATCTGAATAAATTTGTGCTGACCACCGAAGCACATCCATTTAAAATTCAATGATACTGCGGGAAGCAACCATAGAGGATATTCCAGGCATCCAGATAGTTAGAAATGCTGTTCTTGAGAACCGCTTATCTGATCCGGCTCTTGTTCCTGATCAGGATGTGGAGGATTATATTATGAGGAGAGGAAAGGGATGGGTGGCGGTTGAAGGGGGTCAGATCACCGGGTTTTCTATAGTTTCCCTTATGGATCATAATGTTTGGGCACTTTTTGTGCATCCGGAACAGGAGAAAAAAGGGTTTGGCAGGATTTTGCATGATGAAATGGTGCGATGGTATTTTTCTCAGACCCGGGAAACCATTTGGTTAAGTACGGCTCCGGGAACCAGGGCCGAAGCATTTTACAGAAAAGCCGGATGGAAAGAATCCGGTACCTATGGAAAAGGAGAGATCCGGTTTGAAATGGAATCTCCTGCTTAATTTTATACCGATGAAAAGATTGAGTTTTATTTTATTGTCGTTCGTATTTGCCGGATTCGTATTGCCCGATAATAGTTGCGGCCAGACTGATTCCATTAACCGCGATGATGGTCCTTATGTTATTTATAAGTCGGGACGGATCCTTGTTTATGATATTGAAGCAAAGGGAGAAACGCTCAAACTGAGAAAAGATGGGTTTGATGAATCCAATCGTCATAAGATTCAGTTGAAAGTGAGAACGGACGAGGTGGGAGGATTTTTTCGTTTCCATCTTCAAAAAGAGCTAATGGCCCAGGCCTCTGTATATCCTGAACCATCAAAACTTTTTATTGCCTCGGATATTGAAGGGAACTTCGCTGCTTTTCGTAAGTTATTAATTGAGGGTCATGTGATCGACAGCAATTTCAACTGGACCTTTGGTGATGGTCACCTGGTACTGATCGGAGATTTTGTAGACCGAGGTAATCAGCAAACAGAGGTGCTCTGGCTGATCTATTCGCTCGAAGAAAAAGCGAAAGCAGCGGGCGGATATATTCATTATATTTTAGGTAATCATGAGATCATGGATCTTAGCGGAGACCTTCGTTATCTCCAGCCTAAATATCATGATGTTGCGGAGTTGATGGAAACTAGTTTTACAGAACTCATTGGGCCTAATTCTGAAATAGGAAGATGGCTTCGCACCAAGAATGTGGTGGAAAAAATAGGCGATATGTTGTTTACACATGGAGGCATTTCATCCTCCATTAATGTACTACAGTTACCCGTAGATACCATAAATCAGCTAAGCCGTCCTTATTACGGTGATAGTGCTTATCATTATGCTGATCCAAGGCAGGAAACACTTTATGGAGACCAGGGTCCATTCTGGTTCAGGGGTTATTATAAGGGAGCAACAGGACATGAACAATCAATGCTTGACAGTTCGCTTTCTATATATAGTGTGCAGCACATAACTACGGGTCATACGATCATTGCAGACACCATTAGCGTGCTATATGACCGTAAATTATTTAATACAGATGTTCATCATGCAGGAGGTTATAGTGAAGCCTTATTAAAGGAAGATGGCCATTTCTACAGGCTGGTAAAAGGAGAGAAAAAATGGCTTTTTTAGAAGGATTTATTTTACATTACAGTGCATTTAATCGTTAACCTACAAACCAAACAAATGAAGAAACTTCTTACCTTATTGCTGGCAGCAGGAATACTTGTCTCCTGTAACAATAAGAAAGCCGGCACAGAAAAAACCGAAAAGGACACAACAAAGACAACTACCGAGGTGAAGCCACCGGCAGATATGGGTAAAGAGCCAACCACCACCACTACAGGCTGGCCTGAAAAAGATAGAAATGATTTTCTTACCAGTTGTGTAGATGAAGCAGTAAAAAATATAAATGACAGAACAGTAGCTACTAACTACTGCAGTTGCATGCTTTCCAAACTGGAAGGTGAATATCCGGATGTGAATAAAGCGGCAGCACTGACCACGGATGAGGTTACTGCAGTAATGCAGAAATACCGGGATGGTTGTCTTGCAAAATAATCGAACTGGGCCCCGAATTTACGGGGCTTTTTTATTGCTATTTAGCCTATTTTTGCCCCTCTTAAAACAAAGGATAAAAATGGCAAGATCTATAGCGTTCAGGGAAGCTCTCAGGGAAGCAATGCAGGAAGAAATGAGAAGGGATGAAAGGGTATTCCTGATGGGCGAAGAAGTAGCAGAATACAATGGCGCCTATAAGGTAAGTCAGGGTATGCTTGCCGAGTTTGGCCCCAAACGCGTGATAGATACACCGATCTCTGAACTGGGTTTTACTGCTGTGGGAGTGGGTGCGGCACAGAATGGTCTAAGACCTGTGGTTGAATTCATGACCTGGAACTTCGCGGTTCTCGCCTTAGATCAAATTTTAAATACCGCTTCTAAGATGCTGGCAATGAGCGGCGGACAAATTAGTTGTCCGATTGTTTTTCGTGGCCCTAATGGCTCTGCCGGTCAGTTAGGCGCTCAGCACTCCACCGCTTTTGAAAGTCTTTATGCAAATATTCCCGGTATCAAAGTAGTATCTCCCAGCAATGGATATGATGCAAAAGGATTGCTGAAACAGGCCATCCGTTATGAAGAAGATCCAGTAGTATTCATGGAAAGTGAAGTGATGTATGGAGAAAAATCAGAAGTACCCGAAGAAGAATATTATATCGAACTGGGTAAGGCTGATGTGAAAAGAACAGGTCGTGATGTGACCATTGTTTCTTTTAATAAAATGATGAAAGTGGCCCTGGGTGCAGCAGCTGAACTTGAAAAAGAAGGAGTAAGCGCTGAAGTGATAGACCTGAGATCTATTCGTCCTCTTGACTGGATGACCATTCTGGAGAGCGTTAAAAAAACCAACCGGCTGGTGATCGTAGAGGAGCAATGGCCATTTGCTTCTATATCTTCCGAGATCACCTACCGTATACAAAAAGAAGGATTCGATTTCCTGGACGCACCTATCCGTCGTATCACCGCTGCGGATGCCCCCCTTCACTATGCCCCCAACCTTGTTGCCGCCGCATTGCCCGATGTTGCCAGGACCGTTAAGCTGGTGAAGGAGGTTATGTATACCAGGAAGTGAGTGGTGAGTAGAGAGTAGTGAGTAGTGAATAGTGAGTGTAAAACCTGTTTTAATTCATGATAGGGAAATAAATACGAAAAGTAAAAACACTTTAGCTCATGGCTTTCCTCTAACCCCTAAACCCTAACCTCTAAACTCTCAAGATGTCTGAAATTCTCATTATTGATGACGAAAAAGCGATACGCAAGACACTCAGTGAGATCCTTTCATTTGAAGGATATAAAATAGATGAGGCCGCTGATGGAGAAGAAGGATTGAAAAAATTCAGAGAGAAAAGTTACGATCTTGTTCTCTGCGATATAAAAATGCCAAAACTGGATGGCATTGAATTCTTACAAAAGGCAGGGGAGATCAACCCTGATATTCCTATTATTATCATTTCGGGTCATGGCAATATTGAAACTGCAGTTGAAGCGGTTAAGAAAGGAGCCTTCGATTATATCTCCAAACCTCCTGACCTTAACCGTATGCTGATCACCATCCGCAATGCGATGGATAAAAGTAGCCTGGTTACAGAGACCAAGGTGCTTAAGCGTAAGGTGAGCAGGGTACAACAGATGATCGGTGATTCAGAACCTATCAGGAAGATCAAGGAGACCATAGAAAAAGTGGCGCCTACCGATGCCCGTGTATTGATAACAGGCGATAACGGAGTGGGAAAAGAATTAGTTGCCCGATGGATCCATGAAAAAAGTAATCGTGCTACAGGACCTATTGTTGAGGTCAACTGTGCCGCTATACCAACTGAACTGATCGAAAGCGAATTGTTCGGACATGAGAAAGGTTCATTCACTTCGGCTATCAAACAGCGAATAGGAAAATTTGAATCTGCCAATGGAGGCACTTTATTTCTGGATGAGATCGGGGATATGAGTGCAGGCGCTCAGGCCAAAGTACTTCGTGCTTTGCAGGAAGGAAAGATCACAAGGGTAGGAGCCGATAAAGACATTAATGTGGATGTGCGTGTAGTAGCCGCCACGAATAAGGACCTGTTGCAGGAAGTGGAGCAAAAGAATTTCCGGCTGGACCTTTACCATCGTCTTGGCGTAATCATTATACATGTACCCTCACTCAATGAAAGAAGAGATGATATTCCATTGCTGGTCGATCAATTTTTAAAAGATATCAGCTCCGATTATAATGTTAGTATAAAACATATTGAAGCCGATGCTATTAAACTCTTGCAGGATTATAACTGGACAGGTAATATTCGTGAGCTAAGGAACGTAGTGGAGAGACTGGTGATTTTGTCTGGAAAAAATATTACGGCAGATGATGTGAGAGCATATGTTAAATAGTCGGGAGTCGGGAGTCAGAAGTCGGGAGTTGTAAATTGGATCTTGAATTTGAGTCAAAATGAACAAGGGATACAATTTTATTCACTATTGACTACTCACTACTCACCTGTAGCCTTCTTAAGTTCCTCTTTCGTAAATGCAAACGGCAATAAGAATGATGCGGAAGGGAGGATAAATATCTGGCCTTCCATTCCACCCAGTATGACACGTATGGGTTGATTTACTCTGTTCTCAAATTCTAAAAGCGCCTGGCGGCACATGCCGCAGGGAGAAATAGGATGATTGCTGACAACATCCTTACCACCATAACTAATGGCCATTGTTTTAATAGGGATCTCAGGAAACATATTAGCGGCCGTACCTAATAATACTCTTTCAGCACAAATACCTACAGGATAAGAAGCGTTTTCCTGGTTAGTGCCAGTTACTTCTTCTCCGTTAATCAATTGCGCAACAGCACCCACATGAAAATTGGAATAAGGAGCATAAGCTTTGTCAAGCACTTCACGAGCTTTTAATAAAAGACGCGCATCTTCCTCCTTCAGTTCACTGATATTTTCGTATACTTCGTAAGTAAATTCCAGTTTTTGTTCCTTCATGGTTTGCAATAATTAATAATTACTAATTATCTAACTATATTAAAGAATCTCTTCCACCTCGGTGCTCCATCATAGCTGAACCAGATCATCCAGGCCTTGCCGACGATATGATCTTCAGGAACAAAACCCCAGAAGCGGGAATCCTGTGACTGATGACGGTTATCACCCATCATCCAGAAATAATTCATTTTAAATGTATAGCTGGTCACTTCTTTTCGATTCAGATAATACTTTCCATCTTTTGTATAGAATTCATTGTTCTCATATACTCGAATGGCGCGCTCATAGATAAAATAATTCTTCTGATCAAGAGTAATGGTCGCTCCTTTTTTAGGTATCCATAAAGGACCGAATTTATCTGTGGCCCAATGATTATACCAAACATAATTTTCGAATTCGGGATGATATACACTTGTAGTGGTGTCGACCAGGAAATTCATGGTCTTCACCAATCCATTCGCTTTCATTTTTTCAGCAGCCTTAGTTGTCAGTTGCAGAACGTATAAATTATTTCCCTTGATCTGGTTAGAAGGGTCGAAGAGATCAAGATCATATTCGGTTTTAACAATATCAGCATCCAGTGGCTGGGTGGTCTCCACTATATAATCCATCTGGGCATAAGGAGCCATTGGACTGCTTTTACCATTAATAAACAATTCTCCCGCTTTAAGTTCCATTGTATCACCCGCAATGGCAACACAGCGCTTGATATAATTATCTGTTTTATCTACAGGATGTATCGCCAGCGGATAGGATTCAGGATCCGCCAGTACTAACTGACGTCCCTTATCTACATCTCCATTACCCAATTCGCGGCAAAGCTGGTAATAAGGATGTTTAGATTGCCAGTCGGGAAGATTGATCACCGTATCGCCCTGAGGGAAATTAAATACAACTACATCACCTCTTTTAGGATAACTGGTGAACCAACGGGCATAAGGAATTTTTATAAGCTCGCTGTAGGATTTTCGACTGCTTCCAAATGGAAGATAATTATGCACAAAAGGAACCGATAAGGGAGTATTTGGAATTCGTGGACCATAACTGAGTTTGCTCACGAATAAAAAATCTTTTACCAGCAATGTTTTCTCCATAGAAGGAGAAGGAATAGTATAGGCTTCAAATACGAATGTGCGAATTAGTGTGGCCGCTACGACAGCGAAAATGGCGGCATCCACCCATTCTCTCCATCCGCTTTTCTTATGTTTTTTTACGCCTTGGGGGCCAATGAATTTTGCTCCAGGTTTTGTTGCCAGCCAGGGAAAATAAAGAGGAGCAAGGATGGCAGCCAGTGTATGTTCGCCCAGCGAAAAACGGCCAAATACTTTTGCAAATTCAATGAAGATTCCCGGAGTAATAAACCAACCTACCACCGGTATAAACTGCCAGAACACCCAATGCTTGGGTCTTTTGGCCAGGTCCTGCATTACCCATGTATTATAAAAAGGCAGATAAGCCTTCCAGGCAGGAACGCCGGCCTTTACAAACAATTTGGCCAGGCCAAAAGAAGGCAGGAATACCAGCAGGGTGGAAATTAAGTAAACGATAAACAAATGGTAAATGGGCATGTTCCGGTTTTTTGGAGCTCAAAAATATCACTATTATTCCCGATGCAAAACTTTTATACTCAAAGATTTGCTAAAGGTGGCAGGAAGTCGGTGAGTGGGGAGTGGGCAGTGGTGAATGGGGAGTGTGGAGTGGTGAGTGGAAAGTTGCGAGTGGTAAACAGTTTATGTAGTGAATACCCCACTCACTACTTTCTACTCACTCACTAAAACAGCGTTTGAATTCCATAACAAATCTTCGCCTCATGTTCCAATAACCACTTCTTTCTCCTCATTCCGCCGGCATAACCTACCAGATCGCCTTTAGAACCAATTACACGATGGCAGGGAACAATGATAGCGATATCATTTTTTCCATTGGCATTGGCCACTGCGCGGGTAGCCTTGCTATCACCTGTTCGGCGGGCCAGGTCCAGATAGCTGATCGTTTTTGCGTATGGAATTAAAACCAGTTCTGACCAAACTGATTGCTGAAACGGAGTTCCTTCCTGGTGAAGTGGTAATTCAAAGACCCTTCTTTCCCCATTGAAATATTGTATCAGTTGTTCAATACAGTTGATCAGCAGGGGAGGAAGATTTTTTTTTCTGGTATCATTTTTTTCGCTTGCATCATAGAAGCTTACTTCACTGATATAAATATCAGTACCGCTGATCTTCAGCAGTCCGAGTGGGGAGTGATAATATGTATGGCATTTATCAGCCAATTTTCTGTCCGTTTTTTACTGGTTGTTGGGGCTCCAGTAAAATTACGGCATTGTTCTCATCATACACGCCCAGCACCAGGCACTCACTTTTATATCCGGCTATAGATTTTTCAGGGAAATTGACCACTGCGATCACCTGCCTTCCAATCAATTCATCAATTTTATAATGAACTGTGATCTGTGCGGATGATCTTTTCTTTCCTAAGTCCCCGCCAAAATCTATCAGTAACTGATAGGCCGGTTTCCGGGCCTCAGGAAATTCCCTGGCTTCCAGAATGGTACCCACATGCATGTCGATTTTTTCAAAGTCATTCCATGAAATCATTCAAAAAAGGTTAGAGATTAGGGATTAGAGTTTAGTAATCAGGTTTACGAGGGGAAGTCTTTGCGGGTTATTGTCATTCAGAGGCAACAAAACTTCTTGTATAATAGATTCTCCTACCGAGGAATCTCTTTCACTATCACGAGATACCTCGCGATTTATATTTTATTATTACCCTCCAGTTCTATTCGCTCGGCATGAAAAATCAATGGGAAAATTCCTAATCAAGTAAAGTTACCAACCCCATCAACTCCTTCTTTTTGTATTCTGTTTTCTCTGTATCAAAACATTTGCCGAATTCTTCCAGCACGAGTTGTATGGCCTGCTTATTTCTCAATGGTTGAAAATAATTAGGTACAGTAGGAACTGCGATGCGCTTAAAATAATTTTCTACATCATGATGTGTGAAAACCTGTCCGTTTGTAGGGTCAATGAAGAATTCTATTTTATGCAGCGGATCTGCAAGATTCTCTTCGGAATAACCGGGTTTGAAATAGGCAAGTATAAATTGTTTTGGAATATTGATGGCCCTCACAGGAATATCAAGCAATTCGCCAAGTACCAGGTAAAGCAATCCATTGCTGATCTGATTGCCTCTTTTTACTTCCAGTGTTTTATGTAAGAGAAATTCATTGGGTTCTTTATAATTTGTCTCTGTTCCCTTCAAACCATAATAACTATAAAGAATACTGGTTACGATATTTATTTGCTCCAGCGGAGTAAGATAATTGTTCAGTTCCAGCCAGACATTGCGGCGAATTTTTTCTATTTCCTGCATTGAAGCCGTGGTAGATATTTCAGGATATTGAAATTTTCCGATCAGCATGGCACCCAGCATCAGATCATGATGTCCCGACAAACCCCATTGACGAAAATCTTCAGTAAGATCTGTGAAATGCAAACGATGTATCAATTGTTCAATACGATTCTGCACTTCCTGATCAATGGTGGTTTCCCATAAATGTTCCAGGTTCGGAATAATGTTTGAGCCATAGTCCACGATCTTATTGGATACTAATCCAAACACTTCCTCGTCCGGATCATCAATTAGCGTAAACAGCGCTGATATTTCTTTATTATTTTCAACTGGTTCCATCAATTCAAATATCTCTATAAGGACGGAAATGAAATAGTTAAACTTTTCCACAGACGGGGAGAAGTTAGCCCCGGGGCGATGTTATGTTTCATATTGGCCAAATCCTTAAGTTTGGTGAATGAAACGTATCACCATTGCAATATTCATGCACATTGCCATTCTTAGTTGCGCGCAGTCCGAAAAATTATTTGAGATCAATGCCGATGGGCTGGGCTTTCATCTTACATTAAAAGGAGCCTCGCATCTGGCCTCGCTACCTTTAAAATGCATCGATAAAGAGTTTCCTAATAAAACAAATCATACTTCAGTCTCAGATAGTGATCATGTATTGCTGCCTTCCGCTTTGCATCCTGCGTTTTACGGTTGTTTCGACTGGCATTCTTCTGTACATGGACACTGGATGATGATCAGACTGTTGAAAAAATTTTCCCAATTGCCCGAGGCTGCTGCCATACGTAAAGCAATTAGCCGTTCTCTGACTCCGGAGAATATAAAAGGAGAGCTGCGTTATTTTGATCTGCCTCTGACCTCTTCCTGGGAAAGAACGTATGGATGGGCATGGATATTGAAAATGGATGAAGAATTGAGTGGCTGGGAAGATGCGGATGCGATCAAATGGAAGAGGGCCCTGCATCCGCTGACTGAAAAGATCGTGAGTTTTTGGATGACCTTTCTTCCCAAACAAACCTATGCAAATCGCACAGGAGTACATCCCAATACGGCCTTCGGACTGGTACTGGCACTTCAATATGCCCGCGCCGAGGGAGATAAAAATTTTGAATCAGCTATAATAAAATCTTCACGCAGTCTGTTTCTCGAAGATCGAAATTCTCCCGCTACCTGGGAGCCTAACGGATCAGATTTTCTTTCACCAACATTGGAAGAGGCTGACCTGATGCGAATGGTGCTTTCTCAAGGTGAATTCAGAACCTGGTTTGATAAATTTGTGAGTCTGGCTTCGCTAAAACATTTAACGGTTCTGCCGATTGTTTCCGACAGAACAGATCTGCAGATCGTGCATCTTGATGGACTTTGTTTTAGTCGTAGCTGGTGCATGAATGCATTAGCAAAAACACTTTCGGCAAATGATCCCCGAAAGAAATTATTGATGAAGTCGGCCTATGATCATCTGGCTTCTGCTTTACCTCATGTGGTAAGTGGGGAATATGGTGGGGAGCATTGGCTGGCGAGCTTTGCTGTGTATGCGTTAACAGCCGGTCAGGAAGAACACGAATTACACTAAGGACACTAATAACAGCCAATAACAATTAATACGCAACAGCCATTTCACGAATGATCCATTCGCTGCGCTCATGGATGGGGACCATAACCCCTAAACTCTAACCTCTAAGCCTTCCAACAACCATCCAATCCCATGGCCTCGGTTCCTTAAGCCATTTCGGGGCTTTATGAAATTCAGTGGACCATTCATATTCTATTTTTTCAAAACGAAGATCAGTAAATCCTTCACGACGCATCAAAAGGTCAAGTTCTTCCTGTAAATAATGTTTGTGTGGAACATCATCTATATCTGCATTGCCATTGCGGATATTGTTCCATTTTCGAATAGCTTCTTTTCCATTCCTTTCCTTTTTAATATGTCCGGGATCAATTTTGTACTTGTGCTGGAGAATACTGGTGAGTAACCAGGATTCAAGCGATGGAATAGTTAGGATAATATGTCCTCCTTTTTTGAGGCTGCTGTTCAGCCCTTTAAAAAAAACATCTCTGTCCTTTTGCTTTGGAGTAAGAATGGCGTTAATACAGATTCCAACATCGGAGCGTTTTAGTCTGCTCTTGCCCGACATATCAACCCGTACATATTTAATATTTTTTAATTCAGGGTATAGTTCTTTGGCAATGTCAAGATTCTTTTGAGAAATATCTAAGGCAATAACTTCTTTATATGCAGGGGAGAGAAGCGGAAGCCATTTACCAACAGCACAACCAATATCTATTACAGTTTTTTGTGGAGATGCCAGATCAAGAATGGCTTTTGTAATGTGTTTTTTTCTGTCGTTTTTACGAACATCAAAGATTTCGTCCTCGTAGGAATGCGCCATTCTCTCCCAATATTCCCTTTTCATAGGCCAGAATTTTCCACAATGTACAATTTGGAACGCTTTTAGCGATTGTAAGATCATGGACAAATTCCCTAATCAAGCACTCTATTCTGCCTTGCGATATGCGGGTATCCTAATACTTTTAGTGACAGCACTTCTTTATATTTCACCCTGGTGAGTGGGGAATGGGGAGTAAAGCAGTTGAGCTGGAAAATCTTACTACAGATTATGGTGATGATTCATCCATGAGCTCAGCGAATGGATCCTTCGTGTAATGGCTGTTTTGTATTAATTGCTATTGGCTGCTATTAGTGTCCTTAGTGTAATTCGTGTCCTTCGTGACCGGCTGTTTTCACTTCTTCTTCTTCGGCGCCGCTTTCTTTTTCACAGTAGCCTTCTTCGTGGCCGATTTTTTAGCTCGGCTCTTCTTTGAAAAAGCCCCAGGAATTTCAGCCTCAATAAATCCTTTCACTTGTTCTAAAGTAAATGAAGCCGCATCTTCAGCCGTATATTTTGTATCATCCGCTTTTTTAGGCATGCGCACGATCTTCTTTCCAAATTTGATCACAGGACCCCATCTTGCATTTTCAACTGATATATTATCATCTGCCCACCTTTGTATATAACGATTGGCTTCCTTTTTCACCTTGGCATCTATCAGTTCATTCATCTCCTCCTGATTCAGCTTGTCGAAATTATAACGCCGGGGCACATTGATGAACATGCCGTCCCATTTTATATAAGGACCAAATCTTCCTTTTCCTTTAGTGATATTTTTTTCATCATAAGTACCTACAGGCGCGTCAGCCACCTGTTTGATCTTGATATATTCTACCGCTCTGTCAAAATCCACCAGGGCAAGGTCAGTTCCCTTTGGAATGGAAACATATTCATCTCCCCATTTCGCATAAGGGCCAAATCTTCCTACACCAACTGAAACATCTCTGTCCTCATATTGTCCAAGAGTACCCTGCTGCGCAAATAATTTCATCGCCTCATCAAAGCTGATGGTCTCAATGCTTTGCCCCGTCGGGATCTTCGCAAATCTTGGTTTGTCATTTTCATCGGCAACGCCTATCTGTATCATCGCGCCATAGCGTCCCATACGTGCGATTACAGGTTTGCCCGACTCAGGATCTTCACCCAATATCCTTTCACCTTTAATTCTTTCGGCCGTTTCAATGGTCTTTTCTACATCCTTTTTAAAAGGACTATAGAAATCAAGGATCATTGAGTTCCATTTTAATTTTCCTTCTGCTACTTCATCAAACTCTCCTTCAATGCGTGCCGTAAATCCATAATCCATGATATCATCAAAATACTGGATCAGGAAATCCGTTACCACCAGTCCAAGGTCGGAAGGGAATAGTTTGGATTTCTCCGCGCCGGTATTCTCTACCGATAGTTCCTGGTTTATTTTATCATTTTTCAGAGAGAAAATGGTGAAATTTCGTTGCATTCCTTCCTTATCTCTTTTTTCTACATAACCTCTTTTCAAAACGGTAGAGATAGTTGGTGCATAAGTAGAAGGTCTTCCGATTCCCAGCTCTTCCATTTTTTTCACCAGCGCTGCTTCTGAATATCTTGCTGGCGGACGACTGAATCTTTCTGTTGCTTTCATTTCTTTTAATGGAAGATCTTGTCCAACAGTAATTGGTGGCAACATGCCTTCATTGGCTTCTTCTTCCAGTTCATCTTCATCTTTATCCTCGCGGTATACTTTCAGAAATCCATCAAATTTCAATACTTCACCAGTCGCGCTTAATTCTTCTTTATTGGTAGAGATTGCGATTTTCGCTGTGGTCTTTTCTAATTCCGCATCGGCCATCTGGCTGGCCATCGTTCTTTTCCAGATCAGTTCATAAAGCCTTGCCCATTCCGCTTCCTGAATGGATGCATTGCTCATGAATGTAGGACGAATCGCTTCGTGTGCTTCCTGCGCTGATTCATTCTTATTCTTGTAACGACGGAACTGATGATATTCTTCTCCGTACATGCTTTTCACTGTATTCGTGATATCACCCAATGCAGTATTACTCAGATTCACACTGTCGGTACGCATATAGGTGATATATCCGTTTTCATATAAGCGTTGCGCGATCTGCATGGTGCGTGATACACCATAGCCTAATTTTCTACTTGCTTCCTGTTGCAGTGTTGATGTAGTAAATGGAGGAGCAGGTGATCTTTTTCCCGGCTTCACTTGGATATCGGTAACCTTATAATCTGCACCAATGCATGATTTCAGAAATGCTTCGGCATCTTCTGATTTCGATTGCTTTTTTCCTTCAGCAATGAATGTAACCGCTTTTCCACCGATGTCTTTTGCGCTGAAGAATGCTTCAATTTTATACGCACTGATCGAATTAAATGTATTGATCTCTCTTTCTCTTTCTACGATCAGTCTTACGGCCACACTCTGCACACGACCTGCGCTTAGATTATTTCGCATGGCCATTTTTCTCCAAAGCACGGGACTTAATTCAAAACCTACGATGCGGTCCAGCACTCGGCGTGCCTGCTGGGCCATTACCAGGTTCATATCTACTTTACGGGGATTCTCCACCGCGTTTAGAATAGCCGATTTCGTGATCTCATGAAATACGATCCTTTTGGTGGTCTTTGGATCCAATCCCAATACCTCGCATAAATGCCAGGAAATAGCTTCTCCTTCACGGTCCTCATCCGTTGCCAGCCAAACTTCTTCCGATTTTGCCGCCAGTGATTTTAATTCTTTAACCACTTTCTCTTTATCGGCAGGAACAATATAAGTTGGTTGAAATTTATTCTCCACGTCGATACCCATATCCGCCTTGGCAAGGTCACGGATATGACCAAAACAGCTCTTGACCTGGAAGTCCTTTCCCAGGATCTTTTCGATCGTTTTCGCTTTCGCCGGGCTCTCCACAATTAAAAGGTTCTTGGCCATTTTTGTATTTACAGTATTAAAACAAAACCGCTTTCAAGCGGCTGCAAGTTAGGGTAAGAATAATAAATTTTTCGGGAACGGGGCTTTTGTAAACGTTTATCTGGTTTTTTAAACGCTTATTTTCAGAGGGGAAAGGGGATATATAAAAAATTTTAAAATTTTTTCAGAACCTGCAATATTTCGCGGCTCCAGCGTTCATATTCGATCCCTGAAGGGTGCAAACCATCCTTCGCAAGCAATGCCGGCATTGTATCCGCTTCCCTGGTCCATTTTGTTACATATATATAATGTATCTGCCTGCTTTTTGCCACCTGTTCAACCGCTTCATTAAAGGCATCAATTTCCAAACCAATTTGTTGCCGGTTACGATCAGAAGCAAAAGGGGTAACACCCCAGTCTGGTATAGAAAGAATGACCATGTTTTCTGTATTTCCCCCTGCGAATTCCAGCCCTTTTTCTACTAATCCGAAAAATTCATTTTTAAATTCTTGCACCGACCTTCCCCGATATTGATTATTTACTCCAATAAGTAAACTTACAAGGTCATAGTCTTTTCTTACAGGAAGGATCTCATTGGCTTCGTTAATCCCATTGATCAGTTCGTCAGTCGTCCATCCGGTTTTGGCTATTATACGCGGACTTTCCATCATTATCCCTTCTTCGTTGGCAATTCGATACAACTGATCTGGAAAATTTAATTCAGGCGGAACCGATTCCCCAATGGTATAAGAATCGCCAAGGGCCAGATATTTAAGCGGAGTGTTTTTCATGATCAGATAAATTGGGCTATTCTTTTTCGAACATTATTATCATTATAAATCCTTCTATGACCCAATCCTTTGGTGATCATAAATTCTATATTCTTTTTTCCCAGATCCATAATTGGTTTCACATCTTTTAATGGGGTGATCGTATCCTCTTCATCATGAACCCAAAGTATACTTGCTTTAATATGTTTCATTGCCCTGCAAACCGAATACCATGAGGAACTAACACCACCTCTGCGAATGATCATTTTTTCAAATTCGGGTCTTAATGATGGATCCAGTTTTAGAAATGAAAAGAATCCATCAATGGCAGTGACCGTTTCTGTCGCAGGAGCGATCAATACCAGGCGACAGCTTTCATCATGGCTGATATCTTCTAATGCCACCGAAAGGGCCAGGCCTCCGAATGAATGAGCCAAATAGCTATTTATGGGACCATATTTTTTATTTATTTCCATTATAAGTTTTCGATAGAGAGGAATGGTTATGGTTTTGCCACCACTTCTTCCATGAGCGGGTGCATCAAAAGCCAAAACTTCCATTCCTTTTCGGATGGCGGGCTTCACATATTGGTCGAAGTTGAGCACACTTGACTCAAAACCATGAAGGATCAGAAATTTTCTTTCTCCTCCTTTATTCCAGCGCCAGCCCGTAATTTGAATGCCATCCAGTTTAAAGTGCAGCGTTTCGGCCTCTTTAAAGATGGTTGGAAGAGGCTTTTTATTCCTTCGTTGGGGTGTACAGAATAGCTCAAATGCTTTTTCTGCTGCCTTCTTTTTGGAGATGGTCGCCCAAAGCTTGAATTTTGCTCTTATTATGGATAGCGCCAAGCGCTGAGAGAACTTCATTATCGCAAAAATAACAACCCATCATGGATATAGTAATCATCGGAACCGGAAATGTGGCCACCGTGCTCGGAAGAAAATTTGTAGCAGCGGGTCATCGTATCGTCCAGGTAGTTGGAAGGGATTCTAAACTTGCAAGTGCCCTGGCTTATGAATGGAATACAGTATCTACGAATTATAATACACCTATCATTCGAACAGCCGATTTTTATCTAATGGCTGTAGCCGATTCGGCTATTCCCATACTGGCCGGTGAGATCAGACTGCCCGGAAAAATAGTGGCGCATACCGCCGCATCAGTTCCTATGGAAGCGCTTCGTAGCATCAGTGCACATCATGGCGTATTCTATCCATTGCAAAGCCTCAGAAAAGAAATGAGCAGCTTACCTGATATTCCTGTTTTTTATGATGGATCAGATGATACAACAAAGAAAACACTGGAAGCACTGGCACGTTCTATTTCCGGAAAACAAGTAATCCAGACGGGTGATGAGGGAAGGGCCAAACTACATGTGGCCGCTGTGGTTGTAAGCAATTTCGTGAACCATTTATACAAACTCGCAGAGGATTATTGTAAAAAAGAAGGACTTGATTTCTCACAATTAGCGCCCCTGATAAAAGAAACAGCCCAACGTGTAGAAGAAATGTCGCCCTCGAATAGTCAGACAGGTCCCGCCTCGCGACATGATGGGGAAACCATCAAAAAACACCTTGAACTGCTGAAAGATCATCCGCAATTAAGGAATTTATACCTTGTTATGACGGAAAGCATTCAGGAAGGCTAAGAGGAGTGTAGTATAACATTTCCCAATTCAGTAACCGCGTTCCTTCATTTACCATTAATTTTGCCGCGTAAAAGCCTGAATTGAATGTATACCGTCAAATTTAATTTCGAACAAAAAGATATCCCTGCTCTCACGCTGGAGAATGTGGAAGATGGTCAGAGTCTGCTAGAACTGGCCCTTAAAAATGATATTGATCTTCATCATAATTGCGGCGGTGTTTGCGCCTGCACTACCTGTCATCTTTATGTAGACAAAGGGATGGAATTCCTGGAAGAACTTAGCGACAGGGAAGAAGATTTTATTGACCGGGCAGTAAATCCAAAACTTAACTCAAGGCTGGGATGTCAGTCATTATTAAATGAAGGAGCAGGAGGGGTTATTGAAGTAACAATTCCTGATCAGTCCCAATTCCTTGGCGAATAAAATAATCTTATGAGCACATTTGAACCACCTATTCACTGGAGCGATCATGAAGACATCGCGTTGAAATTGTATGAACGTTTTGGCGATGATTTCAATGAAGGAAAAATATATCGCATTCGTTTTACGGAATTACTGGAATGGATATTAGAGATCCATGGATTTGAAGGTAAAAGAGAAGAATCAAATGAAGGACATCTTGAAATGATCCAGAGTGCCTGGGTCTATGAATGGAGAGACAACCAGAAATAATGAATATCCTCGAAGCATTTAAGCCAATTACCAGTTTTATACTTGATATTGACGGAGTACTTACCGATGGTAAAGTACTTGTGTTGGAAAATGGTGTACAGGCGAGGGTGATGAGTGTGAGGGATGGATATGCGCTTCAACTGGCTATTAAAAAAGGATATCGGATAAAGATTATTTCCGGAGCCAATGCTCCCCAGGTGATCAGCAGACTCACCAATCTCGGTATCACCGATGTGGAGATGGGTATAAAAGATAAAGCTGCTTCAATAAAGAATTTTATTCAGTCGCATGGTTTGAAAAAGCAGGAAATACTTTACATGGGAGATGATATACCGGATCTGCCAGCAATGAAGGAAGCAGGACTTGCCACTTGTCCTGCTGATGCGGTGGCGGAAATAAAAATAATATCTGATTATATTTCCCATCTAAATGGTGGTGAAGGATGTGTTCGTGATGTGATAGAAAAGGTAATGAAACTTAGAGGAGATTGGAACGACGATATATCAGTAACATCCACCTAGATCATTTTGATTATATTACCTGAAATTTACTAAATGAGGTTGATCGCGGCATTCTTAAAACTGGTACGGCTGCCCAACCTGCTCTTCATTGCGCTGGCCCAGTTGCTATTTCAATTCTGCATTTTCGAGCCATTGTATACTGGTAGAATTCCTCAGAGTGACCTTCCGAATTTTATTTTGCTGATGTTCGCTTCCATGTTTATCGCTGCGGCCGGATATATCATCAACGATTATTTTGATATCAATATTGATGAGGTTAATAAACCTGATCGGATGGTAGTGGATAAACATATTAATCGCCGATGGGCCATTGCCTGGCATTTCATGCTAAGCACCACCGGATTAATATTAACTGTTATTGCCCTGCCTTTCGCACATAAATGGTATCTCATATTGGGCAATGCAGGTTGTATCGGGCTGCTTTGGTTTTACTCTACCAATTTCAAGAAAGGATTGTTGTTTGGGAATTTTGTGATCTCCTTACTTACAGCCTGGACCATACTTATCATATTTTTTTCCAAATTAAGTCTGTCTGATGCCACGGGATCAAACGGGTTGGCACATGCAGAATTTTTTCGGATCAGTTTTTTATATGCAGGATTTGCTTTTATCATTTCATTGATAAGAGAAGCGGTCAAGGACCTGGAGGATATTCCGGGAGATCAAAAATATGGATGCCGTACACTTCCTATAGTTTGGGGTGTGAATGCGGCTAAGATGTATTGCATGATATGGATCATTATTCTTTTGGGTTTATTGATCGTGCTGCAGATCTATGTATTGCAATTCAGATGGTGGCTGCTGATCGCTTATAGTTTGGTGCTGGTGCTTGCCCCCCTTGCCTATATTTTGGTGCAATTAAGTAAGCAATTGAATACGGCTCAGTATCATCGGTTAAGCAACTGGACTAAATTCGTCATGCTGACAGGAATTGTTTCTATGGCTTTTTTTTATTTTTATTTATGAAGAAGATCATTTTGGCTTCGGCCTCTCCAAGAAGGAAGCAATTGCTTGAATGGGCGGAAATACCGTTTGAAGTGAAAGTGAGTAATACCAATGAATGGTTTCCCCCCGGAATGGCACCTGAGGAAATGGCTATTCATATTGCGCGTGAAAAGGCAAAGGCGGTGCAGGCTGAAATTGGACCAGAGCAGATCATTCTTGCAGCCGATACCATTGTGGTTTTGGGCGATTATACTATTTTAGGTAAACCTATACACCGGGAAGACGCGGTGAGTATGTTGCTGGCGCTTGCAGGTGAAAAACACAGAGTGATCACCGGAGTAGTGATATTAGAGAACGATAAAGAGAGATCATTTGCCGATACGACTGAAGTAGAGTTTCATGATCTTACAGAAAAACAAATTGAATTCTACGTTGACAAATACAAACCCTACGATAAAGCCGGCGCGTATGCTATCCAGGAATGGATCGGGGTGGTGGGGATCAAGTCGATAAAGGGGGATTTTTATAATGTAATGGGGCTGCCTGTGAGCAGGGTGTTGAGAGAGATAATGAAGTAGTCAGTAGTGAATAATGAGTGTGAAACGTTTATGCCTGCTGGTTTCTACTCACCATCCTAACTCACCACTCACTACTCACTTCAAAAAAAACCTACTAAAGTGGTATTGCCCTTTCTCATCAATCAATCTAAATTGCATCTGTGCAAATGAATAGGTGATGAATGAAAAACTACTGCAGTATATCTGGGGAGCGCAGCTTTTTAATACAACTAATCTCGAAACTACAATCGGAGATCCTGTTCGTGTGCTGGAAGCAGGCAGGTTGAATACTAACCAGGGTCCTGATTTTCTGGATGCACGAATACAGATCAATAATGAATTATGGATCGGTTCGGTGGAACTGCATATTCAAAAAGCAGATTGGGATCAGCATGGTCATAGTGAAGACGAGAATTACCGAAATGTAATTTTACATGTGATCTGGAAAAACGAAGAGCCTATCAATACGAAAGCAGGTCCGGATAATTTACCTACGCTGGAACTGGCTCCTATTGTTTCCAAAATAATGCTTGACCGTTATGAGCAATGGATGAATCTTGATTGCTTCATTCCCTGTCAATCATCCATTGGAGAAACAGAAATACTGCATTTGCAAGGCTGGAAGGATAGAATCATGATAGAGCGTTGGATGAGAAAGATGGAGAAGATCAAACTGTTGCTATCACAAAATAATTTTCATTGGGAAGAAACTGCCTGGTGGTTGATGGCCAGAAATTTCGGCAATCCGGTCAATGCCGATGCGTTTGAGACCATGGCAAGATCTATTCCTTTCAATATAATTTCCAGGCACCGGAATCAGATCATACAACTCGAAGCTATTTTGCTAGGGCAATCCGGACTTTTGAATGGAAGATATAAGGAAGCCTATCCCAATTTATTACAGAAGGAGTATCGCTATCAGCGAAACAAGTACCGCCTGCGTCCAATATTGATGCCTGTGCATTTTCTTCGAATGAGACCAGGCAATTTCCCTACCGTTCGTCTGGCACAATTATCTATGTTGCTTCATTCGATGGAACATATATTTTCTACTATACTGGAATCGGAAAATATTAAGTCATTAAAAAAAAGCTTTGATATAATAGCCAATGATTACTGGCATTATCATTACCGGCTGGATGAGGCCGGAGAATTTAAGATCAAACACCTGGGTGGGGACATGGTTGATAGTTTGTTAATGAATACGGTTTGTCCAGTTCTATTCGCTTATGGATATCATCACGGAGATCAAAAAATAAAGGACAAAGCGATTGATTGGATGCAGCAAATTGCCCCGGAAAATAATCGCATCATTCGAAAATTTGAAACACTTGGAATTCATAGCCATAATGCGTTCGACAGTCAGTCCCTACTGGAATTAAAATCTTCCTATTGCGATCAGAAAAGGTGTTTGGACTGCGGGATAGGCCAGGGGATTTTGGGGAGGGAGAAGTGAGTGGGGAGTAGGGAGTAGGGAATGGGGGTGAATGGTTAAGCCCAGGCACCCCAATTAATATTAACCTCAACATCGGGGTGTAAACTGCGCTGCACAGGACAGGTGAGACCAGTGTTTTTGAGAATGTCTTTGTCTTTATCAGAAATTTCAAGTAAAGTATCTGGAATAGTAAAACTTAGTTCAATACCGGCAACCCGACGTGGGTCGGAGCGCATGATCTTAAGCACCTCAATAGAGATACCGGGAATATCATAACCCATATTATTGGCTTTAATTGCCATGGTGGTGACCATGCAATTGGCCAGGCTGGTGGCCAGTAGGTCAGTAGGTGAAAAACGATCGCCCTTCCCATGATTATCAATAGGGGCATCAGTTTCAAAGGTGGATCCGCTTTTAAGATGTGTATTGGTGGTCCGCAGGCCGCCATCGTAAACTACTGTAGAGGTCATTATGAATAATTTGCCCTAAATTTACGTTATATACCTAAGTGCGAAAATTCACATTTGATCCACAGATAAAACCTTTATAGTGAAGAACGTAAGTTTGATGATCTTGTCCTTTTTTTTGTTTGCCGGAAGCATCTATGCTCAGGCCCCAAAAAAGATCAACGACAAGAAAGAAGCCAGGCAGAAAAAAGTGAAGGAAATGATCAGGCAATCTGAAGAGGGTATGCTGATCTATCGTAAGCATAGCATTTTCGGGGTGCAGGCAAGAACCAATGGCTATGGTATTTTTTATGAGATGGGGCAAATGAAAACTAACCGCCGCACCAATACCTATCGCATTGATTTTACTGAGATCAAACATCAAAAAGAAGAAAAATCAACTACACAGGCGCTATTCCTGGGCAACCCCTTCATTTATGGCAAGCAAAATTATTTCTATCAATTAGCCCTGGGCTTTGGTCAGCAATATATTTTAGGACAAAAAGGAAATAAAAACGGAGTTGCTGTTTCTGCGATTTATAATGGCGGACTAATATTAGGAATGCTTCGGCCTTATTATATTGAAGTAAATGATCCCGCATTTACCAATGGAAAAACTCTAAAATATTCTGTGGCTGACAGCGCCCAGTTCCTGGGTACTGATATTCTTGGAGGCACTGGAATTGGCAAGGGCTGGAAGGAACTCTCATTCAAACCGGGTGCTTTTGTGAAGGCTGCACTTCGTTTTGATTATGGACGCTTCAACGAAACGGTAAAAGCCCTTGAGGCAGGTATTAGTGTGGAGTTCTTTGGTTCCAAAATACCTATCATGGTGGCTCAGAAAGAGAAAAATCTTTACTTCCAGGGCTATATCGCTCTCATGTTTGGCAGGCGCAAATAATGACTTAATTTTGCCGCCATGACCGATCCCGCAGTTATAGAAAATGAAGGCCGTCTCAAAAAACCAGACTGGTTACGTGTAAAGCTTCCCATTGGTGAAAGCTATAAGCATGTCAGAGGACTGGTTGATAATTACAAACTACATACTATCTGTGAAAGCGGGAACTGTCCCAATATGGGCGAATGCTGGGGTGCTGGCACAGCGACTTTCATGATATTGGGAAATACATGTACCCGTAGTTGCGGATTCTGTGCCGTGGCCACGGGTCGTCCAGAGCCTTTAGATTATGATGAACCGCAACGAGTGGCAGAGGCCATTCATCTTATGAAAGTGAAACATGCCGTGATCACATCCGTAGATCGCGATGAGATAAAAGACGGTGGTTCTATTATCTGGTATAATACTATCAAAGCAGTAAGAGCTTTAAATCCGGATACTACACTGGAGACCCTGATCCCTGATTTTAAAGGAGAGAAAGAAAATATTCAGCGCATTATTGATGCGGCCCCAGATGTGGTCTCACATAATATTGAAACAGTAGAGCGATTGACCAGACAGGTAAGGATTCAGGCCCGTTACTGGAGAAGTATGGAAGTGATACGCACACTGAAAGAAGGCGGTATGCGCACAAAGAGTGGCATCATGCTGGGTTTAGGCGAGACCAAAGAAGAAGTAATTCAAACACTGACCGATCTCCGTGATAATGGCTGTGATGTGGTCACTATTGGTCAATATCTTCAGCCCACCAGAAAACATTTATCGGTTGTAAGATTTGCTCACCCCGATGAATTTGCCGAATACAAAGAAATCGGATTGCAAATGGGAATTGATTATGTGGAAAGCGGACCCTTGGTGAGGTCGAGTTATCATAGTGAGAAACATATTAAGAAGGTGAGTGGGGAGTAGGGAGTGGGGAGTGAACTCGTGAATTGGGGTCAATAAGGGTGAATGAGGGTGAATGGGGGAGAATAGTGAGTAGTCAATAGTCAATAGTGTGTGAATGCAGATTATTTGTCATGCCGAGCGGACAGATCTAAATGGTTAGCATTGGATAAACATCGCGAGGCATCTCTCCATGGTGAAAAAGATTCCTCGATAGAAAAATAGTTTATGCATGAGTTTTTGTAGCCTCGGAAAGACAAACAGCCTCTAAACCCATAAACTTTCTCAACCTTCTCAACTTTCTCAACCTTCTCAACCTTCTCAACTTTCCTAATGAAACCAATTCTACTATTTATCTTCCTCATAATCCAGGCGACCGCTTTCTCTCAATGGAAGAACGTTGACTCTGCATTCGGCCCCTTACCCAACTCCGTTCATATTTATTTCACCAATAGCCCCATCGATACTTCTCCCTTTCGTGCTTATTATCTGATCGCGGATCTGAAGGATAAAAATCTGCAATTCCTTACTGATACTTCTCATGACAGAAGATTGAAGCCTTCAGAATTCTATGAAAGAAATAAAAAACCACTGGTAGTAGTGAACTGTACTTTTTTTTCTTATGAGACCAATCGAAGTTTGAATGCAGTAGTAAAAGATGGAAAACTGGTAGCGTTTAACCAGGAGAATATTGCAGGAAGAGGAAAAGATACTTTTACATACAGACATACTTTAGGAAGTGCCCTTGGTATAAATAAAAAGCGCGAAGCAGATATCGCCTGGTTGTACACGGATAGTAGTTGGAAATATGCATCGGCTTCTCAAATACCTATACTGCCCATAAAAGATTCTTCCAAACAAATGCCACATGATTATTTTTTCAAAAACAAAGGATGGAGCTTAAGTAAATGGAAAATGAAAACAGCAGTAGGTGGTGGTCCTGTACTGCTGCAGAATGGTGAAATCAAAGTGACAAACAATGAAGAAATAAAATTTGCCAATAAAGCGATCAGCGATAAACATCCTCGTACAGCCATGGGATATACCCGGGATGGCAAACTCATCATTTTAATGATTGAAGGTCGCAGTAAAATTGCCGGAGGAGCCAATCTTACACAAATGGCTCAGATTTTTAAAGAGCTGGGTTGTGTCGAGGCCATCAATCTCGATGGCGGCGGCAGCAGTTGTCTGCTGGTAAATGGTAAGGAAACTATTAAAGTATCTGATAAGGAAGGGGAGAGAGGGGTACCTGCAGTGTTCATCATACGAAGAAGGCTTTGAGCTTCGAGCCACGAGCTATGAGCTTTAAACTGTTTACGCTCGCAGCTCGAAGCTCATGGCTCACGGCTAACTCTTTACGTTTATCAAAAAGTCAAACAAATTCGTCTCAAAACTAATCCCCAGTTTTTTTCTTAGTCGATAGCGGCTGATCTCTACACCGCGAACAGAAATATTCATCAACCTCGCTATTTCTTTTGTTGAAAGATTCATTCGCAGGTAAGCGGAGAGTTTGAGTTCATTAGGCGTAATGGATGGATATTTTTCTTTGAGCACAACGATAAAATCACTATGAACTTTATCGAAGTGATGGATGAAATGTTTCCAGTCTGTATCCATTTTTTCATCTTCACCCAGCACCTTCACTAATTTCTTGATCTCGGATTGAGCCTTTTCATTATCGACCGCTTTTATCAGCTGACTTAATTCTGAGCGAAGTTTGGCAAGCAATTCTCCTTTTTGTACCAGGTGCATGGCATTTGTTGCCAGTTCAGAATTCTTAAAATCTACTTCGGTCAGTAGTTTTTCATTGCGCAGCGTCACCAGTTCATTTTCTGCTTTATCGATCTCCAATTGATGAAAATATTGAAGTTGTTTTTGCTCTTTTTCATATTTGGCCTGCTGAAGATGGAATTTTTTCAACTGCCATTTATATAAATAATATATGCCCACAATGGTCAGAAGTAAATAAACAAGATAGGCCCAAACAGTTTGATACCATGGCGGCAAGATCCGGAAACGGTACTGATCTGCCAGCGATTCATTGCCCAGGTTGTTTCGAACTTTGACCTCGAAATTATAAGTACCAGCAGGCAAATGGGTGTATTCTTTTTCTGTTTTGGAGGTCCATTCACTCCAGTTATCATCAAAACCTTTCAAACGATAGCTGAACTGAAGATTATCCTGCTGACCAAATACCTGCGAGGCATAATCAAAATGAAGATTGCCCCAGTTGTTTGCAATGTCCGTCACATCTTTACTACCATCGGCCCGGTATCCTCCATAGAGCAGACTGTCTCTGCGGTTGAAGATCCTGACATTTCTTATCAACAATCTTAGTTCAGGAATGGTCTGTTTGTATTTCTCATAGTTCACAAGAAAAAATCCTTTCTCTCCACCAATAAAAATATTTTTTGCATTTACAGGGTATATGAATTCAAAACCACTCAGTAATTTGTTATTTAGTTCCGCTATTCGGATCACCAATGGAGTTTTTCCACTTCGGTCAAGAACAGCGAGTTGTTTTTCGTGAATGAACCAGATATTGCCCTCTGTATCCTCACAGAGATATCGGATACTTTGTTGTCCAAGTAATTCTTTGTAAAAAGCGGAAGGGATAAATCTATTCATTCCAGCATCATAAGTATATATCCCTTTTTCTGTGGCTATGAGAATTTCATTGTTGATCTTATATACATGATTATTAAATGTGGAAGGCAATCCATCTGCCACAGTATAAAGCCGGTATTGAAAGCTGCCCGTTTCAGTTTTTGTTATTTTATATACGCCATGATAGGGATGCGAGACCCATATATTTTTTTGATAGTCTATTGCTACAAACCGGCATGATTCATCCAGTCCGGGAACTTGTTCAGCCGGCACAAAATGATCGCCGGTATAATTAAAAAAAGTGATGCCACGATAGGTGCCTGATATCATTTGTGGAGAAGGAAAAACAGAGGAGACCGGAATGAAATTCCAAACTCCTTTTCCAGTATTATAAAGCGGGAAGGCGGAATTATCCTTTATAATAAAAGCGCCTTCATGATGACCGAGAAGTAGTTGATCATTGACAGAGGCAAGTCCCCAGACCTGTCCTGTGGTATTAGCTACCTGTGAAAATATTCCCTTGCTAAAACTCAGATCCTGCACAGGCTGCAGTGGCACTACATATAAACCCGAAGAGGTTCCTGTATATAATTTATCATGATGAATAATGGCAGTATATCCCGAACCGTCCTGTGAATAGGGACTAATCCTTTTAACCGCGCTGTTATAGGAAATGAAGTCAATTCCATTATCCAAACCCAGCCAGAGGTTTTGCTGCTTATCTGAAAAAATGCAAAGCACATTATTATTCTGAATTCCTTCTGTTTTACTGAATTGCTGAATCAGATTTCCCTTTGTATCGATGATCTGCACGCCATTGATATTTGTTGCAAGTGCTATCCAGTCATGACTGATCCTTGTAGCTGCATAGATCCGGTCTTTTTGAATAATATCCAGAGAAGGAGAGCGAAGAGGGTAAATATTATTATTGCTGTATATAAATACACCGGCTTTTAGCGTGGTGATAAGACTACTATCTAAACCAAGAGGTAGTATCGCAGTAACCGGATCAACAGGTAATGTATTCTTGCTTACCAGAGGACTCCATACGTTGCCTGTAAATTGAAGTATGCCATTCTGATAATCATGAGCAAGCAATTTATCTCCACAAACACCCAGGTATGACCATTCGAATGGTGCCTTGTAAACAGTGATCACCTGATCCGCATAGCGGAAAATGCGGTTCTGTGTACGGAACCAAACTGCTTTTCGAAAAAGGCATATATCCCATACATCACCAAACACACGGTCTCCTTCGGGAATCAGGGTAGTTATCGACTGATAAACCAGGCGACTATTTTTTCCGGGCGCGAAATATCCGATCTCGTCCTGACCACCTGTATAGATCCGATTATCAGGCGACACCTGAACCGAACGCACAATTGTTTTGTTAGGTAATGGAAATAAGTTCCAGTACTGTCCATCAAAACTTAAAACTCCTTCATTATTGGCCATATAAATAATACCCCGGGCATCTTGCGAAATATCCCAGGTTTGTAACCCCGCCCCATATACTTTTTTTTGATAATTGATTACATCAGGAAGTCCGATGGTATTCTGACCAAAACCAAGATGGGGAAGAACCAATAAAAACAGTATCCATTTTTTCATGTAGTAAGAAATTCGGCCGATGTGAAAGTAGGAAATTTTGTATAGTGTAGGAATGATGTAGTATAATTATTGCATAATCAAAGCTTTGTATTTTTCTGACGTAGTCATGTTGTAGTCTTTTATATTAAAAATAGTGGTTAGTAAACTACTTTTGCCAAGCCTTTAAAAAGGCTAACGAACGCTAAATTAATTGCTATATGAAACAAAAAATCGCATTGCTATGCCTTGGTTTTTTGGTAACGGCTTTTCTACAGACCGTTTCTGCCCAAAACCTTCCTGTCACAGGTACTATTTCTAATCGGGCAACAGGAGAGTTGCTGGTAGGTGCCACTGTTCAGGTTAAAGGGCTTAAAACCACTGCTCTTACAGATTCTGTCGGTCATTTTTCCATTCAAGTCCCCAAAGCTGGTTCCATTCTGCTTATCAGCTACACCGGCATGAAGCAAACAGAGATCCAGGTAACTAATCCCAATTCACCACTTGTTGTGCAGCTTGAAGAAAGCGCTACTATCACTCTTTCTGATGTGGTGGTGGTAGGTTACGGTAGTCAAAAGATCTCTAAAGTTTCCGGTGCGATTTCTACGATCAAAAGCGCCGATATTGAAAAACTTAAACCAGTGAGGATTGAAGATGTGCTTCAGGGTCGCGCATCTGGTGTGACTGTTATCAATGGTGGTACCCCCGGATCTAAACCAACTGTATTAATAAGAGGTATCCCTTCTTTTTCAGGTACCGATCCGCTGGTGATCATCGACGGTGTTCCCCAAACGCTTACAGATTTCAACTCTATAAATCCTGCGGATATTGAATCTGTGAACCTGCTCAAAGATGCAGCTACTACCGCAATCTATGGAGTGAAAGGAGGTAATGGTGTGATTGTGGTGACTACAAAATCCGGTCGCAAGAATCAAAAAACGGAGATCACCTTCAATAGCAATTATGGTGTACAGGAAGTGATCAATACACTGGGTGTGCTGAACGGAACAGAATATGCCGCAATGATCAACGAAGGCAGCACGACAGCTGGTGGAAATGTGATCTTCCCGAATCTGAGCACAGTTGGTCTTGGTACTAACTGGCAGAATGAAGTATTTAAAACAGCCAGTCTGCAAACACATAACGTTTCTGCAAGAGGCGGCAACGATAAAATGAATTACTTCCTTTCAGGCGGATGGCTTAGCCAGGGTGGTATTGT
>JBKJMI010000003.1:0-10468 GCA_046596515.1 Chitinophagaceae bacterium | reverse complement strand
CGCCTAATCCCTGGCAGGCCGCTGTCATCCAGGGTCTTCCTTTTTCATCTTTTTTCCAGATCCAGCCTCCATCCCATGGTGGATTAACAGCCTCTCTTGGTTTTCCTTTAAAATATATGGTGATATTGTAAAGTGGCAGTGCTCTTTCTTTTTTGACCAGGGTCTTTGCCACATTGAATTTGAATTTTCCAAAATCAATATAATAGACATTGCCTTCTCTCTTGAAACTGGTCAGATTTTTATTGTTGAAGATAATATGATCGATCTCCATTGGCTGCTGCAGATCGATCTGCATTCTTTTATCTGCACCTTCCTGGTTAATATCAAATTCAATTTTATTATACCCGCTGATTGTCTTTGTTTCAAAATCGGGAGCTACATAAATAGAATAACTCGCTACATCCCACCAGGCTCTTTCAGGAGTAATGCTGCCTCTGAGAGTATCCTGCCGGTCCATAGTCTTTTTCTTGTTTAAAGGCTGTCCGATACAAGTAGTAAAGAACAGACCAGCCGCGACTAATAAAACAGATGATGAAAGGATCCTTGCCATACTTAAAATTGATGATGTAAATTTAAGGCTTGATAGATAAGATGTCATATAAATCTGCTTTCACAAGTCGCTTCGTTATTTTATTGCTAATTCCGTTGTTTTTTTCCTGTTACAACCGTACCAATCAGGAGAAAAATATATTTCATTATAATGAATTTAATGGAGTCCAGTCGCTGGATCCGGCCTTTGCAAAAAGCCAATCGGTCATGTGGTCCTGCCATCAGCTTTTTAATACCCTGGTTGAGACCGATGATAGCCTGAATATTGTTCCATCGCTTGCCAGATCATGGGATATTTCAGAAGACAGAACCGTTTTTATTTTTCATTTAAGAACAGATGTGTTCTTTCATGATGATCCCTGTTTTCCGAATGGCAAGGGCAGAAAAATGCTGGCTTCTGATGTGGTCTATAGCTTGTCTCGTATACTCGACAAAGATCTGGCCAGCCCTGGTTCATGGATATTCAATCATAAAGTAGATTCTGTCCTGCCTTTTCTGGCATTGGACGATAGTACTTTTCGTCTCCGGCTTCAGCGCCCTTATCATCCTATACTGGGCATCATGTCAATGCAATATTGTTCAGTGGTTCCAAAAGAAGCCGTTGATAGATATGAAAAGGATTTCAGAAGACATCCTGTTGGCACAGGGCCTTTTGCTTTTGTAGATTGGGAAGAAGGCCAGGCCCTGATCTTGAAAAAGAATCCACATTATTTTGAATTTGATGAAAAAGGCCAAAGACTTCCTTACCTCGAAGGCATCCACATTAGTTTTTATGATAGTAAGGCCACAGAGTTTCTTTTATTTCGTCAGAAGCAACTTGATTTCATCAATGATATTGAAGCCTCTTTTAAAGATGAAATCCTGAGTAAGGCAGGTACAATTCGCAAAGACTGGGAAAATAAAATCGTATTACAAACCAGTCCTTATCTCAATATTGAATACCTGGGTATTTTGGTGGATGAGAATAATGAACTGGTCAGTCATTCTCCCATGCGTATTAAAAAGATAAGGCAGGCCATTAATTATGGATTTGACCGAAGAAAAATGGTTCTATATCTGCGAAATTCTATGGGCACAGCCGCCGAATCTGGTTTTGTACCAATGGGGCTGCCAAGCTTTGATACTTCTAAAGTGAAGGGATACCATTATGATCCGCAACGAACCAGGCAATTATTAGCAGAGGCCGGATATCCTGGTGGTAAAGGACTTCCGTCTATTAAACTCCTAACCATTGCCATCTATGCAGATATGGCCAATTTCATTGCAAAACAATTAGAAGAATCGGGAATACCGGTACAGGTGGAAGTAGTACAGAAATCACTTTTATTGACGATGACCTCTTCATCTACCGCCTCATTTTTCCGGGGATCCTGGATCGCAGACTATCCTGATGCGGAGAATTATCTTTCTGTGTTCTATTCTAAAAACCCGGCTCCGCCTAATTATACCAGGTATAAAAATCCGGAATTCGATAGGGTATTTGAAAAAGCCCTGATGGAAACCAATGATAGTCTTCGTTATGAGTTATATCAGCAGGCTGATCAGATCATGATCAATGATGCACCTGTCGTGCCACTTTGGTATGATAAAGTGGTTAGACTTGTTCAGCCGAATGTATCCGGATTTCCACCCAATGCGGTCAATCTTCTTGAATTGCGACGAACCATTATAAAATGAGAAGTGGAATTAATGTTTCAGTTTATTCCTAAATACCTTTCTGAACTTATCCAATTTCGGACGAATCACAATACGACAATAGGGATTCGTGTTTTCGTTGAGTTCAAAATACTGCTGATGGTAGTCTTCAGCCGGATAGAAAACGGTATAAGGAGTGATCTCTGTTACAATTGATTTTTCAAAAGCTCCTGATTTATCAAGCTGCTCTTTATACTTCTCGGATTTTTCCTTTTGCTCTGTGTTATGGTAGAATATAGCACTACGGTATTGTGTACCCACATCAGCACCCTGCCTGTTCAATGTAGTAGGATCATGTGATTCCCAGAACACAGCCAGTAATTCATCAAAACTGATCTTAGCAGGGTCATATACAATTTGTAAACATTCAGCATGACCAGTTTCACCGGTACATACATCTTTATAGGAAGGGTTCTTTGTTTCTCCGCCAGAATAACCTGAAGTAGCGCTAATCACTCCATCAAGTTCTTCAAAGATCGCTTCAGTGCACCAGAAACATCCATTTGCAAAGGTCGCAGTGTCGGTAGTTGATGTTACTTCTTTGGTAGTTTGATTCAATTGATTGGTCATATTTATATTATTGTTGTTAGACTGGCCACAGGAGAATAATCCGGTGACAGCACTTAGAAGGACTGAATAAATAGGTATCATATTTTTCATAATTTGCGAAGTTCAGCGATTTTATTTACGCTTTCCGTTTTTGATCTGCTAAAATCCTGCCCCGGCTGATTATTTGAGATATATTAACAAATGGGGAACAGAATAGTTTTACATGACCAGATACGCGAAAACAGGTGAATTGGGTTTAATTTTGCCGCCAGATGAAGGTATACCCCGCTTCGGCCCCTGTACAGTTGGAATTTGATAAAGTGAAAGAGTTTTTGCTCGGATATTGCCGTTCGGAATATGCCCGGGAGAAAGTGCGTGAACTACAGACTTTTATCAGGCTGGATGAGATTCAATGGGCATTACGTCAGACTCATGAATATAAAACGCTTCTGGCCTCAGGGCTGTATTTTCCCAACGATGAACCGTTGAACCTGGCCCGCGAATTACAATTGATCGCTATTCCCGGTGCTGTTTTGAGTGGAGAGGAGCTCTTGCATATACGAAAGCTGGCTTCTTCCATGGACACTCTTTTTCATTGGTTCAATGAAGAAAAAAAACAAGCCTGGCCCGGGCTTTACATGGCAATTTCCCATTCTCATTATGAAAAAAAGATCATTTTGTTAATTGATGAGGTGATCGATGAACTGGGCCACGTAAAAGATAATGCTTCAGAAGAGCTGAAGAATATTCGTCATTCTTTATTTAGACGGAGAAATGAATTGCGCCGTCTGTTTGAAAAAGTAGTGACCCGGTTAAATAAGCAAGGTTACCTGGCAGAGATCGAGGAAAGTTTTATGAATGGCAGAAAGGTGGTAGCCATTTTTGCCGAGCAAAAAAGAACCGTTAAGGGTATCATGCACGGTGAAAGTGATAGCAGGAAAACTGCTTTTGTAGAACCTGAAGAAACTATCGATCTCAATAATCAGGTAGCGGAACTGGAAAATGAAGAGAGAAGAGAAGTGTACCGAGTATTAAAAGAGCTTACCTCACGTCTTTCAGCATTTGCATTATTATTAAAAGGCTGGCAGCAGATAGCCGGTGAATTTGACCTGATAAGAGCAAAAGCATTATTTGCCATAGATGTAAAAGGCGAATTTCCATTGGTGACTGATAAATCATTTATCCATTTGGTGAATGCATACCATCCTTTGCTTTATCTCTATAACCGAAAGCAAAATAAACCAACCATTCCTGTCTCTGTATCCCTGAATGAACAGCAACGGATACTTATTATCAGCGGACCCAATGCCGGGGGCAAGACCGTTACCATGAAGACTGTTGGACTGCTACAGATGATGGTGCAAAGCGGATTGCTGGTGCCGGTTCATCCTTCTTCAGAGGTTGGCATTTTTAAGCAGTTGATGATCCATATTGGAGATACTCAGAGTATAGAATTTGAATTGAGCACCTATAGCAGTCATTTGATACATATGAAATACTTCATGGAGAATGCAAATGGCAGAACTCTTTTTTTTATTGATGAACTGGGCAGTGGTTCCGACCCCAACCTTGGGGGTGCATTTGCTGAAGTGATTTTGCAGGAGCTGCTGAAAAAACATGCAATAGGAATTGTTACCACCCATTATCTGAATCTCAAATTAATGGCAGGTAAGAATACAGGAGTGCTGAATGGGGCCATGGGGTTTGATGAAAAAAATCTTCAACCCCAGTATAAATTAATGCTGGGAAAACCAGGGAGTTCCTATACATTTTCTATTGCTGAAAGGATCGGACTTAAAAAGGAACTGATCGACAGAGCCCGTGAATTGGTGGATGCTGATCAGTTCCGCCTGGATAAGTTATTGAATCGCACTGAACAGGATCTGCAGGAAATAGAAAAGAGAAACGGAGAATTACAGAAGCAATTAAAAGAAAATGAAAAGCTGAGAAAAGAATTGCAGCATTCTTTAGAAAAAGAAAAACATCAGCAGCAGGTAGATCTTTTAAAAGAACAGAACAGGGTAGGTGAGGACAAATGGATCTATTTGAAAGATATGGAGAGAAAACTGAAGCAACTTCTTATTGAATGGAAAAGAACGGAGACGGAGAATAAGAATAAAGTGATAAAACAGATGGAGGCCTTATTATTTAAAAAAGATGAGAAGAAGGTAGTAAGTAAGATGCAGAAAAAGATCGACTTGAAATTTAATGAGGTGGGAGGAGAAGTAAGAGTCGGGGATACCGTTAAAATGAAAAAAAATCACCAGGTAGGTAAGGTCATAGAATTAAGAAATAAAAAAGCGGTGGTACAAATTGGCCTGCTGCCTATGCAGGTGGATATAAAAGAGTTGATCGTAGTAAAAGAAAAACCGGCAGAAGAAGCCTAACTGCTGATATAGGTTTGCAACTGGTGAATCGTATCTTTCTGAGCGCTGATCATGCCTTTCACTACATCACTCATTGAGATGAGTCCAACAATTTCATTGTGCTCAAATACGGGCATATAACGAATATTCTTATCCGTCATCAGTTCCATGCAATGTTCCGTAGTATCCGATGGTTTCAGTTTAGGAAGGTTGGTGGTCATTATTTCTTCTACCGGGGTACTGGTAGAATGTTTCCCTTTCAATAATACTTTTCGGGAGTAATCTCTTTCTGTAATAATGCCAAGATACTGAGTGCCATCCTGTACAACCAGGGCACCAATATTTTTTTCCGCCATTTTTTCTAATGCTTCGACCACAGTTGCCTTTGGGTCAATAGTAGCAAGGAATAATGTTTTGCGGGCGAGTAGTTGGGCAACGGTATTCATGACAAATGTTTGTTTATAAATTTAAGTAAAAAATCCCGCTTTTTCAAGTGAAGTTTTCAACCTAAAAAAGGACAATTGGGTATCATATTTGAAGAAATTAGCTAATGTTGGGGCGCCAGTCCCATTAATTAACCTTTAATATTGATCAAAATGTTCAAGACTGCGATAATAGGAGGAAGCATTCATAAGGAATCTTATATAAGATTCAGCCAAAAATAAAGCCCGCCTGCGCTCTTTCGAGCTGCGGCGGGCGGAGGCGGAGAGTTAGGGATTCGAACCCCAGGACCTGTTACAGTCAACAGTTTTCAAGACTGCCGCAATCGACCACTCTGCCAACTCTCCGGCGCAAAAATAACCTTCGGGGCCCTTGCGAAAAAATTTTTATAACATTTTATGACAGAAATTAGTAGGTTTTTTATTCAGCATGTAATTATTGTTTGCTATATAATAGTGAAAAATGATTTTAAATTCAATTCGAATTAGCAATCAGCCATTAGCTAATAGCCAATAGCCAGTTTGGAGTTAAATTAAAGAAGTACACCACCAAGCGGTTAACTTTGCTCCAATCTTATTGCATGAGTCAGCTTGGAGCGCTTAATAAATATTTCTGGAAATATCGGACCAGACTCGGGATGGGTGTTCTATTTGTTACTTTATCCAACTATTTCAATGTTCTCTCTCCGCAGGTCACAGGATTCGTAATCGATTTCGTTCAGCGCTCACTCAAATTACCTGGTTATAAACCGCCATCCCGACCACCGGCATATGACAGTTTTGTAAATACATTTATTCAAAAAGTGGAAGGCCAGCAGTACACCCTGGGAAAAGTAGTGGCGATCTGCGGAGGAACCATACTGTTGCTGGCCCTTCTTCGGGGCTTCTTTCTGTTTCTGATGCGCCAAACAATTATCGTAATGAGCCGCTTTATTGAATATGATCAGAAAAATGAAATATTTATTCATTACCAGAAACTGGATACGGCTTTTTACAAAAGAAACAGTACCGGCGACCTGATGAACCGCATCGCTGAGGATGTCAGCCGTGTGCGCATGTTTACCGGCCCTTCAATTATGTATCTGGTCAACCTGGTTTCCATCATTTCTCTCAGCGTTTATTTTATGTTGAAACGGGACGCTGAACTTACTTTATATGTACTGGCCCCATTACCTATACTGGCAATCACCATTTATTTTGTAAATAATACCATTAACCGCAAAAGCGAAAGAATACAACGTTCTCTCAGCGATCTTACTACCAATGCACAAGAGACCTATTCCGGAATTCGGGTGATTAAATCTTTTGTCCAGGAAAAAGCGATGCTTGGTTTTTTTACAAAGAATAGCGAAGAGTATAAAAAAAATGCAATAGGGCTGGCGCGGGTGGAAGCGATTTATTTCCCTTCTATTACTTTTCTTATCGGGCTCAGTACTTTATTTACGATCATGATCGGTGGATTGTATTATATAAAGGGTGGTCATGACATTAATGTGAATACCATTGTAGAATTTGTGATGTATATAAATATGCTCACGTTTCCTGTTTCTGCCATTGGACTAACCGCCAGTATGATTCAACGCGCAGCAGCCTCCCAGAAGAGGGTCAATGAATTTTTAAGAACAGAGCCGACCATCCGGGATGATAAGAATGCGGAGAAGATCGTACTAAAAGGAAATATAAAATTTGAATCTGTTGATTTCATTTATCCGCATACCGGTATTCAGGCATTGAAGGGTTTTGACCTTGAAATAAAAGCAGGTCAGAAGATCGCCATTGTTGGAAGAACAGGAAGTGGTAAGACCACTATCGCACAATTATTATTACGCATGTACGATGTGACCTCAGGCAAAATAATCATTGAAGGGAAAGATATAAAAGAGATCGGGATCGATTCGTTAAGAGAACAGATCGGGTATGTTCCTCAGGATGTTTTTTTATTCAGTGATACGGTAGCGGGGAATATTGGATTTGGAAAAGATCAGGTGGGGGACGAAGATGTTAAACTTGCCTCCATGCAGGCTAGTGTAGAAGAAGAAATCAAAGGATTTTCTCATCAGTATGATACAATGATAGGAGAGAGAGGGGTTACTTTAAGCGGGGGACAGAAACAACGGATATCGATCGCGCGCGCACTACTTAAGGATTCATCACTTATCATTTTTGATGATTGTCTGAGCGCAGTAGATTCGAGAACAGAGAAGCAGATACTGGGACAGCTAAATGATTTCCTTCAGGATCGCACCGCAATTATCATTACACATCGCATATTTTCCCTTCTGGATTTCGATAAAATTGTAGTGCTGGAAAATGGGTTGATCTCAGAGCAGGGAACCCATAATGAGTTACTAAAAAAGCAAGGCTATTATGCTTCACTTTATGCCCGCCAGCAGCAACAGGATCTGCCGGAATCCGGCAACTGATAGTAGCCCTAAAGTGGATTTGGCCGATTCAAAAACATCTCTATATTTGTGATAGACTGAAACCAAACTAATTACTTAACTGCTAAAAAATTATAACAGTGACGTACGAGAATAATGAAAAGAAAGCGGAGAGTATTTACAGCAAACGAATTCGCGCCGGAAAAAGAAGGACTTATTTTTTTGATGTAAGAGCTACACGCGGTAATGATTTTTACCTCACCATTACCGAGAGCAGGAAACGATTTGATGATAATGGATACGACCGTCACAAAGTTTTCCTTTACAAGGAGGATTTCAACAAATTTATCAGGGCACTTGGCGAAGCGGTGGATTATGTAAAGACTGAGCTGATGCCTGATTTTGATTTCGACGCATTTAATCACGATGAAATGAGTGAAGAGCAGCATGGGGAGCACCAGCCGGTAGGCGAAAGGGTAGAGATGACCGAAGGTTCCGGAGTGGTTGATACTGTGGAATCTGCGCCTTTGGAGGCTCCTGACCAGGTGTCAGGAACAGCCACCGAAGAGGTGGATAAATGGTGAGTGTTATTTTTTTTATAAATTTCCTAAAAAAATCTATCTTACGCACCGATTTTAGGCTTCAGACTGCCGGGGCCTTCAAAACAATAAATTAAAATTTCAATTATGCAACCAAAATTTACGCAAAGAAAAAAAGGATTTTTCTTCGCTAAGTTCATTGTTCTCACGATGATCTTAGTTGCATCCAGCCAGATCATAATGGCCCAGGATCTTCCAGCGGAGAAAAAAGCAGCATTGGACAGACTGGAGGCATTGGCCAGGTCGGACAATGATGCAGGTCTTCCAAACAAGCCTATCGTCATTCACAATCCGAACAATCCCCAGGCGATCTGTACCACCTGGACTGTAAACGTAACCTCTGCGAATCCTACGACCAGCTTAAGATTTTTCAGAGATGGTGTTCCAAAAACTTGTGCTGCTCCAGGTACCTGTAATGCAGGTATTGGCGGTACATTTAATTATCAGCAATACACATGGACCAATCCTACTGCGGCTGTTCAATGCGTAACAATCAACTATACTGGTACAAACGCCAATTTTGGTATGGTTTCCGCGCATAATGGTTCAGTTGTATTGAGCAACCTGTGTACTAACTGGATCGGTGATCCGGGATCAAGTGCTACAAGTGGTCAGACAATTACTTTCTCCATTAACGCACCTCCTTCTGCAACGATCGTTTTCATGTACACAGCTCTTGTGAGCCCATCTACTGCAACACTTACAGTAGATGCACCGCTTTGTACACCTCCGGCTCCTTGCGCAGGTACACCTAACCCAGGTAACACCATAGCAAATGCAACTTTTGCTTGTCCTACTACTCCGGTAAATCTTTCACTTCAGAACCCAACTCCGGGATCTGGTGTTACTTATCAGTGGCAGAAAGCAACAGTTTTAGCTGGACCTTATTCTAATATCGCTGGTGCAACTAATGCTACTTACAGCGCTATTCAAACAGCGGCTACTTACTATCGTTGTGTTGTTACTTGTGCTACTACAGCAACTTCAGGAACTTCTGTTCCTGTATTTGTTGATCAGAATCCTTTCTATAATTGTTATTGTAATAACGTACCTAGTAGTAATGCAGATGAGGATCTTTTCAATATTACTATTGGAGGACTGAATAATTCTTCCGATTGCAGTACTACAGCTCCTGGCCCAGGAAGTGTAAAAAATCGTTATTCAAATTATAAGACGCTGACACCTCAAACCCTGGTTACCGGTAATCTTCCAATCTCAATTCAGATTGGTACATGCGGTGGTAACTGGCCTAATGGTGGAGTTGCCTGGATTGACTTAAACCAGAATGGTGTATTTGATCATCCTGCTGAAAGGATCTATTATGAGCCTGGAACTACTACAGGTCCTCACACTGCAAATGGTGTAGCTGTAATTCCTTCTACTGCCACTTTTGGAGTTACTGGTTTGAGAGTGATCGCAGTTGAGAATATTGGAGGTCCTACTCCTATTGCTATGACTCCTTGTACTTCTTATATATGGGGTGAAACAGAAGATTACCTCGTAAATGTTCAGCCTTGCGTTCCATTGCCTGCTAGCGGTGTTACTGCTCCTGCAACAGTTACTGGTGAATGTTCTGGTATCGTTGCTATTCCTGTTAATACAGGTACCGCTTCAATACCTTCATTCCAGTGGGAATATCGCGTGAACGCTTCCTCTCCATGGCAGTTGGCTGTTGATGGTGGATTAGGTGGTGTGATCACTGGTGCTACTACAGGTACACTGGTATTGATCAACGTTCCTTCTACACTTAGTGGATACCAGTTCAGAGCAATTGTATCTAACCCTTGTTCAGCGCCTGACTTCACTGCGCCTCCAACAACGGTTACTATCAATCCGCTGGTTGCTCGTGTATCACCTACTTCCGCAACTATATGCAAGGGCCAATTGCT
>JBKJMI010000143.1:0-3622 GCA_046596515.1 Chitinophagaceae bacterium | reverse complement strand
TGTGCGTTTTAAAAGCATGGATGATCTGTTTTTCTTCTTCATTATTTTGGGTGCGGTAAAAATTCATCAGGTTATCAAGGCCGAGCCCGTGAGTGCCTGCTACAAAACTATCAACAGTAATTTCTTTTTGTAATGAACCTGATGTTCCAAATCTGAAAATATTTAAAGAAGTGAGATCGGGTTTTATCATCCTTGTTTCAAAATCAATATTTACAAGTGCATCCAATTCGTTTAAAACAATATCTATATTATCCGGCCCGATACCGGTGCTTACAACTGAAATTCTTTTTTTGCCGATATAACCGGTGTGGGTATTAAACTCACGATGCGAAAGTTTGAATTCGATCTTATCAAAATGTTTACTTACTTCTTTTACGCGGTTGGGGTCGCCAACGGTGATGATAATATTTGCGATTTCTTCGGGTCTTGTATCGAGATGATAAATTGCGCCACGGTCATTTATTATTAGTTCCGATTCTGCAATGCGTTGCATAGTTAAAATATTATTATAAGAATGAGGGTGTAAATTTCGTGTAATTCGTTTTAATTAATGTTTTAATTTGTTTATTTTTGCGACCATTAAAAAGGTCCCGTGGCCGAGTGGCTAGGCAGAGCTCTGCAAAAGCTTCTACATCGGTTCGAATCCGGTCGGGACCTCAAACCTTACCCTAATCCCTCTCCAAAAGGAGGGGGACTTTTTGAAATAATTATGTTCCTCAAAATTTTAAAGTGGAGTGCCACTACTGCATGTTTACTTTTGATCTTAGCCTGCTTTCTTCCATGGACCTATCATGCCGATATCAGTAAAACGTTTACAGGTTTTTTTTCTGAGCAAAATATGTATGGGAGGCCGGGTAGATTTCTAACGCTTTTCGCAGTAGTGTCTGTGGTTATGATATGGCTTCACAAAATATGGGCTAAACGTTTTCAATTATTTTTTGCAGCATTAACTATGGGGTATGCTATAAAGACCTTCATACTTTTCACTTCATGCTATAATGCTTATTGTCCTGATAAAAAGATAGGAATTTTTTTGATGATGATCTGCTGCGGTGTGATTTTAGTTGCAGCAATTTTCCCGGATATAAAATTAAAACGACCTCCCCTAAATCCCCTCCCTTAGAGGGGACTTGCCATCTCATAAAGCCGGCCTAAATTCTTTGAAATTATGTTACTAATCAGAGTTTGAGTTTATAATACAAGTAAATTTCTTACGATTAATTAAAACTCTAGTGCTAATTGTAACCGGCCGAAATTGTGCATTAGGTAGTCTCCCCTTTGGGGGGAGATTTAGAGGGGGCTTCCTTCAACGTCACCGTTCTGTTAAACACCGGCTTCTCTTTTGTTGAATCTTTATCCAGACAAAAATATCCTTTGCGAATGAATTGATATGGCGTATTTGGTTCAGCATCTTTTAATGACGGTTCCATGTAGGCTGTGATGATTTGTAACGAATCAGGATTGATGTAATCTTTAAAATCTCCTTCTTCATTTTGCGGATCCTCAACTTTAAATAACCTGTCATACAATCTTAACTCTGCAGTTGCAGCATGAGGAATGCTAACCCAATGAATAGTACCTTTTACTTTAATGCCTGAAGTATCATTGCCACTATGGCTTCCGGGGATATAACTGCAATGCAGTTCTGTAATATTTCCTGCAGCATCTTTAAATACCTCATCACATTTAATAATGTAGGCGCCTTTTAATCTCACCATTCCTCCGGGAAATAATCTGAAGAATTTCTTAGGAGGCACTTCCATAAAATCTTCCTTCTCTATGTACAACTCTTTACTGAATGGAACATTTCTAGTTTGTGGTTTGTGGTCCCGATAGCTATCGGGAGTAGTTTGTAGTTCGGTGCTCTCAAGCGAATCTTCCATTTCCAAAAATTCGTGATCATTCGTATAATTCATGACAACAACTTTCAGCGGATCCAACACCACCATTCTCCGCAACGCTTTTTTATTGAGGTCTTCACGCACACAAAATTCCAGCAAACTTAAATCAGCAACATTCTCTCTCTTGGCAATTCCAACACGATCACAAAAATCTCTTATGCTTTCGGGTGTATAGCCTCTGCGCCTGTAGCCGCTTATCGTTGGCATTCTCGGATCATCCCAGCCATCAACATGTTTATCATTTACAAGTTGCAAAAGTTTGCGCTTGCTCATCACAGTATAACTCAAATTGCGACGGGCAAATTCATATTGGTGCGAAGGAAATATTTCAAGCTTCTTAATAAACCAATCATACAATTCACGGTGAGGGATAAACTCCAGCGTACAAATGGTGTGCGTTACTTCTTCAATAGCATCACTTTGTCCGTGAGCAAAATCATACAGAGGGTAGATGCACCATTTATCTCCTGTACGGTGGTGATGTGCATGCTTAATGCGATACAAAATTGGGTCTCTCATCAGCATGTTCACATGCGCCATATCAATCTTTGCACGCAACACACGTTCGCCATCCTTATATTTTCCTGCTTTCATTTCTTCAAACAGTTGCAGGTTCTCTTCAATGCTACGGTTGCGAAATTTACCGGCAACACCCGGCTCAGTTGGCGTGCCTTTTTCTTTCGCCATCACATCAGCGCTGCTGTCATCCACATAAGCCAGACCTTTATTTATCAGCGTAACAGCAAAGTCGTATAGCGTATCAAAATAATCCGAGGCATACAATTCATTCTTCCACTCAAAGCCAAGCCAGCGCACATCATCCTTAATGCTCTCCACGTATTCCGTTTCTTCCGTGGTAGGGTTGGTATCATCAAAGCGAAGGTTGGTATAGCCGCCATATTTTTTGCTAAGCCCGAAGTTGAGGCAAATGCTGGTAGCATGCCCCATGTGCAGGTAGCCGTTGGGCTCCGGCGGAAAACGGGTAACAATACTTTTGTATTTGCCGCTCTTCAGATCATTCTCAATTATCTTTTCGATAAAATTGGGTGATCTTCTCGCTAGTACGTGAAAAAATTTCGACTTCTTATCAAAACCGTCATCAACTTTTGTTTCTTTCCAAGGAGAAATTATATACGCTTTGCCTTGAATTTTTTGACTAGATCGAAAAGGTTCTATGTCAGTATTAGAATTATTTTGTAATAGAGGGAAGCGTATAAAAAATTTAGTATCAGGTATAGAATTTCGCCAATTGTTATTTGGATGAAAAAGGTTGTTATTTTCTACGAATAGATTTTTATTCCACTCATTAATTACAATTATAAATTGGTTAAAACGAATCTTACTAGGATACTTTGTATAAGTAACTTCTGAATTCAACCATCTAAGATTAATTGAATTATTATTTAAACGATTTGGAGTATTCTTTTTCTTTAGAGATATGGGACTAGCTTCTTCCATTATACATCATCGTTTTAAATTCATATTTTCTAGTTCAATTATTTTAGAATTTAACCATTCCACAATAATCTTAGCTGTATTTACTTCTAAAAGAACACCAGCTTGAACTTCACGTATTATGTCTGAATCTTTATCGTCTACAGGTTGACCAATAGCACCGCTATCTTCAATTTGTACTACTTGGAAGTTTGGTATTACAACTCGATCTGCGAAAAAGTTTGCGTTTATTAAACCAGTTGCAGTAATACCGCCATAAACCCCAG
>JBKJMI010000030.1:0-2609 GCA_046596515.1 Chitinophagaceae bacterium | reverse complement strand
GGCAGGCAGGCGTGTTATTAGTGACCTGTATTTAAAAAAGCCTTCCTCACCTCTTACTAATCATCACCAACACCTCGGCTACTTTCTTCTTTAAACAGTATTTCAAAAAGGGTACATTTAATTAGTCAAAATCATTTTTATGAGAAAATATTTTTTATTTTTTGTCAGTCTGATCATTCTTTCCCGGGCTGATTCACAACAGCTATCAAAGCAAGACTATGCCCGAGCAGTTTCATTTCTTTGGCCAAACCTGAATAATAAAAAAATATTTAACCTCAACCCACAGTTTAGCTGGTTTGCGGATAGTACCGGGGTTGCGTTTCTAACACAAAGCAAGGATGAAAAAATTTTCAATAAAATAGAATGGAAGAAAATGAAGACAGAAAGATTGTTTGATCATGAGCGGCTGGCAAAACTGCTTTCCGATACCCTGAAGTTTGTGATTAACCCCTCCGATCTGCCTTTTAATTCCGTTAAGTATATTGATAAATCACATCTTGAGTTTAATGTAAAGGGTAAAGATTACCTGCTGGACCTGAATACCTATTCTCTGGCGCCAAAAAAGATAGAAGAGAATAACGTGATGGAAGAAAAATCACCTGATGGCAAATGGCTTGCTTATAGTGAAGGGTATAATTTATTTATTAAATCAACCCTATCCGGGCAGATAATACAATTGAGTCATGCCGGGAAAAAAAATTATGAATATGCCAGTTATTATAACTGGGGTGAAATAATTGAAGGAGAGAATGGAGAAAGGCCATCACATTTTAATGTTTACTGGTCGCCAGACTCCCGATGGATACAAACTTATATATGTGATCTAAATAAAGCACAAAAAATGTACCTGCTCGATTGGAGTGTCGATTCCTTATACAGGGCCAGGCTACTTTCTTATTACCGCGGTTCACCCGGTGACACAGATATGATTTATATGATCCCTGTTTTTTTTAATATTGAAACTGGTGAAGAGACCCGCAAAGATGAATTTCGAAATGTAAACGCAGCATCTTTCCAATGGGCAAAGGAACCAGGGATCGTTTACGAAGAAAATCACGTACGCGGCTACCAACAAATAGATGGATACCGGTACGACCTTAATAATAAAATCCAGGAAAAAATATATACGGAAACAAGCGCCACCAACATTGATAATTTTGATGTAAAGCTCGTGGAGGAGTGGGGTAAGTTTATTATAACATCAGAACGAGATGGCTGGAAGCAATTGTATATACTCGGCTTAAATGAAAAAATAATTAAACCAATTACTAACGGCGCTTATTATGTAAACGATATTTTATTTGTTGATAAAAAACTTCGAACCATTCTTTTTACTGCTGCCGGGAAAGAACCCGGCAGGAATCCTTATTATCAGCATGCCTATAAAATAAATATTGATGGTACAGGACTAACCCTGCTAACGCCTGAAAATGCCAATCATGATATTAGCGTATCGCCAGATGGAAAATATTTCACAGATAATATTTCCGCATTGGATCAGCCCTCAAGAGCTGTGCTAAGAGAAAGTAATTCCGGCAAAATTGTGAAAGAACTCACTAAGGCAAATATTGATGAATTGCTGGCCATGCATTATCATTTCCCCGAACCCTTTACGGCAACTGCTCGTGACGGGGTCACTGTTGTTTATGGCGCCATCTGGAAACCTACGAATTTTGATCCTTCCCATAAGTACCCGGTTATTGATCAAACCTATACAGGGCCTCATACCCATATGTTTCCCCAAAGTTTTATTTCTTCAATTAGCCGATCTAACCAGGCATTGGCGGAGTTGGGATTTGTGGTGGTAACCATTGATGGACTGGGGACAGCCGGGAGGTCAAAAGCATTTCATAATTTTTCATATAAAAACATGGGAAAGAATCTGACAGACCATGTACTGGCCATCCGGGAATTGGGAAAAAGATATCCCTGGGTAGATACAAGCAGGGTAGGCATATTCGGACATTCCGCCGGAGGATATGATGCCGGGCATGCAGTACTTGAATTTCCTGATTTTTATAAAGTGGCCGTGGCCAGTTCTGGCGATCATGATTTCAGGATGGAGAAAGACTGGTGGCCTGAGATGTATATGGGATGGCCTGTTGATTCTACATACAACCAGGTCTCAAATATTACAATGGCGGGAAACCTTAAAGGAAAGTTACTGATCGTGCATGGGGGCATTGATGAAAATGTGAATCCATCCGCAACTTTTAAATTAGCTGAAGCGCTGGTAAAAGCTGATAAAGAATTTGATATGCTGATCTTTCCAAGTCAGCACCATGGCTATACGGGGAAGTTCAATGACTATTTCACCAAAAAGAGATGGAATTATTTTGTGGAGAATTTATTGGGGGTGAAGCCAATTTGGGATTTTGTGTTGAAATAAGAGTTAGGTCAGAGAATACTTTGAGAAACCCTTTTTCGGCAAACTGAAGTCTCTACAAAAGGAACCATTACTGACTTAAATGAATTGGTGATTTCAATTAGGGCACTGCCATGGAGTTATTGAAGAAATATAATTAGTGTAATAATAGCTGCGAGCCAGTTCAGAAATTCATTTAGAAGAGTTGAATCATAAACGGAACCCATTCGCTGCGCGAATCATT
>JBKJMI010000007.1:0-17291 GCA_046596515.1 Chitinophagaceae bacterium | reverse complement strand
TATTATTCAGGGCATTGATCCTCTTCCCGGCCTTGTATCACCAAAGTAATAATTAGATGATCAGTCGTGATCAAACTCAACCTCATCACAATTATCAAGATTTGCCAGCATAATGGCATATAAGCCTGAATTAGATGAAGAAGAGATTAGAATTTTACCGCTGGTACGGGTGGCACTGTTCAGCATAGCTTCAGTAATACCTTGTGTAAGCATGGCCATATTCAGGTTGGCAATTGCCGAATAGCTTGCGCCATCAGTGATAACCACATTGTTTCTCTCCGTTTTTATTTCAATCGCGCTGTTCACTGTAAACACAACCGGTGTTGTTACAGCACCACTGGTGAATGTACCATTTAGTTCAAACGCTGCATCTGATCCACTGGGAGCGAGCTCAGCCTTGAATTCAATTTCAGTATAGGTGCCAGCGGGCAGGGTGATCGTTCCCAAAACAGAAGCAAGGGATGAGAACAGATCAATATGCTGGGCCGTACTTGATTTATATTCCACTTCAACATTGCTGCTGTTTTTAGCTTCAAACTTCACCTGGTTGGCTGATGCATACCCAGAAGTCCAGGTGACATTACCACTCTCCGTTTTTCCTACCACATTGCTGCGGTTGGTAGTGGCCAGTTTGTATTTAAAGGACGAGGTTCCCGTGCTGCTTTTTTTGCAGGATACAAAGATTAATACGGAAATAAAAACAGCGAAAGGGAGGATTGATTTCAATTTCATGTTAGTTTATTTATATCATTTAAAACGAATATGATCTACCGGCCTATTCCGGGATTCATCTATTAGTAATCCTGTAACGCAAAAATGTAACCAGAATTTAATTTAAAATTTTTTCTTGGTCCAATTTTAAACAGATATGAAAAAAACATCATTCAGGGAGACTCAGACCTGCCTGCCTGCCAACAAGTTAACTCCCCCTTCAAAAAGCAGGTGGCATGGAATAAAACCAGCCTAAATCAAGTTTTTCATTCTTCTACCAAATTAAATTCAATAAATAGAAACTTGAATCTCTGCGAATCTCCATATCTTAATTATACATCTCATCCCCCTGAATAAATATTTTTTGAGTTAAGGTCTGCTAGGAAAGTAGCATAGGGAATACTATGTACTGAACTTTTTTTATTATTCAAAATTTCAAACTACTGTTATGAGAAAGATCAATTGCTCCTCTTCGTCTTTACCGATGAGTACAACAGCTGAAAGAAAAAATAAAATGCAGAAAGCAATTGTCTTATGCATGTTGACGCTGTTTACCTTCTTGCTGGCTTCACCCTTGATGGCCCAGACCACCGAAATAAACAGGTGTAGTACCATGGAAGGCCTTGAGATTTATTATCGCACTCACCCGGAAGCCAAGGCAATGGCAGAAAGAAATAAAACTCTTTTTGCATCGGAATCGCCAATACTTCCTAATCCGGCCGTTCCTGTTACTATTTACATACCGGTGGTCTTTCACATTGTGAGCAACGCAGCCAGACAGGCCCAGGTAACTGATGCCGATATCATCTGGCAGCTAAATAAGATGAATGAAGATTATTCCGGTGCAAATGCAGATAGTACCAATGCATCTTATGGATTTTATCCGATCCGGGCAAAGAAGGATTATTGCCATATACGCTATTGCATGGCCCAGCGAACCCCGGGTGACCAGCCAACTAATGGCATTGACAGGGTTGTATCAACCCTTACCGGGGCACAAAACTGCACTGATTATAATGCAGATGGTGTAGTATCAAACGTGAAGCATGCCGGAACAGGAGGTGCGGATTCATGGGATCCTAATAAATATTTTAATATTTGGGTGGCCGAGTTTGATGCATCTTGTACAGGAGGCGGTTTATTAGGCATTGCTACTTTTCCAGGCACCGGCGCAGCCGATGAACAGGGAATTGTGGTCAATTTTGCCGGATTTTCTAATAATCCTGTTTATGCCGCTGCCAGTTATGCTTTAGGCCGTACCGCTGTACATGAGGCAGGACACTATTGGGGTCTATTGCACATATGGGGTGATGAAAGTGCTTGTCTAAATTCAGATTTTCGTCAGTTAGGAGGCACCTGCTTGTTACCTGCCAGTCTTGCTGGTACAACAACGGACCAAACAATAGGAGATACACCCAACCAGGGAGCCCAGGTTACCACTTGCCCAAGTGGACAAAGAACGGATGCCTGTTCTGCAAGCGCACCGGGAATAAATTATCAGAATTATATGGACTATACGGCTGATGCCTGTTATTCCATGTTTACTATAAAACAGGTTGATAGGATGCAATGGGTTCTGGATAACTGCCGGGCCTCATTAAAAACATCGAATGGATGCGTACCTGTATGTATTGCCCCCGTCATCACCTGCCCGTCTAATATTACCGAAAATAATACTACCGGACAATGCGGAGCCAATGTTACCTATAATGCAGCCACTGCAACAGGATCACCTGCTCCTACCATCACTTATTCTAAGGCTTCAGGAAGTTTTTTCAATGTTGGCAATACAGTAATTACAGTCTCAGCTTCCAACAGTTGTGGAACGGTTACATGTACATTTACTGTGAGAGTAAATGATACACAACTTCCTGCTATTAGTTGCCCCGGTAATATTTCAGTAAACAATGATGCGGGTATTTGTGGTGCTATAGTAACATTTACGGCACCATTGGGAACAGATAATTGCTCTTCAACAACTATCCGGATAGCAGGTTTAGCCAGCGGTTCAACATTCCCTGTGGGCACAACTACCAATACATATGAAGTTACAGATGCAAGTAACAATAAGGCTAGCTGTTCATTTACTGTAACAGTTGCCGACAATGAGAAGCCAGTAATAACAGCACCACCTGTATTAAGTTGTTTTGAAGCCAATAATTATGGATGCAGTATCAACCTGGGTGCTTCTGCAACGGATAACTGCGGAATGCAATCATTTACCAGTGATGCACCGGCCTGCTTCCTGGTAGGTACTACTACTGTAAATTGGACGGCGGTCGATATTTATGGAAATACCTCCACCATTTCTCAGTTGGTTACTCGTAATCCCGAGATCAATATCAGCCTCTGCGCAGGGATAACAAGAACCATTTACGCTGGTACCTATAAAGGAGTTGGTCCCTTTGGCCCACAGAGTATTAGTCTGAGCTCAATAGTTTCAGGAGGTGTACCCGGTTATAGTTATAGTTGGTCACCTGGCACCGGATTAAACAATGTATCCATTTCGAACCCTGTTGCCAGTCCAACAGTTACTACAACCTATGTGCTGACAGTAACTGATAGTAAGGGATGTACCAGAAGCTTGGGTATTACAATTAATGTATTACCGCTTTCAGCAGATGTATGCTTTGAAAATGGGAATAATTTCAAATTCAACGTATGCCATGTTCCAACAGAACCGCCATATACGCCTAATAATATTTGTATCAAGGCGAGTGCATTGCCGGCGCATTTGATTCCCGGAACGATAGGGCATAACAATTGCACTCTGGGCCCTTGCGGACAGCAATTATGTTTCAGCACTGTACCTTATTCTCCAGCAACCATTGTTAATTCAATCAAACTGGATGAAATAAAAGAAGGGTTTATCGTTAGTGCATTTCCTAATCCAAGTAGTGGTGATTTCATGATACAGGTTTCCGGTAATAGCGATAAGCCAGTTTCAGTTAGGATCCTGGATGTAACAGGAAAAGTCAGGAGCGTCAGCCTGATGAATTCCGCATCCAATAATATTAGGGTCGGTGCTAATTTGAAAGGAGGTATTTATATGGCTGAAGTGATACAGGGTATGAATCGCAAAGTGATAAAACTGGTGAAAATGAATTAGGACATTTCGGTTCTATAATAAAAAAAGGAGGTTGTATTGTACAACCTCCTTTTTATTAGGTGCTTTCGCAGAGAGTACCTGATATCTTATAAGGTCACTATTAATAAGTGATCTTTTTTATGCCCGGCATTATTCGTATTGACCCCAAGGCAAGAAGCTTTAGGCTCTTCATCGATTATTATTACGGAAGAGATTATATGAATATCCGCTATGACGATATCATCTCAGCATTCCATACCGGCTTTTCTTTTTCTCTCTTACGTTACCGTCCTCCCAGATTTAATCCACTGAAGGGAATAAAAGAAGTTAAAACAAGCCGGATCAGTGAATACAAAAAAAGTTTGGGAAATAAAGGTCATTGCGTTTAATACCTTTGCCCTGATCACCTTTAGTTATGAAAGCTATTCAAATCAGGGTTTATGTATTTTTTGTTTTTTGTTTCATTGCCATCAGTGTTATTTTTTTAGCCTGCCAGCCGAATGAGCAGCAAAATAAACCACCCCCGCTTACTTATCAGTCCATCAAAGATTCCATTTTACATGCTGGTACCGACTCCCTGGCCGACAGTACCAATCTTTTCGATGCCAATGAATTCACGCCTGGAAAGGATTCCGTAGAGACGATACTAAAAAAGATACGCGTGATCTGGAAAAATGATCTTGCTTCTGCCGATACGAACAAAAAAAACCTGAAAAGTGCCATTATCATTGATACCGGCGTGGCGAGACTTAACCTGCAGGCATTGGATTCATTCCTCGCCCATCACGATGACTCGTCTCATATCGGATGCAAAGAGAATGATTGCCTGGTCTATGCCGAAGTAATAAAATCAAAACAGATACTTTACCTCCACTTTGACGGAGAATTGGTCGATAGTTTTAAAGTCTCCACCGGAAAAGGAAAAAAATACAAAACAGCAAGTTTCAGTGTAAGACCTTCGGGACCTCTCTTTATCAAATACAGTTCCAGAAAATTTCCGGGAGGAAATTATATGGGGCTTGGCAATATGCCCTATGTGGTATTTGTGAAAGGCGGCTATGCCATTCATGGAACTACCCCGGGAAATTTTTCAAAACTCGGCTCCCCGGCTTCCCATGGTTGTATCCGCCTGCATCCCGATAATGCTAAAATATTCTTCGGCCTGGTGAAAAGGGTCGGATTGGATCATGTTTGGGTGAATGTTAAAGACTCTCTTTAAAAAGTTTTATCATCCATTTTCCTAACTTTTATCATATCTGCTTCCCAATGTTTTTTATAAGTTTAGTATGTAAAAACTGAAAGGTGTTCCCCTTTCAGGAATACCTGTCACGGAACGCCCGCCAAAATTCTCCATTATGGAAGAGAATACAGTAACCATCACTCCGGTTAAACAGCGAAAAGTAAAAGGAAAAGTAATTATTGAAATTCAGCGCTGCAAAGCCTGCGAGCTATGTATGACCGAGTGTAAAGAACATGCCCTCGAACTAAGTCAGAACATCAACTTAAGAGGTTATCGTTACATTATTGCCAACAACGATCTATGTACCGGTTGTGTAAACTGTGCATTGATTTGCCCTGACGCTGCGATAACAGTATATCGCACCAATGTGAAGAAGAAAAAGGAATCATTGGGCGGTGATTTAATTTTTTAAAGAGACAAACATTGTAGTATGATCAGTAAGTTAATGAAGGGTAACGAGGCGCTGGCAGAAGCCGCAATACTTGCGGGATGCGATGCCTATTTCGGATATCCTATTACTCCGCAATCTGAAGTGTTGGAATACCTGGCCCGCGAAATGCCAAAGCATGGTCGTATGGTAATGCAGGCTGAAAGTGAAATAGCCAGTATCAATATGGTGTATGGAGCTGCCGGTGCCGGCTTCAGGGCCATGACTTCTTCCTCTTCACCAGGTATCAGTTTAATGCAGGAAGGGATCAGTTACATGGCAGGATCGGAATTGCCTTGCTTGATTGTGAATGTAAACCGTGCAGGACCCGGCCTTGGTACTATTCAGCCAGGACAGGGAGATTATTTTCAATCGGTGAAAGGAGGTGGTCATGGTGATTATAAAATGATCGTGCTTGCTCCTGCATCTGTACAGGAAATGGCAGATCACGTATTCCTGGGTTTTGACCTCGCCGATAAATACAGGAATCCGGTATTATTATTAAGTGACGGGGCCATTGGGCAAATGATGGAAAAAGTAGAATTCAAACCTTATACAAGACCCGAAATAGATAAATCAACATGGGCCACAACAGGGAAGCCAACAACAAGAGAAAGAAATTATATCACATCACTTTTTATTCAGCCTGAGAAAATGGAGATCCATAACCTTAAGCTGGAAGAAAAATTCAAGCTTATCAGGGAAAATGAAGTTCGGTTTGAAGAACAAAATACTGAGGATGCCGAATATTTATTGGTGGCCTATGGTCTCAGTGCAAGGATCTGCCAAAAGGCAATGGAGATTGCAAGGAAAAAGGACATAAAGGTGGGACTATTGCGACCAATTACTCTTTATCCATATCCCTACAAGCGCATCAATGAACTGGCGGATCAGGTAAAGCTTCTAATGAGTGTTGAACTGAATGCCGGTCAGATGGTGGAAGATGTACGGCTTGGTGTAAATGGTAAGAAGCCTGTTGAATTTTTTGGCAAATTAGGCGGTCTGCTGCCAACTCCTGCATCAATTGTTGAACATTTGGAAACAATAATACAATACAGACATGCCAACTGACAATTTACTATCCGACATAGTGGCTCCGGAAACAAGAGAGGAAGAATATGAGCTGGTGTATAAGAAACCTTCGACACTGGTTGATGTGGCACTTCACTATTGTCCCGGATGTGCACATAGCCTTGTTCATAAACTATTGATGGAAGTAATTGAAGAAATGGGAATGCAGTTAGAAGAACTAAGAAGGCCTTGCAAAATGCCGTAAAATATCAGCAACTAAAAAAAGGAACTTGCTTTGTGGAGATCATTGGTAATTGTCCAAGTAACTGGAAAATGACCCCGGTGGAATGCAGCGATTTTATCGATGAACAAATGATAAAGACATTCCCTATGGGTGATATTAAATTGCCGAAGTTCTGAGGAATTCCAAGGTATCAATAACGAAAAATCAATTTTATGTTAGAGGAAATAATTGTTGCCGGCTTTGGTGGTCAGGGCGTCCTATCGATGGGTATGACACTGGCCTATGCAGGTATGGTGGAAGGAAAGGAGATCTCATGGATGCCATCCTATGGCCCCGAAATGAGAGGGGGTACAGCTAATTGCGTTACTATTCTTTCTACCAATAAGATCAGTTCTCCGATCCTTTCCACATTTGATACTGCCATAATGTTGAACCAACCATCTATGGATAAATTTTCGTCAAGGGTGAAACCAGGGGGATTGCTGTTGTATGAAAGCGGGACTGTGCTTCTACCCAGCACAAGAACCGATATTGACATTATTGGTATTCCTGCCATACAGGAAGCAATGCACCTGAAGAACGGAAAGATCATGAACCTCATTATGCTCGGCGCATATCTTCAATTGAAGCCCATAGCGGAAATTGATTCCGTTTTGGAGGCGCTGAAAAAAGTATTGCCTGAAAAATATCATCACCTGCTGCCGATCAACGAACAGGCTTTATACCGGGGCGAAGAATTGGTGCATGAAAGAAAAGAAGGTGTGATGCTGGTTTGTTAGCGTTCAATATTCTTATACCCTGGATCAATTGTCTGTTTGGCTACCAGCAAATCAGCGGCTCCATGTGTTACACCCAATAAAGTATCCCTACTAAAAATATAAGAAGTGCAATACAATTTGTACTGCACTTCTTAATATCAGTTAACATTCAGCAAACGAAATTTTACACTATCAATCATATCCATCCTGATATTATACAGCAGGCGCATCAAACAAGTGCAAAGTATGAATCCGGCATAAGTGAGTTTGGTGAAGTGGGGTTGACGCCGGAATTTCAAGGAAATATTATTGCTCCCTTTATAAAAGAAAGTGCCATTAAATATGCATTAACACTGCAGCAAATTATTCCCATTGAATTAAATGATACCTTTCTGGTAATTGGAAAAATTATTTCAATACAAATTGAGAGCGATGTTGTTTCTGCAGATGGTTTTCTTCACCTGGATAAAGCAGCTTCTATCTGCAGAAATGGCATTGATGGATACTATAAAACAGAATTGCTTAACCGTTATTCGTATGCAAATGACGTTTTACAACATCAAAAAATAAGCTAGGATGGCTTCAAAAATATTTTTATCAGCCCGCTGGGAGTATCTTGCTATGTTTAATTATGAAGTCGATGCTGAAATTCTAAAACCACATTTGCCACCTTACACTGAAATAGATTTATATAACGGGAAAGCGATTGTGAGTGTAGTTGGCTTTTTATTTAACGATACCAAAGTAATGGGCATAAAATGGCCGGGCTTTGTAAATTTTGAAGAGGTAAATCTGCGTTACTACATTAAGTATTTTGATGGTAAGACCTGGAGAAGAGGGGTTGGTTTTATTTCAGAGATAGTGCCACAATTTTTAGTGGCTGGCATGGCCAACCTTTTTTATAATGAACATTACAGTACTGCCAAAATGAACCATCTCATCAGTATAGTATATGAACAACTGGTAGTGGAATACAACTGGAAAAAGAAAAATCAGCAATGGAATTCCATGTGGATAAAAGCGGATACAGTATCGCAGGATATAGCACCCGGTTCAGCAGAAGAATTTATATTTGAACATTACTATGGATATAATAAACTAAACAGCAAAACTGCTATTGAATATTCTTTGGAACATCCACGTTGGCAGGTGTATCAGGTCAAAGATTACAAACTTAATTGCGATGTAGAAAACCTTTATGGCGCTGCTTTTACTCCCTTTATTGAAAATGTACAACCAGTATCTGTATTTCTTGCAAAAGGCTCAGAAGTAAAAGTGAAGACGCCCTTAAGAATAAAAAAATCACCTTTATTAACCTGACTTTAAAAAAGAATCCCTTGATAAACAAGAGATTCTTTCAGGGTGTACACCCCGCAATGCTATCCTAAACTTTTATTAATGTTGAATCACAATCTTCTCAGTTCTCAGCAACTTCGACTTACTATCTGTCACTCTTAAGATATACATCCCATTCGATAACCCGGAGGTTTCAATTCTTGAAGAAATAGATGTTACTTTCATCTGACGAAGAACTCTTCCTGAAAGATCAACAAGGCTGATCATTCTGTCTGTAGCATTATTATAATTATAAACAATTATAAAAGTATTAGCCGGGTTAGGATAAACATCGATGCTCTTATCCCCTAAATTTTCTGTGATCAGTCGTTGGTTATACCTGTTTGCAGGTGCTGGCTGGAAAGTAAATTCAAGAATACTTCCAGGATTGGCAGGTGTAGCTGTGACATTCCCCGTTGGCCCAGAGGTGGAACCACTGGAGTCGCAGGCCACATAAATTTTGAGTCCATCAGGTGATACCACAACATCTCTGAATCTTCCCAGGCCCTGAAAATAATTAATAGTATCTGAAATAATACTTAATCCATCACTGCTCAATTTGAGTCTGGCCACAGCTCCTTTCTTAAGTTCCGCGATCAATAAAGAATTCTGCCAGCCTGGTATTGCTGTACTGCCATAAAAATCAGTACCTGATGGCGCTGTTGATGGCCATAGCATATTATCTCCACCCGTTGGAGGATTTGTTGACGGGAATAAAGAGCGAAGTGGTTCTTTTACGTTCAGAGTATTACAATTGACCTGCTCATCAACCATAGCATAATTTCCTGTTGTCCTTCCATTATAGTTTCCATCACACCATCCAATGACCATGGGCCAGCCATAATTTCTTCCAACCTGGATAATATTAATTTCATCATCACTATATGGACCATGTTCGCTGCTGTATAACATATTTACTCCATTCACTACAGCCCATACAAGACCCTGTGGATTGCGATGCCCCAATGTATAAACAGCAGTAGGTTGTCCTGCATTCTGAAAAGGATTATCAGCAGGGATCCATGATCCTCCGACAAGTTCAGTATTCAGGCGAAGTATCTTTCCTTCATAGATATTCAGGTTCTGCGCATTTTGCGTACGTGTAGCGTTATCAAATTGTCCTGCACCCATATCTCCTACACTATAATATAATTTCAGATCTGGACCGATCGCGATTCGTGCGGAGTTATGGTCATTGCTTCCTGGAATATTCTCTAAGATTGTCTCAGGAAATTCCAAAACCTGTGCACTAAAATTATATGTGTACTTCGCAATTCTTGTTTTCCTGACAGTCAGACTACTGGATTCATAAGTATAGGAAATATATACATAGGGTTTGCCTGTAAGAAATTGCGGATGCAGGGCCAGGCCAAGCAATCCATCCTGACCACCCACCTGTACCATTGTTGATCCAAGAGAAAGTACTGTGGTCTTCACTCCAGTCTGAGGATTTACAAAACTAACTTTACCGGCAAATCTTTCGGTGTACCAAATATTATTATCAGGACCATAAACAAGATCATGAGGCATTCTTTGATTAGCAATAATGGTCCTCATCGTAAATGATTCTGAAGGGGCGCCAGGTACTAATGTGGTTACAGCCAAATTAGCGCTTGCTGCACTTGTATTGCCCGCAGCATCTCTTGCAACTACATTAAATATATAGGAGGTAGCCGGTGAAAGACCAGTTACATTATAAGACGTACCTGTAATATTCGACGCATTGATCTTGATATTGTTTTTGTAAACATCATAACCGGTAACTCCGATATTATCAGTAGAAGCAGTCCATTTCAACGTAAAGCCAGTTTGAGCAATGATAATAGCTGAAAGATTTGTCGGAGCAGAAGGGGCCTGTACATCAGGTAATGTTGTACGCAGGTAGGTTCCGGGAATCACTTCCGATGGCGCTGAGGTGTATTGCCCTGGTTTTGCCCAACCCACAGCAAGATTATCCTGACCAGTTCCCTCTTTCATGATGGCCTCAACATAATATAGCTGACCAACCAAAAGAGAAATAGATACAGATTTCTGAGTAGCATACTTGGTCCACTGCCTTGAATTTGTTGAAGCAGTATTATAGGCAATCTTAATTTTATTAGCAGGGCTGTTGCTTGTACTTAGCCAAAGCTCCGCAGTTTCATCACTGGCGATCCAGAAAACATAGGATCCTGATGAAGGAGGACAGATATAACCATTCATCCTTATTCCAAAATTATTCCCCAAATTGGTAGGCATCTCAAAAATGGGTTTGATACCTGTGAGAGATGGGTTATTAGGATAATTGGCATTGGAGGTCAGGTTGGAAACTGCTGTTCCATATATATTATTCCATTGCTGGAAATTAATAGCTGCTGTACCACTACAGGTTTGGCCAAATGAGGGCATGGAGTAAAAAATGATAAAAGCAAGAAGAAAATGGGATGGTTTCATATCAATTAGTTTTGACTCAGCAAAAAAGATATGAAGATATTTATTCATAACAATGGCGGCCGCAATAAAAAAGTCAGGGGCTGATATTTGCCCTTTCAAAAAAGCAATAATAGTTTATGCAATCTGGCACATTTTATACAGCATTATGTTACTGACAAACATATCCCCCATCCACACTTAGCAAACTGCCCGTCATGAAACTGCTTTCATCTGAGAGCAGGAAAGCAACAACTGAGGCGATCTCTGAAGGCTGACCAATCCTTCCAAGTGGTTGCGCCCTATCGAGATCCTTATAGATCAAATCCTTATCTACTCCACTGATGGCAGAATAATGACTTACAGCTCCTTCTAATAAAGGCGTTTCAATCGTACCCGGACAAATACAATTCACCCTGATATTAAACTGAGCATAATCGATCGCTGTACTTTTTGTTAGCTGACCAATAGCTCCTTTGGTTAACCCATAAACCGCACTTTGTCCCTTACCAACAAAAGCCTGATCAGATCCCATTAATACAACAGCTCCTTTGTTTTCATTTTTCATAACAGGCAATGCCGCTTTCAATAAATGAAAAACACCAAGAATATTGATCGCGATTATATCATTTAATTGTTCCTCACTTGTTTCTTCAATGGAAGCGAATAAATGTTTCCCCGCATTCGCGAACAAGCCATCAATTCTTTTTTCTTTTTGAACAATTATTTTAATGGCAGCTGCTATTTCTGCGGAAGAGCGCATATCGGTCCTTATTCCATATTCGCCATCATTTGCATCAGGCTGAATATCCAGGTTATAAACTATTGCGCCTTTTCCTCTGAGCAATTCCTTGGTGGCTTTTCCTATTCCGGAACTGGCCCCGGTAATTACAATGATATTCTTGTTGAATGATGACATGATGCTGGTTTTGATTTTTTTTAGAAGGTAAGTCTTTCAAAATAATGAATAAATGAATGATAAAAAGGTCAAACAATTTGATGAATTTCCTGTTTCTTCCATAGTCAGACAAGGATCATAAAAATGACCCCTGTTTTTAGTTTAACTTTGAATGTCAAATCGCTCCTTCTTCGAACATTTAATAATTATTAATACCCAAAAATGGAAAATAATACAGCTACCGGCACCCCTACTTCCTCCAGTCTGAATATTGAATCTAAATGCCCGTTTAGCAGCGGCTCCCTTAAAAAAAGCGCAGGCAGTGGTCCGGCTAACCGCGATTGGTGGCCCAATCAGCTTCGATTGAACATTCTTCGTCAGCATTCATCTCTTTCCAATCCTATGGAAAAAGATTTTAATTATGCGGAGGAATTCAAATCACTTGATCTGCAGGCACTAAAAAAAGATCTGTTCGAGCTCATGACCCATTCCCAGGAATGGTGGCCGGCCGATTATGGTCATTATGGTCCTTTCTTCATTCGTATGGCATGGCATAGCGCTGGCACCTATAGAATTTCTGATGGTCGTGGTGGCGCCGGTTCAGGAACCCAACGATATGCACCTTTGAATAGCTGGCCCGATAATGCCAACCTCGATAAGGCCCGATTACTTCTCTGGCCCATCAAACAGAAATATGGAAAGAGAATTTCCTGGGCGGATCTTATGATCCTGGCCGGTAACTGCGCACTCGAATCAATGGGATTTAAACCATTTGGTTTTGGTGGCGGACGTGAAGATGTATGGGAACCAGCAGAGGATATTTACTGGGGTTCTGAATCTAAATGGCTGGAAGATCAGCGTTATTCCGGCGATCGTGAACTGGAAAATCCGCTGGCCGCTGTTCAAATGGGATTGATCTATGTAAATCCTGAAGGACCCAATGGTAATCCTGATCCTCTGGCTTCTGCCCGTGATATCCGTGAAACTTTTGGTCGCATGGCAATGAACGATGAAGAGACTGTTGCCCTGATCGCAGGCGGACATACATTCGGTAAAACTCATGGCGCTGCCGATCCTTCAAAATATGTCGGTCCTGTACCAGCAGCTGCTGGCATCGAAGAACAAGCTTGTGGATGGAAAAATAGTTTTGGTAAAGGCTCTGGTGCCGATACTATCACCAGTGGGTTGGAAGGCGCATGGACCACCACACCTGCTACTTGGAGCCATAATTATTTCGAAAACCTTTTTGGATTTGAATGGGAACTTACAAAGAGTCCTGCCGGTGCGCACCAATGGAAACCAAAAAATAATGGAGGTGCGAATACTGTACCGGATGCACATGATCCATCAATAAAACATGCGCCATTTATGTTAACCACCGATCTGGCCCTGCGTGTTGATCCAATTTATGAGGCTATTTCAAAAAGATTTCATGAACATCCTGATCAATTCGCAGATGCTTTTGCCCGTGCCTGGTATAAACTTACGCATCGTGATATGGGACCTATATCAAGATACCTGGGTGCTGAAGTTCCAAAAGAAGTATTGATATGGCAGGATCCTGTTCCCGCAGTAACCCTTCCTTTGATTGATACCAACGATATAGACTCATTAAAAACTAAAATACTATTCTCTGATCTGAGTATTTCAGAGCTGGTATCAACTGCCTGGGCTTCTGCTTCTACTTTCCGTGGTTCTGATAAACGAGGTGGTGCCAATGGCGCTCGCATTCGTCTCTCTCCACAAAGTACCTGGGAAGCGAATAATCCTGCTCAATTAAATAAAGTACTGTCAGCGCTGGAAAAAATTCGGAAAGAATTCAACGAAGCAAATGCAGGTGGGAAACAAATTTCAATGGCCGACCTGATCGTTTTGGGTGGATGCGCTGCTATCGAACAATCCGTTAAGAGTGCAGGACATGCGATCAATGTTCCATTCAGTCCCGGAAGAACCGATGCCACACATGAAGAGACGGATGTGCTTTCTTTTGCAGTACTTGAACCAGCCGCGGATGGCTTCCGTAATTATTTAAATCCTGCGCATACCACTTCAGCCGAAGAGATGCTGATTGATAAAGCTCAATTGCTGACACTGACCGCTCCTGAATTGACCGTGCTGGTTGGGGGAATGCGTGTACTGAACACGAATTATGATCATTCAAAACATGGGGTCTTCACTAAAAATACCGGATCCTTGAGTAATGATTTCTTTGTGAACCTACTTGATTATAATACTGTCTGGTCACCAGCAGCCAATTCAAAAAATCTTTTTGAAGGGCGTGATCGTAAAACTGGTGAAATTAAATGGACAGGTACAAGAGCTGACCTTGTTCTTGGTTCTAACTCCGAATTGCGCGCCATTGCTGAAGTATATGGATCTGCAGACTCGAAAGAAAAATTCATGAAGGATTTTGTTGCGGCCTGGACCAAGGTGATGAACCTGGATCGTTTTGATCTGAACTGATAACATCCAACAGGACAAACTTCCAACACAGAGTTACAGAGGCCCGGAGGAACACAGAGATTAAAATATTCTGTGTCCTCTGTATCTCAGTGTCTCTGTGTTGAAAAAGAAATTATTAAATATTCTGTGAAACTCTGTATCTCAGTGTCTCTGTGTTGGAAGTTGGAAATTTTATTTTTAACCTGCCCGGCAAAATGCCGATCTCCATGCTCCTCACTATATAAAACTCTCCATCAAGGTTAGCCAGCATATCGGTAATGAAGGAAATATTTTTTGATTGCAGGTGATTGGAAAGTCGTTGCGCAAGGGCAATCGCACGACCCGCCCCGGCCAGGGCGTTGGTGAGAAGGGCAATATTTTTTAAAGTATGCAATGAAGAATTTACCTTTTTAATAATCAGGTGCCCGGCTTCATGGCTCTGTCAAGATGAACATAACCCCCATCTACATGGATCAACTGACCAGTGGTATGACTGGAAGATGATGAAAGAAGAAACACCACCATATTAGCGATCTCTTCCGTTTTTGTGAACCGGTTCTCCAATGGGATCAGTGCTTCGATCTGCTTTTTTTTGCCCTCTCCATCAGGAAGAGATTGGATCCATTTTTCATAAAGAGGCGTATAACTTTCTGCTACGACCACTGCATTCACTCTTATTGAATATTTCGCCAATTCAACCGCCCATTCGCGGGTCAGTGCATTTCTCCCTCCATTAGATGCGGCATAGGCCGACGTATTTCCCTGTCCGGTCTCGGCTGTCTTTGAACTGATATTTACAATCGGACCTTTTGATTTTTTCAACCAGGGAAGAGAATGATGTGCCAGCAAATAATAATGTACAAGGTTTTTGTGAAGACTAAGCATGAACCGATCATAGTCGCCGCTTTCAAGTCCAACTCCATCATTCACGCCCGCATTATTTACAAGACCATCAATTTGGCCATATTTATCTGCTATTTGGCTAATCGCATTTTTACAAGCCAGAGGATCAGTTAATTCTGCAACAAACTGATCGGCAAGATACCCAGCCAGCTTCAAATCAGAAAGCAATTGCTGGTTATCTTCTTCATTACGACCAATAATAACGGGAATAGCTCCTTCCTTCGCCAATAATTCAACAATGCTCTTACCAATTCCTTTGGCGCCTCCGCTAACGATGATGAGTTTATTTTTTAATTGCAGATCCATTTGATTTTATTTAATCATCTATTCAGCCGAAACAACACGATACCCTTTCCACCCGAAAAAGAAAACTACTACAAAACATACAAGAGGTACAACATATCCTAACTGTATATTTTGCGTAGCATCGCTGATCTCTCCAAAGATCCGGGGAAGAATAGCTCCGCCTACTATCGACATGATGATAAGACTGCTTCCGTATTCTGTATCATTTTTCAAATCCTTTATTCCAAGTGAAAAAATGGTCGGGAACATGATGGACATAAAGAAACAGATTGCGATCACTGCATATACGGTGATCATACCGCTGCCCATGATAGCGATAATACATAAAGCCATGCTCGCCGCTGCATAAAGCGTAAGCAATCGTTCCGGCTTTATGTACTGCATCAGAAAAGTCCCCAAAAACCGGCCGATAAGGAAGGCAATTCCGCAGGCTCCGAGATAATCAGCAGCAGTGATCTGATTCAGTCCAGCAGATTTTTCAGCATAAAGTATGAATAGGCTGAACACGGATACCTGGGCACCCACATAAAAGAACTGAGCAATCACTGCCCAGCTAAGATGTTTATGCCTGAATGCTTGCATGATATTCTTACTTGCAGGAAGATCTGAATTGTTATTCAGTTTGGGAAGTTTGGTAAAGGCAAATAATAAAGCCACTACCAGCAATACGATTCCCAGTATCATATAGGGGGTCTTTACGGAAGCGGCCTCGGAAGCAAGTGCGATCTTTTTAGCGGCATCGGTCATCGCATTTAATTCATCATCCGAGTGCCCGTTCGTTAATATAATGCGGGCGCCGATAACCGGAGCCAATGCGGCAGCCATGCCGTTAAATGATTGGGCAAAATTCAATCGCTGGGTGGAATTGGCCGGATCTCCCAAAGCCGCCGCATAAGGATTGGCCGCGGTTTCCAGGATGGTCAGTCCGCAAGCGATAATGAAAAGTGCGGCCAGAAAATATTGATATGACTGATGGTCGGCCGCCGGCAGGAACATGAAAGAACCTGCAGCAAAAAATACCAGTCCGGTGATAATACCTTTTTTGTACCCGAATTTTTTCATGATGAAACCAGCAGGAAGGGCCATCAGGAAATAGGCGATGAAGACTGCGGAGTCGATAAGGGTGGATTGTGTGGTGGTCAGTGTAAAAGATTTTTTCAGGTGCGGGATCAGGATGGGGTCGAGATTATGCACAAAACCCCAAAGGAAAAAAAGGCTGGTGACCAGTATAAAAGGGAATAGGTATTGTCTAGAGGGCTTCATATTGCGCAACCTTTTAGTTTCTTATATTTGATCTAAACTAATCAACACTTGTCTTGATTCACCCAGCCCATCAATACCTAATTCCATGATATCCCCTGCTTTAAGATAAAAATTTGGTTTCATTCCCAGTCCTACTCCCGCTGGTGTTCCTGTCGAAATTATATCGCCCGGCAGCAAAGTCATGAAACAACTGGTATAGGAAACCAGTGTCGGAATATCAAAGATCAGGTTGGAACTAGACCCATCCTGCATTATC
>JBKJMI010000061.1:0-18833 GCA_046596515.1 Chitinophagaceae bacterium | reverse complement strand
AGATAATGGAAATGGCATCCCCGCAGAATTTGTTCCCCGCGTTTTTGATCCCTTCTTCACATTGAAAAAAAATGGCGTAGGTCTTGGACTTACTGCTGCCTATTCCATTCTCAAATCCCATAAAGCTTCGGTGCATGTAGAGAGTAAGGAAGGGGAAGGAACCTTGTTTATGCTAAGCTTTTCGAAATAATTACCATAGGGCCCAGTCAATTGAAATATTCTCATTTCGTGAAGTAGGTTTCTGCAATCCATCAGTAAGTTCCTCGACTCGCTTACCTACTAATTTCTTGAGTTCAGAGATCATCATTGTCTTGTTATTCTCAATCGCTTCCAGGATACAATAAGTAAATACCCCATTCTTCAGGTCTCCACGCTCCAGCGCAAACTGGGTCCCACCTGAGGCAGAAATAATAGTGGCACCGGTACTTTTCCCTACATTGACGAAAAGATTTTGCATCAGCTCGAAACTGTTTTTCAATCCCAGTTTATTATCAGATTCATAGGCAACTGTAATTCCCCCTTTTTTCAGGTGCAGTGAATCGCATACTTTATTGATTCGAACCAGTTCTTCTTTGTCCACTTCTCCACTATGACAGGCATCAATCAACATTAATTTTTTTCGGGCAGGGATGCTATCCAGCAAACTTTCGAGTTCATCATAAGGAAGTCCGTTTTCTTCCGGCTTTTCAAAATTGATATTGTAGGTGGAGAGGTAATAATCAAAATCTTTACTCAAAAGTCCATGACCGGAATAAGCCACAATGACTTTATCCTTCACGGTAGTTTCTTTCAGTTTTTGCTTAAGCGCCTTGACATTACTCACATTCACATTTTCATTGAATAAAGTATCAATTACAATAGCGTTGCCATATTTTTCTTTAAGTTTTTTTGAGAGATCGCGGATATCCTTGCTGCTGTATTTAAGGTCATTTATACTGTCCTGGAATTTGTCGATTCCAATGCCTATGAAATGGGTGGTGACCGATTGTTTCACCGCAGGAGAATAGTTCACGATCAGCGGCATGCGGTAACTTTCTGTTCCATTGACATTGGTGATGGAGGTTTCGATCCTGTTCTCTCCCTGGGATAACTGAATAGTTAAGATAGTGTCGAGTTTATTACTATTGTTTCTCTTCAAGCTGATTCCTCTCTGCCCGAATAAAGGAGTTTCGTTTACCCAGATATTGAATCGGTCTAGTTTATAAGAACTGTCTACCCCTTTAATCCTGAGCTTTAGCAGGCCAACAGTTTGATCATATTCAATAGTATCCCGGTTGGCAAATTCACATTCAGGTACGCTGTAACCATCACGGAACTGAGTGGTATCTATTCCTAATTTCTTTATCCTTTTTTCCCAGGCCTTTCTGTAACTTCTGATCAATGCAGTATCGCTGTAACCAAGGGCCTCAAGGACCTTGTCGGGCCGGTTATATTTTACGTCGAGTTGTTCAAAAGTGATAACACTTAAATTTTTTGAAACATAGTAAAGTAGTTTGGCAGCCTGGGGTGTACACTGATAAAATCCTGATTTTGTTTGAATAAAATAATCTGAGCTATCAACCCTAAAAAAAGTGCAAATTAAAAGACCCGTGTTGCCGTCCCACCTTTTACAGGTATTATCCATCGAGGTAGTCAATACTTCCTTTCCATCTGTACTAAATATAGCAGAGCAAACTTCCTCAGTATGGCCCTTTAAATCTGCAATTAATTTTCCTGTTGCTGCATCCCAGATCTTAGCAGTTCCATCCTCTGAATTTGAAATTATTCTTTTTCCATCAGAGCTGAAGCTTGCTGATAAAACCCATCCTTTATGCTGATCCAATGTTTTCAGCAATTTTCCCGAAACAGTTTCCCATATTTTAACAGTACGGTCCTCTGAAGCAGTCACTATTTTACGTCCATCAGGGCTAAATAATGCCGTGCCTACTGGACTTATATGCCCTTTTAGGTCAAATAATAATTTACCGGTTTGAACATCCCATAATTTTGCGATCCCATCCATAGAGGAGGTAACAATTCTCTTATCATCCGGGCTAAAATCTGCATCCAAAATACGATTGCCATGACCATTCAGGACTGCAATGACACTATCGTTATTGATATTTAAAACATAACCTACACAGTGAATGTCCTTCTCCTTTGTAATAAAGGTCAGGGTTTTGGATTTCCGCCTGATATTCAGGTAATCATTATTTGCTTTGCGATTGGATAAATTATTATTAAGCTGTCCTGTAGAATATTCCCAATAGTCTGAAAAACGGCCCCTTTCACCAAACGTTTAAATAAATTTACCGTCCTTACTATAATCTCCTTTTTCCACGAAAAAAGTATGCCTTTCCCAATTTTCAAGCATTTTGCCTGATTTTACCTCAAACACTTTAATCGTTTCATCAAGAGATGCAGTGATAATTTTTTTGTCCTTATCTATAAAGACCGCAGTGTTCACCATATTTTTATGGTCTGTAAAATTTTGCAATAACTCCCCAGTTTCAACATTCCAAAGCTTAGCCGTATTGTCGCATGAAGTTGTAATTACAGAATTTCCAGATTGATTAAAGATTGCATCAGTTATACAACCTTTATGTCCGTTTAAGTGCCTTAAGACTTTACCATTGTTTGCATCCCAGACCAAAACATCGGAGTTATTTTCGGAATAAGTAAGTACTATTTGTGCATTGGGGCTAAATAGAGCTGTGGTGAGGTAAATTCTTTCGCCTGTTAAGCTGTTTAATAATTTACCGGTACCCATATCCCAGATCCTTGCAGTATTATCCACCGAGGAGGTTACAAATTGAGTGCCATCAGGGCTAAAATCGGCAGATAAGATCGGCCCTCTATGACCTTTCAAGGTAACCAGCAACCCACCGGTCTGAGCGTTCCAGATTTTCGCAGTATTATCTGAGGAAACGGTAAATATTTTTTTCCCATCTGAATTGAAACCAGCATCATTAATAAAACTTTGATGACCAATAAAACTTGTTAATAAGCGTCCGCTTTGTACATCCCACAAGTTTGCTTTTTGATCATTAGAAATAGTGAGCATTCTTTTTTGATCCCTGCTAAGTTTAATTTTTTCTATACCAGAAATTAACCCTAAGGGTAGCACCAGTTTGGGGACCTGGGCGTAAAAATGTTGGTGTAGAAGCAAAATGGCAAAAATAGAAATGCAGAATTTTCTGATCATTATTGAAACTTAAGGAAAATATCTACCATAATAAAGTTTCCATTTAATTCCATAGAATGCCTTACCTGGTTGGTGTAAAAAAATAAGGACCAGAATAACAATTTCATAAGGTTCCAGAGACTAAAAAAAAATCCTCAAAATATTAGTTTTTTAATACTAAATATATTAGTTTTACAATTGTTATCAACTTAACCGGTTGTAAAACGGCTACAGGATATTCAACCCATTAACTTTGAATCATGGCTAAAAACGAAAAAACCACAGACATGTCTAATAACAACAGTGAAAAACTGAAGGCACTCAAGCTTACCATGGATAAGCTGGACAAAGATTATGGCAAAGGCAGTGTAATGATGCTCGGCGATAAGGTCGACACCCAACAAGAGGTTATCTCAACAGGTTCCCTTGGATTGGATGTTGCTCTTGGTATTGGCGGACTTCCACGCGGCCGTGTTGTGGAAATCTATGGTCCAGAATCTTCCGGTAAGACCACCGTGGCCACCCATGTGATCGCGGAGGCGCAGAAAAAAGGAGGCATATGTGCATTCATCGATGCGGAACACGCTTTCGATGCAGCCTATGCTAAAAAATTAGGTGTGGATGTAGACAACCTGCTAATCTCTCAGCCGGATTATGGTGAACAAGCATTGGAAATTGTTGACCGCCTGATTCTTTCCGGCGCCCTGGATGTGGTAGTGATCGATTCTGTAGCTGCGCTTGTTCCTAAAAGTGAACTGGAAGGTGAAATGGGTGATAGCAAAATGGGTCTCCATGCCCGTTTGATGAGTCAGGCACTTCGTAAACTCACAGCCACTATCTCTAAAACAAATACTATCTGCATTTTCATTAACCAGCTTCGCGAAAAGATCGGCGTCATGTTCGGAAATCCCGAAACGACCACTGGTGGTAATGCACTTAAATTCTATGCCTCTGTTCGTCTCGATATCCGTCGTCAGACTCAGATTAAAGATGGTGATGAAGCCATCGGAAATCACGTAAAAGTCAAAGTGGTTAAGAATAAAGTGGCACCGCCATTCCGTTCTGCCGAGTTCGATATCATCTTCGGAGAAGGAATTTCCAAGACCGGGGAGATCATTGATATGGGCACCGAAATGAACATCATTCAAAAAAGTGGTTCCTGGTATAGTTATAATGGCGACAAACTGGGACAGGGTCGCGACTCTGTAAAACAATTGCTTGCCGACAATCCAGAACTCTGTAATGAGTTGGAAGCCAAGGTGAGAGAAAAGATAAAAGAAATGCAAGGCTCATAGTTCGAAGCTTTTTTACTGGGTTAGTAAATACTTCCTCCGCCCTCAAAAGCGGGGGATTTTTCTGGGTATTAGGAAATATTTAGGGATTTATATTTGTTTCAATGTTTAAACATTGTATATTTACCCTGCCGCTGCAACCATATGTATATATTATCCGTTTAAAAGGAACATGAAGCAAGTCAACAATAGCCCAAAACTCATACACACCTTCTCAGGCCTGGCCCTGCTGGCCGGGTTCTTTTTACCATGGGTGAACTGGAAACAGACTTCTGTTAGCGGCTTTTTTCTTCCTTCAGGTAAGTTTTTTGGCATATCCGGTTCAGAATTCGGTCTCAGCAACCCTACTCCTCAGTTTGAATTCAGTTTCCTGATCTTCTGGCTCATCCCGGTTCTGGTGCTGATCGCTATTGCATTAAATCTTTCAGGCAAAAAAGCCGGCTGGCCCAGCCTTATTGCCGGAGCTCTCGGTTTATCATTGGTTACTACTTTTTACCTCTTCACTAAAACACTTTCCGACCTGGGCGTTCCTTATAGCTTCAGGCCATTTCTTTATATCAGCACCATCGCCTCCATCGTATTTATTCTCTCTGTTTTCCCACCTAACAATTGGTTAAAAAAACTGGGATGGATCCTTATTGGACCTTTGTTTGTCTATGCTGGATTTGTAATGATTAGTAAAATGGTAATGAATGAGACAAGGGAAGAAACGGAAAACTTAAAAACCGACTTCACTGTCTCTGCACCTTCCATGTTAACAGAGTTTATAAACAATGATAGCCTGGCAAATAAAAAATATCACGAAAAGATCATTGCCATCAGCGGAAACGCTTCCGATGTAGAAGTATTGAAAGACTCTACGGTCAATGTAAAATTCGCAGACAGTACAGGCTCCTATATTGTTCTTCCTTTTGAAAAGAAATTCTTTGAATCAACAAAGAACCTAAAAGTTGGAGATGAGATCAATGCAAAAGGATCATGCAGCGGAAGTATCCGCAGTGAGATCCTGGGCATTACCTCCATCAGCTTCAAATTTGTAACCTTTAATAAAAAATAAAACGTCAACAATGAAAAAAACGCTCACTCTATTGGCATTCGTCCTGGCTACAGGAGTTGTATTTGCTCAAAAAAAGACCACTACTTCTGCAACTGTAGTATTTGATGCTACCACAGAAAAAGACGCCTTGCCTAAAGCAGAGAACAAGACCGTGATCGCTTCCATCGACACGAAGACCGGTGACGTTGCTTTCGAAGCTTCAGTAAAGAATTTCACTTTCGCCAACGCGAAGATCCAGGAGCATTTCAATGGTGCGCAGTGGATGAATTCTGACACCTACCCTGCCTTCAGTTTTACCGGCAAGATTGAAAAAATGAAAGCTGTTGATTTTACCAAAGATGGTGAGTACAAAGTGAAAGTATCTGGTATGCTTAAAGTAAAAGATATTTCTCAGGAACTTAAAGCCGATGGACTGATAAAAATTTCTGATGGTAAGGCCAGCGTATCTGCTTTATTCTCTATTAAACTGGATGATTACAAGATCACCGGTGCTCCAGTTGACGCAGGTAAAATTGCCAAAGAACCTAAAGTAACTGTCAGCGCAGATTTTAATTGATCTCACTGTCAATACTCCTGAAGACCGTCGTATCAAAAGATGCGGCGGTTTTTTTATGCGCTTATGCTAACTTTCCAATCAAATAGTTTCCTATGCGGTCGCTAAAATTAATTGCATTACTAAGTATTGCGTTTCTTTTTTCCTGCTCTCAAAAAAACAAGAACGCCTCCTCCGATCCATACCAGCCCAAAGAATATGTTGAACTTAAACATCCCGAATGGAGTCGCAATGCTACCATTTACGAAGTGAACATAAGACAGTTCACACCCGAAGGAACTTTTAAGGCTTTCGAATCGCATCTGCCCCGGCTTAAAGACATGGGCATCGATATCATCTGGCTTATGCCTATTCATCCGATTGGACTTGAAAAAAGAAAAGGAACTCTTGGCTCCGAATATTCTGTAAAAGATTATTATGGTGTTAATCCGGAGTATGGGAACCTCGATGACCTAAAGGCATTAGTAAAAAAGATCCATGGAATGGGAATGCATGTGATACTCGACTGGGTGGCAAATCATTCTGCCTGGGACAATGCACTTACAAAAGAACATCCTGATTGGTATACAAAAACTCCGGAAGGAAATTTTCAGCCAACACCCTGGTATGATTGGGATGATGTGGTTGACTTCGATTATAATGTTCCGGCTATGCGCGAATACATGACAGGTGCAATGAAATATTGGGTAAGCAAGGCTGATATCGATGGGTTTCGTTGTGATGTAGCTGGATTCATTCCAGTAGACTTCTGGGATAATACCAGAAAAGAACTGGATCAGATCAAACCTGTATTTATGCTGGCCGAATGGGAATCACGTGATTTATATAAGAAGGCTTTCGATATGACCTATGCATGGACTCTATTTAATGAGTTGAAAAAAGCTTCACATGGAGAAGGACTTGGAGGCCTGACAGAATATCTGGCACATGATGTTAACTCCGTTCCTTCTGACGCCTTCCGTATGGCCTTCACCGATAATCACGACATGAATTCCTGGAATCATAATCAGTTTTACAATTTCGGACCAGCGTTGAAAACTTGCATGGCATTTTGTACCGTGGTCAATGGTATGCCCCTGGTCTATGGCGGACAGGAAGCAGGACTGGATCATTCCCTGCGGTTCTTCGATAAGGATACCATTCAATGGAAGGATCATGAATTCTATAGCATCTATAAAAAATTATTCGCGTTAAAGCATCAGCATACTGCCCTGTGGAACGGACATTGGGGCGGATCCATGCAAAAGCTGGTGAACGATAATTCAAGAGTGATCTCTTTTTACCGGGAGAAAGATAAGGACCGTGTTATAGGGATATTTAATTTCAGTGATAAGCCTGTTAAAGCCAAATTCAATACACAATATTTAAAAGGGAATTATACAGATGCAATTTCTGATCAGGCAATTACACTAACAGGATCAGATACTATAACACTCCAGCCCTGGGACCATAAAATCCTCGTGAATCATTAACTTCAACCATGACCAGATCCTTCCTTTCTCTACTACTGATCCTATTTTGTGTTCAGGCAAATGCTCAGGAAAGCATTAGTAAATATTATAAGATCTATGATACCCGCACTCATCAACAGATACGTATCAGCAATATTGTGGAAGACATGAACAACGCTGATGTTCTTTTTTTTGGAGAAGAGCATAATGATAGCGCAGGACATTATCTGGAGAATAAAATCTTCCGTGAACTTCATGCCCGCTATGGTTCACAAATTGCCCTGAGTATGGAAATGTTTGAAACAGATGGCCAGCAGGCACTAAACGAATACCTGGCCGGCTTCATTGATGAAGCAAGACTTGCGAAAGATGCAAGATTATGGAGTAATTATAAAGATTACCGTCCCATGGTGGACTATGCGAAGCAGAATAAATTATCAGTTGTGGCAGCCAATCCTCCAAGACGTTATGTGAGTCTTGTCGGTAAACGAGGGATGGGAGTATTGGATAGTCTGGATAAAGGCGCAAAAAAATTGCTTCCCCCACTTCCTTATGATACTCTTGCTGGTCGCTACCGTGATAAATTTTATGAAGTAATGAAGGGTAGCCCCGGAGGAGATAATCCTAAAGTATATTATAGTCAGTCACTTTGGGATGCGGGTATGAGCTATAGCATTTACAGCTATCTCAAAAAAAATAAGGGGCAAAAGGTTTTTCATTGCGTTGGAAAATTTCATTGTGAAGAAAGACTGGGAACTGCCGCACAATTGCAAAATCGAAATAAGAAATTAAGAATTCGCATCATCAGCCTTGTATCTGATGAAAATTTTAGTACTCCTGATTGGGATAAACTCAGCATCCTGGGGGATTATGTGATCCTTACGGATCCCAATCTGAAAAAAACTTTTTAGTACAATTCTATTCTACGTGTTTCTATGTGCCTATTTGGATCAGCAAGACCGATCTTAAGTTGGGAAAAAACAGGAAGTGAAAACGATAAAGCAGTAACATACGCAAGGGCTTTTACGGTATTTCTCATAAGTTTAGGATTGGTTATTTCAATTACAGATACTCAAAATTAGAATATATCGTTGTTATTTTATATTTTTAAGAGTGTCCCAATCGTTAACCCTTTTAAAGCAATCCATGAAAAATGAAAAAAAAGTGGCCTACCACTATCAGTCGGCGCGTATGTATGAGCGGCATTACAAGGCGAATTACAATCCCCTTTACCTGCTGAGAACCTTGCTTTCTATCGTAATCAATGGAGGTTCGCCAACAGCGACCCATTACAGAAGAATGAAGTAAATAGAACAGCTTACCAACCCAACAAGCTATAAAGAAACGACCCGCCAATTGGCGGGTCGAAGTTTTTCCCAGGGTGATCTATGGATCAATTCATTCTCATTTCTCTCATTCCTCTTTCCATGAACCTTGGCATACCGCCAGGCTGCTGCTGACCGGCTTTACCGCCCATTTTGTTCAGATTGAATAAGAAGCTCAACATAAAATATCTTTTCAGTACCATGTTCCGTACATCTTCTACATAGTTATCAGTAGCGGTACGCGTGATGCTTTGATTTTGATTCAGGATATCATTAACAGAGAATTTAATCTCGCCATTCTTAGCCTTGAACAATTGCTTGCTGAAAGCTGCATTCCATAAAGGAATACTCTGGTTGAATCCCTGGCCACGGCCAGTATTGATGATATAATCAAAATTGGTGTAGAGAAGGAAATTCTTAGGCAGGGTCCAGGTCACATCGCCTGAATAAGTCTGCGTATAATATTTCAGATCTGCCCTGTTATCAGAATAATTTATCGTAGTATATGTCACATTCGCTTTTACACCAAAATCAATCTTTTTCTTATTGATATTCAAACTCAATCCCTGTGTGTATAAGAAGGTCTTGGTGAACAATTTACTTCTCTGCACGAGGCTCACATCGCGTGATGAATTCACATTGCTGGTAATATTAAAACTGGATCCTTTCAGTTTTGGGTTCTTGAAAGGAAGACCCAATGTGAAGAACCCATTTAAATTATAATAACCGTTTATATTCTGATAGGTAGTCTTTGTAATCGGCCCGGTATAAGAGATATCATTCACAATACGATTCTGTATAGCTGAGAAATTCAGATTGGCTGCCACAAACTTGAACGTAAGCGCATTAAAAGTATTAAAACCCACGTTCACATTATGGGTAAACTCCTGATTCAGATTCGGATTACCGATTTTCTGATTCAGGGTATCGGTTACATCCGGTACATTCTGCAACTGAGTGATCGAAGGCTGACTTGTTCTGCCATTATAGCGGAATCTGAAATTCTTGGAACGGGTAGGTGTAAAATTAAAATTGAATGTCGGGAACAGGTCAGTATAGGAACGCTTGTTCAATGAATCCTTATTTGTAGCCGCCTGGTAGCTTTGGCTTTCCAGTGAAGAGGTTTGCATACCTAATCCTACCTGGTAATTATATTTTGTTTTCTGCAAACGATAATTCAGGCCATAACGATGAGCTGTAAACAAATTTCTAAAATTGTTAGTCAGCAATAAATTTGGCGTATCATATTTACCAGTACCTGAATTAAAATTGGTTGTCGACTTATCAGAATTGTTCAGGTTATGCGTATAAGCATAATTGAATTCCAGTAATTTATTCAGACCAAGTGGTTCTGTATAAGAAGCACTCAAAACATTACTTCGTTGTTTGGTTTCCTGATGATTTATCTGATTCTGCATTAAAGAACGGATAAGCGTTCCGTTTACCCTGTAAAATTCATTATCTGATATAGTAGAGCCATCACTTTTACTTCCACCCATTGTATTATTAATACCAAGAGTGATCGTACGACCTATTTTTGAAAATTTGTGACGTAACAATAAATTGTTGCCCACATTGTATCCGTTCCTTTCATTTGTACGCTCGCTAAGAGTAGTAAGGGCCAGGAATTTAGCCGCTGCGGTAGTTGACTGAGTAAATGAAGTATCCAGGGTTTCGCTGCTTGAATGCTGTAATGTAAAAGAAGGAGTATACAGGATCGAGTTCATTGAATCGATCTGGTACTCAAAACGGTAATTGAAACGATGATTGGTGTTCTTATTCAGGGAACCGGAGATCGGCACACTGCGCTCAACAATGGAATCTCCTCCATTGAATTTTGTTGTACGGAAACTGCTCTGCTCCTGGCGGGTAGTTGAATTAGAAATAAAATAACTGCCTGATACTTTGATCTTCTTACCCCATTGGTCAGAATAATTTAAACCGGTTGAAAGTGAACGGATCAATCCGGTAGAACCACCGCCACCACCGCCACGGATGATATTCATACCGCCGCCTCCAAAACCACCACCGCCACCACCAAAGCCTCCGCCTCCGCCGCCACCACCGGAAAATCCACTGAATCCTCCCATGGAGCTAACGATATCGGAAAAACTAAAACCCTGCTTGTTGATATTATTGGCATTGAACAAAAGAGAGATCCTTTGATTGCCATTGAATTTATTTACACTGATATTCGTTTCATAATGATCATCACTGCCATAAGCGCCCAGTGCTTTTCCGAAATACCCTTTATTACGGTCTTTCTTTAATTTAATATTAATGGTCTTTGTACGACTTCCATCATCCATCTTGGTAAACTTGGCTTGATCGCTCATATCATCGAATACCTGAACACTCTCGATCATATCAGCCGTAAGGTTCTTAGTCGCCAGTTTTGGATCATTACCAAAAAACTCTTTCCCATCCACCAACACTTTCTGTACTGTTTCGCCCTGCGTCTTTACATTACCTTCTTTATCTACTTCCATTCCCGGGATCTTTTTCAGAAGATCTTCCAAAGAGGCATTTGGCGCAGTCTTGAATCCACTGGTATTAAATTGAACCGTATCATTCTTCACCTGAATCGGTGCTTCACTGATTACAACCACACCTTCCAGTGTCTTATAATCTTTTTGAAGAGAAATATTGCCCAGATCGATCGCTTTATTGGCATCAGTCAGTTCCAGGTTTTTCTTCATTTCAACATAACCCTTGCTGCTTACGATCAAACGATAAGGGCCGGTAGATAACCCCTTTACTTCAAATGTGCCGGTCTTACTGCTTAAGGTAAATGTGGCCAGACTGCTGTCTTTTGCATTCAATACAGAAACGGTAGCATTGGCCAAAGGCATTTTGGCTGCCGTATCGATCAGCTTTCCTTTAATGGATCCATCGGCTTTTTGCGCAAAGGCGCCTGATGCTATAGACAATGCAAAAAGGGCTAACAATATTACTCTTCTCATGGTCAACTGGTATATGTACGAAATAAGACGTAAGGTCGCTCTCAGACCTTCGCCCGGTATTCCGATTATGATGAACGGTAATTAGCTAAAAAGATACTCTACATCTTCGCGGGTCAAGGACTTAACGAAGGAACTATCATCAGAAATGATGTCTTTAGCCAGGGCTCTTTTCTTTTCCTGTAACTGAAGTATCTTATCCTCAATGGTATCCTTACAGATCATCCTGTAGGCAAAAATGTTTTTTGTTTGCCCGATACGGTGGGTACGATCAATGGCCTGCTGTTCTACGGCCGGGTTCCACCATGGATCAACGATATAAACATAATCGGCTGCCGTAAGGTTCAAACCTACACCTCCGGCCTTCAATGAGATAAGAAAAACGCGCACCTCATCATTTTTCTGAAAGCTCTGGATGGCCTTTTCACGATCAGGGGCCGATGTGCTTCCGTCAAAATATTCATATTTAATACCCAGCTCCTCCAGCTTGGCGCGGATAAGTGCCAGCATGCCCAGGAATTGTGAAAACACCAATGCCTTATGGTCGCCTATATTTTCTGTGATCTCACGAGCCAGTTCATCCAATTTAATAGAATGATTCTCGAATTTTTCCTGCTCATTTAAAATCGCCGGAGAATCACAGATCTGCCGCAGTTTCATCAAACCCTGAAGAATGGTAAGCTGCGAACGCTGTATTCCTTGTGATTCAATAGACCCCAGGATCTGACTTCGGTAATCGTTTCTATACGCATCGTAAACATTTCTTTGTTCTTCTTCCATTTCACAAAACAGGATCATCTCTTGTTTTTCAGGAAGATCTTTAGCCACCTGCTCTTTTGTTCTTCTTAATATAAATGGATAGAGGATCTTCTTTAAATGCGATTTACGATCCTGTTCCCCGAATTTATCAATAGGCACGGCAAATTCCTGACGGAAGAATTCAACGGTTCCCAGCATACCTGGGTTCAGGAAATTCATCTGCGCAAATATGTCGAAAGTATTATTCTGTAAAGGAGTACCACTCATACACAAACGGTGCTTGGCATTGAGCAGACAGGAGGCCTTGGCAACTTTACTGGAAGGATTTTTTATTGCCTGCGATTCATCCAGTATCACATAATCAAAATCGATCGTCATCAGTAATTTAATATCACTGCGAAGTGTACCATAGGTAGTGATGGTCACATGATGATCCATCAGTTCTTCTTTTGATCGGGTTCGAAGCGCTCCATGATGAATGCGATGAGTTAATTCAGGAGTGAATTTTTTGATCTCATTTTCCCAGTTATAGATAAGCGTTGTTGGGCAAACCACCAATGCCTTTAATCGCCCATTCTTTTTTTGAAAATGATCCAGAAATGAAAGTGCCTGAACTGTTTTACCCAGACCCATATCGTCTGCCAGTATACCACCCCAGTTTATTTCAGTAAGATAATTCAGCCATTGAAAACCTGCTATTTGGTAAGGACGAAGTATGTTCTGCAATTGCTTTGGCGGATCCACTTCCTGTATCCGGTGAAAATCGCGCAGCCTTTCATATTTCTCTTCCAGCTTTACTGTTAACTCTTCTTCATCACGCATCTCATACAATTCATCTACCACACTAAGATGATAACGGGAAAGTTTCAGCGTATTTGTTTTACCCTCTCCTACACGGAAGAGAAGAGAATATTTTTTCAGCCATTCCTCAGGCAAAATACCAAAAGTGCCATCATTCAATTGCACGAACTGCTGTTTATTGGCCAAAGCTCTTTTTACTTCGGCTACAGTCACATGCTGATCGCCAAAAACAATATCCACTTTCGCGTCGAACCAATCGGTATTACTGCTGATGAAGATCTTGGTCTGCGGCCTGGCCGTATTAAAACGGAAATTCTTCAGTGCCTCAAATCCAAATACTGGCGTCTTCATCTCCTTCATCGCGTCTACAAACAAAAAGAACCAGTTATTTTTCAATACATCAGTTCCCTTTAGTGCGAGGGTGCCTGAATCTTCATTAAATACAAAATTCGAATGCAGATTCTGCATCTGGTGTATGAATTCATTTTCTTTTTCTCTGTTACGATGAACGATCATCACTTTATCACCCTGAGGCACTACTACTTCATCTCGATCCTTGGATCTTGTTTCAAATCCCTTGTAAGAAAAAGAAGGCTGGAATACCAGGTAGTCCCCTTTCTCATTCAGGAATAATTTTATATCGGGGTCGCCGGCTTTTACTTCCTGAATAAGTGATTTATCAAAATCTACTTTATGATCTTTTGTCAGCGGCAGAACAAATTCAGCCAGCATCCGCGGCCATTCATCTACAGGTACTGTAATCTTTCCACCTGGCATGAATTTTTCAACAAGCAGGATCTCCTCATTATTTTTCCATAGCCATGACTGTTGATTAAATATGAAAAATAATGGGCTCGGGCTTTCATTATCACTTAGATCATAATCCATACCACCTGCCTTCACTTTGCACTGTATAGTATACTGAGAATTCTTTTTTACAATAAAATGTGGAGTGGCCTCTTCCTGCTGCAATTGCAGATGCAATAAATTATTGGTCTTAAACGCTTTCTTATCAGGCAGACTATAAACGTATTTCTCTTCCTCTGTCTCCGAAAAAAGTTTTTTCAGTTTAGGCACCAGGTATTCAGCCATCAACTCCCTGGTCTCATCCGGCAGATCATCTTCTTCCTGGTGAATGATATTTTCCCAGATCCCAGAGAAAGGTGAGTTGCGACTTACATATTTATTGATCTCGGACTCCTGCAGTTTTCTTAACTGTGTCAGTAATTCTTTATCTCCTTCGCTAAACAGATCGGTATTCACATAGCGGCTGATATCCATTTTCTCTATGGTGCCGGCAAAACCATCCTGCTGGTCATTCGATTCACCGATCACCACATCCACCGTGAATTTCGGATAAGATTTTTTATGGAAATTGAAGACGACACCCAGTCTTTTCGTTGGAGCAGCCAGGGCCTTCTCCTCTATTACAGCAACCGGTTCAAGTCTTTTATCCCTTTCAGGAATCAGAACCGGTCTTGTTGGAGCGGCCAGCGGGGCCACACGCTTTATTGCCGGATCTAATACCCGGAGAAATGGCTTTCCATCTTTATATGCGAATTCAAATTTTCCATCCATGTCATCGGATAAAGAATATCCGTAGGCTTCCAGCAATTTATTTTTTTCCTTATCCCAGTTTCGAATACTGTCGAAATAATTCGCGCCATAGGTATTTAGTAACTGAAGGAATACAATGAGTTTGGGCAGGCAAAGCGGATGTTCCTCATCCAGGTATTCGCAACTGGTATCAAAATTTCTTTCCTCATTTTTTTTGATCAGTACCTGATAGGTACTTCCTTCCAGAGTGACGGATGCTTTTACTGTTTCATTTTCGGCGAATTCGATAGTCGCTTTGTTGGTACGAAGAAAAGTTTCCGCTTCGGTAAATGTATCCGGCGAGGTCACAAGGCGAAGTGTTTTCAGTTCGATGGACTTCATTTTGACCACCGTATGTCGCTGATCATATTTTATTTCCTCTGATTGCAGATGACCCCGATCGATCATTTCTTGCAAATGAAAAAGAGCTGCTGCTTCATGACGGCAAATATCACCCAGATTATAAGGACAGGCACAACGAAGCGTGGTCGCTTTTGCGTCTTTGAATTTTTGAATATAAACTTTGTAATAGGTAGAATAGCTGTCGTCCTTCACCCGAAAAACGGCAGAACCAAAAAGATCGTCGTATTCAATCAGCTCAACAAATCCAATGGCATGGATCTTCTTTCCTCTTCGGATCACTTCATCGGTTCCATGCGTATAAATGTATTTGATCAGGTGCGGTAATGCCAAACTATTGTCAGTTTAATTGCGGCCTTGGAAAAAGGTTAATCGGCAAAAATAAAAGAATAGGAGGCGTATTTCCTTGTAAAAAGGACTAAATAATTAATAAAACTTTATTGATTTAGTAGGGGGAAAATTTTCGTATCTTTAGTGCCTTTTTTTAATTTGAAAACCCAGTAATTAATAATTACTAGAAACTAGTTTACCCTCCACATAAAGTGGTAAAACATTCGCAACATCTTCTGAAAGACAAAATCGGATATCCTCAATTAATCCGAATCGCTCAACCAATCGATGGTAATGTGTAAGCAGGGGAGCAAACCCATGAATGTCATTTTTATGGGCCCCATACATACGTTCGGCCATCAGAGAACTGTCGCAGTGTATTGAAAAATGATCATGAATGCGATTGATTACTGCACCGGCAAACAAAGTATCCTCCAGGTTAAAACGATCTTTCCAACCAGCGCAACCAAGAACCACATTCTTTTTTTCTTTGACAAGAAAATCACATACCGCGGAAAGATTGGGAAAGGATCCGGAAATAATACTGTCTGCTTTATTATCCAGTGCCATCTGTAAAAGTCTTGTACCATTGGTTGTGGTCAGTACAAGGGTTTTGCCTTCGATGAATTCTCTCCCATATTCCAGAGGAGAATTTCCGTGCACCAAACCATCAGCAATTTTGCCATCTCTTTCTCCTGCTGCAATGCCACCGATCTTTTTACTTATCTCAATAGCCCTGGGTACTGAATCTACAGGTATAACGCAGCGTGCCCCATTATAAAGCGCGGAGGCGATAGTGGAGGTAGCGCGAAATACGTCAATGATCACTACTATGCTATTACTGAGATCATAGAGATGCAGCAAAGCGGGTGAGATGGAAGTATATAACTGAGGTTTGTTGCTCATGTAAGATCTATTTATTCAATAGCGGTTTCCAGCGTCCGCTTGTCACATATTTAAGTATGGTTTTGTTCCTTTGCTCCAGAATGTTTCTGAAATAACGGCGAAGGATCAGTTGGTCCATTATCTTTCCAAGCCATCCATGTTTTAATTCGTAATGAAAAAGACTGATAAGCAGGGAACCATTCTCACAAGATTTAAAATAATATTCATGCTTCAATGACTTGAAGTTTCCCTGCAATTGTTCTAATCTAAACATTTCGGGTTTTTTCATTTCTGTCACCTTCATTCGAATCAGGCGATCACGATAAAAATGTTTCCCTCTCCAGGTAACTGTTTCTCCATTTTCAATTAAACCGAATCGGGTGCCGGCTACTGCTTCCTCCTTATAACGAGACATGGATTCTTTATGCACGCCTACATGACGGGCAAGATCGAACAGCACCTCAGGAGGAGCAGGGAAAAAATGGGTGAGGTGAATCGTTGGCATCAGTTAAAAGGTATCTTAGTCACTTTTGCTTGTAATAATTTATCTCTGACCTTGATATAAATATCACTGCCAATAGAAGAGAATGCACTCTGTACATATCCCATGCCAATTGCCTTATTCAAGCTCGGAGATTGTGTTCCTGAAGTGACAACACCAATATTAGCGCCTTCAAAATCTTTGATCTCATATCCATGGCGGGGAATTCCTTTCTCTATCATTTCAAAACCTACCAGGCGTCGGGTAACACCTTCTGTTTTTTGTGACTGCAATGCAAGACTGGAAGTAAATTCTTTTGTGAATTTCGTAATCCAGCCAAGTCCTGCTTCCAATGGAGAAGTGTTATCATCAATATCATTTCCATAAAGGCAATAACCCATTTCCAAACGAAGTGTATCGCGGGCACCCAAACCAACAGGTTTCAATCCCTGCGGTCCACCAAGTTCAAAAATGGCGTTCCATATTTTATCGGCATCATCGCCTTTATCCTCAAAATAGATCTCAACACCACCTGCTCCGGTATAACCGGTGGCGCTTACAATTACATTGTCGACTCCGGCAAACAATCCTTTTGCAAACGTGTAATATTTCAGATTCAGCAAATCCATATCTGTTAGCACTTGCAACATTTTTGTTGCATTTGGACCCTGAATAGCCAGTAAACAGGTCTTGTCGGAAATATTATGCATTTCCACTTTAAGGTTATTATGTTTTTGTATCCAGTTCCAATCTTTTTCAATATTGGATGCATTTACTACAAGCATATAAATCTGATTCTCCTCAAGGCAATAAACCAGCAGATCATCAATAATACCCGCTTGTTCATTCGGGAAACAACTATACTGAGCCTGGCCTTTTTTTAATTTGGAAGCGTCGTTGCTGGTGATTCGCTGAATAAGATCCAGAGCATGTTCGCCTTTCAAAATGAATTCACCCATATGACTAACATCAAAAATGCCGGCATTCTTTCTTACGGCAGCATGCTCATCATTAATTCCAGAATAAGAAATGGGCATATTGTAACCGGCGAATTCGGCCATTTTAGCTCGAAGGGCAATATGTTTCGAAGTAAAAGCGGTATTCTTCATATAGTGAAAATTGTGGCCAAAGGTAACCGAAAAAAAGAAACCGTGCCCCCATTAACGGTGGCACGGCATCAACCTGGAACTGCTGCGGTAAAACGCCAGCATTATTAAAACCATTGCGTCATGGAAGAGACCGGAGAAGGACCAATGGCAAAGGAACCAGTGCTATTATTTATTTTAGCAGGCGAATTCTTTGTTGTGCGGTTCTTCCCAGGGTCTGTGGTATCAGCGGGCTTGTTATTTTTATTTCCAGGATAGCGATAATCATTTTTGTTGCCTTTCTCTATTCCTTTTTCTGGTACAGGTACTGTGCCATTTTCATCCTTTAACTGGCCATTAGAACCCATGATATAATCGGTATCTGTAGAGTAAGGGAAATAATAATCATTATCCCATTCCACTCTTCTTTGTCTCCAATGTTTGTCATTGTGGATATCCATGTTGAAAGAATGCAGCTTGTCCACCGTATTATCGAAACGTACTTTTTTACCCTGTGGCACTTTAATGATCACTCTTACCTGCTGTCCTCTGAATTTAGACTCTTTAGAAATGGAAATACTACTTCCCAGATCAAGCACACCCTGGTTATAATTATAGTTAAAGACCAGTTGATCGGCTAATTCAGTAGCCTGTTGTACTGTATGACCACGACTATATTTCTTAACGATCACATGATAATTACTGTCATCACTTATTTCTACTTCCTCGATGCGA
>JBKJMI010000150.1:0-5212 GCA_046596515.1 Chitinophagaceae bacterium | reverse complement strand
AAAAATGGTATTCAGAAAAACCGGAGGTTATGCGCATCTGGCCAGCTATTTAAAACGACAAAGAAAATTAAATCCGAATAGTTTTTTAATAGATACCGGAGATATGTTCCAGGGATCTGAACTCTCCGTAAAAACTACAGGGAAGGCCATGGTTCCTATTCTAAATAATTTGGGTTATGATCTTTATCTCCCCGGCAACTGGGAAGTAATCTATTATAAAAAGGCCATGCAGGAATTGCTTGGTGCACTGAATGCACCAAAGGTTTGCGCTAATATGTATCATGATGCAGGCGAAGGGAAAAAAGGAGAGCTCATTTTCAAACCTTATCATGTGTGGGAAGTAAAAGGAGTGAAGATCGGCTTCATTGGATATACTGATCCCTGGGTACCCATACGTCAGTCACCTAATTACAGTAAAGGCATTATATATACAAAACCCGAAGAGAACCTGCAGCAATATGTAAAAATTCTTCGGGAAGAGCAGCAATGTGTGTTTGTTATTATACTATCACACCTTGGACTTTCACAACAGATCAGTCTGGCTAATATGCCAGAATGCAAAGGAGTAGATTATATTCTCGGTGGTGATACACATGAACGTGTAAGAGAACCAATCAAATGTAAATATGCAAAAGTAGTGGAGCCAGGTGCCTTTGGTTCATTTGTAGGCAAGCTAGATCTGAGTTTTAAGAATGGAAAATTAGTAAAGGATAAATATGAACTGGTAGAAATCGATTCAGATAAATATCCTGCCGATGAAAAAATTACTTCCATTATAAATGAAAACGAAAAACCTTTTCATGATCATATTGAAAATATTATTGGTTACAGTACCATTCCTCTTTACAGATATTTCGTAATAGAGAATCCGATTGATACAATGGTGTTAAATGCGCTGCATTGGCAATTACCAGAAATAGATATTGTTCTTTCCAATGGATTTCGTTTTTGTCCGCCCCGTATTACCCGCGATGCCACAGGAAATATTCCGATAACGGAAGGTTATATGTTTGATATGCTTCCTGTAGACAGCACAGTGCGTAAGGCAAAACTGAGTGGAAAACAGTTAAAGGACTGGATGGAAAAAGAACTGAATAATGTGTTTGCCGAAAATGCCGGTGAAAGATTGGGTGGCTGGCTGATCAAATTCAAAGGAATGGAAGTTAGTTTTAATGCCTTTGCTCCCTTTGGAAAAAGAACAGAAGAAATAAAGGTCGGAGGCCAGCCATTGGTTCCGGAAAAGATATATTCTGTTTGCGCCTGCGAAAGAGATGGCGATCCTGCTGATTTATTATGCCGGATACGCGGAGTAAAAGAAGCTCAAAACACGGTCTATACTTTACATTCCGTAATGCGCGATTATTTAAAAATCAATTCTCCTGTTACTCCTCTGCCCCCTCATGCGGCAAAAATCCTGGATGGACCCGAAACCATGCTGACGCAGGTGAGAGGTGTGGATTATCATTTCAGATAACAGATACCCCAGCACCTCAAACCTCATTGGGGAATTTGTTACCGATGCATTTCTCTTGTTTAATTCTTGGATTGGTTTTGGTAGAAGTAACCTGACTTGCCTCATAATTAATCTATAGAATCTGTCCTAATTTCCGCCATCCTGATAATTCTAAAAAAAAACAAGCTTTATGAAACGCAGCTATCTTCTGGGAGCCCTTTCCTTTATTTTAATATTCAGCTCTGCCTTTATGGTACTGAATTTCCAGAAAAAGCCATGGCCCGTACCAGAGGCGGCAAAAACAAAAAAGAATCCAGTGGCTTCCAATACTGCTTCCATTGCTACTGGAAAAGAACTCTGGGCAACACATTGCAAATCCTGTCATGGCAGCAAAGGTTTGGGCGATGGACCCAAAGCCTCTCAACTAACCACCGAACCTGGTGATTTTTCAAAGGCTGATTTCCAGTCACAAACCGATGGGGCGATTTTTTATAAATCCTCCGAAGGACGTGATGATATGCCGGGATTTAAGAAAAAGATTACCGATCTAAGCGATATCTGGTCACTGGTGAATTATGTTCGAAGTTTTCGGAAAGGTGGAGCTCCTGTTTCCCCGGTTAAGGATACTGTTGTCCGTAAGCCTGTAACCATTGTCAATCCTCCCGCTAAAAAGGATACCACCACAAAAAAAGAAGTGATTCCGGTAGTTAAAACAGAAACAGTTTCCCTGCAGGAACAGCTATACAAGTTGAATACAAGGGTAGACTCACTGGAAAAAGAGATTCGGATGCTTAAGGAAAAAACAGTGGGGAAATAAAACCGAGTTTTGGAAACAGACAAAAAAGACAGCCAATAAACCTCTGCAACCTCCAAATTTTTTCTTTCGTCCAGCTAAAGTATACCAGATTTGGCAGGCTTTCTGCCTTATATATGTAATTTTATATGCAGATAAACCCGGTTCAGCGGTTTGTTTGAATCATTAAACTCATTATTATGAAATGGATCCTTGGCCTGGTCGCCTTAATGACCCTGGCATTCCCAGTGTGTGCGCAACGAGATAACGCTATTGTAAACGTTACGGTTATTGGAAACAAGAATTTACGAATCTCTGTAGATAACCGAGACCTGACGCTAACCAACAGTACCGCAACTGGTAATACTACGACCGGTACCATAGATCGTCTCGCAGTAGGTCAGCATACCGTATTGATCTCAAGAATGGACGTCAATACAAACAGACAAAGCAGCGTAAATTCAGTTTTCTTTTTACGCCAGGGTTATGATATGGATATTACTGTAAACGGTAATGGTAGCATTGAACTGATTGAATCCAGGCGAGGGGGTGTATATAATGATGATCCTCCAATGGGAAGTACCGCGTTCAGCAATTTGCTGCGTTCAGTACGAGCCCAACGAAGTACTAATCAAAAAGTAGCTGTCATCAGTACGGCCTTTAATAATTCATCTAACTATTTTTCTGTCTCCCAGGTAGATCAGTTAATTCGTTTGGTCGATCAGGAGCCTGCTAAACTTCAGTTGGCTAAACAGTCTTATAGCCACCTTACTGATCCGGATAATTTTAATCAACTTTATTATTTATTCAACAGTGATAATAGTCGCACTGAATTATATGACTATGTCTACAATTATAATCCGGATAATGCAGGCAATAACAATGGGAATTATGCCATGTCGGATAATGATTTCAATACACTTTATCAAACTATCCGTCAGCAATGGCCTCCTGCTACTCAGGTAAATTCTATTGCCGACGCATTTAACAGCACCACTAATTATTTTAACAGCGCCCAGGTGATCAAAATGATCCAATTGGTAAATAGTGAAGCTAACAGACTAAGATTAGCCAAACTCTCTTATCGCTCAGTAACGGACCGTAATAATTTTAACCAGGTGTTTAGTCTGTTGGGATCACAATCCAGTCGCGATGAACTTACCGCATTTGTAAATAACTATGATAGCAATGGTGGTGGCGGCGGAGTTGGAAATACCGGTGGTGCTATGACAGAATATGATTTCCTGCAGCTTTATAACAATATAAGATCTGAATGGCCGGCTTCTGCCCAGCTCAATATGGCACTAAGCGCGGTTAATGACAGGTATAACAAATTTACATCCGCTCAGGTAGTTCGTTTAATGCAGTTATTCAGCAATGATGATGATAAACTTCAGTTGGCCAAGGCAAGCTATCGCGTGATTGTAGATAGAAACAATATTAATCAGCTTTATGATGCCCTGAGATATCAGAATAGTAAAGATGATTTGAGAAGGTATATTACAAACTATCGTGAGGATGGTAATAATAACAATACCCGCACACCTATGTCTGATGGAAATTTTGTCAGTCTGAAATCTTCTGTTCAACAGAAATTTTTCCCTGGTGAAAAATACTCCACCCTTTTGGATATTTTCAACAATACCAGTTATTATTTTACAAGTACTCAGGCAAAGCAACTGATCGAACTGGTATCGCTTGAATCAAACAGACTGGCATTGGCCAAACTTTCTTATCGCACTATAACTGACCGCGGAAATTTCCGCATAGTGTCTGACCTGCTGGGTTCTCAGAATAGCAGGAATGATTTAGATGATTATGTGAAGAACTATAGGGATTAACAGATTGCTTCAGGCTGCAAGATTAAACAGTAGTTCATCGAGTAGTTATCAATTTGATTCTAAAAATTCGATGAATCACTGTGCATGCTTGTAGCTTGCGGCTTGCAGCTAGAAGCTATTGGCTTGCAGCTAGCAGCTTTTTAGTATATTTCTGCTTAAACGCACAATCATGTCCATTCGTCGCCGCTCCTTCATTCAACTCTCCGCTGCACTTACAGGTACGGGCCTTATTACCGGACTTAGTTCTTTCGCAAATGAAAAAGAAGCAAGATTTAGTTCCATAACTGGTGATGTAGTTCCAATAAGTACAGAAGAAAGAAAAGCAAGAGTAGCAAAAGCGCAACAATTAATGGCAGCGCAGCGAATAGAAGCACTGGTGCTGGATGCGGGCACTACGAATCTCGATTATTTCACTGGCATCAGCTGGTGGCCAAGTGAAAGAACCATGGTGGCCATTATTCCTCAAAAAGGAGAGATCCGATATGTATGTCCTGCCTTTGAAGAATCAAGGTTCCGGGAACTGATTACCCTTGGAAAAGATGTTTATATCTGGCAGGAAGATGAAAGTCCCTATCAGCAGATCGTACTTGCCATCAAAGACAGTGGAAGCCTTGCAGGAAATATCGCGTTTGATGAGCGTCTTCGATATTTCATTGTAGAAGGCGTGAACAAAGAAGTCAACTCTTATCAAATGGTTAGTGGTACTTCCGTTACCATGCCTTGCCGAATGATAAAATCAGCAGCCGAGCTGGCCCTGATGCAAAAAGCGAATGATATTACAGTGGCTGCGATAAAAGAAGGAATCAGGGGATTAAGAGAAGGAATGACTCCCGCAGATATTAATGCCATAATCGCTAAGACTACCCAACAATTAGGTGGGGCTGGTGGTGGTGGTTTAATTTTGATAGCAGAAGCATCTTCATATCCGCACGGCACAAAAACTCCAAAAATTCTGAAAAAAGGCGATATCGTATTGATGGATTGTGGCTGCGAAGTAGAAGGATATAGTTCAGATATTACAAGAACCATTGTTTTTGGCGGAGAGCCTACAGCACGTCAGACAGAGGTATGGAATTTAGAAAGGGCTTCCCAGTTAGCTGGCCTCAGAGCCGCGCAAATTGGAAT
>JBKJMI010000006.1:0-4983 GCA_046596515.1 Chitinophagaceae bacterium | reverse complement strand
AAATGCGGTTCCATAATCTGGTCCAAAGTACTGAAGGTGAAGAAGTTCAGAAATGACATTATGTGACTGAAAACGTGATTTATATCACACCAGTCAATGAGGGGACTCAAAGCCCTTGATAAAAAAACCTAAACAAGTCTTTTTTGACTCGAAGGCAGATTTATTTTTTTTGATGACTGCCTGAAGAAAAACAGGATCAGCAATGGAGTTACGGTGAGTTCGAGCAACATAGCAGTGAATAAGCAAAGACTTACCAGCAAACCAATATAGAAGGTGCCTCCAAAACTGGATGACAATAGAGTCAGAAACCCGGATAAAAGAACGAAGGCGGTAATCACAATAGCCTTGCCTGTTGACAAATAAGTTCTTTTAATAGCATATGGTAAACTCAGGCCTCTGGCCAACTCCAGTTTTAGCCGGCTTAAAAAATGAATTGAGTCATCAACCGTCAAACCAAGAGCGATAGCGAATATTACGGAGGTATCAGCCTTCAGATCTATACCCATCATACCCATCATGCCTGCCATAAAAATCAGTGGCAATACGTTTGGTATAAGGATGATGAACAAAATGGTCCATCGCCTGAGTAACAATAAAGCGATAATGCAAATGATGAGTGCATCAAAAAATATTCCTGTAAGAAGATTGGAGGTAACTGAATAGGTCACTTTATCAAGTAAAATAGCCGATCCCGTAAGCCGGTGATTAAAAGGCAAATTCTTATTTACCACAAAATAATTTTCAATCTTTTTTTGCAGTGGTTCAAATTGCTTTACACTAAGATTGGGTTGGCGACCACTAATACGACAACTCCTGGTATCGGGAGTAAGATAATGTTGTAATTCATCGGCATATTCTGTCTGCATTATTCCTTCATAATATCGCTGAATAGCTGCAGAGGAGTCAGGAAGCCTGAACTCATTATTTCCTCCGCCCATAAATGCCTTGTTAGCCCCTTTAAAAAGTGAGGTCGGAGAAATAATATATCCTATTCCGCAACTGTCATGCAGAAAATTTTCAATTTTTTCCACCTCTTTCAGCTTGTCAGGCTCCAGAAAATGATCCTGGCTGTCCTTCATAACCAGCGACATTTCAAAAGGCCGGGTGCCCGAAAAATCCTTTTCCATAAAATGGTAATCATCCAGCATAGGATTACCTTTTGGAATCTCCTGCAATAAACTGGAATCTATTTTGATTCGGGTAATGTAGAAAACCGAAATAGCTGTAGCTATTGTAACAACAAAGAAAACGGTCCATTTCTTCTTTAATATCCATTTAAAACAGGCTGCCAGTAATTTCTCCCATTTTTCATCCGCATGTTTTTTAGTGGCCAATTTCGGTAATGGGCCAAAAAGATAAAATGCATAAAGCGAAAAAAGTGTGATCAAAAAGCCGATCAAAATTCCAATGGCAGCAAAAAAGCCAAAATTTCGAATAGGAATGATATTAGTAATACCAAGCGTTACAAAACCAATGGCAATAGTAACACAGGTATAGAAAGTAGCAAGACCAATTTCCCGATAGGCTTTGTCAAGCGCTTGCTTTTTGGGTAATCCTTTTCGAAGCTGTTCAATATAATGAGTGCTGATATGGATGACATCAGACATGCAGATCGTCGCCAGTATGGGAGGCATCAGGCTGGAAATGATATCCAGCGAATGTCCTGTCAATGCCATTAAGGCCATGGTCCACATGATAGAGACCACAATGATGAGCAGAGGCAAAAGAATAGTTTGCAGGGAACGGAATAGAATATAGAGGGCCAGGCAAATAAGTCCAAGAGAAAGAAGGAGGTATTTCTTCAGGTTTTTTTCAATCTCTTTTTCATAGATCCTTTCAACCCTGATCTTAGCGGTGATATGGCTTTCATCAAATCCAAGATCCTTTATGCGATTATTTAATCCATCCAGTATACTGTCTTTTTGTTTATTACTAAGAAATCGCTCATTGAAGGCCGCGATGGCAATGGATCGTCCGTCCTTTGAGATCAGCAGGTTTCGAAATTCTTTTGCTCCAAATAGATCAATAGAATCCTGGTAATATTTACTGCTGTCATAGGAATGGATGAGTGGCCGGGCATTGACCTCATTTCCTATAAAATAAAACTGATGGGCAGTCACAAGAGAATAGACCTTTAAAATATGGGGTTGCCGGCTGATGTATTGAGTAAGACTATCTGTCCGGGTGAGAAAATCTTTTTGAAAAATTCCTTTTTCATTACGGAGGCCGATAAAAATGAATTCATCATCGATCTGCGAATTGAACTGTTGCTGGAATTCCTGAAAAAAACTCAGCTCAGGATCGCCGGCCGGAAATAATTTTTCAATATTGAAGTCAAAGCGAAGTGATCGAAGCGGGATCAGGCATAGCAGAGTAATCAGTACAATGATAATAACAGCCGATCGGCTTTTAGTTTCTGTCATTCGCTGCAAAAAATTATTCGATCTAAAATAAGCTATTTAGAAAAGGTCACCACGTATCATCATTTCCCTGGTATCGCGAAGTGATTGCATGGTCTTATTATGTTCCTCAACTGGTACCAGGTAGCTCACCGCTTTTTCCGCATACGTATCACAATAGCTGCAGGACCTGCAATCGCGGTGACAATGTCCTTTGTGAAAGAACTCCATGAATCCATCCAATTTTTTATTGTCAATAAACAGATCGAAGCTTTCATTGAACTCCTTCCTATCACGAAGATCACTGAGTTTTGTAACCAGTTTATGTGCTTTGAATAAGTTGATCTTGGAAGGCTGCATAAGGTACTTCAATCCTTTCCAATAGAATTTATCATTGTTGTAGATGATATATTTTGAAAGACCATGAATAAGGTCCATCATATTTCCATCATAACTTCGTTCGGTATAGGCCTTCACAATTCTAGCCAGGGCATCCGTGGTCATGCTTCGTTCCACCAGTTTAATATTGTCTACGCCTGCCTCTTCATAATAGTGAATATCCTCCGGACGAATAAATGCTGAGCGAAGGATCTCCACCGGATTCGATAATAATTTTTCTGCGCAGGAAAACAAATAATAATCGAAACTGAAATTATCGTTCACATGACCTTTTTGAGAAGCGTGTGCATTGTAGTTGCCATGCAGGGTGACCATCGGGCATTTATTCATGCACATCAGGTTGGCGATGGTCTGGATCTTCAGGCCCGTTGTTTTTTCCTTGATCATACGGATCTCATCGAAATTCTTATTGATATCTACATAGGAGATATTGATTTTATCAGCGCCCAGGTCCTGCCAGTAACGAGCTTTTTCAAAATTATCAATGCGCACCTGCACAGAGGCAGAGATGGAAAAATGAGGATAATTTTTCTTGATGATTTCCATAACCATGGGCAATGAAACGGATATTCCATCCACTTCCATATCAGAGAGCCAGTCCAGCAGCTTTCGTATTCCGCGGTAACCGGTTTTGGTGATCTCCATATTATCGAAGCAGGTACCGTTGATCAGGTAATTAAATTGCAGATTCCGTTTGTGCGCTTCCTTTACGAAAGCACGAACTTTTTCTTTACTAACAGATGGTAATGTAAGTGCAGGACGACCACCCCCAATGAGGTCCTCATTGAGCTTTCCATAAATCTCCTCTGTTTGAGAGAAATCTATTTTCTCAAAATAATCATCTTCCCAATTGACGGGGATTGTGAGTTTCATGATTGGGGTATTAGAGGCAATTGATCTTGTTTCCTCTTCAAAGCAAATCGATTCCCTGAATTTTTTCGATGATCGGGGTCATTTGTAAACCTGAGAATTATTCATTTTGCGTTGAAATAGTAGTAGAGTTGGGTACCCACATTCATCATATCGACAGATTGGGGTTGTTTTTTTGGATCAAATGCAAACAGACCGCAGGGCTCACCACGACTATCCAGGTCGATCGTTATATCCTTTCCATCCTCCCGGGTAAACCGCAGGAACCGGTAATGGCGGGCCTCATAAACGCGAACCTGTTTCCATTGTTCGGCCAGTTCAATATGTGAAACCCGGAACTGATTATCATATTCGTGCATGGTGGCTTCAAAAACACCGGCGTCCATGGCCGCTTCGATCTTTTTTAGTTGCAGGGAATCGGGAAAATAAAATACAGCGGAGCGACCATTGATAAAAAGAGTATCCTGAAAACTTGAGCCGGGCTTATTGATTCCTGATTTTTTTTTGGGGAGTGTATCAGTTTGGTCTGCAGGAGCTCTGCCTGACGAACCTGCGCAGGAAAACTGCTGCAGGAGAACGAGGAAAAAAATACCAGGAAGAAGGCCCGATGATTTCATACGCAAATATAAAAAAGCCCCGGATCATGATCCGGGGCCTTTTGAAAACTGCTTATAATTAATAATTCCAGAGGCGGGTGATGTTGAACCCGATCAGGAATTTACCACCCTCTACCTTCGTACCGGCAACATCTGTATACTTGAACGGACTGTTCGAGTTGAACATATTGTTGATAGAAGGATTCAGGTAATAATAATTGCTGAAGAACAGCTGGAAAGAGTGGCTGCTTGTGTTGAACTCCACGCCCAACGAAAGATTGGGGTTAGGATTGCTTGTTGGATGTTTAGTGATTGGCTGATCATAGTTGAACATAATAGAAGTAACATTTGTCAGCTTATATCGGGCGGATACGGCTATTGCAAAATGTTCATTCTTCATAGATTTTTCTACTTTCAGTGTAGAGTCATTCAGCTTAACGAAGTAGCCATTCACTACATTATGGTGAGAAAGACTAGGCGCTACCTGAATTGAAAACTTATCAGTGATCTTTCTGGCAATAATTAATTGATGAAAATAGGTAAGCCTGTCGCTGGTATAGCGATAGATCTCCTTGTTAGGGTCTTTTTTTGTATTAAAGGCCGCGTTCACATAGTAACTGATGCTGACAGGATATTTACCCTTGGTTTGGGTGATGATGGAATATTTCAAACTTCCATCCCACATAGGGCCAGCTACAGATGAAGTGGTGGAATAAGGA
>JBKJMI010000088.1:0-24517 GCA_046596515.1 Chitinophagaceae bacterium | reverse complement strand
CATGGTGAATGTACCGGGCCGGGAGATCGTGAACTCTTATATGTATGGTATGTGTCTGATGTCATTCCTTGCACCTACCGGATTAGTACTTCCTTCTCTGGCGATGGTAAATATGAGTTTGAAGACCTGGGTGAAGTTTATCATGCCCATGCTGATACTATTAACCATCATATGCATAGTGGCCCTGTTGATCGGAATACGGTTATGAGGGGGAAACTATCCACTTACTCTTGCCCACATCAATTTTTCTTTTTCACTGCTGTAGGTGCCGGCGCCACTCGCATATATAAATGTCTTGGTGGAATCTGGACCAAAAGCACGCGCAAAATTCATATGGTATCGTACGTGTTCCGCGTGAATTCAGGTTCTTTCTTTCCAATACTGCTGATTCCAGCACAAAAAAAACAGGCATCATAGCCCTGAAGCGCCTGTTCGTTTTCTTTTAATCCAAGAAAGTCGGGTATAATGTATTCTTTCAGTTTGGGATGCTGAAAACCGGTTTGCTTAAGGCTAACACTTAACATATCAGTTACATGTGGAGATTCCATACACTCAAGCAAAACACCTTCTCCTACCATACCTGTTGTACCGGTGATAATGATCTTCAAGGAAATAAATTTGAGATATAAAGCTAGTCTGAACTCATTTGAAAATGGCATAAAAAAAATTACCTTCATTCCTTAACGTAGAAGTATGAGAGTCCGTCCTTTTAGAATTATTTTATTATTGGTCCTTTTTACCACTTGTCATAAGAAAGAAGTGATCCTCCCTCCGAACCCTGCACCTGTTCCAGTTGGTATAGATTCATTTATTCGCGGAGTTGATCTTTCATTTACTCCCGAAATAAGATCTGCCGGCACCATTTTTAAATACAATAATGTAGCTAATAATATTCTATCCATTTTAAAGAACAGGGGCATCAATACTGTTCGCTTACGCTTATGGTATTCACCCGCTTCGGGACACAGTAATTTACAGGAAGTGGTAAGTTTTGCAACAGAAATAACAAACATTGGACTTTCTGTCTACCTGGATATTCACTATTCGGATACCTGGGCCGATCCGGGTAATCAAACTAAACCGGCTGCATGGCAGTCTCTCAGCTTTGCTCATCTTAAAGACAGCGTGTATAGCTATACGAAACGAGTAGTGCAGGCATGTGCTGATGCCGGCGCTAAACCTGCTATTGTTCAGATCGGTAACGAAACCAACAGTGGATTTTTATGGAATGAAGGAAAAGTTGGGGGTAGTTATAATGTAAACTGGCCCAACTATGCGGCATTATTAAAATCCGGAATACAAGCAGTAAAAGATGTTGACCCTGGAATAAAAACTATGATTCATTTTGCAGGAACCTCAGGAGCTGATTGGTTTTTTTCAAACCTGCAATCCCAAGCTGTAAACTATGATTATATAGGATTGTCTTATTATCCTGTATGGCATGGAAAAGATCTTGATATACTCAAACAGGATCTGACAGCGCTTGTGAATACTTATAATAAACCACTTATTATTGCTGAAACTGCTTACCCTTTTACCCTGGGATGGAATGATTATACAAATAATACGATCGGACTCGCAGATCAGATCATTCCTGCTTATGCGGCATCCTTATCAGGGCAGGCTAATTTTATTGCGGCACTTATAAAAAAGATCCGATCCTTACCTAATAGTAAAGGAGCGGGAATTTGTTATTGGGCACCTGATTGGGTTGCCTTCAGAGGACCCACCGCTACCAATGGTTCTTCCGGGGAAAATCTGGCTTTATTTGATTTTAATAATAATGCGGTGCCTGCACTTGATTCATTGGGGATTTCCAAATAGGATATAAAACGAACTGTATGATTAATCACAATGATCGCATCGCCACAATGATCTTCGCTTCCGTATATCCACATTACCTTGCCAAGGCTAAAAAGAAAGGAAGAGCAAAGGAGGAGTTGCACCAGGTGATAAGCTGGCTAACAGGATTTGATGAAAAGAAGCTTAAGGAGGTGATCGATAAGAAGGTAAATTTTGAAATGTTTTTTAAGCAGGCCAAATTAAATCCCAATGCAAAACTCATTACCGGTGTCATTTGTGGTTATCGGATTGAAGAGATTGAAAACCCACTGACGCAAAAAGTTAGATATCTTGATAAGCTGGTGGATGAGTTAGGGAAAGGAAGAGAAATGGAAAAAATATTAAGGCAGGAAAAATAAAAATTTAGCATATGATGGTCAAAGCGGTAAAGAAAATTACAAAGGCCATGTTCCCGATCTTCAGACAGGTTAGAAATGGACAGCAGGTTACTCTGGGAGTGGCTGGCACTGGCTATTTTATTAATGACCAGGGAGTATTTGTTACTACCGCGCATATTTTTGATGATACAACTCCAGAGACCCAGTTTGTATATTTTGGATTATTACCTGAACATTTGCACAATCCTTTTTTAGTAATAAAGGAATTAGCCAGAGATGATCAGCATGATATTTATATCGGAAAGATCGATCTTAAGGGCATAGATTTTTTACGTTTCTCCAATGAGCCACCTGAAATTGGAAGAACAGTTTGCATAGCAGGATACCCGCTTGCACAAATTACTTTAAATGCACAGGGAGGATTTGAACTTGGGGGAGTTCGTCGTTATTTTCAGCCTTCATTTATTCTTGATTTTACTTCGGCCACTGTTGCTAATCCCAAAGGTGTTCAAAGAATTCACGAAGGCTTTTTGATCCGGGATTTCGGACTCTATGGAATGAGCGGAGGTCCTGTTGTAGATGTCGACGGATTGATCGTTGGTATGCAAGGCTCAGTATCCGATCCGCGTGAAAGTAGCAATGGGGTTAGAACTATAACGGTACAGAATGCTTTGGCTTTACGTGGCGACAGGATCAGGCAATTACTTACAAATAATCGTATTGCATTTTCAAATGAAGACTGAACGGAAAAAATAAATAACCTGAGAGTTTTTTTATCTTTAAAGAATGAAAATCTAAAACCGGCATAAACTCAAAATATTAAAAATGTGAATCGATATATACTATTCATTTTTCTGTTTGCTATAGAGGCCGGGGCTCAGGTACCTGAACACCGTCGGGATACCTTCCTGTTTCCCGCCTGGGAAAGCACTGTGTTGAGAGTTCCTGTTCTTCGGGGAGAAACCCAACCCCAGATCATCGTACCACAGCAATCAGATCTTTGCTTTAATATCGAGATGGATTTTGAATTGCATGTTGGCAGTAGAACGGTAGACCAATGCATGTTCATTAATACAGAAAAAGGGATCACCGGTTATTTACCACCTTCTTCAAATGGTCTTGTCAATGTGCTGTTGCCGGAAATACCAACTTTTGATTTTACAGTGAATAGTATGAAGGGAAATCTGTTTCATTACTTCAATCGCAAAGGCAAGCATGATGTCATTGATCATTGGGTATCTACCGGGAATACGGATATCAGCCTCACACAAAAAGGGCAGGCTGTTTTATTCGATGGCGCTGGTGTTCTCGCCAGAAAAACTGAAACGGCCGAATATTGCGGAGCCAATATGCGGGCTACAGCATACCGGCTTGAAACGGGTAACACCAGTACCACCTGGTTTATTTATAGCGATCATTACCCACAAAAATTACATGCAAAGGAATTCCTTGGACATTTTGGGGTTGGCTATCTAAAGACTGAAGAAGGATTATTCCTGATCATGGAGATGCGCAGTACGTCAGTAACAACAAAGATCACGAATATCGCGAACGTCCATCCCTGTTTCAATGCAAGTATTTTCCGGAAACAGGAAGAGGAAGCTAATCGTAATGTCAATGCCGACCTTCAAACCGAAAGAGATAAGATCGCAAGAGATGAAGCGGCCATTAATGGTGACTGCCAGGGGGAGAAAAGGGCCCTGATTGATTTTCGCAGACGGGCTGTCAGCATACAGGAGCAGAATCTTCGGAATTCACAGCATGGAAATGTTTATCAGGATTCAATTACACAACGCGGTTATCTCGACAGAAATAATCCTGACCTTATGGTGGAACAAGGCATGTTGCAGAACAAACTAAACGGTTGTCTTCTCCAGAAAAGCCTTGAAAAAGCAAGAGACAATACAGAACGTCAGCGTATACAGGACAAGATTTCCTGCCTGAATCAGCAGTACGCACAATTGCAAAATTTGCAGACGCAACTCAATAGAATCGACCAGCAATATGCTGGCAATCTTGCGCGTATACATGCAGAAAAATCGGCCCTGTTGATGAGGATCATGTCAGTAAGCGGGTGCAATTAATACTTCTATTTACCAAACTATGCACATAATCCGGGCTAAATATGTGAATTATATAAGAAAAAGGCAGTTTCCTATAACAGTTCATCTGTTAAAATAATGCAATTTGAATTCCATTATTAGGGAAATGCTACTGGTAAAAAATAAAACTAACGAGAATAATAGCCATGAGAATCATGTGGTAACAGGTTTACCACATGAAATGATCAATCCTCTTCACCTTATTCCCCCACCCGTTACTTTTGCAGCTGCTCTGGTACATGAAATCAGAAATCCCCTTACGAATATCAATCTTGCGATAGAGCTTCTGAAAAATTGGAATAAAGATGAATCTGCTGGTCTTTACATGGATATTATCAGCAGGGCCTCCATACAAATAAATATTCTGATAGATAACCTGCTGAAACAGCATGACGAGGAAACTTTAAAAGGATCAATTTACTCTGTACATAATTTACTGGATGAGATCCTGAAATTGACAGGTGATCGTATTTCGTTAAAAAATGTTACAGTTACGAAACGATATACTATAAATGATCACAATTTGCAGCTGCATCGAGCGGAAATGAAAATTGCCCTGACCAATATTATTATTAATGCTATTGATGCAATGACTATTGAAAACGGACAGCTGTGTATTGTTACAAAAACTGTACGCGGTTTTTATGTGTTGGAGATCAGCGATAATGGATGCGGTATTAACCCCGATGATTTGAAGGAAATATTTGATCCGTTTTTTACAAAAAAACCTGGAGGACTAGGTATTGGCCTTGCAGCAACCTATGATATATTAAAAGCCAACAGCGTTAAACTGTTTGTAGAGTCAAAGGAAGGGAAGGGAACAAAATTTATCTTGTCCTTTGCTAAGGAAAGTCCTTTTTTCAGTCAATAGATCAGGCAGTAAATTTTTCTGTAAAAAATTCAATCAACTTTTCATCTTTCATTTTAATGGAAGTACTTTCTTTCTTGGCTGTATTTTTAAATTGTGGTGTTTCTTCCAGGTAGTGGATAAACTGTTCCTGAATTGTACCGGTACCGGTTACATGAACTTCTTCTGCATTTTGAATATGGGAAGTTATTTCCTTAAAGAATTTATGTGTGGCCCCTATTTCCTGATGGTTGGCCGCATTTTCATTGGAGTTGGCTTCTTTGCCCGCATTTTTTAAATGACTGAGGATCACAAAAGATCCTGAATCCAGTTTCTCTCTTCCCGATATAGTAGCATGATGTGAATCCATCCAAATGCCGAATTGTTTTTTGTTTTTTAAAGACATAATTATTTATTAATATAATGTTCAATAACTATGCCTGAGAATATGCATTTGTGCTTTTGTGGATTTATTGCTGAAAATATAAAGGAGCACCAGTTGAAGTTATATGGGAAACGGAAAATCTTGCCTTTACTTTAAATGGTATTCTGCCTTGAATGCTTCAATTAACTCCCTGGCCAGATCCTCTGCCTTCTTTAATCGTTGTTCTCCGTAACGCAGGTTTCTTTGCTGCACAACAACCATGTTCAGTAATTCATTTATTTCATTTCGTTTGTTTTCCAATGAAAGCAAATTAATGGACATATAATTCTGATAGGGCTTATTTGATAAGGTATCCAGCGACAATAAAAATAATTTTGATACTTCCTGATGAAATGCTGGTTCCAATATCTTGTTGGTGGAATTCGGTAACATATTCCCTCTGGTTTCATGATTAAAAAATTCGCGTTCATTTTCATTTATGACGGCATCATATTTCATGAGTTTTTCCAGCAGGGCATGCTTAAAATAGCGAAGGCTTCCCGAATTCTTGATCTGCTCAAAAGTTGTTCGATTCCAGTCAATACCTGCGGTCCAGTAGGCGAACCTTGCATAGAATGAAAATCTGGTGGCTGTAAAACCATCTAATTTTGATTTATTGAGCTCAAGAAGTGTATCAGAAATTGAGATATACCGCCTCTCTGTCTTTTTATATGTTGCTATAGCAGCTGTATCGTTATTAAGATCTTTTAATAATGAAATGGCAAATTCTTTTGCCCTGATATTTTCTACTTTATGTTCCCTTATATTTTCTGCAAGGAAACCACAGAAAACAGCGAGAAAAAGCATCAGAAATTCCCAGAAATAGTGCGTCCATTTCTTTCATTCTGTATGTGCCTGGTGGTGTATGTCCATGGTGTGGGGTTTAAAATAATATATAATTTATTCCTGTATTTACTGTCACTATTTACACTATGGAAGTTACAAAAAATGAATATCTGGATGCCAGCGTGGAATGATATTATAACAAATAAATGTAATAAGAATTCATTTTTTAAAGTAACTTGTTGGATTAGCAGCAGTACTTAATTCCTCTTGAATTATTGTGCTTTTCTTCGTTTTTATCATTCTTAACTATTTAAAGAAAATTAAATGAAACTATTTTTTGCTATTGCATTTTTGGCCATTTTGGGTTGTAACACGGCAAACAAAACAGAAACCGTAAGTATGCCGGGAGCATATAAGATGTTATCACAAACCATTACACTTGATAATAAGGATAGCACCAATAGCGGCTCACAGCAAATGAAAATTTACACAGAAGACCATATGATGTATGCCAAGTTTAACCCTGCCGATTCCAGCAGTAGTTTTGGAGTGGCTTCATACAGTGTGAGTAAGGATACTACATTTGAAGACGCGAAGTATTTTGGATGGGCCGGTGGCATGAGCGATAGCGCAGCAACCTATAAACTCACAATAACTAAAACTGATAAGGGATATCAGCAGGTAATTCCAAATATAGAAATGAATGGAAAGAAATATGTACTGAAAGAAGACTACGAAAAAGTGGGTAGCGAAGTAAAATCTCCATTAGACGGTCTATGGAAACTCACCAGTTCATATAGCTTAATGGGCAAGGATAGTTTTCCGGAAAACAAGACCCAATATAAAATATATTGTGGTGGGTATTTTATTTTTGGACTCACTTACACCGACTCTACCAATAAGATCAATTCTGGAATGGGATACGGAAAATTCGCGATGACCGGTACCAATAAATCCAAAGAATCTGTTTTGGTGTCTTCTTATTCAGAGGTAATTGGTAAGGATATTGACATTTCCATTGAAATGAGCGGCACGGATGCCTACACACAGTCCTTCACATCAAAAGATGGGTATAAAGCAGTGGAGCATTACCAACGGGTAAAAAAATAACAACAGGAAAAGTCATGCATATTTTGCATGGCTTTTTGGTGCTAATATTTGCGTAACTTCAGGTACGAATTCCACTTTCAAATCATATACCCTTTCTGCTTCCCATTTCAATTACCTGTTTTGCAATTTTTGATTACAGTCTGGAATATTCGGTTTATTTATTTATGAAAAAGGAAGATGTTCCTCAGGATTTGGGTTCTTTAGGTAAGATCACAAAAGAACTTTGTTATGCTACCGATAATTCCGGAAAGTATATTACTGAACAAAGCAAAGGCTGGGATATTAAAATAAATGCGTTGGATCTTGCCTGGCAGGATATTGAGTTGCGTATTGCCATCGCAAAAGCGAAAGTGTTGAACAATGAAGCAAGCCCTTTACTTTTTTTTATGGAAAGAAGACTGATGGATATTGGAATATTAGCAGCTTATACTGGTTTTTGGAAATGGCAGATAAAAAGGCATCTAAAACCAGCCATCTTTAAGAAATTATCTGAGAAGAAATTACAGAAATACGCAGACGCTTTTAACGTACATATAGATGACCTTAAAAGTTTGAATTTACATGAAGATTGATTTTGAGCATATACAGGCAGCACATTGTGAAACCGGCGTTACAAGAAACTTACTGAGGGCAACCGGAATAAATAAAATAACAGAGCCCTTGGCTTTTGGTCTCGGATCGGGATTGTTTTTTGTTTATATACCCTTCTTAAAAATAAATGGAGGACCAGCTATCGCATTTCGTATTCAACCTGGGCATATTTTCAAACAAACCTGCCAATCGCTGGGTATCCCGGTGGTAAAGAAAAAATTCAGATCAAAAGAACAGGCTAAAATATTTTTGGATGAATGCCTGGACGAAGGTCATGTTGTTGGTTGTCAGGTAGGGGTCTATTACCTCCCATACTTTCCAAAAGAATACCGTTTTCATTTCAATGCACATAATTTAATAGTATATGGCAGAGAGGATGATAGATACCTTATAAGTGATCCGATCATGGAAAATGTTACTTCGCTTTCAGGCTATGAATTGGAGCGTGTAAGATTTGCAAGAGGTATGCTGGCACCAAGAGGGCAATTATATTATCCAATGAATGGCAATATCGTCACTGACGAAAACATAAAGAAGGGGATTAAACATGGCATAAAAAAAAATACATTCAATATGTTACATATTCCATGGAGTGTAACAGGAGTAAAAGGAATAAAATTTACCGGCAGAAGAATAAAAAAATGGCGCGATAAATTAGGATTGCACAAAGCAGGATTATACCTGGCACAACTGGTGCGTATGCAGGAGGAAATAGGTACTGGTGGCGGTGGATTTCGTTTCATGTATGCCGCTTTTCTGCAGGAGGCATTTGCATATCATCCCAATGAGGATTTGCTGGAGAGCTCAAATACTTTTACAAGATCCGGCGACTTATGGCGGACCGCCGCTGTTCAGGCTGCGGGAATATTCAAAGGCAGGATAAGTAGTCAGGCAGATTTTAACATGATGGGGGATTACTTGCTGGAAATAGCAGAGATAGAGAAGCTTGCCTTCCAGAAATTATCAAATCTAAAATGGCATTCATGACCCAGCCTGCCATAATAATAAAAGACCTTTGCTTCAATTATCCCGGACAATCAGAAATGTTTTTCTCCCATTTGAATCTGGAAATTGCTGCTGGTGAAAGGTTTGGTTTATTTGGTCCAAATGGAGCCGGGAAGACAACATTGATGAATCTTATAACTGGTGTATTGTCTTACAATCAGGGTAGTATTGAACTTTTAGGAGATACCATAAGATCAAAAGGGAATAAAGTAAAAAAACATTTTGGTTATGTGCCACAGGAACTTTCGTTTTACCAGGAACTGAATGCAGTAGAAAATCTGGAATTCTTCGGGGCCTGGGCTGGTCTTACTGACCAAGAAACAAAATGCAGAACGACCGAATTACTGAGTATACTTGGCCTTGTCGAAGTAAGCAGCAGGAGGCTGGATAAATTATCTGGTGGGATGAAACGAAGGGTTAATCTTGCTATCGGCGTGATTCACAATCCCCGAATATTATTTCTGGACGAACCAACAGTTGGCGTGGATGTTCAAACCAGAATTGACATCATCAATTATTTGAAATTATTAAACAAGAATGGCACTACACTTATTTATACTTCTCACCAATTACATGAGGCAGAAGGGTTATGTAAAAAAATTGCTTTGATCAACGACGGAAAAATAATTGCATATGGTGATCTTGCTACTTTATTGTCTGACTATGGGCAAAAAGATCTGGAAGGATTATTTTTATATTTAACAGGTAAAGATTTCAGGTATTTATGAAATTGTGGGCCACTATAAAAAAAGATATCAGGATACTGATCCGTGATAAGGTAGGCATTGCTCTTATGTTTGGTATGCCCATCATATTGGTAATTGTAGTAACAGGCATTCAGCGAAATACGTTTGACGCCTTGAACAAAACTAAAGTGGAGCTGATATTTTGCAATAAGGATACGGGCTCTAGTGGCACTAAATTTATTAAAGCGATCGATAGTATTGGGATGTTTAATCTCTTACCAGTCTCAGGCGATGAAAGCATTGTCCGTTTGAAGGAAATCATGCACAAAAGAAATGTGTCACTGGGAATGGTCATTCCTGCCGGTTTTTCCGGGCAAATAGAGAGCAGGGCAAAAAATACTTCGAATAAAGCATTAAATGCTTTTGGGCTAACAGGTGATACAACAAAAGCTCATACTAGCGAGGATGAACCTGTTGCCTTAATATTCGATCCCGTTTTGCAGGAAGCATTCAAACTTTCAGTAAGAGGTGCATTGGGTAGTGCATTACAAATGGTAGAGAGCAGGCAGGTAATAAGAGAATTGTACTATTCCATAAATGAAAAATCATTGCCCGATTCACAGGAGAATGAAATGCTTACCGGTAATGTTGCTATACAAGAAATCTCTCTGTCGGGCAACGGTAACAGTTTTGTTCCAAATGTTTCACAACACAATGTACCGGCCTGGACCATTTTTGCTATGTTTTTTGTAGTACTGTCATTGGGGGGAAGTGTAGTAAGGGAGAAACTGAGTGGAAGTTTTATAAGATTAAAAACACTGCCAACTAATTACTTTACAGCATTATTGTCTAAGCAGATCACTTATTTGATCGTTACGCTTTTGCAGGCAACAGTAATATTTGCAATTGGCGTTTGGTTATTTCCATTCATCGGATTGCCGGTTTTGCAGCTTCCGTCAGATATTTTAGGTTTAATACTTGTTACCTTGGTTTGCGGATGGTGTGCAGTTAGTTATGCTATTTGTATTGGTGTTTTTGCCCAAACCCAGGAGCAGGCCAACGGTTTTGGGGCCATATCAATTGTTATACTTTCCGTGATCGGTGGTTTAATGATACCTTCTTTTGCAATGCCCGATGTTTTTAAAATGATAATGAAGATATCACCCTTGCATTGGTGTCTGCAGGCTTATTATGGCCTATTTCTTGAAGGTGGAAAGCTGAAGGATATATTGCCGGATTTAATTCCTTTAATTGGTATTACTGTATTATTGCAACTGGTAACCCTTGCAGGCCTGAAACGAAAAAATCTCATCTGAATAATAAATTATTATGGATACGGCAGCATTAAAACAACAATTGAAACAGCAGATCATTGAGTTTCTGAATTTGACTTCCCTTAAACCGGAAGATATTAAAGATGATGAGATCTTGTTCGGTGAAGGGTTGGGACTGGATTCTATCGATTCTCTTGAACTGATCGTATTACTTCAGCGGGAATATGGGATCAATATCAAGGATCCGAAGGAAGGTCGAAAAATATTGATTGACGTGAATACATTGGCTGATTATATCGAGAAGCACCGGACAAAATAAAATAGGGCTGGCGAAATGATGTTTTAGGCTTCGACCTGACTGCTAAAGAAACCTTTGAATTTGAAGCAAACCTGTTTGTCATTTAACAGGATGGCAGAAATACTGATCATTTCATTTTCCTGTAAAAAATACTTCAGTTGCATTTGTAATATATTATGCTTCCTTGCGTCGATTATTTGTAAAAATTTCAATTCATCTGCTTTTGTAAGTTGTATTTTCAAACCAAGGGCTGTTTCTGTTATTTCTTTTACCATCTGCATCATACAAGCCCCGGGTACAACGGGATTACCAGGGAAATGGCCATCAAATATTTTATTTTTTTCATCAAGTTGAAACTTTGCCGTAATGGTATCTCCACTGGTACTTAGATCTGAGAGCATAAAAAAATCATTCTTAAGCATAATTTGAATAGATTTTATAACTGTGATAGCACGGATGCTGAGACTAAAAGCAGCGAGTGATACCGGTTCTGATAATTATTATAGATCAACACCCGATTTATCTTATTTGTAGCAAGAGAATTATTTCCTGCCCCTGCTGGTATTTCCCCTGCTTTGATAATAGTAGCGGCCAGCCATAAGGCAAAAGAAGAGGAAGTGGGGTATTCACCACAAAGATGTTTATAGTTGATCACCTCTTTGTTATTAAACAAGTCTCTCTCCAGATGATCATACAGCGTATCATTTTTTGCATCTCCGTTTCTTCCGGTTATTATTAAATCAATATCGGTAATATTAATTGACCTGGATTTTAAAAAGGATCGTATTTGGTCTTCAACAACTGTTATATCAGTTGGGTTAAAAAATGTGGAAATAGCCTCTAGCTGAGCATAATCATTTACAGAAGGTTTATTTGTAAGTAAAAAAAAGGCCGCTCCTTCTCCCGCAATGGTCCCTTTAGTATTTGAGTTGTACAATTCCAGGTTTGAAACGGGGATCCGTTTATACAAACCAAACCTGTTTAATATCAGGTAACTCGTATCAGACAGTTCATCTAACCCTCCAACCAGGACGTTTTTTACTTCGTCTTCCTGTAAAAGCATGATGGCGTCAAGTAACGCGGTTTCAAATGAAAAACCGCTGTGTACAAAAGTATTATTGTATTGATGACATTGAAATGCCAGTGCGATCTGGGCTCCGACTGTATTATGAGTAGATTGTATAAATGCTGTAGGGGAAAGCATTTCTTCGTTTTGTTCAAGGATTTTTTTTAAAAAGAAGTCGCTTTCTTCCATACAACCATATGCGGTTCCAGTTACAATAGCGTCCGGATTTATTCCTCCAGCAAATTTTAAACATGCGGACGCTGCTGCTACCCCCATACTTATAACATGGCTCATTCTTCGTAACAGTTTTGCATCTATGATTTCCTTGTAATCAGGTTTGATTACTCTTAAAAGATTACTTGTATACTCTATTGTTTTGGTAAGATATGGTGGTTCTCCAAAAGTTTCCTGGGGTGATATATTTGCTGTTGCACGAATGAATATACTCATTTCAACATGTTGAAAAAATTAAGGAAGAACAGTTTCCCCCAAATCCGAATGAATTTGACATAACGAATCTCAGATCCTGATTTTTTAAAAAACTGGTTTCAGGCTTGAATGGTAATTCCTTTATAGTTGTGGTGAAACGTAAGTTGGGATATATGATGCCGTGTTTAACTGAAAGAACAGAGAATACAGCTTCTATACCACCGCTTGCACCCAGGGTATGCCCTGTGAATGATTTGGTGGAACTCATCTTCGGATATTGCGGATCAAACAATCTTTTTATAGCTGTTCCTTCCGCCAGGTCATTATTTTGAGTACCAGTTCCGTGCAAATTAATATAATCAATATCTGATGGCTGCAGTCCAGCCATCTCCATAGCCCCTTTCATAGCAAGGAATGATCCAGTGCCATCAGGGGAAGACGCAGTTTGGTGATAAGCATCGTTCATATTGCAATAACCAATAAGCTCGCTATGCATAACCCGTTGTAAAGTTGTTGCGACCCTCTCCGAAATCATTACCAGATAACCAGCTCCTTCACCCAGATTAAGACCCATACGGTTTTCATCAAAAGGTTTACAGAATTCTTTATCAAGTATCATTAGGGTGTTAAATCCATTCAGTGTGAATTTTGTTAAAGCATCCACTCCTCCCGCCACTACAATATCAAGCATGCCATGCTTGATTAATCTTGCTCCAAAAAGGATAGCATTGGCAGAGGAGGAACATGCCGTGCTGATCGTAGTGACAAAATCACGGATATTCAGCTGTTCGGATACTAACTCGGTAATACTGCCGCATTCATGATGTATAATATCTCTCAATTTTCCTTTTCGTGGATCGGCAAGAAAATCAGCCCTGAACTTTTCACTTTTATCCATTCCTCCAACAGTATTTGCCGAAACAAAACCAGTGCGCCAGGATTTTATATTTTCAATGCCAGCATTTTCCAATGCCTCTTTGGCGGCAATAAGGCTTAGTAAAGCCGTACGACTTATCTGCGAAGAAAGACCTGAAAGGGTCGCAAGTGTTTCATTACTCAATTTTACTTCGCCTACTGGAATTTTATTTCTGTAAATAGTTTCCAGGTAAGAAATATCACCCATGCCTGTTCGTTCCTGTTCAAATGAGGAAAGGCATTCAGCAACATTGTTACCAATTGACGAAATAACACCCAGTCCGGCAATGAAAACACGAGAACTCATTCTTGCAATATTTTATGAATACTTTTCATGGTAAACAGATTAAATGGTTCCTTTTTATTCTTTTCAACCAGAAATAAAACAGCATTATATTCCTCTCCAACTAATTCGACCCAACCGCAGATACAAGCTTTCAGTTTATTATTATTCAGAAGATCACTTACATAATGCTGGATAAGTTCCAGATCAAAATATTCAGAAATAAAAAAGGCATTTTCGCCTTTAATATTATTTCTTATACTGATCTCTCCGGCCATAATACTGGGTAAAGTATATACAAACAAGGCCGGGCTGGGAATTTCATTGATGGAATCATAATATTTCAGATCTGAATCAAGGCTTGCATTTGAATTGGATATCACTATTCCAATCTCATTCGGCAGGTAATGGTCTTTTATAGGATCCTCGTTAAGCAATATTTCTGAGGTAAGCCAGCCAAGTTTACTAAGATTACCCATTTTAAAAAATTTTGGATAGGCCATATTGAAATGCCCGTATACTGAGTTTAAGAAGGCAGTCAAACTATCAGCTTTATTTTCATATAGACGCCTTCCATTTTTATAAATAATGTTCTTGTTAATTATACAATTGGCCGTGATATAATTTTCTGCAGACAATGCGTGATTATTTTTGTTTGACTGGTTAGGATTTACCAAAAATCACTGCTGCATTACAACCGCCAAATCCGGAAGCTGTTTTCAGACAATGGTTTAAGGGGATAAACTGAATTGTTTTATTAATATTTATTGGCATAGTTACTCCAGGATCTTGAAACCCTTTGGTGGGTAAAACCAGATTTTCTTTCATGGATTGTATCGTAACAATTGATTCAAGCAGACCTGCCGCACCCAACGTGTGTCCATAATAGCCTTTCAGACTATTGACGGGAGTGTTTTGTAGACTTGCCAGTGAAATTGCATTTGCCTCCATTTCATCATTGTAGATTGTTGCCGTACCATGTGCAGAGATAAAGTCAATATCCGTTGCAGATAAACTGGCATCCATTATCGAATTATTGATCGCCTGACATAATTCCATACCTGTACGTGAGGGTCCGGAAATATGGTTGGCATCAGAGCTTGTTGCACCGGCCAGCACTTTTATGGCGCCTTTATATTCCTTGTTGGAAGAAAGAATAATGGTGGCGGCACTTTCTCCCAGGTTAATTCCATCACGATTTTTATCAAATGGCTTACAAGGCCCTGAACTAACAGCCTGGAAAGATTGAAAACCGGATAAGACAAATTTTGATATCACATCTGCACCGGCAATGATCGCATTTTCATAATAGCCTGATTGCAGAAGGCGCATACCTGTTATGATGGCAAGTATCCCTGAGATACATGCATTACATACAACAAGTGGTGTATTTGCAGCATGAAAATATTCACCAACCATTTTTGCCGACATGTGAATGGCAATCCTTTTTTTCAATAGTATGGAATAGGGCTCTGTCTCGAGCAGGCTTATGTTTCCTTTTGTGGAAGAAATGATCAGAATGCTTTTTCCTGATCGAATATTAATATTGGTCTTTTGTAATGCATCCTGAATGGATGAAATAAGCAGCTGTTCAAATTTTGTATAATTTATACCAGAGTCTTTTATAAACCTGTTGTTATCTTCAAACAAAGAAGCATAAAATGGTTCCGGGGATAAGCTTTTCATTTCATGCCGCTTCACACCGGAATCATTTTGTTTAAGCCGTGAAAAATTTTCTTCTGTTGTTGATCCGAGAGGAGAAAAAATATTATCAGAAGCAATAAAAATGTTCTTCATAAATTCATTTTGATTAAGGGCTCTACCCGCATGTTACAACTTGAATAGATTTTAAAGAACAGAAATTATCGTTCATTGCTTTTCCCAGGAGATAGTTTAACTTTCTTAGCTAATGAAAATTCTCATTTCACAACGCGCCATCAACGTTTTATTGCACCATATTTTTCCTGCAATGATTGTAAAATCAAAAACCTGATTTTCAATTAGTATTTCAGTTATTAATTGATTGTTTATTTTGGGCAGGGCAAAAATTTCCAGATTTTTAATTACACTGATATAGCCAACAGGGGCAGGTTTGTTTTCCAGCCTTGATAGATACCCTTTTCCTGCAGCGGCAGTCTGAGCCATATTCTCAATTAAACCAGCCTCCTGGAATTCACCGGATTCAACAAAAATATTGTCCTCAGCAACTATGAAACTGGTCCGGGTGGTCATTTGACCTGAATATATTAATTCATCGATCATTACAAACGGGTGCCTTTGAGGGATGAAACACAATATATTCTCTTCAATGATCATAATAATTGTCTTTTTCTTTTCTGTACTGCTAAGAATATAATCCGCCATTGATGGATAATACTTCGGCAGTTATATATGCCGCTTCCGGAGAGGCTAAAAACCCTACGGCATTGGCCACTTCTTCTGGTGTTCCAATTCTCCGGGCAGGGATCAACTTCTGTATTTCTTTTTCATCAAGTCCCTCCGTCATATCTGTCCTTATAAATCCCGGTGCTACAGCATTAACCGTTATTCCCTGACGGGCAACTTCCTGTGCTAATGCTTTGGTAGCGCCAATTACTCCGGCTTTAGCAGCAGAATAATTTGTTTGACCAGGATTTCCTTTTAATCCAGACAGAGAGACCACGTTGATTATCCTTCCGTATTTTTTAAGCAGCATATTACCCAATACAAGGCGTGTTACGTAAAAAAAACCATCCAAATTTGTTTTAATAACAAGCTCCCACTGTTCATCTTCCATCCAGACCATTAATGTATCATCTTTAATACCCGCATTATTTATTAATACCTCTATATATTTTTCTTCATTGGCTTTTATCCATGTGCTAAGAGATTGCCTTACCTGCTCCTTGCTGGAAACATCAAAGGGTAATAATTCACCTCTGCCTTCATTTTGTGTTATGAGAGCAAGAGTTTTTTGGGCCTCCTCCAGATTACTCTTATAATTAACAAGCACATAATATCCCATGCTTGCCATTTTGAGGCAAATAGCCCGGCCAATACCCCTGGATCCTCCTGTAACTAATGCACATTTCATGTTATATCAAATAGAAGTTTTACATTATTCAGTCAATCATTTATTCTGACCTGTTTTCTCCAATGAAATGATCGCTTCTGAATCTTTAAGAAATGATTTTACTTTTTTAAGGTCATTATATTTAGGATGATCTTCCACAAACTTTGGGAATATATTTCTGATCTCAGTATATACTGATTTGGTTACAGGCGAAAGCCTTTCCTGACAGTTTAAATAGTCAATTGCCTGAGTAAGAGCCATGGCCTGTATACTCAGTACTGTGAAAGAATTATCAATTACCCTATGAGTCATCATAGCGGCATTACAGCCCATACTTACTATATCCTGATTATCGTTATTGTTGGGAATGCTGTGGACATACATTGGGAAAGACATGGTCTGGTTTTCTGCCACGGTGGAGGTGGCAGTGAATTGCATACCCTGCATACCAAAATTCAATCCGAGTACACCAAGATTTAAGAAAGGAGGAAACTTTTGATTGAGTTTGTCATTTAACAGATAATTCAATTGTCTTTCAGCAAGCATGGATAGTTTTGTGACAGCAATTTTTATTTTATCCATTTCCAGCGAAACATAGTCTCCGTGAAAGTTGCCCCCATGAAATACATTTTCGGTTATATGATCGATCACAGGATTATCATTCACTGAATTTAATTCGTCAACCAGTATTATTTCAGCCTGATAAATGGTATCATACACCGGCCCTATCACCTGCGTAACGCATCGTAATGAATAATATTCCTGGACCTTATCCTCAAAAATATTCTGATTGATATTTACTGCACCGTATAGTACATCTGAGCGCTTGCGAATCATTTTACTATCCTTCAGTACTTCACGAATAAGTGCGGCCACTCTGTTCTGCCCTTTATGGCGTTTAACAATATTTAATTCAAAAGAAAAATGGTCATCATAGGCTTCCACAACTTCATTCATCATTGCTGATAGCAATACAGACCATTCCAGTAATTTCTTAGCCTGTATAATATTCACCATCCCGATACCAGTCATGGCAGAGGTTCCATTCAGGATTGCTAATCCTTCCCTGATATGAATAGAAAGAGGACTCAAATTAAATCTGTTGAAAATTTCTATAGTAGGTTTTATCTCTTCCTCAAAGATCACCTCGCCTTCACCGATCATCACCAGACCCAGATGTGCTAACTGTACAAGATCACCGCTGGCGCCTACACCACCATGCTCATAGATACAAGGGATTATATTTTTATTGATCATATCTTTCAGTAGCTCTACAGCATTTGTATGCACTCCTGAATATGCCTGCATTAAGCTGTTTAACCGGGCCACCATTAATGCCTTTACTAAATATGGAGCCAGGAGATTACCGCTGCCGGAACAATGACTTCTAATGAGATTATATTGAAGCTGAATGAAATTTTCATCGCTGACTTTATATTGTGCCATCGGCCCCAGGCCTGTATTTATTCCATAGATCAGCTTATTAGTGGAAAAACGGCCTAAGAATTTAAAATTCTCATTAACCTTGTCTATTACAGGTTGACTGAGGGAGATCAATTTGTTTTTAGACAGAATAGCAGAAAAATCATCAATTGAAAGTATATCTTGACCAACAGCTATCATCGAATTAAAATTATATTTGTTTAAGATAGCAGGCCGTTAAAAAAATTAGTATGCTATCAATGGCCATAGACCGAATTCAAGTTAGATTTCTGTTGTCAATGAATTTATTTGACTTTCTTCCCGTTTCTGAAAATTGCAATTGCTGAAGTTCCTCTATATTAAGGTATTTAATAAGTGGACTTACCCTTAGCCTTGCCTGTAAATAAGCTCTTATACTGTGGTCAGTTTCCTCTGTTCTTGCAACGGGTACCAGGTATAAAATAACCTCATCGAGACCCACTTCATTTGTACGGGCCTCTATAACATAATCAAGTATTTCATCCATTGTCATTAACAGATCGAATAGAGCAGGGGGATAAAGGGTAGTGCCTTTAAATTTGATCATCTGTTTTTTTCGCCCTATTACAGATGATAAGCGCAAACTGTTTCTTCCGCAGGCGCAGGGTTCATCAAAATACATGCATATATCTCCTGTTCGGTAACGCAATAATGGCATTCCTTCTATCCCCAGTGTTGTAATAGTAACTTCTCCGGGAACATTGGCCGGCACAGGCTGATCATTTTCATTTAATAGTTCCACTATCAGTAACTCTGGTTGGAGATGACCGCCACGTCCTTCACTGCATTCAGTGAATGCAGTCTGCATTTCAGTAGAGGCGTAGGTTGAGTAAAGTTTAATATTCCATGACTCAGTTATTTTATTACCCAGAATATTCAGTGAACAATCTGCATTCCGAATATTTTCACCAATACAAATAGCTTTTTTTACTGAACTGTTGTTTATATTAATATTATTCTCTTTTGCATATTTTATCAGTTTAAGAATAAAGGATGGGACTGTTACAATAACTGTTGGCTTTAGCCTTTCAATGGTTTCCCATTGAAGAGAAGGCACACCAGGTCCCAAACGAATTATACTTGCTCCGAGTTTACGAATCCCTGAATAATAGGCTATGCCCGCCATGAACTGCCTGTCAAGAGTAAGCATCAGCTGGTAAGAATCTTTGGATGACCCACCAGCGGTTAGAAATGAATTGTATTCATTATACGCCAGGCGGTTTAGGTCATTTTCTGTAAGTGCAATGGTAACGGGCCTTCCCAGTGTTCCTGAAGTGGAGGTATATTCTACTATTTTTTGCCTGTCCACGCATAAAAAATCTTCATTGTATTGCTGCAGATCTTCTTTGCTGGTAGTGGGAAGTTTGGTAATATCTTCGAGGGTATTGAAACTATTAATGTCAACACGGTGTTGTAGAAATAAATTTTTGTAAAAGGGAGAGTGCTGGCTAAGGTATAAAAGTAATTCCTTTAGTTTTTGTTCCTGATTTGGTTTTGACTTTTTGTCAGGTGACGGATGATATATTGTTGCCGGGAATACCATTACTATTTTTCAATAACTACCACTGCTGCAGCTATAGTGTTAAGATGAGACATTGAGACCAGAATTTTATTGATGCCTAATGAAGCCATTGTTCTATGTGTTTCACCAAGCAGGGTCAACCTTGGTTTCCCCAGTTCATCATTGGTTATTTCAACTTCATTGAATAAAGTTCCGCTCACCCATCCCGTTCCTATTGCTTTAAAAAAAGCTTCTTTTGCTGCAAAGCGGACAGCATAGTTTTCAAACTTATTTGTTTTTGTTTCACAATAGACGATCTCTTTTGTTGAGAACACCAGTTCTTTGAATCCAAATTCTTTTTCAATAAATTTTGTTATCCTGTCAACTTCTATCATATCAATTCCAATGCCAGCGAACATGTCATAAAATTTTTTTAGAAGATAGTTTTTTCATGGCAATGAAAAAAATTAAAAATTTCGTCGAAACCCCCCTGGTGGATATTGTATTCATTGCTTACTGCTTTTGGTATAGCTACCGGTACCGAATTTTGTTGGGTTGGTTATTTCTTTTTGAGACTATCGTTACCAGAATCCTGATTTTCTGCTTTTTCGAGAGTTTACTCAGGGGTTTTCTCTTTAAAAAAGTCCTGGAATCTGGATTCCAGGTAGTAGAGAAAATGGGCAACGTATTTCTGATTGATAAATTCCTTCGAAAATGGAATAGATCGGCTATATTTTCATTCAACTAACCAATCTTTGGCCAGAAATAAAATTTGAATGATTCAGGTATTACAGACAGATCAGCAAATCCCCGACGGTTCTTAAATTAGTGGGCTAATCCAGAATTTCTTGTATTTGAATTTCTGCCCGCCGATGGATAATTCAGCCATCAGTCCTCCTTTTCCCTGTGTAAAGATCAAAACACCGTCAGTGTATTTTGCATTGGCGGAAGCATTGGCTTTTACAGCAATAGCTGAAATCTGAGCAGAGAATTCGAAATTATTTTCTTTAAACCTGTCCAATTCGGCCTTGTTCTCAAAAAAGATCACCTCACGGTATGCCTGGCCACCTATTTGCAAACCGACCGTTACCTGAGTCATTTTCGATATTCCTATCATCTTTCCTTTTAGACTCACGATCCCATGGCCGGAAGCACCTCCTACACCTATGGCACCTTTTCCCACATTCGGGAAAATTACATATGCGTATGCTTTTTTGAACATTTCCCTCATAGTGGGATCAACTCGTATAAATGCAGTTTTTGCCAACTTGCTGTCATAGATCACTTTTTTATCCTTTGGGCTCGTTTGTGCTGAGCCAGCAATGCAAAAAAGAATGAAAGTTGCTGATAAAATTACTTTAGAGAGGGCGAAATTATTTTTCATTTTTATTGATAATTGAGTAGATCAGTGAGAAAAATTGAACTAAATCACATTCGGTTTTGGGGTAATCAAAACAACTTATGATAAGTTCTATGAAATTGCTTAATCATTTTCATATACCCTTTATACGATTCTATGAATAGTTTATATAATTCACACATTTACAGTAAGAAGAGTTCCTAAGAAGGGTATTGGTGGGGTAGGCTTAGCAGATCATACTATAACGGGAAGATTGGTTGAGAGAATCGTTAGGTGCTGATCAACAAACAGTCAGCATGGCATACATATATGAAAATCGGCCGCTTTCCGGAACAAGCAGGAGGATCTTTTCTCCTTTTTTTAATCTACCGCTATGAAAGAGTTCATGTACCATCAGGTAAACGGAAGCTGCTCCTACATTGCCCATGCTCGGCAGATTAATGAACCATTTTTCTAAAGGAACATGCTTTCCAAGTACAGCCATTTCCTCAAAAATTTTAGGTCTGAAATATTCGCTCGAAATATGTGGTAAAAAATAATCGATGTCATCAACACCAAGCCCTTTTTCATCAAAAATCTCTTTTATTTTTTTCCCTCCCAGGTGAATAATATTATTGCTAAGCAGGGTAATATCCTGTTTGATGCTTAATACTGATTTATGAATGATCTCTTCAGGTGTAAAATCCATATAACTTTTCAGGCTGCCATCCGGCATTTTTTCACTTCCCGCATACATGCATGTTTCCATTTCATTTGCATAGGAAACGCCCTCTATCCAGTCGAGCCGGAGATTTAGTCCGTTTTCATTGGGTTCTGATGCCAGTAAAAAAGCGGATGCGCCATCAGATAGCATCCAGCGTAGAAAATCTTTTTGAAAGGCTATATTCGGATTTCCATTCAGCGCTTCTAATTGATGTGATTCTTCTTCAAATACATTGGAGACAAGCGAACCAGAAAATCTTTCAGAACCTGCAGATACTGCCAGTTTAGCTTCACCGCTTTTGATGGCGAGATAAGCGTATTTTAAAGCATGCATTCCTGCACAACAAACACCTGAAGGAGAGACCACTTCAATTGCTTTTGATTGTGGTAGCCATCCATGTACCATTACAGCATGGGAGGGTAGCATCTGGTCAGGCGAAGAAGTTCCGCAAGCCAACAGATCAATTTCTTTTATTTTTTCCGGATCATCTTTAAATAGTGAAGCAACTGCCAGTGCAGTCATTTGGGCATTGGTATGTGTTGGTTTTCCCCCTTTTGCTAATGCATAGTATCTGGTTTTTATACCATTATTTCTCAATACAATATCCCTGGATTTAGAAGGTTTATTATTGATAAAACCAAGGTATAGTTCCATGTCATCATTTGATACCGGGCCATTCGGCAGAAAAACAGATGTATTCGTTATATAAACTTTACTTAGAGACATGTATGTTTTATTGGTTCAAATTTAATATCGCTTCTTTCCTTGCTCTTATATGTTTTGAAAAAAATGAGGTAAAAATTAAGCGGTCAATTATAAAAACCAGGGGGGCGAGAATAAACAGTGAAAGTAAAAGATAATATTTGAATATGGTTAACCATCCTTCGCGGTTTTTCCTTTTAACAATAAAGTTGGCCCAAAATTTAAACATGCGTCCGGCTTTTGATTCCATAAATATCAGGTGGTACTTTAAAACAACAGCCCTATTGATTACAAATGCTGATTGCAAACCTTCCCAATGGTTCTTTTCCAAATGAGCCAATGCTATTTCACCGAATACTTTTGTATGGATAATTTCTGCCTCTGAAACACCTGGTTTTGGAAATATTTTTAGATACCTGTCCTTTTTACCATGAAGCATCCAATGAAAAATGGTAACAAAACTAACGAGATTTAAATGCCTGTCTGCCAATGCAACAGTTCCCACATGTTTGGCGCCAGCTACATTCAATAATTTTTTTACCTTTTCAAATGCATTTACCCACATGTTTCTTGCCCCGGTTATTGTAATTACAGGAGTGTTTTTTAAAACTTCCCGGAAAGTAGGATCCACCATTAAAGAATTGAAAGGGATACTCGGAGATAAAAACCAGGCCTGATATCCAAGAATGATCAGATCATAGGAGGATTCTTTTAATTCAAAGGGAGCCAATGCTGCTGGTACTCCTAATACACAATCAGGCATTACACTGAAAAACTGCTTGCCGGTCCATGGAAATGGGTATTCATTCTTCAGTTTAATATTTACTTTTTCAACCGAAAAGCCTCTGTCAATAAGGGGCATACAGAAATTGTCAATAATATCACCCAGCTGACCCGTTTGTGAATAATATATGGCTAGTATTTTTTTACTCATGCGATCTCAATTTTGAAAATCGTGAGGACCTAAGAATTTGGAAGATTTGCTGTAGTCAATAACAGCATGCTGAACCTCTGCAGATAATTTATTAAAATGGAGTATAATAAAGTTCCGGTCCTGCTCTAACTGGCCTTTGTATTTAACTACTTTAGGAGCATGTTCCTGAATGGAGAGACGAAGAAAATGGTACTCTGCATTATTGCTATCGGTAAAAATGGCTGTATCAAATTTTATACGCCCTGATCTGAATAAATTCAGTTTATCTTTTGGTTTTTCAGCAAGGCCGGCTTTTTTCATAAGCAATACCCCTGCATAGGCCTCTTTTTCTTTTATTGAAGCAGCATCCACTAAAGCTAATTCAGTGTTGATTTCCCGGATTCCTCCTGATTTCATCACATTGTAAAAAGCGGATTTGTCAAACTGCTGAATAAAAAGGGCACCATTTACAATATTAATGCCTGCTAAAATGAAGTAGAGGAAAAAAAATATTTTAGGTTTCATTATTTCATGTAGAAGTCATTACTTAACGAAGATATGTAATTAATAAGCAGCTATTAAGGGAGTAAGGATATGACTTCTAATTAGTGATGGTAATATGGCAAAATGTGTTCGCTCATCTTATAATATTTATGAAATCCTTAAATATTAACTAACTTACATATACTTTGATGTGCAACTGTTATTCCTCTGATTTTGTTTTTCCACCTATCTGTCACACCTTCTCACACCAATCCACACCAGCCGAACAACATCGAAGTACTTTTTTAATAAATAATAATTGATGTATTATAATGAACAATTTTCC
>JBKJMI010000098.1:0-5906 GCA_046596515.1 Chitinophagaceae bacterium | reverse complement strand
CCAGCATGAGAATCATGTATACGTGTGACCAATTCAGAGCAGCGTAATGTATATGCCAAGGAATCCTCTGCATCTAAAAATTTGGGAATAAATTCAGGTAATACCTTTTCCCATTCTTTACCAATTAAATTCCTGTATGGATAGAAATATTGAATAATATTCCAATAGCGGAACAATGCCAATAAACGATACCCTGCATCAGGATAAGCCATTTCAGCATATAATTCTTCGTTCTTGAATTCAGGATATCCTTCATATTCATATCTTATATAATAATGTATATCTGAATTCCTATTTATTAATATGTATCGTAGTTTAGCAATTAATGACGGAGAGAGATTATTCAGTTTGAATAAATCGCCATAATCCGGCATCAGTTTAATCTTGTCATCTTTTTTTATTACTATGCATGTCGTACACTTATCCGGGGTACCCAATTTATCAACCCACTCCTCCATAGTTTTATTTGCTGCGGGTTTATTTTTAGCGGCAAGAATCTGAGGAAGCACACGAAAAAATTCTGCATCCCAATTATAATTTCCTTTAGTTATTGCAGGATGATAATATTTCAGAAACCCCCAAAGCATTCCAAGATTAGTGAGATTTTCTATTTGTAATTCATTCAACGGAATATCAGTAATCCCTGAAAAATGCCTGAAGACCGTATCTAGCCTTGCTGGATATACCCTTTGCTTTTTTAAAGGTGCCATGGAAATATCCTTTCCATCAAATAACAGAGTAACATTATCAAGCCATACTTTACCATTTCCAGTTAATTCGACTCCAAAATGAATGCTATCTGCATCAATTTCATCATATTCTATTTCAAGAGAAAATGGGTGCCAATCATTTGTGCCTTTAATCCCTTTATCGTCCAAATCAATTCCATCACTACTAAGTAATCTATAACCTAGATTTTTATTTGCTTTTACATTAATAAATAAACCTGCATATCCGTCTTTGATATTCTCTGTTTTTAAATACCCTTTTACTGTAACTTTTTTTCCAGCATGTATTGATTTTAATGAATATGTTGCGGATGGATAGATTTCATCATACGTTTCTCTACTCCAATTTCTATTTTCAATAGAAAGAGAAAAATTGCCATGTTGCTTAACTAAGGAATCTAATTTAAAAGAAAACAATTTTCTTTCCCCAAATCCCACCCAGTCTTTAGGTAAGTCAGTGAAATTATTTTTTACCTCCATATCAAGGTTTAATGGAGATTGTGCCGCAACGGTTATGCCGAAAAATACGACATTAATAAAAATAAGCAGTTGTCTCATTTGCGACTGTTTTAATATAGCTATACGCAGAATTGTTCTATTTATTCCCTCCTATTATTTTAATCTTCTCCTCGGTTGTAGCAGCAAATCGAAAATTTCCTGATCGCACAATTCTTATTCAACATTAGTCTATCATATCTCTAAAAGGTTTTATTCAGTCACCGTCAATATAGTAGTGCTTTGAAAAACTGTCACATTGAAACTTGTTGATCTTAACAAAAGCAGGCATCAAAATAATGAAAGCGACATTAAAAATAAAGTATTAAAGTGACGCACAACGTGCAGGGCTTTGCGCAGGCCGATCTAAATAAAACGACCTTCCCAGCCGAGCGATACTAAGATACAAATTTATTTTAGCGAGGCGAGCGGAGACCAGGCTTGCGCAAAACCCAATGTTAGTTGTAGTGGCCATGGAGACTTCGACCTAAACGAATTATAGGAAAATTTCAAAGGCAATCTGTCGAGTGCCAAGCGGCCTACCCAAACCGCCCTAAAAATGAATGCTGAATTTTTTTGTAAGGATCCCAAACTTCAACGCTGAAGAAATAATCCGGCCATTGCAACTAACGTGCAGGGCTTTGCGCAGGCCGATCTGCTATAAACGACCCTGCTGGCCGAGCGGTACTAAGATACAAATTTATTTGAGCGAGGCGAGCGGAGACCAGGCTTGCGCAAAACCCGATGTTGTAGGCTTGTGCTTATGTGTCGCCTAAAGTAATTTTAAAATATTCTCAGCAGTGTCCGCTATCGAATTGAAGAAATTAGCGTCAACTTGTATTTCTGAAAAATGCTTGCCAGCAATTTCTCTTTTATTCACTCTGTCTGTCAGTTGTCCTGCCAGAATAATTTTTTTAATTCTTTCCATTTCTACTGCGTTCAGTGTTAAAATGTCAATTGTATTTAGTTTATCAATTAGTTTTTGTCTAAACTCTTTTTTGTCAGACTGCTCTTCAATATTAAGTCGTGTCGCAGCCGCAGAAATCTCATCACTATAATTTGTGTTAAGTGCAATTTCAATTAATTGGTCAGTTGTCGGAGGTGGCGAAATGAAAATTAAGTTCACAAAAAAGCCTCTGTCGTCAACAACATATTTTAGCCATTGATGTCCTGTTGACTTGTCAACATATTTTGTTGCCCATCCTCCATCAAGTGTATCAACTTGTGTCAAGCTTTTAGTAAAGTCGTCCACCAAAGTATTTGTACCAAATAGTTTTCTGTCTGTCACGGTTTGAAGTTGAACGAGATTTCGTTTAGCATAGCCTACAACGGACAGGGCTTTGCGCTGGCCGGTCTATTATAAACGACCCTGCTGGCCGAGCGATACTAAGATACAAATTTATTTTAGCGAGGCGAGCGGAGACCAGGCTTGCGCAAAACCGTTTGTTGGTGGCATGTGCCTTGACTTACCTTGCGTCTAAATAATCTTGTTCCTTGAATTCAAATGTGAACTTATTCTCTCTCTGGTATTTTGATATATCCCTCTTCTCCAATAGATAACTTTTGGGATTTCCAATATTTCTTAAAGAAGTAAACAAATAATATTTTGAATTTAATGTTGTAGGAGTATTAAAATAATGAGTAATCGAATATAAATTGTCAAATAATACAACTACAGAATCATTTGGTCCGCCGAAATAAGAACTACTAAATCCTTGGTTTCCTATTCCCCTGTCCATTCCATTTGCAATTTCTTTGGTTTCATTAGCTAAAAGAGTTATTACCTTATCAGCTGGAATACTACCACTGAAAAATGGTCTAATTTCAACTTTATGAGAAGTCGTATTTTTTAGATAAGCATAATAAAGAGTGGATTCTTCTTTATGACAACTGGTAAAAAGTAATGCAAAGCCAAGGATTAAAATTAATTTCATAATCTTATATTTAATAGAAATATTTCATTAATAAATGTATCTGGTCATCTGTTATGCCTGGAGGTTTATTTTCCTTAAGTTTTTCTTCGAGGCTGGCAAGCCCATAAATGTGTTTTAATAACTCTGATTCTATAAAGGCTAATGAGTAACCAGTTACTTGGTCATCAACAGAACCTGTTCCACGACCGGGATAAGCTTGTCCTAATTGATTGTGATTATCAATTACGTCAATGTAAATCGGAGTATATCTTCCTAAAAAAGTTGAACCATCTGGGGTCCAATATTGATAAGCATAGGAGTTGGGGTACTCAGGAGGAGTGCTTGGTAATGTATTTGGAAAATAATTAAAATCACCATAATTAGAAATTCCTCTGCTAGCATATTCCAAATGTGTTAAATACCATTCAATAACTATTGCCCAACTTTCTTGTAGCTGTCTTGATACTTGCCAAAATTGAATGATTGTATTCATTCTAATGGAATGGCTTGTATGCCCAGTCTCATGGGAGGTAGTTGAGAATACCTCATCCGAGCCATACTCGGTAAAGTTGCTTTTATATCTCCAAATCTTTATATTGTTTATTACTATTGGATTGATACCTGTTCCAGCTAGGTCTTTGGCAATATATGCGGTTTTTCTTCCAAGCCATCTAAACGGTCTCTGCAGTCCTCCAATATCTTTATAATGATACCGGTAAGCTGCTCTGAAAATATGTCCTGCAAAACGGTCAAATCCATCAGTGATAGTATGGTTCCAATCTCCTGTTTGTTTTGGTCCGTTAATCCAATGTACACCATCACGTTTTACTAGAAACCGTTTGTGTTCAAACCAAGCAGAGTAATTACAAGGTCTTCTAAAACTATGGTTCATTCGATAGTTCCCATTAAAGTCTGCAAAAGCTGGATAAACGATAAACCACCGCCTGGCGGTTACTTTGATACCTTCTAGGCCGTAATTTGTACTTAATCTTGTGTCAAATATCTGGATATTACCGCCAGGTGTGTATTTGGGTCTTCTTAGATTATCGCTTAGGGCTATTGTGTCTTCATAGTTTTGTGTCAGGGTATATGCTTCGTTCAGCAGGTAATCAACAAACAACTCGTTTTCTTCTTGTGAACCGAGCAGACTGTTATCTACTTCGGGAACATAAAGCGGTGATAAAATTTCGTGGGGGATTGTGTCGTTGAATATAAAGCCTTCTGGAACTGTGGCATATTGATAAGTTGGTAAACTATCAGGAATTGATGGGTCATGATAATAATTGCCATTTTGATTGATTTCATAATCATATGGTATGTCGGATAATTCAAGAGTGGAATCTTCTTTTAAATCATCGTATTCATTCCATGTTCTTGGGTTGAATTTGACGTAGTAATAGGTTTCTCTGACGTTTACAGGATAGTTGGAGGTAATTCCCCTTGTAACAAGGTTGTCGTAGGCCTTGTGCATGATGGCAAGGGTATAAGGATTTTGAAGATGTTGCCCCAATACTAAATTGCCTTCCTGATATGGCAGGTTTAATCTTTGTGAAGTGTTGTTTTGCGTCGGAAGTTGGGGTAGTGACTCTTGGTGTTCTGGTTTACTTATGCTTTCTCTTTTGCAACCCAGAAGAAAAAGCAAAAGAACAAGAGGAAATGTAGAAAAAAGAAACTTTAAGTTTTTGTTTACAGTTGGATTTGATTTCACTAGTTTCATAAGGTTGGGATTAAATTTACCTCAAGATATTTAAAATTATGAGATTCCCAAATGGCATGGCCACCAACGAGCAGGGCTTTGCGCAGGCCGATCTACATTAAACGACCCTGCTGGCCGAGCGATACTAAGATACAAATTTATTTCAGCGAGGCGAGCGGAGGCCAGGCTTGCGCGAAACCCCATGTTGGCAGAAGTGCTTTATTGTCCTACAGGTTTCAATTTGCTTTCTTTGATTTTAGTCTGAATATATTCTTTCAATTCGGCAAAAGTCATATTTTGAGTTTCCGCACTTACTTTTTCTCTAATGTCACGCATCATTTTAACTGCGTCAAAAGTCTTTTCTTTTTTAATCGTTTCCATAATTAATAAGGTCTTGGGGACTTCTAATTTCTATCATTTGATAACCTAAGCGAAGGTTTACCGAATTATAGCCTTTTATTCTGTCCAGGTTTACAATATGTTTAAAATTCCAACTCGCTAAAACGTCCACTCTGTTAATTGTTGCCAAAGCAATATGCCTACAGTCTTCTAAACTTGTCTTTCCAACAACTTTTTCTGAAATATAAGCGTCTGCAAGTTTAATTGCCTCTTCAGTCAACTCTACACGTACGAATTTGTCTGCCGAATAATTATAAAGCAATTCTCTTACTTGTTGCGGTGCATTTATTAGTTCAAGGTCGAGAAGGTCAGAAACAACAAAGATAATTTCTCCATTTTCGAGTCTTAGAAAAAGCTGAATGGTGGCTTCTTTAAACTCTTCGTCAAAGTACCCTCCAACCACAGAAGTATCTATGTAAATTCGTTGCTTCATTTGTGTCCAAATTTACAAAATTTGGTCGAGTTGTGTGAAAGGTTTGATTTTCGAGCTGTCGGTGCCGCATTTCTGCCAACGTGCAGGGCTTTGCGCAGGCCGATCTACTATAAACGACCCTGCAGGCCGAGCGATACTAAGATACAAATTTATTTTAGCGAGGCGAGCGGAGAACAGGCTTGCGCAAAACCGGATGTTAGCGGCATACCCTTCTTCTCGTGAAACGAAATACTGTTTCAATT
>JBKJMI010000071.1:0-37742 GCA_046596515.1 Chitinophagaceae bacterium | reverse complement strand
TGGGGCCAGTCCTGATTATGTGTATGACGCAAATGGAAACCTGGTGATCGACCTCAACAAGAATGCTAAGGATTTGAACAATGTAGCGGGAGCCAATGGAATAAAATATAATTTTCTTGATAAACCAGAACTTATACGGATCGCTGGTAAGGGGACGATCCAGATCATGTATAATGCCGCAGGAGAAAAACTCCAGCGCATTTTTACACCCGAACCCAGTGGTGCAGCAATTACTACCTCTTATATAAACCAGTATGTATATCAGGAAACGGCTGGCGGTGGAAATGCTACTCTTCAGTTTATCAACTTTGAAGAAGGTAGGATAAGGGTGATTAGCCCCACCAGCCAGGGAAATGGATATGATGCCCTGATTGTGGACGGCAATATGGATCTTCCCAACGGAAAACGCGGCGCCTATGATTATTTTATCATGGATTACCAGCAAAATGTGCGGATGATCCTTACAGAGGAAATACATGTAGCGAGTAATACGGCTACCATGGAACTAAGTCGTTCCGCCCTTGAAGAAAGTTTATTCGGTCAAACTGGAGGCAGCAATGAAGTCTTGGTAACACGTTACCAAAAACCCTCGGCCTGGTCCGGGAACACTACTGTAAAAGTTAGTCAGGTGGGTACGAATAGCGGACACAATATCGGACCAAATACATTGCAGAAGGTAATGGCTGGGGACCTAATTAATGCTACTGTACTTTATTATCACCAGGGTAGTGCTGGAGGTAACAGCAGTAGTATGGTTAATTTATTGCTGGGTAGCCTAGGGCAGGCTATCACCGGCGGTGGCGCAGCAAGTAACTTGGTAAAAAATAATGCAGGAACTATCACCAGCCAATTAAGTGGTGTAGGTGGCTTTGTAAATGCAGTTCAACCCGGAGGCAGTAATCCCTCAGGGAATATTCCCCAGGCATTTTTAACTGTTATCTTTTTTGATGAAAGATTTAATTTTATACCTGCTGCACATGGGGGCGTGGTTCAGCAACAGGTTCTAGCCAGTGTAGGAAGTAATGGAAGTAATCTTACTCTGGCTAACGTAAAAGCTCCAAAGAATGGTTATGCGTTTGTTTATGTGAGCAATCAAAGTAATAACGATGTATATTTTGACGACTTTCAAGTTGGTATATCTGGAGGGAATATTATTGAAGAGAACCATTATTACTCCTATGGCTTAAAGATTGCTGGTATAAGTTCTATGAAGTTGGGAGATACATATGAAGGTTCTTTGAGTAATTATTATTTGTATCAAGGCGCATTTAGTGAATTTGATGAAAAGATAGGATGGAATGAATTTGAGTTAAGAATGTATGATCCTCAAATAGGGCGATGGATTACGACAGACCCTTATGATGAGTTTGCAAGTGGGTATATAGGAATGGGAAATGATCCTGTTAATAACATTGATCCTAGTGGTGGAATAATTACTTCAGGTGTATTTACTGGTATAAGTGAATTGGGTCGATCAGCCATAATGACTTTTGGAGGAGCGATTCTTGGCGGATTGGTGGATGTATGGTCAGGTGGAAATGGTTTAAAAGGTATGGCGATTGGTGCAGGAGTTGGATTAGTAGCTTCTATTATTGGCTCTTTTGATTGGAATTATTTACTCAACGGATCAACAGCTTTAAACTTTTTTGTTACAGGCACGAATGTATATCTTTCTTCGGTTAAGAAATGGGACGCACAAAGATTGGATAAGATTTGGGCTACCTCAAAATCGATATTCAGTTTTGGTCATTTAAAAATAATAGAGGCAAGTAGCCCATCTGATGCGGCAAATCAAATTAAAAAGATATTGGATAATAAAGGCAAAACCTTAGGAAGTATAATTGCAGACTCACATGCACATGCAGATGTCCCAAAATCAGAAGAAAAGGGCAAGGATTATGATCCTTTGACATCGTCTCTTTCTATCGGTAATGGAAATAATAGTGAAAATAGACTAACATCTAATTCTGATATTGAAAATAATGTGTTCTTAAAAACACTTAGCCCTTATGTAACGAATGCCACTAAGTTTTTTGCAGGTAATTGTTGGGGTGGTGCCGAAGGTGGAAATTTGGAAATATTAAAAAGAATGTCTCAGGTTGATAACTGGAAGCTGGCTACTTTTTATGGAGAAGCCTCGGAAACAATTTCGGGCTCATTATTCTTGCGAAATACATTTGCTGCAAGGTGGCATGTTGATGTTAAATTTTATGAAAATGGTGGTGTATATAATGTTAATGGCCCTGGTACAGGAGGGCGAAAACACCCCAATGTTACATTCAAACCATACCCAGAGAAAAGCCGCTTAGGTGTTTTTAGGGCGGTTCAATATGGAAGTGTAACTAATCCAGGAACAATTTTTTTTAATAAGGGGGCATCAATATTTCATTTTTAATATTAAATTATGAAGGTCATCTTTTTAAACATATTTGCCTTTATGTCATCTAGCATTCTTTTAGGGCAGGCAAAAAAAATTTATGGTCGGGAATTTGATTATAAAACTCTTTCTGCAATTGACACTTTTAACCCAAATGACTTGCCTAATTATTATGTATGCTGTAGTTACCAAAGTGGAATTTTAACGGATATAGATATTTATCGGAAGGATGATTGGATGAGGAAATATCTTCATACCCATGCGACTGTAACTTTCAAAAAAGGCTGTACGTTTTTTATTTACGATAATGGAAAAACAAAAGTTGGTGGATATGGCAGGTTGTTTTCTAAGAAAATAAAGTTTACAGATACAGCTATGCTCAAAAACGATACGTTAATATTTAAGACAACTCGGCTTGAAACATCTTCTATTTTGATAAAATATATTACATCGATTTATTCAGATTCAATAACAGTTGATGACAAAATATTTGCATTAGGCAGGCGGGCATTATTGCAATCATCTTCATTGTCTTCATTTGATAATTATTTGCAATGGAATTTATTAAACGACTATTCACGGTATTATCAATTAATGATTACTCCCAAGGGAAATGATATAATTAAATCTAAAAAAATACTTGACCCATATGCTGATTATAGTTTTTCGGGTAAGTATACTAAAGAATATTTTATGGCAGAAAAAATAATTCCATCATTATTTTGGATAAGGCATATTGGGATTATGGATTAATTTCAGATTTGTAATTACTTGTTTTTTTTGATTAAGCAATCGATGTTAATTTTTATTCATGGTTTTTCAGGTAATTTATTTAATGAGAAAAATAGCAAAAATGTTTGCTATTTTTATTTTATTAATGAGCTCTTGTAAAGCTGTTCAAGAAAAGGAAAATGAACAAAATAAAAATTATAGGAATACCTATCAGCTTCGATTGAATCCATTACCTGGCACATTTTATCATTATGATATTACTAATGAATCAATGGTAAATCTTGAACTGGATGACAAAAATGTAAACAATCATAATAATATTGAATTGGGGATTACTTATACTATTTCCAGAGACACCACTGGAAATTTCCTTTTTCGTTCAATTTATGAAAAGCTTCATATCAATACTAGGAATAGTGAGGTAGAAACAGACCTGGACGCTTTGAACGGACCATTCTCGCTGGATCCTACTGAGAGAATGCTGGGTTTACTGAAAGATGCAGTCATTACCGCAACGATCAATTCTAGCGGGGAGGTGATTAGTATGACAGGAGTTAATGAATTGGGGGATAAAGTGATGTCAGCTTTTTCAAACATGAATGAAGAGGATAAAAAGGCCGCCCGTGAGCAATGGGATTCCAACATTGCAAATGGGATAATAAAAAAGAACTTCGATCAGTTGTTTAATTTCTTTCCTGATTCTGTAGTTCATTTGGGGGATGAATGGCGGCTAACTTCCCGCGAGGAAGGAGATCTCAAATATAATATAACAGGATTCTATAAGCTTAAAGACATCAATTCTGATATTGCTATTATCGAATCATCTGGAAAAATTACCAGTTCTGGCAACCCCAACAATTCCAATGATCTTGAACTACCTATTGTAAACCTGCAAGGAGAACAATCGAGTGAGTTTGAATTAGAGACCAGGACGGGAATGGTGATCAATTGCAGGATTAAAGCTGAAATGGAAGGGGTCATTACAGTAATGGGAAAGGAGGTTCCGGTAAAGGTTTCCATATCAGTCAAAGTAAAAGGAGAAAGGATGGGAGCCCTTTAATGGTAAGATCAATTTTGGCAACTATCGCTTCATTTTTTTTGAGCCATCCAAAATGGCTATTTATATGATTGGCTTCACCAGGTTGATGTATTAAAGTGGGGGCCTTCCATCTAATTGGGAAACGCATTTTGTTCTACCGGGTGGGTCAGATTTTTGAAAATCAAAATTATTAAGGTCTATAGATTAGGTTGAATGAGATAGCCTTTTATTTGAAAGAAGTTTCCATAATTGCCCCCTTTTTGCCCCCATTACGATTAAATAAAAAGCAACGCATTCTTTTTTAATGAATTATTTTTTATTACTGCGGAGACTGAGGTAATGGAAAATGACAGAATTTTTTTTTAGGTAAGGATAGGAGTAATTTTTTAATTAATTTATACGTCAAATTTGAAGGATGAGATTAAGTTTGCATTCTGGCTGTTTGTATAGACCCGAATTATTAATCAATGCGAATAAGTATCTTTTTATTTGGAGTAGATGTCCATTTGAAAATTAACGATTATTTAATCAAAAATAATCGCTTACAAGGTCGAGAATTGATAGAGCTTTAAGGCTATTTGTTCTATTTCCATAAACTATTTCTAACCCAGGCCTAACGCCATTTCGGTTTAATCCTGAAGTTTTCTCATTTATCATTAGAGAATAAAATGCATCAATTGTATTTGATTGGTTAGAATAGTACTGAATATATCTGAGTGGTTTAATTCTTTTAATAACCTTTTTAACTCCGTTATATTCTTTGAAGTCTTAAATAGACGACCGATTATAGATACCATCTGCCATTGATACAAAAAGGCTGGTTGATGAAAAATACATTTTCTGTTTAAGAGTTTTTTGTGCCTCTTCAACAATTCTCGACTGTTCGGGGTATACTACAGAAACTCTATTAACTATTTCTTTCAGTTCGACCTCAAATAATTCGGTTGAAAATGTATCTTCCTTTTCATTCTCATGGTTATTAGATTCGTGAGAAAGCCTTTTAATATCGTCTATCTCTGTCGTCAAAGAAACATCCCAACCATGTTTTGCCATTACCTTAAGTATCAAAGGAACTTTGTGAACATCTTCCTTCAATGCTTTTGCAACCTCCTGCTATACATTTTGCAACGGGAAAAAATGGTTGGCATAAAAATCGGAAGCATTTAAGGATTTCTCGATTTGGTCCTTAGAAAGCCACGTTTTATTACTTATTGTGATTGGTTTGACGCTTATATTGTTATAGCCATCCGAAATAGAAGTTTATGTATTTATGGGGTTTTTTGTCGAAACTAATTTTTCATTCTACTGTATTTGCAATTTATGTTACTCCTTTGTTACTTGATATTCTTAATATCTACATAATATTCAGAATAACAGTGTTTTATAGTTATAGCAATGTTCCGATCTCGGGCACTTATTTTAGAAAATAATAATGGTCGTTGGAAATAACATCCGGCGACCATTATTTATTAAGATAGGTTTCTATTCAAAATGCTTATTAAAAGCTTTTTTACAGTTTCCATTTCATCAGCTTTACTTGAAGCTACAAATAAGGTCAGGCTCGCCAAGGCTTCATTGCTGATTATAGTTTGTCCATTTGAATTGAACAGCAATCCATTTTGTTTAAGAAATAATAAGAAACAAGCGGCTGCAATACGTTTGTTGCCATCCACAAAAGCATGATTTTTCACAATCAGGTAAACTAACATGGCAGCTTTTTCTTCAATTGATGGATAGGCATCCTTGTTTCCAAAAGCTTGTTTAATTTGATTTATAGCACTTTCAAAACTTCGATCCTTCATTTTGCCAAATACATTTGAATTAAATCCAGATCGCATCTGATCAACTATCTCCAAATATTGAGAAATAGAGGGGTATATTATTTTTTTTGTATGATTTCCAGAACTATCCAAAGATTCATGATCATAGTCGTCTAATAGTTTTAACCCCATGCTAAATTGATGTAACCATACATAATCATTGGATTTACTGGCTTTTTCTTCAATAACTCTGCTTAAAATTTTGATTCCGTCATGCAGAATCTTAATTTCTTTGTTTTTCTGTTCAAGGCGTTTTTCATTTATTGCTACACCCTCAATTAAAAAATCTTTAAGCCTTTGGGTGGCCCATTGCCGAAATTGTGTTCCTCTATCTGATTTTACCCGATATCCTACTGAAATTATAATATCAAGGTTGTAGAATTCCAAATTCCGATTAACGCTTCGATTTCCTTCTTTTCGAACTGTCAAGGATTCCTTGACAGTTGTTTTTTTAGATAACTCCTTCTCTTTGAAGCAATTATTAATGTGCAAGCTGATATTTTGCTTTGTTTGTCTAAAAAGTTCAGATATCTGCTGCTGGGTAAGCCAGACAGAGTCATTTTCAAATAGTACGTCAATTTGAGTCTTCCTGTCCCTGGTCTTATATATGACTATATGATTATTAGAATTCATTTTCCAGTATTTAAATCCGCTTCATCCAAATTTACCACATAAGAATCTTCCTTGCAGCCTTTAGAATAAATAGTTATGCAATGGACACAAATCAGAAAATAGAAAGGAGGATTTTTATTGCCCTGTTGTTTTTTTAATTCCTTAACCCTAAATTTGTTTTCTTCTTCGCCGGCTTGCCGGTAATCTTAATTCAGCCTCGTATTTAATTTCTCTGCCTCTGCCTCGTAAGTTCATTGATCTTCCTGGGTGAAAGCCTTATGTATTTCTTCAGCCAGGAGTTTAGTAATTGCCTTTTTTCTTAACTGTAAAACCGCATTTATGAAACTATCAGAATTTATCGCATTGCCCGAGGACCACAAAAGATCAACCGTAATGACCCAGGGGGTGGCCATTGCCAAAAGAGAGCTGGCCAACAGTCTGGTGTTCCTTTTTCAATTAAACGAGTTCTATGTAGAAACTTTTTGTTGTAATAAGAGCAAGGAGATTCTGGAATACCGTGTATTTGAAAACACCAAGCACCTGAACCCTTACCTGGAAAGCATAGAGATCAGTCACCTGTTAAAATGAAGCATTTTATTAGCCAATTCCAGTTTGCAGCGGAAGGGACATAATAATTATTATTTCTTAGTATCAGGATGAAAGGTCAACCAGGAATGCCAAAACTCCTGACTGGCCTGTATATTTTGTAACTGGCTTCCTTTTAATGGGCCTTCATCACAAACTCCATGCTGGTTCCAGGAAGATCCTGTATTCAGATCGCTAAGATATGCTTCAGGAGTTTTTATGAATTGAAGGGAAATGCCATTGACGATTCTATTCCAGGCATGAAAACTTCTGCCATCATTTTCTAAACTGATCAGTAAAGGAAGTCCTGGCAGAGAATCCTGAATATATTTTTTATTGAAAAGTTCGTTCCAATCCCAGGCCTTGGAATAACCTTCTTGCGTTATTCCAATGATCCATGATTTTGCCTGCCATGGAAGAGAATCTCTTTTTTCCAATGAACTGCCAATGGTTCCTTCATCATAAGCAGAAAGATCATCGTATTGTTTTTGAAAATCGGGATCGGCTTGCAATACGGAAGAGTTTGGATGAAGTTGCAGCCAGCTATCCAAACTCATTTGTTGGGAAGGAATTTCTTTCAATACGGTTCCCTTCAAAGGGCCTGCGATCGCTTCGCCCGATACCTGCCTCCACCAGCTTTTTGTGCTGGCATCTTCAAACATGGCATTGAAATGATCCATACCTACCAGGCGGAATTTTTCATCCTTGCCCTTTACAAAAGGACTGAATACCCTGGCGGTTCTGCAAACGGTACAGTAGGTCACCATAACAGCTGTTCCACCAATTGAGTCTCTTACCTGATGATGATACCCGATAAGCTGAATTGGGTAGGCCTTCGCTTCTCCATTGATCTCCACTCCAAGAATTAATTTATTTCCTCTTATTTTATTTTCTGTTCCACTGGCAAACTGAACATGATGTGGCTGGTAAAACATTTTTTCTGCCAGGAATCGAAAATTGAAAAAATAGAAGATCAAACCATAAAGGGCAAGAAAAATGATAAGTACAATTTTTTTCCATATTCTTGAATGAAGAAGAGTGTAATAACAGGGATAAATAATTATCGCGAGTAGAACGAGTCGAACCCAGACAATATTACGGTCAAGCCAATATGCTATATCAATCGTGTTCGACCGCTGACTGCCAGGGAAAGGCATTATGAAATATACATGGAGTACTTCGACAGCAATCAACAAGATGAGTCCAGTGATGAGGAAAATTGATTTCATATATAATTTATGATGATTATAGATTTGATTTACTGATTGCCTTGAAAAAATCATTCAATTTTCTTTCATCCAGCTTTCCATCTGTTCTTACTCCACTACATAGATCAATTCCAAATGGATTCACCTGATCAATGGCCTGCCTGACATTGCCTGCATGAAGGCCACCTGCTAGAAAAACAGGTATCGGAAATGATTCAACGATTTGCCTGCTTATTCTCCAGTTATGCGTTCTTCCGGTTCCTCCTAATTCTTTGATGGGTGCATGGGGGTTACCACTATCCAATAGAATCGCATCTGCTACCGTTGATATCCACAAGGCTTCTTCTAAAGCAGTTTCATCTATTACATGTATTACCTGAACCAGTTTAATAGCGGGTAATTCTTTCCTGATCTCATAATATGTACTTTCCTCTATCGAATCAACAAACTGAATGGTATTGGTGAGGGTTCTGCGATGGTGAGCAATGATAGCCTCTGCAGAAGTTTCACTGGTCAGCATAAAACTGGCAATGGGGGGAGGTATGGTCCTCGCTATCTCCCTGATCAATTCATCTTCAATAGGACCTGGACCGCTGGGCATTTTTGCAACAAGTCCTAATGCGGAGGCTCCGGCCCTGATGGCAAGTTGCGCTTCTTCAATTGAATTGATACAGCAGATCTTTACTTTGGGTATCATGCTAGTAATATGAATGCCAGTTTTCACAATTTCATTTTATCAATGCCTTTCCGGTTGCTGACCCCAATGTTCCGGGGAACGCCATAGTGCCGACAACAGTAATTCGCGCATAAAGAAAAATTCTTTTGGAAGTTTATCATACATTTTTTCAAATAGTTCTTCATGAGAAAGCATCTCATGTTTTCCGGGCTCACGGTCAACAGTCATGATTCGCGTGAAAGCCTCCTTATCGAAACTTTCCAGGCCATTCCAATCCATATCCTCATAGCGAGGCATCCAGCCTATAGGGCTTTCCACTGCGGAAGCCTTTCCATTGATCCTTTGCACGATCCATTTTAATACACGGACATTGTCGCCAAATCCTGGCCATAAGAATTTACCATCTTCATCTTTGCGGAACCAGTTCACGCCAAATATGCGAGGCGCATTAGGAAGATCACGGCCGAATTGAAGCCAGTGATTTACATAATCACCAATATGATAACCCATAAAAGGAAGCATAGCGAAGGGATCCCTTCTCACTTTTCCTACCTCACCAAAAGCAGCAGCTGTTGTTTCACTTCCCATAGTAGTTGCGAGGTAAACACCAAAATTCCAGTTGAAAGATTGATAAACTAATGGCACTCCGGTACTGCGGCGGCCTCCAAATATAAATCCGGCAACAGGAACTCCATTTGGATTATCCCATTCTTTATCTATAGCGGGATTTTGATAAGCAGGCGCAGTAAATCGCGCATTAGGATGGGCCGCGGGCTTTCCTGAAGAAGGATGATAAGGCTTGCCATGCCAATCGGTCAATCCTTCCGGTACTTCTTTAGTCATTCCTTCCCACCATATATCTTTTTCTTTTGTGATAGCTACATTGGTAAAAATAGTATTGGCCCTGATGCTTTCCATAGCGTTTGGATTGGTTTTGAAATTCGTTCCAGGCGCGACACCAAAATATCCGGCTTCAGGATTGATAGCGAATAACCGGCCATCTTTTCCTTTATGTATCCAGGCAATATCATCTCCAACTGTGGTCACTTTCCATCCATCGAATTCTATTGGAGGGATCATCATTGCGAAATTGGTTTTACCACAAGCACTGGGGAATGCAGCGGCCACATAGGTTTTTTCTTTCTCCGGAGATTCTACTCCCATCAATAACATATGTTCTGCAAGCCATCCTTCTTCTTTTCCAATCACAGATGCAATGCGTAAAGCGAAACATTTTTTTCCCATCAGGGCATTGCCACCATAACCACTTCCATAAGAAATGATCATTCTCTCTTCAGGAAAATGAGAAATATATTTTACTTTAGGATTACATGGCCAGTTTGTATCCTGTTCTCCTTCGGCCAGTGGAGCACCAACTGTATGCAAACATTTTACATAACCATGTTTTTCAATATAGGGGAGAATATCTTTACCCATTCTAGTCATAATGCGTGTATTCACCACTACATATTCCGAATCCGTCAGCTGAACACCATATTTTGAATAAGGGGAACCTACAGGGCCCATACAAAATGGAATTACATATAGAGTACGGCCCTTCATGCATCCATCGAAAAGGCCGTTCAATATTTTCTTCATGTCGTTTGGCTCCATCCAGTTATTGGTAGGACCTGCATCTTCTTTCCTTCGCGAGCAGATAAATGTTTTATCTTCTACACGAGCCACATCACTGGGATCGCTGAAGCAGGCAAAACTATTTGGACGCTTTTGCGGATTTAAAGGAATAAATGTGGTTTTTTCTACCAGTAACTGGCAGAGATCATCATATTCTTTTTGTGATCCATCACACCAATGAATGTTATGGGTCTTTCCGGCCGCAGCTATTTTATTTACCCAGGATTCCAGTTCAGCCTGAACAGTGAGTCCCGATTCCTGAAGGTTGGCAGCGTTTGTCATATTTGAAATGGTTGAGTTTAACCAAAATTAGGAAGGGTTGAAAGATATAACCTAAATGGGAGGATGATTTTGATATGTATCGAACGGGATTTTAATCATATAAACAGCTGTTCATCAGTAGAATACTAATAGATGTTAGTTTTTAATGCCAACTATTTCAGAATAGTCCTTCATAAAAATATGGTGGTAAACTCTAATCTATATCTTCGCAGCGGGAATGATAGAAACAAAAAAATATTCAGAGCAGGAATTGCTACAACTGCTTAGAAAGCGGTCTGAATCCGCCTTTCATTACCTGTATGATAATTACTCCGGCGCGCTTTACCAAATCATATTTAATGTAGTAGGAGAAGAGCAACAGGCTTCTGATGTGTTACAGGAAGTATTTGTTAAGATCTGGAAACAGATCGATAATTATGATGAGTCAAAGGGTCGTTTGTTCACATGGATGCTCAATATTTCCCGAAATGCGGCGATAGATGTAACCAGAAGCAAGGCATTTCGTAATCAGCAAAGAAACCAGGAGCTCGGAGAAAACGTATATGGGGAGGCTGGTCGTTCTGAGATCGCAGTTGATGCTATCGGACTAAGAAAATTTGTAGGAGTATTAAAGCCAGAATTAAAACAATTGCTGGACCTCGCATATTTTCAGGGATTCACTCAGGAAGAGATCAGTAAATCATTGAACATACCTTTGGGGACTGTGAAAACCAGGATCCGAAACGGGTTACAGCAATTAAGAGCAATCATGCAAAAAAATGGATAACAAGGCATACATAGAAAGCGGGGCCATCGAGGCCTATGTACTGGGCCTGGCTACAGGAGAGGAAAGAGCCGAGCTGGAAATGCTGCGCGCGGAAGATCCTGCTGTAGCCAAAGCTATTATCCGTTTTGAATTAGAGATGGAGTCGCAATTATTGAACCAGGCTGAATCTGCACCTGCAGGGATAAAAGAAAAATTATTGAATCAGCTGAAACCAGAATTTGTCAGCACTCCGGTAATTCAAATGAGGCAGGCATCTGTGATTCGTCCTATTTGGAAATGGACTGCCGTAGCAGCTATTGTTTTATTTGTTGCAAGTATGGGTTATATCTACGTTCTGGCCGGTAAGGATAAAAAAATGCAGGAAGAATACGCTACCATGCTGGTGGAGACGGATAATCTCAAATTGCAAAATCAACTGGTGGATGCCCAACTTAAAGAAATGCAGAAAGGCCTTAGTATGCTTTCTGATCCGGCTGTGGATAAAATAAGCATGCCGGGTTTGGGACAACATCAGCAAAATAAGGCCATGGTGCTTTGGGATTCAAAGACCAAAGATGTATATCTGATGCCTACAGATCTTCCTTCTGCACCCAAGGGTATGCAGTATCAGCTTTGGGCCCTGGTAGATGGTAAACCGGTGGATGCGGGTATGATGGGCGATTGTTCTGTCATTTGTTCAATGAAAAATATTCCCCGAGCGCAGGCTTTCGCCATCACACTGCAGAAACAAGGTGGCAGTGCTGAACCTGATATGAACAGCCTTTATGTATTGGGTAAGATCACTCCCTGATCTTTAGACATTCCTCAAAATTTTATTTTATTATTTTTTTACGTTAAATCCATCGGTGACCTCATTTCGTAAATAAGGTGTAAATCAAATTTTACATTAAAAATTTAGACGAAATGAAAATCTTCAAAACCATTTTTGCATCATGTATGGTCCTGTTAGTAATGCAGGCTTCTGCACAGGATATGATGAATGAGAAATCAGTGATGGTAGGTGGCGCCGCCATGTACCCTTCAAAAGACATTATTGATAATGCGGTCAATTCAAAAGATCATACCACGCTGGTAGCAGCAGTAAAAGCAGCTGGTCTGGTTGCCACCTTGAAAACAAAAGGACCCTTTACTGTATTTGCACCCACCAACAAGGCCTTTGCAAAGCTTCCTGCCGGTACGGTTGACAATTTATTAATGATGGAGAATAAGGCGACGCTTTCAAAGATCCTTACCTATCATGTTGTTTCCGGTAAATATGATTCAAAAGATTTGGCGGGAATGATCAAAAAAGGAAATGGAAAGGCTGAACTAACCACTGTTTCCGGTGGGAAGATCATGCTGATGAAAAAAGGAAAAAAGATTATGCTCAAAGATGAGAAAGGCAATATGTCCAATATCACGATCACTGATGTTTACCAAAGTAATGGAGTCATTCACGTGATCGATACGGTGATCATGCCTAAATGATTCAAAAATAACCTCACAAAAAAATAATTAACATGAAAAAGAAAATAATCATTCTTGCTTCTATCCTGGCCCTCGGTTCTGTAGCGGCCATTATGGCGGCAGACCATATTGATTCACCAAGTGTAACGGGTCAAACAACAGATATAACGGATCTCTATGTATTTCGAGGTGCTGATCCAAATAATCTGGTCTTTGTGGCCAATACGCAAGGCCTTCTTGTGCCTTCCGCAACAGGTGCAGCTAAATTTGATGCAAACACGGTGATCGAATTCAATATTGATAAGGATAATGACAATATTGAGGACCTGGTGATACAGGCTAAGGCAGATGGTAATGGCAATATGCTGATCTATGGTCCGATAGTCCCTTCAGAAAAAGGTGGACGAAGCAAAATTGAAGGAGATGTTACTGCACAAACCGCCATCTCAGTTTATGGTGCCAGTCCAACCTCGGGTACCGGAACAAATGGTATCAAAGTCTTCGCTGGTCCGCGTGATGATCCTTTTTTCTTCGATCTGAATCAATTTAAAAAGATCATTGCAGGAACCGCCTCTTCATTCAATAACCCGGGTACTGATACATTTGCAGGTACTAATGTGATGAGCATAGTGATTGAAGTTCCTAAAACATTACTTGGTACTATCAGTGGTGGCAAGGTCAATGTTTGGCTGGAAGCAAAAAAGAAGATCTAATCATTAATTTTAAAAAATAAACAATGAAATATTCAATAATTATAGTTCTCCTCGGGTTGCTGGTAATTACCAGTTCCTGCAAAAAGAATAAAGACAAAGACATGACCGTAACTTATTATCAAATGCAGGATCAGATGGGCCGGCCTGCTATCAATACAGTATTTGTAAGTGCAGGAGAGAAGGATCAGTTCAATACTACCTTGCCTTCAGCTATGAATGCTGCCTATCAGGCAAAGTTTAAAACTAAACTGCTGTCCCTGAATCCTGGCTATACTACTAATGCATTAGGACAAACAGCCGATCAGCTCACCGGATTACTGTCAACAGACGTGCTGAATGTATCCACAACGGGTGTTACCACATTTTTTGACGGCACTAATGTCCTTACCGGACGTGCATTGGCCGATGATGTGATCGATGTGGAGTTATTGCTGTTGTTTGGTGGACCTGCCGGTACATCTAATCCAGGCTTCACAAAAGATAATGTCAATGCGAATGATAAGGCTTTCCTTTCTGTATTTCCTTATCTGGCTACTGCTAATTAAGATCCGTACCCAAAGGCGGGGCATTCGCTCCGCCTTTTTTAAATCTTTTTCAATGAAACTATTTTTTGCTTTGATACCGCTTTTTATTGTTTGCTCCTGCAGCAATAAACAATCACAGATAACTCATGCTGCTGATTATACTGGTTTTCTGAATAATATGGAAAGGCCAGGACTTATTTCAATAGACAAGCAATTGGAACATTGGTCCGCACGATTGAATAAAGATTCCGGCGATCTGGTGGCCCGCTCTATAATGGCAGGACTTTACGCAAGAAGGTTTTCTTATTCAGGCGATGTAACTGAATTAAGAAGAGCAACAGAATGGTATAAGCAGGTTAATAAGATCAACAAGTTCAGTGGTTCTTCCACGTTTCGAAGCCTGGCTACAGCCTGTATTTCTCAACATCAGTTCAGGCTGGCTAAATCCTATCTTGATTCCGCACTGGCGATGGGAGATGATAAACTTCGCAGTTTATTATTAATGTCGGATGTGCAATTGGAATTAGGAGAGAGTGGGCCAGCTATTAGCTGCTTAAATAAAATAGAAGATCAGCAAGGCTTTGAAGTGTTGATACGCAGAGCGAAGATTCAGGATAAAGTGTATGGCCGTTTGGATAAGGCGATAAATATTCTGGAACAAGCTGCTGCAAAAGATGAAGTAAAGACCAATACTTTTTTATATAACTGGATCTATAGTAACCTGGGAGATATGTATGGTCACGCCGGCAGGTATAAGCAAGCATACAGTTCCTATTTATCCGTATTGAAAAATGATCCAGCCTATTATCATTGTTTAAAAGGAATTGCCTGGCTTGCCTTTAGTCACGATCATGATGCGGCAGGTGCCAAAAAGATCCTTGAGTTTTTAATAAGTAAACAGCCGCTTCCTGATTATGATCTTATGATGGCAGCCATTTTAAGGGAAGAAGGGAATAAAAAAACAGAAGAAGAATTTATTGCTAAGTATCAGTCAAAATTAAATTCAGGTATGTATGGGGCAATGTATAATGCTTACACCTGTAAATTATATCTTGACGCGGAACCTCAGCCTGAAAAAGCACTGGCCATTGCAGAGGAAGAAGTTAAACAACGGCCTACTGCGCTTTCTTATTCTTTATTATCATGGGCCCTTTTAGCAAATGGTAAGAAGCAGGAGGCCCTGCAGATCGCCCGTTGCTATGTAGAAGGAAGAACAGCTGAACCGGATGCCATATATCGACTGGGTATATTATACTCGGTACTTAAAGAAAAACAAAAAGCAGAAAAATATTTGAAACTAGCCAGGGAAGGGAGTTATGAACTGGGCCCTTCAATAGAAAAAAATATAGAGGCTACTTTACACAGTATTTGATTTCCATTAATTCGCCGGCTCTTGTTTTGAAACAGGAGCCGTTTTTTTAAACATCCCAAATAAGACTGCTACCATAAAGGCAAAATAAAGACTGCTCTTCCAAGGGCTTGAAGTAATACGGCAGGTACCGGTCGCACATCCAATCCATTTCCAATAAAGAAAACCGGCAATTCCGCCTGTAATGGCGCCAATAATATAAAGTCGGTTATTCAGGAGCCAGCGTTTCATTTAATAAATTTAGGCGGTCCGATTTATAGTAGAAGTGACTTTTATCACGGCTCACCAGGTTGCTCAATCTGTTTTTTGATACGATCAAGATATTTCTTCTTATAATAATATTCTTTTACTTGCAGCAACTCTTTTTCGGAGTGAAGATCTTCACTATAATTCTCCACAATTTCTTTAACTGGTTCATAGATTTCTTTTTCAAGATCATTTATTGCCAAAGCCAGGCCAGCTTTACCTTCCGATCCCTCCTGGTCCATCAATTGTTCGTTAATATCCATTACCTCCATCAAAAAAGCAGGGGGCAACTTATACTTTTCTTCTTCCTCCAGCAGGCTCTTCAGTGTCAGTACATATTTAATGGTCTCACCCGGCTGCTGGAATGTTTTATAGGCCTTATTCAACTGCGCAGAGTTTTCCAGTGCTTCGAACTGGGAGCTCTCGCTCTCGTTGGCAAAATAATCAGGATGGTATTTCCGGCTCAGTTCAAAATAGCGGGTAGTCAACTGGTCTTTGTTTACCCGCAGGCTTATTGGAATATTAAAAATCTCAAAAAAGTTCATGGTCATTGATTTAGCCCAGGGGCAGCCGGTTTATCCGTAGTTTAGGGTTCCAAACATTTTTTACGGGGCAGGTTACAAAATTACCCCCTTTGGTTACAAATAAAGGTATCAAGCATGAATGTGGTTAGAAAGTTCCCGGATGCGGAAATAGTCAGCAATCTGCGAACGGGTGATCTGATGGATGACTCGATCAGGAGCCTGTATCGCGATCATTATGAGAAACTGACCCGCTATATTCTGGCAAATAATGGTAGTCAGCAGGATGCAGAGGATATTTTCCAGGAAACCATGGTTTCGTTTATTGAACTGGTTCAAAAAGATAAATTCAGAGGGGAATCGAGTATAGGCACTTTCCTTTATTCCATGAACCGGCACGCCTGGCTAAATGAGATCAAAAGGAAGGGGAGAGCAATGATTAGGGAAGAAAAATTTGAAAAAAGGTCGGATCACGATGACAGAGACATCCTGTCGGAAATTACAGAAAGAGAAGAAAAGCAGGAGATAGCCCGTTTGGTAGCATCATTGGGAGATACCTGCAAAAAAATATTAGTGCTTTTTTATTATGAGAACCGCAACATGAAGGAGATACTGGAAGTTACCGATTATGATAATGAACAGGTAGTGCGAAACAAAAAATATAAATGCCTGAAGCAATTGGAGCAAATGCTCAATGAAAAACCAAGATTAAAACAAACTTTAAAAAATCTTTTGCATGGATGAATCCTTACATATTATGCACGAAAGACTGATGAATCACCTGGATGGTATTTCCGGAGAGGAAGAGAGGAGTTCAGTTGAGAAACTGATCGCCACTGATCCTGAGTGGACCAGGGCCTGGGAAGATTTAAAGGAAACTAAAGCCGCTATACTTCATTTCGGATTAAAGCAGAAAATAGGTGGAATTCATCAGGAAATGATAAGCGAAAGGCAGTCCGTTAAAAAGGGAGTTTATCGCCGCATGGTAAGACCTTTTCTCAGCGTGGCGGCTGCGTTGATTCTTCTGGTCGGTGGATATTATTTTTACAGGATCTATACAATTAGTTCTGAGAAGGTCTTTGATTCCAATTATGTTTCTTATGATCTGGGTACTCTCAGAGGCACAGATGATCACTCTTCTGATCTTGAGCAGGCATTCCGGAAAAAGGATCATGCCGCTGTGTTGCGGATCTTTGCAAAACTGGATTCTGTAGCTAATAAGGAAAGGTTCCTTGCCGGTATTTCCAGCCTGGAAACCAAAGACTATAAATCGGCTAAAACTTTTTTCAAATATATTCTAGAAGAAAATCAGGGTACTGGTCTTTTTAAAGATGAATCGGAATATTATCTGGCCCTGACCTTTATTGCTTCAAAAGAATACGATCAGGCCTTACCATTACTGAAAAAGATCAGGGATGAAAAACAGCATCCTTATCATCAGGAAGTAGATGATAAACTGATTCAGGATGTAAAGATGTTAAGCTGGAAATAGTTTATTGGTCAGGGTTAAAGTTGGTCCCCTCCGAAAGGAGGGGATTTTTTTTTGATCCTTGGTTACAATCCTTTTCGCAGGGTTTACCAATATCAAATAAAGAAATATAAATAATACAACTATGAGAACAACGAAAACTATGATGGCGGTCCTGCTCGTAATAAGCAGCTTGCTTTATGCTTGTCAGAAGGATTTAAGTAATTCAAACAATTCAAATAATTCAAACACAAATATCAATACCCCTCATCCAGCCAGGATATTCCTGACTGATCATGCAACGCCGATATTTGACAGCGTATTTATAGATATCCAGAAACTGGAGGTGAAGCTCGAAGATGATACCATGGGAAATGATGGTTGGGTAACCTTATCCATTCATGCCGGTGTTTATAATATTCTGAGGCTCCGAAATGGTATTGATACATTGTTTGGGACAGGAATACTTCCAAACGGCAGACTTCGTAAGATCCGTCTCACTCTGGGTACAAGGAATAGCGCTATGAAAAACGGTCAAAGTTTTCCGCTGACACTTAAAAGTGAAGACAGGGAAGTTGTAGCAGATCTAAACAGCAGCAATTTTGAGATCGATAATAACGGACAGTTGATGTTATGGATCGATTTTGATGCTGCTCAATCTATTCAGGTAGACAATAGCGGTTCTGGAAATAGTAACGGATATCGCCTTCGTTCGCATATTAATATTTTTTCCAGAAGTAATTCCGGCAGAATAGAAGGAAAAGTATTACCAATTGCTGCGGATGCATTGGTGATGGCGATCAATGGAACGGATACCGCAATGGCAGTACCTGATGATGATGATGGTGAATTTAAGATCGTTGGATTAAATGCCGGCACTTACCGGGTATTTATCGACGGACAAAACGGATACATGGATTCCACTATTAATAATATAATTGTTAGAAGGGGAGAGGATGCCCATATAGGAACCATTAACCTTCATCACTAAGAATTATCTGCCTATGATAAACCAGTTTATGGTCCGGCACCCAGGTTGGTAGTAGTTAGCCCGTTTGCATCATTGCAGGCGGGCTTTCCCTCTTCTTAAAGCAACATAACTCAGTAATAATATTACGATTCCTATAGCAACACCAGCCCAGCGCTTTCGTTTATGATGCGGTTCATATTCTCCGATCAGCATCAGATGGGCCCAGTACCTGGGGTTTTTAAATCTTCCTTCGATCTCTTTATTATTCAGCAGATCAATTTTTGCCAGTTGCAGGGCCTCATCTTTTTTATAATCCCGTGCCAGGTAATAATAAAGTCGTTGCGATATATAGGCCGTTGTTCTGTCTTCCGCTTTCCATAGTGATGCAATAATATTCGGGCAACCAGCATAGGAAAAGGCCCGGGATAAGCTTAGAAGCCCTTCGCCTTTTTCCAATTTACCTTCTGCCGTTTCGCAGGCACTTAATACAATCAGATTGGTGGAATCCAGATCAAGATCATAGATCTCGCGGGCTGTAAGCGCATGGTCACTATCACCCGGATAAAACATAATGGAAGAAAGCATGGGATCAGTATTATTGGCCGCTGCATGCGTGGCCAGATGTATCACTGGAAAATGAGCCGACATTTTCAGGAACCTGGCCTTGGTAGCCAGGCTATCTGTATACAATTCAACATCCTGTTCTTGTGTTTCTTTTGCCGACCAGGGCAGGGCCGCCATTGTATTTCCTAAGCTGTCTTTGAATGATCTGTTTGCAAAGGGCGCGAATGAAATAATGCGATTCAGGGTGGAGGACTTCTTTTCTACACCAATAACTGAACTGGCAAATTGATATTGAATAGAAAATAACTGCAATAAATAATTTCCATGATCATCTTCCAGGGCTTCGAAAGGAAGATAACTTAATTCATCATCTGGAATAACGATCAGTCTTGTCATCTGCGATAACTCTGGAAATACCGGCTTGATCAATGTTTTGAAAAGACTGAGAGCAGTGGCATGACCATCATAACGAATTCCTGCATCGGTCTGAAATAAGGTCTGCTGAAAAAAGCTAAGCTGTTTTTGAAATAAAGAATCAATAGAAACATATTTATATTCAAACTTGTTGCCCTCGATCAGCAAGATCAGCAATGCAGTTTCTGAAAGGTGATAGGAGAGTATGGCCGTTTTATTATCCAGGCTTCCCTGCAATTCCTGGATAGATGGTATCTGACCTCGGCTTAACATAACAGTTTGTCCTGACTGATTCTTAATTGCCTCCTGGATATTGTTCAGCTCGATCTCTTTATCACGGATCACAGTGTTCAGGTATGACTGGCCACTACTATCGGTTGATTGCCCAAGTCGAATGGTAAAACGAGTGATCACCGATTTAAGTGACTCTTCCTGGGCATATAGTTCATTCAACGCCGGCCTGGATGATCTTAATTTCTTCTCCCATCGGTTCAAAGTAAGTACAGATGCTTTATTCTGCTGATCAAAAAAGTATACATCTTCCAGATACTCTTTTTTTCGGGTGAGTTGAAAAAGTTGCAGACCAGTTTCGATTGGCCGGTTATGTACAGAATATTTTATTTTTTGAAGGAAGAGCCGGGCCTCATCACTATTATAGGTTCTTTCCACATGGTCGGCCAGTTGGAAGGCAGTTTGGAAGGCAGCAAGTGAAAGTTGAAGATTCTTCAGCTCTTTCGTTTGATTAAAAAGGCCTTTATACGCGTCTGCCTTTGCTACCAGCGTATTGAAGAAATTAATATAGCTATGTACGCCTTCAAATTTTTCTGGCATGGCAGTTGGAGAAGCATCATTAAAATTTGGAACGAATTGCTGAATGGCCCTCTGGTAAAAAGTGATTGCCTGGTCTGGTTTTGATTTTTGCATCCACTGATCTCCTTCAAATTTCAGTAGCAATCCTAGCGAAGTATTCTTCTTACTGCCATACCATTTGCTAACCTCCGCTCTGGCCTGCAACAAATAATGATCAGCAGAATCATTTTCCTTTAATGCTGACATCACCATAGCCATGTTATAATTGAGATCGATATTCTTCCGGTCATTCTGATAGTTAACTTTTTGAAAATAACTTCTTGCAATTGCCGGTTCATTTTGTCTAAGGCTTATGATGCCCAGGTTATGGTTGATCTCATTTGCGTAAAGTTTTAATGGCATCAGGCTTTCATATATGGTCCTTGCCTGTTCAAGTTCATCCAGTTTTACAAGCAGCGAAGCAATATTAATACGGTAATTCGCGAGTAAAGAAGTTTCTGCGGCAGGCGTCAGCGAAATGGCCATTTCAAAATAGATCTTGCCCTGTCGGTAATTTCCGGTTTCATAATACATTACACCGAGGCGATTGTATAATCGCTGTATATCCGTTGGTTTTTTATTTAATTTTTTAACCAGGGTTTCCGCCTTATGAAAAAACAGAAGGGCCGAATCAAAATCATTTCGCGCGTAATAGATACCACCAGCATATACTAATGGAGAAAATAAAAGGGAATCCGGGATCCCTGCAGACCGCTCTTTGATGCGAAAGGCGATAAGAAAATCCTCTTTGGCCCCTGAACTGCTGTCAAAAATAAATTGAATATACCCCGATCGAATATGGGCAAGAAAAAGAATAGAATCTTTTTTAGTTTTTTCCGCTTCAGGGTAAATAGCCTTGAACTGGGCCAATGCATGCTGATATAAAAGGTCGGATTTTTTTTGAAGTGCCGGATCATCCCCGGCATGATCAGATGCCAGCTCTGCTTCATGGAATGTTTTTTCGGCTGCCTGTAATTGGTTTCGCAATGATCCCTGTGGAGGTTGATCACGGGCGATACCGAATACAACAATAGTAATGAATAACAGAAATAATAGTGGCTTGAACATGATAAGGTTACCTTATCAAAATTAACCGTCCCTGCCTAATTTGCAATTATAATAACACAAGGTGGTCGCGGCTTGGCAGTTTGAGTTGCATTTTCAACTGTTCCGCCTTTTAAAAATACACCGCCGGTCTGACGGTCAAGAAGGGTCTGCAGCAGATCAGGAGCCACCGTAGCCATAGAAGTATAGTAATAAATTCGTACTCTTAGTTTATTCAGCGATTTTCCGCTGGCATCATTGATCCGGTAATTAATATCAAAATCACGCCTGGAATCATTTTGAGGTGTATTTCCAAAAACGCCGTTCCGCACACATTGTGCGAGATTGATAACTCCGTTTTCTGTACGAACAGAACATCCTCCGGAATTTGCATTATTCCCGTCATCAAAATTGGAACCATTCAGAGGAAGAACACGAAGCTGGCTGGCATTGTAAATGGGCAGACTGAGACTATCATTTTGCGAAAGGTTATAAAAATGATCCGGAAAATTTATTCCCGAAAGAACAACAGTAGTCTCGGTTTTTGTACCATCAGGGCCGGTATGGGTGATGCGATAACGAAGTCCCGTTTCACTTTTTGAAATATTAATGGCACCAGTCAATCCATCAATCTCAATGCCTTCAGGAAACCCGGAATAAACGCCATCTTTTCGGGTAATGGGGTAAACAATATAATCGCCAGAAGTTACAGGACGTAGATAAAGGATGGAATCACCATAGTTTAATTTGTAAGGTTGGTTATTGGTTCCATCAGTAGCCGAATGCGGATTGCAACCCAGACATATAAAACAAAGGCTTGTTATAGTAATAAGGAGTACTGTCTTCATTCGGTTCTTTTTTGTTAGTAATACAATAACGACCAGATGTAACCGGAAGTTGCCCGAAAATTACAAAGATTAATGTGCCAGGTTCAAAAATTGCGTATGATTTAGATCAGTTTGCGCGGCAGGATTTAAATGAAGAACTTTGCCCCCTAACTGATTGGCGTATGATAAAGATTGGATTGATTCGGGAAGGTAAAATTCCGGCTGATAATCGTGTGGCGCTGACTCCGGCCCAATGTAAATGGTTGAACCGTAACCGATCAGACCTTAAACTCTTCGTTCAGCCCTCTTCGCACCGGTGTTTTAGCGACAGGGAATATTCACTGGCAGGAGTGGAAATATCAGAAGACCTCCATGACTGTGATATTCTGCTGGGAATAAAAGAAGTGCCCGTCGCGGATCTGATCGCAAACAAGACCTATATGTTTTTTTCACATACCAAGAAAAAACAAGCACATAACAAGGGTTTGATGAAGGCCCTGCTTGAAAAAAATATTACCCTGATCGATTACGAATGCCTGGAACATGAAGATGGGCAGCGAATCATAGGATTTGGCTTTTTCGCTGGTGTAGTGGGCGCCCATAATGGTATTATGGCTTATGGGAAAAGAACCGGATTATTTAATTTAGACAGGGTTTATAAGCAGCGTAGTTTCAGGGAGTTGATTCACACATATTTCGGTATTCGTTTGCCTAATATTAAAGTAGCAGTTACAGGATCGGGCCGAGTGGCCCATGGAATCCTTGAAGTAATGAACCTGATGGGAATTCATGAAGTTGATCCCTCAGATTACCTGAAACGACGCTTCACTTATCCGGTATATACCCAACTTAGAGGGGCCGAATTGTATAAACATCGCGGAGATAGAAACTATGACCGCGAAGATTTTCATGAACATCCGGATCAGTACGAATGCCGTTTTCTTCCTTATGCTGCTCAAACCGATATTCTAATGAATGGGGTTTATTGGGAAAAAAATATTCCGCGCTTATTTGAAAAAACAGATATCAACCTGGAGCAATTTATCATTCGAACCATCGCCGATATAACCGATGATCAGGAAGGTTCAGTTCCCATTAATCTGGGAGATCAAACCATTGAAGATCCTGTTTATGGAGTGGATATTGCGACCATGAAGAAAACAGCGCCCTATATCGAGACCTCCATCGATCTGATGGCTGTAGGAAATCTTCCAAATGAACTGCCTCGTGATGCCAGCCGCTATTTTGGTGAGCAATTACTTAAACATGTGTTGGAAGACTTGCTGGGTAAAGGTTCCGGAGTTATTGACAGAGCTACCATCACTTATAAAGGTGAACTAACCAAACTATATTCATATCTCAGTGACTATGCCAATGGCGAGTAGATCTGATTAAATCAATAATCTATTTTGGCAAATAGTTATTTTCAATTCAAACAATTCATTATTCACCAGGATCGCTGCGCGATGAAGGTGACCACAGATGCCTGCCTGTTCGGGGCAATAGTGGCAGATGAAATAACAGCTCAGAATAAATTTCTCCACGCCCTGGATATTGGAGCGGGCACAGGACTTCTCTCGCTGATGATGGCTCAGACTTCTCCCTCCTTAAAAATTAAAGCCCTTGAACTCGATTTGGAAGCCGCAGGACAAGCCAGTGAGAATATTTTTATTTCACCATGGAGAGATCGAATTGAACTTTTAAATGGAGATCTTTTACATTATAAACCTGGTCTTTTATTTGACCTGATCATCTCCAATCCTCCATTCTATGAAAATGAAATGAGTTCTCCCGATGAAAAAATTAACATGGCCCGTCATAATCCTGACCTGCCTCTGACTAAACTATTTTCCCATATCCGTGAATTGCTCAATGAACAGGGAGAGTTCTGGGTGTTGCTTCCGTATAAAAGAAATAATGAGATCAGGCAATTACTACATGAAAATGAATTTTTCGCAAAGAAGATCATCATGGTCAGAAATTCTGCAAAGCATGACTATTTCAGGATCATATTAAACATAAAAAAACAGACAGTCCAATTGCCTGAAACTGTACTGGAAGAATTCAGTATCTATGATTCAAACGGGGATTATACATCGGCATTTGCCTCCTTACTTGCACCTTACTATCTCCGGCTTTAGTTAACTTCGCAGAATAATTAATCATTCTATATTTCTTTGCCAACTATTCTTGCCATAGAATCTTCCTGTGATGAAACATCGGCTGCTGTCTGTATAGATGGACAAATTTTGTCTAATCATATAGCCAGTCAGTCCGTGCATAAAAAATATGGCGGCGTGGTACCTGAACTCGCTTCCCGTGCACATATTCAACATATCGTTCCTGTCGTGGATCTTTCATTAAAAGAAGCAGGGATCGAATTAAATTCCGTTGATGCCATTGCGTTCACAAGAGCCCCCGGACTGATAGGTTCACTGCTCGTTGGAAGTCAGTTTGCAAAATCACTGGCCGCTGCTCTGAACAAACCACTGATCGCTGTGCATCATATGCAGGCTCATGTTCTGGCTAATTTAATTCCGGAACGAAGACCCTCATTTCCATTTTTATGTCTTACAGTAAGCGGGGGACATACACAGATCGTGGTCTGTCGTTCTCCTTTCTCATTAGAAGTGATTGGAGAAACAATTGATGATGCAGCAGGAGAGGCCTTTGATAAATCGGCAAAAATTCTGGGCCTTCCTTATCCTGGTGGCCCACTCATTGATAAATATGCGAGCAATGGAAACCCGGATCGGTTCAAATTTCCTGAGCCTAAGATCGCTGATTTGAATTTTAGTTTCAGCGGACTAAAAACATCTATTCTGTATTTTCTTCAGAATGCAGGAACAAGTCTTTTATATAAAAAAGAATTTAAGGCTACAGAAGAGGTGAGAAGAAATTTTATTGATCAAAATCTGCCAGATATCTGCGCTTCTATTCAAAGCCGTATAGTCTCAATTCTTCTGAATAAATACAATAAGGCGGGTATTGAAACAGGCATAAAAGATCTTTGTATCGCCGGTGGTGTATCAGCAAACAGCGGTCTTCGTAAAACATTTAAAGAAATGGGAGAGAAGTTTGGCTACAATACATTTATTCCGGATTTTGAATACTGCACTGATAATGCCGGCATGATCGCAATAACAGCCTACTACAAATTTCTTGCAAAAGATTTTGTGAGTCTCGATGTGGATGTATCCGCTCGGGGAAAATTCTAAACTGATTTTTATTTGCTTCTGATGGCTTCAACTGGATCCATTCGGGCTGCTTGTCGGGCAGGAATAAAACCTGCCAGCACGCCTACGAAAATACAAACGCCAATGGCCAGGATCACATTGGAACTTGAAATATATACAGGGAAGTCGAGAAGATTAGTCAGCACTTTTGTAAGCAGAAATACCAGTGTCAAACCAATAAGGCCACCGATAATGCAAAGAAAAGCAGACTCCAGAAGGAATTCTATCAGAATAATATGACTCTTCGCACCAATGGCTTTTTTCAAGCCGATCTGGTTAGTTCTTTCTCTTACTGATACGAACATGATATTAGCAACGCCAAACATCCCAACGATCAGTGATAAGGCGGCAATGGCCCAACCTCCAATATTCAAACTCACAAAAGCAGAACCGATCGCATCACTGAAATCATTGATATCATTTAAGGCAAAATCTTCCTCCTTAGTGGGAGGTAATTTATGAATCGCTCTCATGGTGCCCATTAGATCATTCTTAAGGGCTTTGCTGTTCATATCATCAGTGCCCTGCACAAGAATAATAGGATCGGCTTTTTTTTCATCCATCAGATTTCTGGCATAACGGTAGGAGGAAAAAATGCTCTGATCATATTGCCATCCGCCAATAAGCGTTTTACCTTGCTTTTTTATCACACCGGTGATGGTTATTTTCCTGTCCTTCACGGTTACTGTTTTTCCAACTGCGTATTCTGCTGTACCGAATAATTTTTCAGCTACCTCATTACCCATTACCGCTACCGGCGCGCCATTGGAGAACTCCGACTCCGATAGGAAACGACCATACCGGATCTCGATAACCTGAATCTCGGGAAACTCTTCATTGATGCCATAAATATTTACACCCGATACTTTATTATCGTTGTAAATAACCTCTCCGGAAATACTGATCTTAAAGCCTACATATTTAGCGCCGGGAGTTCTTTCCTTGATCTGCTTTACTTCACTGAACTTAGGAGAAGGACGATTCACATATTTCCACCAGGCATTACCCGGACCGCCCGTATAATCCCATTTATCTACGAAGATGGTATTGTTGCCCAGCGATTTTACCTCATTCTGGATATTTTGTTCCAAACTGTTTACTGTGGCCAATACACCGATAATGCAGAAAATGCCAATAGTTACCCCAAAAAGGGAGAGAAATGTGCGAAGTTTATTCTTCCATAATTCAAGAAGAGCCATAACAAAACTGCTCCCGACTATTTCTATGGATCTGCGAAACATGGGACAAAGGTAAGGAGCCTGAGTTTGTTATCGGGAACTGACTCTTAACCCGTATTTTTGCGCGCATTTTATTATGAAATATCACAACGAAATAATCAGGCGAAGAACATTCGCCATCATCTCTCACCCTGACGCAGGAAAGACTACGCTGACCGAGAAATTCCTTCTGTTTGGTGGAGCCATCCAGGTGGCTGGCGCCGTTAAAAGCAATAAGATCAAAAAGCACGCAACCAGCGACTTTATGGAGATTGAAAGGCAAAGAGGCATTTCGGTGGCTACCTCCGTAATGAGCTTTGAATACCGTACGATCCTGATCAACCTTTTAGATACACCTGGTCACAAGGATTTTGCAGAAGACACTTATCGAACACTGACTGCCGTGGATTCTGTTATCCTGGTCGTCGATTCAGTAAATGGAGTAGAAGAACAAACCAGGAGACTGATGGAGGTATGTCGCATGCGTGATACTCCCGTGATCGTATTCGTGAATAAAATGGACCGCGATGGAAAGAACCGCTTTGATATTCTGGAAGAAATAGAAAATGAATTGAAAATTGGCCTTCACCCCATGACCTGGCCCATCAATAGCGGAAAAGAATTCAAGGGCGTTTATAACCTGCATAATAAAAGTCTTCGGCTTTTTACAGCTAATACTAAGGCTACAGAAGATGATGTGATCGCCATTGATGATCTGAATACAGAATTGCCGGATAAAAAACTGGGAGAAAAAGACGCGAACCAGTTAAGAGAAGATGTGGAACTGGTAGATGGGGTACATGGTCAGCTAAATGTAGAAGAATATCTTTCCGGAAAAGTGGCCCCCGTATTCTTCGGATCGGCCATTAATAATTTTGGTGTGAAAGAAATGCTTGATACATTCATAACCATCGCGCCTACTCCTAGAAGTCGTGAGACTACTGCCAGAAAAGTGGATGTAGAAGAAGAAAAGCTAAGCGGTTTTATTTTTAAGATACACGCAAACCTGGATCCAAAACATCGCGATCGGATCGCATTCTTAAGAGTTTGTTCCGGCAAATTTGAACGGAATAAATATTTTCATCACGTAAGGCTTGATAAAGAAGTTCGGTTCAGTAACCCATACTCTTTCATGGCCCGCGATAAAAGTATTATTGAAGATGCGTATGCAGGTGATGTAGTTGGTCTCTTCGACACCGGCAATTTTAAAATTGGTGATACACTTACCGAAGGCGAAGATTTTTATTTCACCGGTATTCCTTCTTTTTCTCCGGAGATATTTAAGGAAGTGGTGAACAAAGATCCGATGAAAACCAAACAACTGGAAAAAGGGCTTATGCAGTTAACTGACGAAGGAGTAGCGCAGTTATTCACCCAGTTTGGCGGAAACAAAAAGATCATTGGTTGCGTGGGCGAACTACAGTTTGAAGTTATTCAATATCGTTTATTGCACGAATACGGCGCCTCTGTTCAATTCAATACGCTTCCATTTTATAAAGCTTGCTGGCTTACCAGTGAAGAACCGGCCAAGCTTCTCGATTTTTCACGCTTCAAGCAGGCTAATATTGCAGAGGATAAGGATAAGCATATGGTTTTCCTGGCGCAGAGCGAATGGTTCCTGAATACAGAAAAAACAAATAACCCGGCAATTAAATTTCATTTTACATCTGAGATACATAAGGAAAGCTAATGATCATTTTTTCTACTCCGCGATTATTGATTCGAAGGTTTACACAACTTGATAAGGATGCTTATTTCAATATCAGCGGATCAGATGAAGTGATGAAGTATATACGTCCGGCAAGTACGAAAGAGGAAAATGACCTGTTCATTGTAAATGTAATCGAAGATTATAAAAAGATTCCGGGACGGGGACGATGGGCGGTAGTAGAAAGGGTTACTGATAAACTGATCGGTTCTTTTGCCATTATTCCGATTCTTTCCCAACCTGAAAAAACGCAGTTGGGGTATGCGCTGATCACTTCTGAGTGGGGTAAAGGACTTGCCTCGGAACTTGCAAAAGCAGGCCTGGACTGGTTTTTCACTAATGATCCTGAACCGGTGATATATGGGGTCACTGAAATACCAAATATTCCTTCCCAACAAGTATTATTGAAAGCAGGATTTAAATCCGATGGTTCCTTTACTGATGCAGGGAAGGAACTACTGATATTTAAAGCGGAACGTTTTTGATCCGTAATTTAAAAATCAAAAAAGATCAACTCCCGTATAATTATGCGGAGATATTTTTTTTAATTCTTTTTTGATCGTATCACTAACCTTCAGTTTATCTATAAAATCGTGAATGGCTTTTTTGTCGATCTTCTTTTTCCCCCTTGTCAGATCCTTTAGTGCCTCATAGGGTTTATCAAATTTTTCCCTTCTCAATACTGTTTGAATGGCTTCCGCAATCACGGCCCAGTTCTGATCAAGATCTTCATAGATCTTTTCGGGATTCACAACTAATTTCCCAAGACCTTTTTCTATAGAACGAAAAGCAATAATGGTATGAGCGAATGGGACACCAACATTTCTTAATACGGTAGAATCAGTAAGATCTCTCTGCAAACGCGAAACAGGTAATTTTCCGGAAAGATGTTCAAGTAAAGCATTTGCTATTCCCAAATTTCCTTCTGCATTTTCAAAATCAATCGGGTTTACTTTATGTGGCATGGCTGAAGAACCTACTTCACCCGCTTTAGTACGCTGAGTGAAATATTCCATCGAAACATAACTCCAAATATCTTTCGAAAAATCGATCAGAATATTATTGATCCTTTTTATACAATCAAAATGCGCAGCCAGGTTATCATAATGTTCGATCTGGGTAGTGAATTTCTGGCGGTTCAATCCCAATCGGCTGAGGAATTCATTTCCAAATTTCACCCAATCAGTCTTTGGATAGGCCACCTTATGCGCATTGAAATTTCCGGTGGCACCTCCAAATTTTCCCGTGAAAGGAATACCTATGAATTGATCGATCTGATTTCTTATTCTTTCTACAAAGACCATTATCTCCTTGCCAAGTCGGGTAGGACTGGCAGGTTGTCCATGCGTATGAGCCAGCATTGGAATATCCTTCCATTGTTCAGCCAGCAGACCCAATTCCGTATTTAAATTCAGCAGGGAAGGGAGATATTCATATTCAATGGCATCCTTCCAAAGCAGGGGAACCGCTGTGTTATTAATATCTTGTGAGGTTAGACCAAAATGAACCCATTCTTTAGCAGACTGCGCGCCGCATTTGTCTAGTTCCTGCTTAAGAAAATATTCCACCGCCTTCACATCATGATTAGTAGTAAACTCGATTTGTTTGATCTCATTAGCTTCTGACTGGCCAAAATCTTCTACCTGTTTTTGTAAATGTTTAATTGCATTGGCTGACAGCTTCAGGAATTTTTTTTCCTGGAGAAAAAGAAGATATTCAATCTCCACCTTCACCCTGTATTTCATCAATCCGAATTCAGAGAAATATTCATCCAGGTGATGCACCTGTTTACGATATCTTCCGTCTATCGGAGAAATGGCCGTCAGTGATGTTATTTCCATGTCAGATATGAAAGGCTTAGCTGTACCTTCGCTTCGCAAAAATAGACCAATTGGAGAAGATAAAAATAGGCATCGTTAATTATAGAAATACTCGCCCGCTTCTGTACGGTTTGGAAAGAAGTCCTATTAAGAATAAGATCGAACTGATAGGCGATTACCCTGCTCATCTGGTTCCTATGCTTATTTCGGGGGAGATCGACCTGGGTCTGATTCCGGTAGCAGCCATAAACCAATTGCCTCATTATCATATCAACGGAAATTTCTGCATTGGGGCAGAAGGAGAGATCGCCTCTGTGGCCCTGTTCAGTGAAGTACCTATGGAGCAAATAGAAACTGTGTTGCTGGATTATCAAAGTATGAGTTCCGTAGCACTGCTGAAATGGTTGATGAAAGATTTCTGGGGTATATCGCCAAAAATTGTTCAATCAGTTGATGAACATTATCGGGAAGAAATAAAAGGAACCACTGCGGGCTTAGTGATAGGCGACCGCGCATTGGAACAAAGAAAGATCAGTTCTTATATTTATGATCTGGGTTCTGAATGGAAAGCTATTACCGGACTGCCATTTGTATTTGCAGCCTGGGTAAGTCTGAAGCCTCTTCCTGAAGATTTTATAAAAGAATTTGATGCAGCAAATGCAATGGGCCTGGATCATATTAATGAGATCGTTGAAGCTGACCCTTATCCGCTTTTTGATATGGTTAAATATTATAAACTGCATCTCAGTTATAACCTGGATGAGCCCAAAAGAAAAGCCATGAAAAAATTTCTTTCACTGATCGCTGAACAATAGGATCATTCCATCTCCTTTATGTCGGAGGCCATCATTTCTTCCACTAATTTAATAACTGAACAGGTAGGTTCCCATCCAAGTATTTTCTTTGCTTTACCTGCATCACCCAGCAATTGATCCACTTCTGTAGGACGGTAATACCTTTCATCAATACTTACTACAACTTGTCCAACTGGCACCTGGAATTTAGGGTCACTACATTTAACCACGATCCCTTTTTCATTTATTCCTTCACCTTCAAACCTTAATTCAATACCACAATAGTCAAAAGACATTTTCACAAATTCTCTTACTGTTGTGCTGATGCCAGTGGCAATCACGAAATCATCCGGTTTATCCTGTTGCAAAATGCGCCACATTCCTTCCACATAATCGCGGGCATGGCCCCAGTCTCTTTTCGCATTAAGATTTCCAAGAAAAAGTGTTTTCTTCTTTCCCCAGGCAATCTCAGAAACCGCACGTGTGATCTTGCGGGTAACAAAGGTTTCTCCTCTTACAGGACTTTCATGATTGAATAAAATTCCATTGCAGGCGAACATGCCATAGGCTTCTCGATAATTTACCGTGATCCAGTAGGCATATAATTTAGCCACGGCATAGGGTGAACGTGGATAGAAGGGTGTTTTTTCATTTTGCGGAATAGCTTGTACTAATCCATATAATTCTGACGTGGAAGCCTGGTATACCCGGGTCTTTTTTTCGAGTCCCAGAATTCTGACAGCCTCCAGTATGCGCAGTGCCCCCATACCATCTACATTGGCAGTATATTCAGGAGTTTGAAAACTGATATGCACATGGCTCATTGCTCCGAGATTATAGATCTCATCGGGTTGAACCTGCTGTACAATATGAATGATACCCGCAGAATCAGTGAGGTCTCCATAATGAAGAAACAAACGCACTCCTTCTTCATGAATATCTTTGTATAAATGATCGATACGATCCGTATTGATCAGAGAGGATCTGCGCCGGATCCCATGTACCTCATATCCCTTACTTAATAGTAATTCCGCCAGATAGGCGCCGTCCTGTCCCGTAATGCCTGTGATCAGTGCTTTTTTCATCTTATCCTGCTGTTTAGTAGCGAGGTCGCAAAAATACAATTTTGCGCCATACCGCATTAGATGTTAAGTTTGCAACCATAATCATTCTCATGGCAGAAACCCTTGGTTCCCTCTGTGATAAACTCACGATCGTTAAGCTGAAACAATACCACAGCGAGGATAAGGAAAGACTCCAAAGCCTTGCCAGCCAGGAATCACAGCTTAGTGCAGAAATTGATGATTTCTTTCAAAAAGCGCTTGCAGGAGAGATCCCTGTCGATAAACTTACATTTTCAGCCAATAAAGTATTTAAGCAGGAAGGAAATGAGATCCGTCAGATCAGCGGCGCCATTGGTGAAGTGTTTTCCGAACTGGCAAAAGTGAACTGTGATCTCTGGCATGAGCAGGAAAAAGTCTATGAATTTGAAAAAGTGGCCGCTGAAGAAAAAGATATTGTTGTTAAGCGTCTGGCCATTCTTAACCTGGAAAGGAATAAATGCATTGATGCGATCGACCGTCAATTTCAGTCGGCCATCAGCTCCCGTAAATAATTATGTCTAACGCGATAATTTTCGGCGCCAATGGTCAGGATGGATTTTATCTCCGGCAGATACTGGAGTCTGAAAAGATTTCGGTAATTGCAGTTTCCCGTTCTGAAGGAAACTGGCTCAAAGGAGATGTGGGGGACAAAGAATTTGTCAAAGCTTTGATCTCTTCAGAAAAGCCGTCCATGATCTTTCACCTTGCTGCTAATTCTTCTGTGAGTCATGAATTACTCTGGGAGCATCAGCATACTATTCTAAATGGCGCACTGAATATTCTGGAAAGAGCATTTGAATTTTCTCCTCATTCACGCGTATTCATTACCGGAAGCGGATTGCAGTTTGAAAATAGGGGTGAACCGATCAAAGCATCGGATCCTTTCCACGCCGCTGATAGTTATTCACTGGCTCGTATCCAATCGGTTTTTGCAGCCCGATATTATCGCGAAAAAGGAATGACCATTAAAACAGGTTACCTTTTTCACCATGATAGTCCTTTTCGAAAAGCCCGGCACATGAACAGAATGATCGCAGATGCGGCCCTCAGTATAAAAAATGGTGTAAAGCCTGTCCTGGAGATCGGGGATATCCATGTAGAAAAAGAATTTGGATTCGCCGGGGATATTGCAAATGGTATTTATCAATTAATAAAAAGCGATACACTGAATGAAGCCTGTATTGGTACCGGAAAAGCATATCCCATTGAGAAATGGCTGGAATTATGCTTCGCAGAGGCAGGGGCTGATTGGAAAGAATTTGTAAAAACAAGTACTGATTTTGTTCCTTCCTTTAAAAGATTAGTGGCCGATCCTTCAGATATGTTCGGAATTGGCTGGAAGCCCGAAGTGGGTATAGAATCGCTTGCCCATATGATGATGAAAAGTTGAAAATGCCATCCCCTCCAAAAAAAATATTACTTGGAATGCTGGTCTCTAACGGAGATTGCCTGATGGCCACCGTTATCGCGAGACAGATAAAAAAAGATTTTCCTGGTTGCCATCTCACCTGGGCAATCAGTGATCTTTGTAAAAATATGATCCTGAATAATCCGGATGTTGATAATATATGGGAGGTCAAACTCAGTTCAAAACAAGCAGGGCTAAAAGAAGAATGGTATGCCTTTCGTAAAGAAGCTGCTGAAAGAAAGAGGGCGGGAGAGTTTGATGAAACATTTTTTACACAGATCTATCCTGATAATGTTCATCATTTTGATGGAACTACCAGGGGTACTATTTATGGAGCCTATCCGCATCCGGTAACTGTGAATGCCCGACCTGTTTTAAAATTAACGGAGGAGGAAAATCAAAAGGTCTATGATTTTTCGGAAAAGCATGCGTTGAAAAATTATAAACAGGTCATTTTGATGGAATGTTCTTCGTTTAGCGGACAATCTTTTGTCAATACTAAATGGGCCCTGGAACTTTCAAATCGTTTGGTTGAGAATTTTCCTCAACTTTTAATTCTTATCAGTACGCATGAAAAATTAGAATCAGTTCATCCAAGAATTATTCCCGCCAATGAAATTTCACTGAGGGAGAATGTTGCCCTTAGTCATTATTGCAGTTTATTAGTTGGATGTTCAAGTGGTGTTACCTGGGCCTGTACCAGTGTAGAAGCGAAAAGACTTCCAATGGTTCAATTCTTAAACCGGGCTAAAGGGTTCAGTTTTGCCTCCGTGGCCTATGATCATTCATGGTGGAAAATTGAGAATAGTCAGATCATCGAATCAACAAAAAGAGAAGTCAGGGAGGCCGTTGAAATAATTTCCTCGCTTTTTAACAAGGGTGTGGAAACTTCAAGATCACAATATCATGAAACTCTTCGCCCCGGAAAAATATCTATGTACAAATACGCCTTCATGTTCTTCAGGCGGGGACAGTTTGGAAAATCAATGGGGATCATCAAAAATTTCAGGCATAGAAATAAAGCCTGATCAGGATCTTTTCTTTCCCACAAAACTGGCAAAAGTATAGTTGATCTTTTCAAACCAAAAATCTGGTTGAGGGCAATCCCATTCTGCGGGTCCGTGGATCTCAATATCCTTCATTGCTTTTGGGAGTCGGGTGGTCAGATCTTCTTTAGTATAAAATCGGAAGTCTACACGGGGAATCTTATCGCCGGGTTTATAATCCTGTTTATAATCGCAGGTGAAAACAATATAGCCACCGGGATTCAATAATTCGCTGATCTCTTTTACAAATTTCTCATCGTCAGATACATGTTCTATCACCGAGGTGGAAAAAATAATATCATATTTATTTTCCTTTACGCCTGGCTTCTCCATGAATGTGGTCAGATCATAATTCAAAAGAGGGTCGATACCATCTGCGGTGATTCCCAACTTTAATAATCCCATATAAGCGGTGTCTTCATAACAACCAACAGAAAGAATACGGGGAGAATTAAATAACCGGCTAAGATCACGAACTGTTTCAAAGACAAAGGCCTGCTGAATATTGGCTTCCGGGATCTTGCGGCTCATTTCATCGGAACAAAGCTGGCAGAGTAATTTGATCACTGGGTCATATTGTTCTCTTGCCTTATTATCAAGTATACGGTTGTAAATATGAGTATAGACCAGAGTGCCCGAGCTAGAAATATTATATTGCTTATAAATATCCTGCCTTTGCTTCACCTGGCCCGCAAGCATCAGTTTATCCTTGTTTGAGGAGAAGCGCGCAATTTTTTTCAGTTTACGGAATATCCTTCTTGCCGGCGTTTTTTCAAGCAATGCTTTTATTCGACTTCTCCGGGCTGATTGAGGTTGATGATATGCAATGGCGCATCTTATGATGCGTTCATAATCCCAGCAAAGATTAGCAGGCGTCCATTCTTTTTTATAAGCGGATAGTGGACCCGTTCCGTTTGAGATGATCTGACGAAGTGAACTATCCTCAATGCAAATAGATGGCTGTGTATGGGTCACATGCCGGAACATATTGCTCTTAGTGATTGCGATAGGGCGGTCAACTCCAAGAGCCAGGTCGATCACACTTGAAATACCCCGGTTCTTATTTTCATCATAGAAAAAACAATTCAGGGTATTCGAGGCAAGGAATTCCAGTACTTCTTGTTGTGAAAGAAAATCGTGGGTGATCTTTAATTCAATGCCAGGCTTTGTAATAAGTTTTTTACATGCTTCTGCATACGCATGGGCTCCTTGTCCGTCTGCATCTCCGAATCGGGCAAAAGGAATATTAAAACGGATCAGGGCCTCATCAAATTCATTTTGCACTGCGTCAATGATCTCAGTATAGCCTTTGCCTTTGGTGCCAAATCCAAAACTTCCAATACTTAGCTTTTCAGGAGGCATTGTATTGCCTTTATATATCGGAATTAATCTGCCTGTTTTAAATACAATAGGATTGGTAAGTAAAACAGTCGGATCAGGAGCGATATGAAAATCAAAAAGGGTCTTATTCGCCGTATTCACTCTTTCCTGTGTCACTTCATGAATGATGCCGATATGTATAATTTGGTTACCCCTTGTTTGCTCTGTACTTAACCAGGGCATGGTACTTCCATAATAATTGTAAATGATGGCTACCGGATCATGCCTGGAAATATGTTCAACCAGGTCTTGACCATTGGCGCACTCACAATAAATAAAATCAAATTCCTTCGACTGACTGATCGCTGAGGAAGTGTTTTCACCGTACTGATGAACGCCACATTCTTTTTCAGGGTGATTTATGAAAAGTACCTTCTTGCTCATCTATACAATTTCAATGTATGGTAATGGGAAAATGAATTTTCCTCCGGAGGCGAGAAATTCTTTTTCTCTGCTAAGAATATTATTTCTGAAATGCCATGGCAGCACGAGCATATAATCAGGGCGCTGTTCTTTGGCTTCTTTTTCAGAAATAATGGGAATCAGTGTGCCGGGAGTAAATGAACCGAATTTCTGTTCGTTCACTTCCGCAATTGCGTCAAGATATCTTGAATCAATACCGCAATATTGTAGTAATACATTTCCTTTGGTGGAAGCGCCGTAACCCATGATCTTTTTTCCCTCTGCTTTTAAATTTGTAAGCAGGGAGAGCAGGCTGTCTTTATGTTCAACTACTTTACGTGCGAACTCTTCATAAGGCCTTATTGTATTCAATCCCATTTTCAATTCTTCCTCAAGCATCCATTCTATCACTGCCGTATTGGGTTTGTAATGTGCCTCCTTTTTACAAACAGTTACTGCGAAACTTCCGCCATTGATATCATTCATCTCCACATCCAGGATCTTTAAACCAGCTTTTTCAGTGATATATTTCACAGAGATCAGTGAATAATATTCAAGATGCTCCTGACAGATCGTGTCATAAGAATGAGTGCGAAGCATAGAGGGCAGATAACTCTGCTCAAAATGCCAGATGCCATCATTCGCAAGCACTGACTCGATATCACTGGCAAATTGTACCGGATCTTCCAGGTCATAGAACATGGCGATGGAGGTAACCACTTTTGCCTTATCGTTTGGAAATATTTTACGAAAATTGGCAGCAGTAAAAAAATCCGGCACCAGTTCAATATTGTTGGTATAAAATTCTTTGAATTTTTTACCGGTAGGGTCTATGCCGATCCTTCTCAAATTTGAGGTATAGCATTTTAAAGAGGTAGCATCATTGCTGCCAATATCAAGAATAATATCTCCCGGCTTTGTCTCGATCTTTCGCAGCAGGT
>JBKJMI010000015.1:0-6644 GCA_046596515.1 Chitinophagaceae bacterium | reverse complement strand
ATCCTCATTTCATCCTGGATCACTTTACCAAAACGGCTGATGGTGATATCAGTGTGATATCCTTTTTTCAGATAAATTGAATTGTTGAAAAAGAACTCGCGGCGACCAAAGCCTGTGCTATTTCTTTTGCCTTCTCGATAGATTTTCACCTGGTGACTGCCTTCGTCAAGATAACCGACCACAAGACTATTGTCTTTCATGCTAAACTGCCGTCCATCGATCTCAATTTTAAATTGAATGGAATTGGAAACGGAAGAAATTGTAAGGCGGCTTCCGTCAAAATTTTGTTTGCCATCTGAGGCAAACAATGAAGTGGAACTGATGATGATGCCAAGTAAAAGAGTAAATATCTGTTTCATAATTTTAAGTTTTAGGTTTTATGAATTTGCTTTCGTACTCATATTTCCAATCGCGTGCCATCGAAATGGAAGAAAATGTTAAAGGAAATCTACATACATAAAACATTGATGCGGGATTTTGCGGGAATCCTTTCTGGGTAAGGATTTCAGAGAAATGAAAAAAACAAGGTTAAAACCAGTTTTCAATCTTTATGATGCTGTTTTATGAATTTGGAACCCGCTTCGCATCTATAAGAGCCATAGTATTTAACTTGTATAAAATTCAGCGCATGATCAGGGCTTTCTTATTCACTATTTTCTGTCTGCCATTTTTTATATCCTATTCCCAATCTGGTCGTACCAACTATGATAAGCGTTGGAAGAAGATCGATTCTCTTATAAGCAAGCGCCTGCCAAAATCAGCCCTGGAAGAGGTGAAGTCAGTTTATACGCTCGCCAAAAAAGAAAAAAAGCAGGACCAGCAGATCAAGGCACTTATATTCTCCCTGAGCCTTCAGGAAGAAACACGCGAGAATAATTCTGAAAAATCGATCCTTGAACTTGAAAAGGAAATAACAGGAAGTGATCCTGTTTCAGCGGCCATTCTTAATAATATCACTGCTTCTGCCTATTGGGGTTACTATCAGCGTAACCGTTGGAAATTATATTCACGTACAAATACAGAAAATTTCAATAAAGCCGACATCGACACCTGGACCACCGAGGATCTGTTTAATAAGATCAACTCTCTTTATCTGAGTTCCCTAAAAGATGAAAAGCTTATACAACAAACATCTCTTGCTCCTTATAGTGCCATTATTACCAAGGGAAATATGCTGCATCTGCGACCTACCCTGTTCGACCTGCTTTCATATGAAGCACTTCAATTCTACGAATCCGGAGAAATGGATCTTAAAAAACCCAGTTACACTTTTGAATTGGAACAGGCAGAAGCCTTTGGCAATGTGGAAGAGTTCACCCAATTTATAATAAAAACTAAAGATTCACTTTCTTCAAAATATACCGCGTTGAAGATCTATCAAAAACTTTTAAAGTTTCATAAGAAAGATAAAACACCTGATGCATTGATCGATGCGGATATTCTTCGTCTGAATTTTGTGCATACAAATTCAGTGCTCCTCAATAAGGATAGTTCTTATATCAGGGCATTGGAAAATATAACGAGGGACCTTAAAGATATTCCAGCAGCCTCCCAGGCTTCATATTATATTGCCAACTGGTATCGGGAAAAAGGAAATGGATTTAAATCATATGGTGATAGCAGTCATTACCAGGACCTGGTAAAAGCCAAACTGATCTGTGAAAATGTTCTTAAGCAAAAAGACTCCTCAGAAGGAAAACTACTTTGCTATAATCTGATCCAGGATCTGAATAAAAAAACCCTGGACCTTAAAATAGAAAAAGTCAATTCTCCTGGTTTAGCTATGCGTGCCATGGTTCAATACCGCAACTATTCAAAAATATTTCTCCGGATAATTCGGATAAATAAAGCCCTTACTGAGGAACTCACAAATCCTTATAATAAAGATTATTGGAAAACCCTTGCCATGCAGCCTTTTTTAAAAAAATGGTCACTGGATCTTCCATTGCCTGTAGACCTGCAGCAACATAGCGCCGAAATAAAAGTTGAAGGCTTGCCAGCAGGCCAATACATGCTATTGGTAGGAGATCAGGAATCGATGACGGATAATATTTCTGTTATGGGAAACTGCAATTTTTACGTTTCCCCCATCAGTTTTGTCAATAACAACCAAGATTATTTTTTATTGAACCGTGAATCTGGTGCGCCTTTAAAAAATGCAAAAGTTCAGGTTTGGGAGCAGCAGTATAATTATTCTGTATCCAAAAATGGCCTGGTGAAAAAAGAGAGTTATTTCAGTGATGAGTATGGCCATTTCCGCATGACGGTGGCCAGAACTACTAATAATTACTCCAACCGAACTTTTAAACTGGAGATCACTCACGAAAAAGATAGCCTCTTCATGCAGGATGAAATACAGAACTATTATTATTACGGTGATGAACTAAAGGACAAGATAAAAAACGAAATTTTTCTATTTACTGATAGAAGTATTTACCGTCCGGGACAACAATTATTTTTTAAAGGTATAGTGATCAATAAAGAGAATGAAAAAAGCGCTAAGGTAAATGCGCAATTTGCCAGCATGATCTATCTGCGAAATACCAATGGCGAAATAATAGATTCTATACAGGTAAATTCAAATGAATTCGGTTCCTTCCAGGGCAAATTCAAACTCCCTTCCTCCGGACTTACTGGTTTATTTTCTATTAATACAAAAAATGAAATTGCCACTGCAAGTTTCCGGGTAGAAGAATATAAGCGTCCTAAATTCTTTGTAGAATTTGAACCCTTAAAAGGAAACTATAAAGTAAATGATATCATTAAAGTGACTGGCCTTGCCAAAGCCTATGCGGGTAATAATATAGACGGAGCAAAAGTTAGTTATCGGGTAACAAGAAAACCAAGATTTATCTATTCCTGGATGTTCTGGCGCTGGTGGCAGCCTCCTGTAACCAGTATGGAAATTGCGCATGGAGAAACGCGAACAGATAAGAATGGTAAATTCATTGTAGAATTTGAAGCCAAACCTGACAGAACTATTGATCTGAAATTTGAACCGCTTTTCAATTATACTATTGAAGCGGTTGTAACAGATATCAACGGAGAAAGCCGCAGCGGAGAAAAACAGGTTTCAGCTGGATATAAATCCATTCAACTGGAAGTGAGCATTCCGGAATCATTGCCTGCTGATAGTCTAAAGAAGTTTTTCCTCTTCACATCCAATATGTCTGGTGAATATCAGCCTACACAGGTAAGAGTGAATATCACCCGTATGATTCCTCCAACCCGATTGATACGAAAAAGATATTGGGAAAGACCCGATCAGTTTCTCATGAGCCGGGATGAATACATTCGTTATTTCCCCTATGATGAATATGATAATGAAACAGATCCTGCATCCTGGCCAAAAGAAAAAAAATCCATTATCCGTGAAGATTCAAGTCGAAGCAATGGAGACTGGAAGCTTGAAGGAACCCTACAACCCGGCAATTATGAACTCGTTATTTCCGCTATAGATCCAAAAACAGGAGAAGAAGTAAAAGACATAAGGTATGTGGAATTAACAGGAAACAACTTGCCGAATAAATACCTGGTAAGCGAATTTCCATCTTCTGTTCTGCAACCGGGAGATACAGCAAAATTAAAAATAGGTTCAGCAGCTAAAAACCTATTCCTTATCAATGCGATAAAAAGAACCGGCCAACAAGATGAAGATCCACAATTTATTTATCGTGATATTTCAGAAGGAAGAACAACTTTTGCTTTTCCCATTACGGAAGCAGACAGAGGAGGATTTGGCAATGAATATTTCTTTGTAAAGAATAATCGGGTATATACCGAAAACCAGGTTATTTATGTACCCTGGCTCAATAAAGAGCTGGATATAACTTATTCTAGTTTTCGTGATAAGACCTTACCCGGATCAAAAGAAACTTGGAAACTTCGAATCGCCGGATCGAAAGGAGAAAAATTAGCGGCAGAAATGCTAGCCTCCATGTACGATGCTTCATTGGATCAATTCTATGCCCACGCATGGGACCAACCATCTCTATGGCCCATTTATTATTCTGGCAGCAATTGGAAAGGCAATGGAAATTTTAATCTGGAGTCGGCAGCCATATATAATTTTAACCCTGTAATTTTTTGGTCGCTGAATAAACAATACGATGCCCTCATTCATTGGAATCCATATAGCGATCTGATGTTTAGAATAAGAGGAATGGAGAGCGCAAAAGAAATGCCAGCTCCGAACCCGTTAAATGAAGTGGTAGTCGTAGGTCTTGGCAATAAAAAAGTCGCAAAAGATGGAAAGGGAGATCCAAGAGATCAAATAGACGAGGAAGATAAAGTAGCAGAAACAAAACCAGAGGACCAACCAACGATCCGTAAACATTTCAACGAAACCGCTTTCTTTTTTCCAGAATTAAGAACCGATAGTACTGGTGCTATTGAATTTTCCTTCACTATGCCGGAAGCATTGACACGCTGGAAATTCATGGCCCTCGCTCATACAAAAGATGCGGCTTTTGGTTTTTCAACCAAAGAGATCGTTACACAAAAAGAACTGATGGTGCAGCCTAATCCGCCACGCTTCCTTCGTGAAGGAGATAAAATTGAACTGAATGTAAAACTGGTTAACCTCAGCGATAAAGAATTCACTGGAATTGCTGAACTGCAATTATTCAATGCAGCCACCAATGAATCCGTAGATGGCTGGTTCCGAAATATGATACCTAAACAATTCTTTACTATCGCTGCCGGAGAATCGGATGTAGTTAAGTTTCCGATAGAAGTACCTTATCTGTACAATAGCGCCCTTACATGGAGAGTAATCGCCAAAACAGATAAATTTAGTGACGGAGAAGAAAATATGCTTCCTGTGCTGAGCAATCGAATGCAGATCACAGAATCATTACCACTTCAGATAAGAGGGGATGGAACAAAGAATTATAGTTTTGACAAACTAAAAAAATCTGATGCCAGCAGAAGCCTGCAGCATCAGTCACTCACTGTAGAATACACTTCCAATCCGGTTTGGTATGCTGTCCAGGCACTTCCCTATTTAATGGAATACCCTTATGAATGCGCAGAGCAATCCTGGAACCGTTATTATGCGAATTCATTAGCTACCTGGTTGGTCAGCTCTTCTCCAAAGATCCGGCAGGTATTTGAAAAATGGAAAACCCTGGATACTGCGGCACTGATCAGTAACCTGGAAAAAAACCCAGAACTAAAATCCATCCTGCTGGAAGAAACACCATGGGTGCTGGCGGCTAAAAATGAAACGCAGCAGAAAAAGAATATCGCCCTGCTTTTTGATATGGTAAAAATGTCTGAACAACTGAACTCCTCTTATGGTAAGTTCAAACAAATGCAAAGCAGTAATGGTGGTTTTGTATGGTTCAGCGGAGGACCGGATGACCGTTACATCACCCAATATATTGTTACAGGTATTGGTCATCTGATGCATTTGAAATCAGTAGCCCCAGCACAGCAGAAATTACTGGATGATATTTTAAAAACAGCCCTACCCTATCTCGATAAAAAAATACAGGAAGATTATGAGCAACTGATAAAATTAAAGGTCAATTTAAAAACTTACCAGCCGGGATATCTCAACATTCAGTATCTCTACCTGCGTAGTTTCTTTAAACAAAAAGAAATACCTGCCAGTTCTAAAACCTCCTTTGAATATTTTAAACAAAGGATCAGCAAGACCTGGACCAGTCAGAATAAATATATGCAGGCAATGATTGCACTCGGGCTCTCAAGATACAATGACAAAGAAACCCCTGCTGCCATTTTGCGTTCATTGAAGGAAACATCCATGAACAGTGAGGAAATGGGTATGTATTATAAAGATCAGGCCCGTGGCTGGTGGTGGTACCAGGCACCTATTGAAACACAATCACTGATTATTGAAGCCTTTGATGAGATCGCAAAAGATACCCGCACGGCCGATGATCTTCGCACCTGGCTGATCAAAAATAAACAAACGAATAACTGGGGTACTACCATTGCCACTGCCGAGGCATGTTATGCTATTTTACTTCGCGGAACCCAATGGCTGGATAATTCTCCTGCAGTAACGATTCAACTTGGCAGCACGGTCTTAAGATCAACAGAAATCAAACAGGAAGAAGGAAGCGGATATTTCAAAACAGTGATAGATGGAAAAAATGTCAGACCAGAAATGGGTAATATCAATTTAACAGTAAAGTCTTCTGGTTCCACAAAGAATACAGCTCCTTCATGGGGCGCTGTTTATTGGCAGTATTTTGAGGACCTGGATAAAATAACTCCGGCTGCCACTCCGCTAAGTTTGAAAAAGAAATTATTCATAGAAAAAAATACGGATCGCGGTCCGGTGATGACTCCCATAAATGAAGGTGATGTGATTCATATCGGTGATAAAATAAAAGTCCGCATTGAACTGCGGGTGGACCGGCCCATGGAATATGTGCATATGAAAGATATGAGGGCCTCATCACTCGAGCCGGTAAATGTGCTGAGTAATTATAAATGGCAGGGAGGATTAGGTTATTACGAAAGCACCCGGGATGCCAGCACTAATTTTTTCATCAGCTATTTACCAAAAGGAAGCTTTGTATTTGAATATACACTTTTTGCCACCCATGCCGGTAATTTCAGCAATGGAGTAACCAGTATTCAAAGTATGTACGCGCCGGAGTTTGGAGCGC
>JBKJMI010000074.1:0-4803 GCA_046596515.1 Chitinophagaceae bacterium | reverse complement strand
CCGTGATATGAAAGTTGCCAATGGTAAGGAACAAGCTGATCAGTTTCCTGTTGTTGCAGGCATGATCGATAAACTGGCAAAAAAAGGTGTAATACATAAGAACAAAGCTGCTAACCTTAAGAGCAAACTGGCTCGCCGGGTGAACGCAGCAGCCAAATAATTTGACCGTATATCATTTTAAAGGCATTCCTTATGGAATGCCTTTTTTATTTTTAGGCATAATCAAACACATGAAAAAGTTGATCGCAATCTTTTTATTCGTTTCTCCGCTTTTTTTAAAAGCCCAGATCAGCACTCTAGTTGAAACCTCCCGATTCACTCAATCTCCCCCTTATTTAGAAATCATAAAATGGTGGCAGCAACTCGATGGTAAATCTGATAAAATAAAGATGTCGCCAATGGGAATGACGGATGCCGGTTATCCTCTTCACCTTGTCATCATTTCAAATGATAAGAATACCGATCCTAATAAACTAAATCGAAAAGAAAAAAGAGTCATCCTCTTCAACAATGGTATTCATCCCGGCGAACCGGATGGAATTGATGCAAGCATGTTGCTTGCAAGAGACATTGTAGAAAAGAAAATAACACTACCTGATAATGTGGTGATCGCGATCATTCCGGTTTATAATATCGGTGGATGCCTGGATAGAAGCAAAGATTACCGGGTAGACCAGAATGGTCCGGAGGAATTTGGTTTCAGAGGAAACTCACAGAACCTGGACCTTAATCGCGATTTTATTAAATGCGATACAAAAGAGGCCCGCGCATTTGCAGAAATTTTCCATCTGCTGGATCCTGATGTTTTCGTAGATAATCATGTAAGCGATGGCGCCGATTATCAGCATGTAATGACCCTACTGAGTACACAGCATAACAAATTGGGAGGTGTAATGGGAGATTATCTTAATGATGAATTTGAACCAGCACTTTATTCTTCCATGAAGAAAAAGGGATATGATATGGTACCCTATGTAAATTCATTTGGCGATACACCCGAGAATGGCTGGCCCGAATACTGGGATAGTCCGAGGTACAGCAGCGGATACGCGGCTTTATGGCATTGTTTCTCTTTTGTACCAGAAACGCATATGCTGAAATCCTATGAACAAAGAGTGAGATCTACCTATGCGCTGGAAAGATCCTTTATTGAATTCACTTCTGCCAATGCAAATAAAATTAAAAAATTAAGGGACCAGACAAAGGCCGCTGTAAAAACCAGCACTGAATTTCCTATCAGCTGGCAGCTGGACAAGTCGAAATATAAAGAGGTGATGTATATGGGATATGAGGCAGGTAAAAAGACAAGTGATGTTTCCGGTTTGCCAAGGCTTTATTATGATCGCAGCAAGCCTTTTGAAAAGAAAGTGAAGATCTATAATTATTTCGCAGTAAAGAGTTCTATTCAAAAACCAAAGGCTTATATAATTCCTCAGGGTTGGTGGAAAGTAACTGACCTGCTGGCATTGAATAAGGTAAAAATGAGACGAATACAAAATGATACCAGTATAGCTGTGGAGGTTTATCATCTTGATGAATACAAAACATCTCCTCGTCCATATGAAATGCATCATCTTAATTCAGAAGTAAAAGTTTCAGTGGCAGTAAAAAAAATGAATTTCAGAAAAGGCGACTGGTATATTCCTATGGATCAGGAAGCCAATCGATTTTTGATAGAGACTTTGGAACCTGCGGCTGAAGACAGTTATTTCTCCTGGAATTTTTTTGACGGGATCTTAGGTCAGAAAGAAGGATATTCTGGTTATGCATTTGAAGATATTGCGGCCGACTATTTGAAAAATAATACCGGATTGCAGAAAAAATTAAGTGATAAAAAAGCAAGTGATACCAGTTTTGCAAAAAACGCCGGGGCACAATTGAATTTCATTTACCAGAATTCTCCCTGGGTGGAAACGGCGCATTTGAAATACCCCATATACAGGTTGAGATAGTTGAGAAGGTTGAGGGGTTGAGGGGCTTCGCCAATAGCCGTCAGCCATCTGCCATTTCCGTATCCAGATCTTTAAAAATTCTATTCGCAAATATCAGGGTGAAGAGAAGCAGGACGATGCTGAGATAGCCTACATATTCATAATGAAGAATTTTATGGTCTCGCTGAGTGCGAACAATGGCTCCGGCACATAATGCAGCGATCCCACTTCCCAATTGTTGAACACTACCGTTGATACTCATAAAAGAGCCTCTTTGTTCAGGAGTTACTACCTGGGTGATCATGGCTTGTGCGGTAACGATCCTTCCTGTAGCCACCATAAAGAAGAGAGCGAAAAAAAGAAGTACAAATCCAAAGTCCACCGGAGGCATATGAGTTACTAACCATACCATGACCAATGACATGAGAATGGAAATGCTGAATACTTTTAATTTCCCCTTCTTATCTGCCATTTTTCCAAGGTATACTGCTGCAATCAACGAGGCAATTCCTCCAATCAGATAAAGATTAGGAAGGGCGTCCTTAGAAAATCCTTTATTAAATTCCAGGTAAGGATTTATAAATGGAATGATCATAAAGTGGCCCATCATCAACAGACATGAAAAACTCAGTGCCAGACGTTGAACAGGTATTCTAGTTACCTTAAATAATGCACTAAACAGACGGCTTTTTTCTGTCTCCCTGATATGGCCTGTCATACTGGGCACGATACGGATAATAAATGGGATCAGAATTAGTGCTACTCCACCGATCATGAGAAAAGGCAGGTGCCAGTCATGATGAAAAAGATTGATCACATAGAGTGATATTGGTACCCCCACGATAGATGCAATGGCAAAACCTCCCATTACAATTCCCATGGCTCGACCTCTTTTTTCATATGGAAACAGATCCGCCACGATAACAAAGATCTGAGCACCGATTATACCTCCGAATGTACCTGCCATGATGCGGGCTAGTAATAGAAGAAAAAATGAGTTGGCGAAGCCACAAGCAACAGTTCCTATAAGAAATCCTGCATAAGCGAATAATAAAGGTTTCTTCCGGTCGTAACGATCGATGAAAGTGGCGATAGCCAATCCGGAGAAAAAGGCACTGATAGAATAAACGGCTACCAGCAGACTGAACTGGAAGGCCGTGATATGCAGGTCGCCAATCAGATAGTTACCAAGGGGCATCATAATAATGAAGTCCAGAATATGGGTAAAGTTCAGGCCGGCCAGCAGTATGAGTAATAGTTTCTCTTGTCGGGTCATGAAGGGAGCAAAGATAATAGTTAGGAGTTATTAGTTAGGAGCCTGCCTGCCGCAGGCAGGAGCCCTCATGACTTGATATAATAATATGCTTTTCTACAATTTATCTAGAAGCTTGTAGTTCTTCTAAAAGCTAGTCTTTTCCCATAAGTCAATTGTCTCCAGATCCATTCGAAAGGTCCATAGTTAAAATATCTGAACCATAGATTACTATAGGCTATCTGCAATGCATATACGGCAAGGGAAATAGGAATAAAAATAGTAGGGCCAATATGTCCGCCCAATCCTAAGCCTACTCCATAATAAAGGAAAATACCTAAAGCGGTTTGCATAAGGTAGTTGGTCAGGGCCATTCATCCCATGGGAGCCAGCCAACGCCATTTAGTTTTTCCCTGGTGTTTGTTCCAGTATAAACAAAGAGAAGCAGCATAGGCAAGTGAAAGCGGCACTACGCTAAAGGCATAAGTCACTGTATCTGCTAGTCCCATAATATTGGGAATGTCTTTAGCATCAATTTCAAATAAGGCCATGGCAATGCTGAAAGGAATGCCGATAATAAATCCCCATTTTCTTATTTGCTTCAATAAGCCGGTATACTGCAGCAGGTTTGAATAGATCATTTTTCTTCCAGCCCAAAAACCCAGCAGAAATAAACCCAATACTTTGGGTATCCTATTGCTTTCAATAATATAAGCATAGCGATAATATATTCCGGATGCCTAGGTTTGAAATCCATACCCTGTAAATCCAAATACATTATCTAGCAGAACGCCGACCAGAGCGAAGCCACGAAGCACATCGAGAATATCCGCACGCTCGGTGAGGTTAACCGGGGAGGCCTTCATCAGCAGTTAGTTTTTGTTAGATTCAAATTATTGAAATGAACTGGTAAAACCAAAGAGGATTTGCTGCAGGCGTAATAAAATTCTTGATGTATGTACAAAAAAAAGCCCCTCAGTAAAACTGAAGGGCTTCAATAAATATGGCAGCTACCTACTCTCCCGCATTTTGGTGCAGTACCATCGGCCATAAGGGGCTTAACTTCTCTGTTCGGTATGGGAAGAGGTGAACACCCTCGGAAAAACCACCATAAGAATATAAGCAGCGAGCTGCTAGCTGTGAGCTACGAGCGTATACGCTCGAGGCTCGAAGCTCATGGCTCAAAGCTGTAATAATGTGACATATTGGAGAATGTAGAGAGTATCTATTTATGATTTTACTACCCGAGGGTAATAAAAAAAATTAAAGCATACGGGCAATTAGTACTACTCGGCTTTGATGTTACCACCTTTACACCTGTAGCCTATCAACGTCATAGTCTCTGACGGCCCTTAAAAGTAAACTCATCTTGAGGAAGGTTTCACGCTTAGATGCTTTCAGCGTTTATCCTGGCCACACATAGCTACTCAGCATTGCACCTGGCGGCACAACTGATACACCAGCGGTGTGTACGACCCGGTCCTCTCGTACTAAGGTCATGTCCTCTCAATTTACTTGCGCCCACCACAGATAGGGACCGAACTGTCTTGCGACGTTCTGAACCCAGTTCACGTGCCACTTTAATCGGCGAACAGCCGAACCCTTGGGACCTTCTCCAGC
>JBKJMI010000097.1:0-57691 GCA_046596515.1 Chitinophagaceae bacterium | reverse complement strand
ACTGATGCTTCTGGTTGTAAGGATAGTATTACACTGAATAATATTCTTACTATTCGTGATCCGCAGCCGAAAATGTTATTATCAGATACATTAAGTTGTACTGGTTCTCCTATCACGTTCACAGATGGATCCTTCCCCTATATTGCTTCCTTTTCCTGGAACTTTGGGGATGGAAATACATCTATAATCTCACCTGTTAATCACGCCTATATTGATACAGGTTATTATACCGTTACACATGCTGTACTCGATCAATATGGATGCAGAGATTCTGTTTCTATCCTGGTGAATATTCGTGATCCGAAAGCTTCCTTTACGCTGAGTGATACAGCCAGTTCCTGTTCGCCATTCCGGGTAAGTTTTACTAATACATCCATTCATTATAAAAGCCTGCTCTGGGATTTTGGACCGGGAGAAGGAACCTCTACAGCACCTAATCCAATTCATTATTTCAGTACACCCGGCACATACAATATCAAATTAATAATTACCAGCGCCGGAGGATGTATGGATTCAATGACTAGATCCATTACTCTTTATGATACAGCAGGTTCTCATATAGACTACCTCCCTCTCGGAGGATGCCGACCCCTTACAGTCAATTTAAGTACACTTACTCCGGGTCCTATGAACAGTTATTTCTGGGATTTTGGAGACGGAATTACTGATACGACCACCACGCCAAATACTTCGCATATCTATAACTCTTATGGCAATTTCACTCCTATGCTTATCATGATGGACCCAACCGGATGTATCATTCCATTAACGGGTTTTACATCGATTAATGCGAGTGGCGCTGATGCTAATTTAGGAGCTTCGGATAGTCTTTTCTGCGACAGGGCTTTTGTACAATTCACGGACTCATCCACCTTTAACGATCCTATCGTTTCGTATAAATGGAACTTTGGCGATGGTGGAACAGCAATACTGAGAAACCCTTCTCATAATTATACTAACCCCGGTCAATATACTGTACAACTAATAGTAAAAACTGCTTTAGGTTGCCTGGATACTTTTGCCAAACAGAATTATATCCGGATCGTACAGCGCCCGCTGGTCAACATTTCCGGCGATACTCTTGGCTGCGCCAGAACATCCATAGATCATTCTGGTTTTTTCATTCAACCAGATACCTCAGTGGTAAGATGGAACTGGAGTTTCCCTAATGGAAACAGTTCAACCGCTCAGGACCCTCCCGCACAGACCTATAACTCTGCCGGCGATTATCAAATACGTGTTATCGCAACAAACAGTACTGGTTGTAAGGATACTGTAACAAGAAACCTGCATATTAAGCCATTGCCTAACGCAATACTACCCGGAACTATGACTGTGCAAAATGGATTCCCTACAGTGATACCTGCCACCTATTCTCCTGGTGTTATTTCCTGGAACTGGACACCTACTGCCGGCTTAAGTTGTACTGATTGTCCAACTCCTGCAGCCAGCCCTACCTATAAGACAACTTATCGCGTTGTATATACTGATGGTTTTGGATGTTCCAATTTCTCTGAGGTCGTAATATTCGCGATCTGTAAAAATGCCAATCTATTTATTCCAAATAGTTTTTCTCCAAACGGTGATGGCAATAATGATGTCTTCTACCCGAGAGGAAAAGGCCTTGATAAGGTAAAATCACTTCGCATATTCAATCGTTGGGGACAGGTTGTTTTTGAGAAAAAAGATTTCCCTGTAAATGATGCTTCTCAGGGCTGGAACGGAAGCTTCAAAGGAACAAGGCCAATAGCAGGCGTTTATATTTACCAGGCAGAAGTGTATTGCGAAAATGGAGAGATCATTACTTTAAATGGAAATGTAGCGTTGATATTATGATGAGGAAAAATTTCTATATGAAATTATTACGAAACCAGTTCATGGCCCTTCTTACTTTATTAAGTTGTGGCAGCGCTATTTCACAAGATGTGCACTTCTCGCAATTCTTTGAAGCACCACTCTGGAGAAATCCTTCACTTGCTGGAATATTTAATGGAGATATACGTGTACAGGGTGTATACCGTGATCAATGGAATAGCGTAACGGATGCTTATAGAACATTTTCTTTCAATGCAGAATATAAAGCGTCTGTAGGACAAGGATCAGATTTTCTTACAACTGGTTTTCAACTGCTGCACGATCAATCGGGCACTATTGGATGGGGCACCAGTTACCTGATGCCAACGATCAATTATCATAAATCGCTTAGTGATTACAAGAACAGTTATTTATCCCTGGGATTTATGGGTGGTTATGTAGAGCATCGGTTTGATGTAACAAAAATGACCACTAACTCAAGTTATGATAATGGAGGAGCCGGAACAGGTGAGAATTTTCCGGGTACGCAATATGGTTATTTTGATGGCAGTGTAGGAATGAGTTATAATGGCGACCTGAATAAAAAGAACACGCATAGTTATTTCCTTGGTGTAGCCTATCATCATTTCACCAAACCAAGGCAGAGCTTTTATCATGATCTAAATATTCAAATGGTGCCTAAATGGGTATTCAGCGGAGGTATTAAATTTGATATCAATGAAACTTCCATGATGACAATTCAAGCCGATCATACAAGGCAGGGAGGCCATAATGAAACAATCGGTGGTGCACTTTATGGTATCAAATTGGGTGATGATCCCGAAAATCCTGATTTTATTATTCATGGCGGCGCTTTCGTAAGATGGAATGATGCTCTTATTCCTGTGGTTAAACTGGAAATGGGGAAAACTTCTTTCTCTTTAAGCTATGATGCCAATATCTCACTGCTGAAACCTTCTTCTTATGGAAGAGGTGGTCTGGAACTGTCTCTTACCTGGGCAGGAACCAACCATAATAACCGCTATAGAAAAGATCTTCTTTATCCCGGATTTTAAGTTTCGCATCCAACATTTTTCCATAAATTTTGTTTGACTGTTCAAATTCATAATTATGTCTGTTAGCATTGGCCAACCCGCCCCTCATTTCAAATTATTCGATACAGAAAAACAGGAAATAGATCTTGACAGTTTTAAAGGCGAAAATTTGGTACTGTTATTTTTTCCACTTGCTTTTACCAGTACCTGCACTTCAGAACTTTGCTCCATTCGGGACAATATCAGTTTTTATAATAGTATGCACACGAAAGTCGTTGGCATTTCGGTAGACTCATTATTTTCCCTGGCGAAATATAAAGAAGAACAAAAACTGAATTTTCCCCTGCTCAGTGATTTTAATAAGGAAGTATCAACAGCCTTTGGTTCTTTATATGAAAATTTTGGCTTTGGAATGAAAGGCGTATCAAAAAGATCGGCCTTTGTGATCGATCGTAAAGGCATAGTTGGCTACGCTGAAGTTCTTGAAAATGCCAGCCTGGTTCCTGATTTTACAAAACTGAATGAGACCCTCGAAGGGTTAAGCTAAATTTTGGTTAAAACACAATGCCTAATGATTTGTAAATCATTGATTTACATTGCGTAAAAATAACTAGTGTTTTTACCATACAGTTTTAAAAAATTCGGCCTATTTTTAGGATAATAAAAGTAAATTTGATTCGTTGAAGAAATTTTTACCCATACTGATACTCATATTGTTTTTCTCTTTCCAGTCATCGGCTCAATCTAAGCCGGGACCGGATCAGAATACGCAGGATCGTATCGTAAAAATGTTCCCCAACCCAGCCACCACTTATATCAATTTTGATCTGCAAAAAGATTACAAACCTGGCATGACGCTGAGCATTTTCAATGGCATTTTAGGCAAGAAGATGTATGAGACCAGTAATGTTCCATCCCGTGTAACTGTCGACCTGAATGAATTCAATCGTGGTGTTTACATCTATCACCTGATGGATGCGAATGGTAAGATCGTGGAGTCGGGAAAATTTCAGGTATCCAGATAATCGATAAAAACTATTTAAATATAAAGGCTCCTTTCGGAGTCTTTTTTGTTTTCAGTAATTGTATTTATTATAGAACCTGAATGATCAGGAACTTCAGGTATTCGGTATTCTCCATGCCCCATATTACAGGATGATCTCCCGACTGCGTTTGAAAACTCACCTGCCTTATCTGTCGGCGGGCATCTTTAGCGGCCATCTGTATTATATGCTGAAATATTTCTGGCTTCACAAGGTTTGTACATGATGAGGTGACCAGGAAGCCTCCGGGCCTTACCAGTTTCATACCTCTTAAATTGATCTCATTATAACCTGCAATGGCCCTCTGCACGGTGTCCCTGCTCTTGGTGAAAGCGGGTGGATCAAGCATCACAACATCATACTGTTTTCCCTCTTTGCTCCATTGTTTTAATACATCAAATGCATTAGCCATTTCAAAACGGGCAATATGATCAAGTCCGTTAAGCTTTGCGTTGCTATTAGCCTGCTCTACCGCATTGGCAGAAATATCAATACCAAGCACTGAACGGGCCCCGTAATGCGCCGCATGAAGCTCAAAGGTGCCGGTATAGGTAAAGGCTCCCAATACATCCGCATCCTTTACAATATGCTGTATGCAGCGACGGTTGTCTTGCTGATCTAAAAAATAACCGGTCTTTTGACCGTTCTCAACATCCACATAAAACTTCAGACCATTCTCTTGTAAAATGATACGGGTATCAAATGGCTCAGAAAGAAATCCTTTTTGCTGAGGAAGTCCTTCCAACTCACGAACCGGCACATCATTTCTTTCATAAATTCCCTTTGGGGAAAATATGCGGTTGATTGCATTGACGATGGCTGGCTTCCAAACATCGATACCAAGGGCCAGGGTTTGCAGTACAAAATAATCATTGAACTTATCAATGATCAATTGAGGAAGTCCATCCGCTTCACCAAATACCAGGCGACAATTTTCAGTATAACCCAGTTTCTGACGGTATTTCCAGCATTCTTCTAATTTTTTAAAGAAGAACTCTTCGTTGATCTCGATTTTTTTATCTCTTGTAAGCAGGCGTACCTGGATTTGGGATTTCGGGTTGGCATAACCATATCCAATAAATTTATCGTCATGGGTGAATACAGAAACCACTTCTCCTCCCTGCAATTCCTGGTCTGTTTTCTCAATTTCATTGACAAAGATCCAGGGGTGGCCATTGACTACTCTGGGTGTTATTTTTCTTTTGAGCTGAACCTTGATCATGCGCGCAAGATAAGTCAGAAGGCCCTCAAACTCAATGGCTTCTTTTCTGCCTTTTTGTCTCGAAATCAACCTATTCCGGCCGTTGGCAATATTCTTGACTAACCTACCTTTGCACTCAATTTTGAACAAAATGGCAGAAAATAAATTCAAAGGAAACACAGAGCCGGTAAATGGCAGTGAAATGGATCTGAATGCAGATGAAAATCAAAATGGCAGTACCCATCTCAATGAACCTATAGCGGAAGAATCAGAAATGGAGAAACTAAAGGCCGAGGTGGTCGAACTGAATGACCGTTATATTCGTAAACTGGCGGAATTCGAGAACCTGCGAAAAAGAACGGCCAAAGAAAGAATAGAACTGGTTCAGACAGCAGGGAAGGATGTGATTGTCGATATGCTGGATGTACTGGATGATTGTGAAAGGGCACAGAAACAAATGGAAAAAACAGATGACCCTGCTCAGATAAAAGAAGGTGTAATGCTGGTATTCAATAAACTCAGAAATACACTTCAGTCACGAGGCGTAAAAGCCATGGAAACACTCCATACAGAGTTCAATGCTGATCTGCATGAAGCAATCACAGAAATTCCTGCACCAAATGAAAAGCTGAAAGGCAAAATAGTGGATGAGGTGATGAAAGGTTATTATCTCAATGATAAGATCATAAGGCACGCGAAAGTAGTGGTTGGGAAGTGAGAGTTGAAGGTTGAAGGTTGAAAGTTTAAGGTTTAGAGTTTAAAAGGCAAGCATTACAAATGTCAAAAAGAGATTATTACGAAATATTGGGGGTTACCAAGACCGCTTCTGCCGATGAGATAAAAAAAGCTTATCGCAAGGTGGCTATGCAATTTCATCCGGATCGTAATCCTGGCGATAAGGCTGCCGAAGAAAAATTCAAAGAAGCAGCTGAGGCTTATGAAATATTAAGCGATGCCGATAAAAAAGCACAGTACGATCGTTATGGTCATGCGGGAGTAAGCGGCAATGCAAGAGGTGGCCATCCGGGTGGCAATATGAATATGGATGATATCTTCAGTCAGTTTGGAGATATTTTCGGCGATGATATGTTCGGTAGTTTCTTTGGTGGTGGTAATGGAAGAGGCAGGGGTGCACAGAGAGCCAGGGGCACAAGAGGTTCGAATCTTCGGGTTAAATTAAAATTGAGTTTTGAAGAGATCGCAAAAGGAGTAACCAAGAACATCAAGGTTAAAAAATATGTTGGCTGCAGTACCTGTAGTGGCAGTGGCGCTAAAGATAAAGGCTCGGTACAAGCCTGTTCTACCTGTGGTGGATCAGGCCAGGTAAGAAAAGTACAGAATACTTTCCTTGGTCAGATGCAGACCGTTACTACCTGTCCTGCCTGTAACGGAGAAGGTTCGACCATCACGGCTAAATGTCCTAATTGTAAAGGTGAAGGAAGAGTATATGCCGAAGAAACAGTTTCAATTGATATACCCGCAGGTGTACAGGAAGGAATGCAACTTAGTATCAGCGGCCGTGGTAATGCTGGTGAAAGGGGCGGTTCTTTTGGTGATCTCATCGTATTGGTGGAGGAAGAACCACATAAGGAATTACATCGTGAAGGCTTGAATGTGGGTTACGAATTATACCTCTCCTTTTCAGATGCCGTATTCGGCACACAAATAGAAGTGCCCACCATTGATGGTCGCGCCAAGATCAAAATTCCTCCGGGAACACAAAGCGGAAAAATATTCAGGCTTAAAGGAAAAGGTTTTCCTTCAGTGAACTCCTATCAGAAAGGAGATCAGCTTATCCAGGTAAATGTCTGGACCCCACAGCATGTTTCATCAGAAGAAAAAGCAGCTTTGGAAAAAATGAATGACTCAGGCAATTTCAAACCTCACCCTGAGAAAGGCGGCAAGAATTTCTTTGATAAGATCAAAGAGATGTTCTCCTAATAGGAAGATTTTCTTTTCCTGCCTTTTGAATAAAGATTTTTCGCATGGTTCACGAGTGTGATAAATTCTTTTTGCAGCAGATCATTTTCTCCTACTGATCCCTGGGCGATGGTTATCACATCATTCCAGGAAGATTCTTTTACAAACTGTGAATTACGCAATAGAGACCCGAACAGGGCCACAGCAGAATAGAACTGATAGGATTTCTCTAAAATATGAGGAGGGGTATATTCAAATTTTCCGGCATAATGATCATGAAAATTAAATTTATCATTTTCAGGTTTCTGATAATCTAATAAGATGTCAGAAAATTTATCACCACTCTTAAATGTTTTTACAGCCGTCTTATTTTGTTCTGTAGGTATGATCTCAAATAATGCGATCAGAGAAAATCCTGAACCTATCTCCCCACCTTCTACTATGGACATGGAATCGCGCAGCGCTCCCACTTTATTATCAAAACCAATTAACCGGTATTGCTTAACATAGTCAGAATTGAATTCAACATTCATGTATACATTATTCGCTACCGAGTAAAGTGTCTGCGTAAATTCCTTCAATAAAACTTTTTCTGCCTCTTTGAAATTATCCAGATATGCGAAATTGCCATTCCCTTTATTAGCCAGGGTTTGAATTTTAGAGTCTTTATAATTTCCCATCCCAACTCCGAGGCAAGTAAGATATATACCCGATTCTTTTTCTTTGGAGATCAGCTCATCCAGTTCATCTTCGGTTTTTAGTCCGACATTAAAATCTCCATCAGTTGCCAGTATCACCCGATTGTTTCCATCTTTAATAAAATGTCTTCTGGCTATTGCATAGGCCATTTTAATTCCTGATTCACCGGGTGTGGAACCTCCCGGCTCCAATTCATCCAGCACTTTTAATATTTTTTCTTTCTCAAAGCCACTGGTGCAATTAAGCATTGTGCCGGTAACTCCTCCATAAACGACAATAGAAACAGAGTCTTTTGCCCTCAGATTATTTACCAATAAACGAAAAGCAGATTTTAAAAGCGGGAGCCGGTTCGGCATATCCATTGAACCGGAAACATCGATCAGAAAAACCAGGTTACTCGGTGGCAAAGAATCAAGATTCAGTTTTTTCGAGAACAGATTTATATAAAATAGTTGATTGCCCGGATTCCAGGGACAGGAACTTAATGTGGTACGACAATGAAATAATGCATCTCCAGCAGGTTCAATATAATCCAGGTTAAAATAATTCAGCATTTCTTCTATCCTTACCGCATCGGGAGGAACCTGCGAATTCAGGTTAATAAAACGCCGGATATTACTATAGGAAGCGCGGTCCACATTTAATGACATGCCGGTAGTAGGAAATTTCTTCGCGTCAATAAAGTGATTTTCCAATATGCTGGCATAGGTCTCATCTCCGCTATACCATGTCTTTTGTTCTTCCTTATCCAGATCTTTTGTGAGTGAAGAAAGTTTATCGCGGTGCAAATTGCTTGCCGAGGCGGGCAGCAATCGCATTTTAATATTGTTGAAATTATCGGCGTAAAGTGATAATCTTTCTGTATAATAATCTTGCTTGGTAAATAAAAAAGAATCTACCGAATGGTTGGAGCCAATACCGAAGGTGCCAAGCCAGCCGCTGCGAAAAATATAACCGGTCCTGATCTGCATAATGGTCACATTCTGCAGAATATTACCCCCCTCATCTTTCACTTCGCCCCGCATATAGTAATCCTGCGCGCACAATGAATGGGTGAATAATAAGACAATCGTTATATGTATCAGGGTTTTCAGATGGATCTATTGGCGATAAGTTACAAAAAAACAAGGAGGTCAGGTATAACCTTACAACACCTGGTAGATCTCTTTCAGATTGCGGCCAAGCCCATCGTAATCAAGTCCATAACCTACTACAAATTTGTCGGGGATCTGAAATCCAACATAATCCAGTTGAAGGGGATAACTGGTGGCTTCGGATTTATGCAATAATGTAGCGATCTTCAATGAACGGGGTTGCTGATGTTGCAGTTTGGGAAGGAATTCATGAAGGGTCTTTCCGGTATCAACAATATCTTCTACAATGATTACATCCCTGCCAAATATATCCGCCTCAAGGCCGATGGAAGTAACCACGTTGCCGGAAGATTTCATGCCCTTATAAGAAGCAAGCTTGATGAAACATAGTTCGGCTTCAATATCCAGTTGTTTGAAAAGATCTGAAGCGAACATAAAAGAGCCATTGAGTATCGCCACAAACAAAGGTCTCCTACCTTCAAAATCTTTATTGATTCGAACGGCAATCTCCTTTATTTTTTGAAGTATGGTCTGTTCGGAGAGATAGACCTCGAAGCTCTGGTCATGGACCTTTATCTTGGACATAAGGCAAGTATTAGGTTTATTTTACCTGTTGGTAAGGCCATTGTTCAACATTCTGGGTGCCATCGATGCCTTAGTCTTCAAATTCAGTTTCTCCCCCGGCATAGGTATATCAGTTGTTTTGCAAAAATTCAATTCGCATAGATTTTCCAGTCGAATTCCTTCGGCTTGTGCGATATCGTAAAGGGTTTCGGATTTTTCCACCTCATGAAAATCCTTCATGCCGGTCTTATTTTTTTTCTGCAAGTAAATCAGTTGTGATCGTTCGAGCAGATTTGTTTCCTTCATTTCATTGAACTCAAAAATTTTGGCGTAGTCCACATCATATTGTTTGGCAATCGCCAGCAATGAGCTGCCCTTTACCACGTAGACCACTCGCGTATCATTGATCTTAAATATGCCTTCGGGATAGACTTTTGGCGTGGTCTTCTCACCAGCATCTATTGCGCCCTCATCTGTCCCTTCTTTTCGTGGAAGCTGAAGTGCCATCAGCGTATATTCATTCAGGTCATAATCTTCGATCAGTTTGATCAGCGACATGGGATATTTCGGACTCGTTGCATATCCTGCTTTCTTCAATCCAAAGGCCCATGATCGGTAATCCTCCGGATCGATCTTAAATAAAAAAGCGTAACGCTGACCCGTACGTAAAAAATCAGAATGGTCTTTATAAGAATCAAACGCACTGGGATATTTGCGGAAACATTCCTGTCTCAGATCATCATCATGTCTTACTGATTCACCGGTCCAGGTATTCTTGCATTTAATTCCGAAATGATTATTGGATGCCAGTACCAGGTCGCTGGTACCAGCAGTTGTTTCATAAATACCCTGGGCAATTGTAATAGAAGCGGGTACACCTGTTCGTTGCATTTCTGCAATAGCAAACTCTTTATATGTTGAAATATAGGAAGCGATGAGATCGGCAGGCTGGGCCAGGAGGGAACCTGAGCTCATCAGAAAAATAGCTAAAATTGATAATTTCAGTTTTTGCATTGGACAGACTATAATTTTCGGATCAGGTAAAGACCATCCCGGATGGTAAGTACCATTTTATCAATGTCTTCCCTACTAAGAATGAACTCGTTAAAGTCCCGGATCCCTTTGGCGCTTTTTCCAGCAGGATTCTGCTCCAGGGCCTTCCCGTGAAAGAAGATATTATCTGCTAAAATAAACCCGTTTTTCCGCATATGGGGAAAAACCAGGTTAAAATATTCTACATATGCGGGTTTATCCGCATCTATAAACGCAAGATCCCAGATTTCTCCCAGTTTTGGTATGATTCCCAGGGCATTCCCACAATGTGATATGATCTTTTTTCCTAACGGCGAGCTATCGAAATAATTGCGGGCGATAGATGCATCCTTCTCTCTCAGTTCAATGGTATGCAACTGACCATCCTTATCCAGACCCTTGGCCAGGCAAAGTGCGCTATAACCGGTAAAGGTTCCTATTTCCAGTATTCTTTTTGGCCTGATCATAAGGCTGATCATCTCCAGCAGTTTACCCTGCAAATGACCACTGATCATATGTGATTCCGGATATTCTTTTTGAGTAAAGGCATTGATCTCCTGCAACAGAGGATCCTCGGCAGAGGTCTGCGTTTCCGCATATTGCTGTACAATTGGTAGAATCAGATCCAAATCCAGGTTTTTGCAAAGATACTATTCCACTGCCACGAGAGGTTCCTTACTCATCGGTTTTGATATGAACCATAATCCCAGGAAAGTGAATATGCCATTGATCAGTATCAGTTCGTTGCCGATCTTATAACCATGAAATATAGAATCTGAAATGGATTGCAGTCCCAGTTGAGTATGAAGTTTCGTTTCATACCAGGAAGGGCTGCTTAGCATATCCAAGAATAAAGCGAGCAGCGGAGACAATATACAAACTGTCCAAATCCATTTTTGTTGTAGAGATTTTTTTGTAAGAATACCAAAGGCGAATAATCCTAGTAGCGGACCATAGGTGATACCAGCAAATTTTAAAATAAAATCAATGATCAGTTTATCATTCATCCATTTGAACAATAGCACCATCAGAAAAAATACAAGTGCAAAACTGAAGTGAACCTTTAGCCGTGTCCTTTTCTTTTCTGCTTCTGTTCCTTCTTTTTTCTTGATGCCAAGAATATCTATACAAAAACAGGAAGTAAGCGAAGTGATGGCCCCATCCACGCTGGGAAACAATGCGGATATCAATGCGATGATAAAGATGATGCCTACGGCTCCGCTGAAGGCTGTGCTCAATGCGATCGTAGGGAAAAGATCATCAGGTGCGGTTTTTATTCCATTGGCTGATGCGTAGAGGTAAAGCACGCCACCCAGAATGAGGAAAAGAAAATTCACTAACATTAATACACCGGTAAAAGTCATGATATTCTTCTGCGAATCCTTAAGGTTTTTTACGCTGATATTTTTCTGCATCATTTCCTGGTCAAGACCGGTCATGGCAATAGCAATGAACATTCCTCCCAGTATATGTTTGAGGGCGAAGGAGCCAGACTTTATGTCCCAGTTGAAAATCTGATTATATCCTTTATCACTCATCATCTGCCAGGCTCCACCAAAGTCAGTATGCAGCGCTTTGATCACAGCGATCACGCAAACTACTAATCCTACCAGCATGCCGGTTGTTTGTAATGTATCGGTATATACAATAGTTTTTACACCTCCTTCAAAAGTATAGAGAAGAATAAGCAGCAGGATCACCAGAGTGGTGACCATAAAAGGAATTTCAAATTTATCGAAGATGAATGTTTGCAGTACAGAGATCACGAGATAAAGTCTGGCGGTGGCCCCGATTATACGGGAAAGAATAAAAAAGAAAGCACCTGCTTTATGCGCACTGACCCCGAATCTTTTTTCCAGGTAAGTGTAGATACTTGTCAGGTTCATTTTATAATATAGAGGCAGTAATACATAGGCGATCACAATGTAGCCGAACAGATAACCGATCACGATCTGGAAATAATAAAAATTGGCTGAGCCAACACCACCGGGAACACTAACGAAAGTGACGCCGGATAAGGATGTACCGATCATACCAAAGGCCACAAGCATCCAGTTGCTGTTGCGGTTGCCAATAAAAAATGAATCATTATTTGAATTGCGGGAAGTATACCAGGCAACAGTCAGCAGCAGTACGAAGTACCCGATCACGAAACTGAATAATAAGGCAGGCGACATAAGCAAAACTCGTTTAAATTGTAGGCTGAAAGAATTTTGAAGATAAAGAAATTAATTCTCTATTTGTTCCAATATTTAATTCATGAAGATCAAATCGCTGGCAGTATTCTGTGGCTCCAAAGAAGGTAAAGATCCTGTATTTATACAGGATGCAAAAAGACTCGGACAGCTGCTGGCTGAAAGAAAAATAAAACTCATTTATGGAGGAGGCAGCGCTGGTATCATGGGTGTGATCGCCGATTCGGTGATGTCGAATAGAGGTGATGTACGTGGGGTAATTCCAAAATTATTACTAGAATGGGAAGTGCAGCATCGGGGCATTACAGAGCTGATCATCTGTGATGATATGCATGAAAGAAAAAGAATTATTTATAGTTTATGTGATGCGGCCATGATCCTTCCGGGTGGATTTGGTACACTTGATGAATTATTTGAAATACTTACATGGAACCAGCTTACGATTCATGATAAAAAGATCTTTCTGCTAAATAGCGGAGGATTCTATGATCACCTGATCGCGCATATAGAATTGATGCGGCAACAGGGCCTTCTTTATGATAAAGCAGATCAATCTATTCAATTCCTCAACCATCCCGAGGAACTGATCAAATATCTTTAATAAGAATTCCGTCGGCGATATCTGCGATCCTCATCCTGGCGATCACGTTCCGGATCACGATCCCGATAATCGGTTTTGCCCTGGAATAATGGGATCTGAATGCCTCCCCGCACAATAGGGATCGTCCTTCCATAATTATCAGTATAAGGCGAATACAGTTCCTTCATTACATCAAACATCACAGAAAGATAAAAGAAAGGTTGTCCACCACGCCCCTGACGGCCCGTAGTGTATCCTCCACCGATCAAGAAACTATTTGAGGTGTAATCTCTTTTTTCAATAGTATTACTTGGAGCAGGCGGAATATATTTCTGCTTTAACCAATTATGTTCAAGCTGTCCCTGAACAAATAAAAAGCGAACGGGATATAACTTAACAAACGCGCCTCCACCATATTCCTTCTGGCGCAGTTTATCATTTAACTGTGAGTAATCGCGGTAGGAAGTAAAATTGTAATTAACCACCAATCCAACATCCATAAAATTAGTTGGACTGACGCCAAATACCGGGTTGGCACCAATCAGAAATACGTTATTAAAAAAACTCAATGATATAGTTCCCCCGGTGAAAAGATTTTCCTTGAACTTTTTTTTATCGGTTTGCCCTTCTTTTTTTTCTTCCTCTTTATCCTTGTCCTTTTCTTTTTGGGCAAAAAGATTCAGCGATGAACAGATCATCAAAAACAGGAACGCACGTTTCATAGTGTATATTTTAATCAAAAATTTTTCCGGCATTCAAAATATTATTCGGGTCGAAGATCTTTTTTATACCTCTCATCAATCTCATCTGCGTTGCATCAAAAATAATATCCATATATCCTTTTTGCACAAGCCCGATACCATGCTCTCCGCTGATCGTGCCACCCAGTTTTTTTACCAATAGGAATATCTCTCTGATCCCTTCCTTCAGTGAACCATTCCACGCTTCATCAGAAAGCTCGCCCTTAATAATATTCACATGCAGATTACCATCTCCCGCATGCCCATAACAAACGGATTGGAAGCCATATTTATTTCCTATATCCTTCACTCCTTTCAATAAAACCGGCAGCTCTGCTCTTGGCACAACGGTGTCTTCCTCTTTATATATGGAATGAGATTTCACCGCCTCTCCCACTCTTCTTCTCATCTTCCATAATTCCGCCTTCTGCTGGGCATCGTCGGCAAAAAGAATATCGCCGCATTCAAATTGCTGCACAATCTCTCCTATTCCTTCCATATCACGCATCAGTAGCTCCATATCATTTCCATCTACCTCGATCAGCAAATGCGCTTTTACTTCATCACCGATAACTACAGAAGTATTATCTAAAAATTTGCTTACCCAAACCAGGGCATCCCTCTCCATGAATTCCATCGCACTGGGAGTATAGCCCGCTCTGAAAATAGCACTAACCGCTTCACAGGCTTTCTCTGCCGATTGGAAAGGTACAAGCATCAGGAGATCCTGGGATGGCAGAGGTATCAACCTTAATACAATCCGGGTCACTATACCCAGAGTTCCTTCACTTCCTACTACCAGTTGGGTGAGGTTATATCCGGTGGCATTTTTCAACACATTTGCACCTGTCCAGATGATCTCACCTGTTGGTAAAACCATTTCCAGATTCAATACATAATCTTTTACAACTCCATATTTCACAGCTTTGGGACCACCGCTGTTCTCTGCAATATTTCCACCGATAAAGCAGGATCCACGACTGCTTGGATCTGGGGGATAGAATAATCTTTTCTCTTTTACCGCGTTTTGCAAGACTTCAGTAATTACACCCGGCTCAGTGGTCACCTGCAAGTTGCGTTCATCTATATCAATGATCTTATTCAAACGTTCGGTAGATAACAATACACCACCAAGATGAGGAAGCGCCCCGCCGCTTAACCCGGTTCCTGCACCACGCGGAGTTACCGGGATCAGGTCCTTATTACAGATCACCAATATCTGGCTGATCTCATTTGCATTTTCTGGCTTTACTACTACTTCAGGAGGGAAATGAAGGTCCTCGGTCTCATCATGAGAATAATGCGCTAATGATTCCTCATCAACTAAAACCTGTGCTTCCCCAAGAATTTTTCGAAATGCCTCAATATGGCTGGCAGTTAGGTTGGATACCCGTGCGGTTGTAATCATGCTGCAAAAATCCGTATTTGCGGATACAATAAAAAATCAGAAAACTTAATAAGTTTTAAAAGAAGGACACATAGATTCTCTTCTGTTCCCGTTATAACGATCCACTACTCCTTGTTTTATTATAGAGAATTCAAAGGCACCCCTGGTATTATTATAAGTGGCCAGGGAAGAGGTGGTTACATCATAACTAAAATTGAAGCTAACATTCTTATACGTCAGGCCTACCATAGGAATGAATGCGTCGCGGTAACGATAATATAATCCTGCCATCAATTCCTTATCTCCATCTCCTGAAAGATTATACCTCGCATTCAATCCGCCGACGATCTCATAACTATTTGCCTGGAAAGAACCGTATACATTAGGATTGACTATTACACGGTCATTGAGTTTAAAACTTCCATTTAAAAAACCTGTCCACCGTACGGGCACCACATTATTAACCGTCGCATCATTGAAAAAAGATTCACGGGGGCGATTGATATGCATGGCGGAAACGCCAGCATTCAAATAAATATCATTACTGGGGAAATAGGCATAGTTCATACCTACCTGCATATCCAGGTAGTTGATATTATTCTGATCCAGCTTGGCGACGCCACCACTCTGATGCGCATCGAAAAACTGTCCGTTCCATTGTCCGGGGAAAGTAAGATTGGTTGTATTGATATTTTTATTTGCCCAGCCGGTATTAAAACCAAGGCTAAGCAAACTACCCGCACCGATCATCTGATGATATGCGATGGACCCATAGATCTTTGTAGAAGTAAGCACACCTGTACCCGCCACATCATGGAGTATCACGCCACCTATTCCCATCCAGCCGGTATTATCATGATTCTGCATCACCTGCCAGTCGCCATAAGCGCTCATTGTTTTATAAGGAAACGCGGTAATCGAGGCCCATTGATTGCGATAATTCACACCCAGTCGATAATCACCATCAGGAATAAAACCTGTATTCGCCGGGTTGGTTAGCAAAGGCGAATTGAAGAACTGAGAAAAATGCAGATCCTGGCCTTTCGCATTTGCTCCTATAAGCACTACACATATCAGATACACTATTCTTCTCATCTTTATCGGATTAAAGTTATGTCACCTTTTTTTATGCCCTTCGTTCCATCTGTGAATTCGATGTTAAGCGTGTAGGCATACACATCCATTGGCTGCACAGCGCCCTTGTATTTTCCATCCCAGCCCTGTTTTACATTATTTGTTTCGAATATTTTTTGTCCCCAGCGATTCCAGACATTAAAAGTCATTTTTCCAATTCCAAAGCCACGTACATAGATCACACTATTCACATCCCCGCTTAATGGAGTAAAGGCATTTGGCACATCTACCAGTGGGAAAATGACTGCCCTTACCTGCTGGCAAATGGTACTATCGCAGCCTGCGGCATTATAACCTGTAAGACAAGCATTGAATGTTCCGGTAGCATTATATTGATGCTCAACCGGCGTTCTTGATGTAGTAAGCAGAGAATCACCATCACCAAAAACCCATTTAAACCTTATCGCTTCAGGGAAAGAATTATTGGTAAATATGGTTGGTGTATTTTGAATTGGAGGGTTTGGCGAAAAAGTGTAATCAGGTATGGGCTTTTTAAACACATTGATCGTAAACCTGGCTGTATCCTTTATATTACATGTGTTCGGATTTGTTGCGATCAGCATAATGGTATAAGGACCTTCCAGAGAATAAAGATGGGTAGGTTCAAAAACAATTGAACGAGGAGAGCCGTCTCCAAAATCCCATTCCCATGTTTCACCGGCAATACTGGTATTGCGGAAGCCCGCTGTATATGGCAGACAGCCTGTAGCGGGTGTTTCAAATCTGGCATCCACATTTTCTGCAACTTCCAGATCCAGTAATAAAGTATCCGGGTTATTACAATATGCTGTATCCTTTAATACCAGCTTTACTTTATAAGAACCAGGACCTGGAAAAGTATGATTCAGGCTGGCCAATCCAGAAACAATGCCTGGACTATTATCACCCCAGATCCAAAGAAATGAAGTATCAGTAAATGGTCTTGATGCCGCTGTAGTTGAAATATTATTAAACTGGTATTTGAAAGCAGTGCAGGGTGGTAACTTACTATAAGTAGCCGCCAGCCTTGCTTGAAGATCTCCAACACGAATATGGAGATAACTGGTATCTCTCAAATTGCAGGTATTGAGATCGATCGCGATGAGCATGACCTGGTATAATCCTACCGCATTATAAGTATGGGAAATCGTAGGTACTGTGGTGGTTTGCACCGGAGAACCATCACCAAAATACCATTCATAAGTTTGTGCATTGGCAATTGTATCGGTAAATAGAACATCTAATGGAACGCAACCTGCTGTATCACGTGGAACTCCATTAATAGAAGATTGGATATTACCTTTTACTCCCGCCAGGTTCATTGCGATCTTCACCATGGCCAGATTACATTGGGCACCTGTGGTGCTTTTGTTTGTAGGGGCCCAGGAACCCAATGTGGTTGGAAAACGTGGCTGGACGCCGCTTGGTTCCAGATTACAATTTGCGCAGATGGCCTGGTAGATCACACCATCGCTGTTGAACCGGCTAGTACCTCCGTCAACGTGATCACAACCTCCACCCGGCGCATTTGCCTCACCGAAAAAACTTCCAAATAATAATCGGTTCGCGTCTTTGGCAATCACAATAAAATAAAAATCTTTCCCGTCTGTGGTGGATTTAATTGCATTTGCACTAACAGGAAGTCCGCTTGTGCCTGCGCTGCCAAACCAGTTCTTGGTACCATAAAATCCACCCCAACCTGAGATATATACATTTTCACAACGATCTACAAGAAATGCTACTGGCGAAATATTCGGATTGGCTGAACCCGTACCAAACACGGATGTATAAACGTAATTACTCAGATCTTTCTGAAGCTTACCAAAGAATTGTTTTCCCGCGGCACTACCAAATACAGGCGTGCCTGCAGTGACTGGCCATGTACCAGTGGTCTGTCCCATTACATATGGAAATCCATTTCTATCAAATTGAATTCCATAAACCTGATCAGCTCCTGAAGTTCCGATAAAAGTTGAACGGATAATATTTGCACCATTGCTGCTGATCACAGCAACAAATCCATCTACACTTCCATGATTATTTGGACCTACGGTACCCGTTCGGACACCAGGGAAACTGGCATCACTTTCTGTTCCGCCTGCCGTATATATATCTCCATTGGGGGCAATGGTCAGTACATAGGCTGCATCGTTTCCTGATCCGCCCAGGTAAGAAGAAAATAAAACACTGCTCAGGGTTGGATTAAGTTTTATAACAACCGCATCCTGTTGTCCTCCGGGGGAAGATTGAAATGGTGAACCTACAATAGGAAAATTATTTGCTGTGGTGCCCACATTTGAATTAGTACATGAGGCAACATAAACATTACCGGCAGGATCCAGATTCACTTCACTTCTCCCATCATCGCCATAATTACGCATAAGCGATGTTGTGCCCAATTGCCGGTTCTCACTTATATTAACTCCATCATTGGCCGTTCCGCCAATTCGTTTAGATCCAATCAGCGCGGTACCTGAGGCATTCAATTTTACAATTACAATATCATAAAGCCCACAGGCTCCTATTAAATCAGCAGCACCATTCAGCAAGGGAAAAGAACCCAGTCCAGTTTTTGGAGAATTAGTTCTTCCCGCAATAATCAGATTTCCCTGTGGATCCACGATCAGGCTTTGTGGTTGCTCCTTGCCGCTGCCTCCTATATAGGTGGCATAAATACGATTTACACCATCAGGAGAAAGTTTGATGATGCCTATATCATAATCCCCCTGGTAATTAGATTGAAAGGCACCGGCCTGCGTAGGAAACCCGCTGGCGAAAACAATTCCTCCGCCGTACATACTTCCATCAGGACCATAGGTAGCGGTATAGCCCCAGTTATCGGCTACACTTCCTGAAAAACTACAGAACACCACTTGCGGATCAATGACCAGGGTTTTAGTTGGATCATAATTCTGCAGGTTAAAGCGAACGATCTTGTCCTTTACAATGTATTTGCTGTTGATCTCTTTTCTTTCATGAAGATCTGTTTGAAAACTATAAGGAAGAGCTTCTCTTAAATCACCTATAGAAGTACCTATCACAAGCTCCTTACCTTTTACCTGTAGTTTGTCCACACCATCATATTTTAATGCAATGCGGGAAACATCTGCGCCGGGCTTAGCGATGATATCATATTTTAGAAAACCATTGTCAGTATAAAAACGAACATTCACCCCCGGATAAATATTCTCAGCAGTGATGGCCTGGTACATACGGCATCCTTCTCCCCATTTCGAAGGGTCATTGCCATAAAAAAAATTGGAAACTGTGGAAATGGGTTTTTCCGGAACTACGGTTACCTCAGGGTTAGCATTGACAAAATCAACATGGAAACTATGACTTCTGACAGGTACTCCGTTGGGATAACTGGAGATACTGCCGTCATGTATTTTTTGATAGAGATCCGCAAAATCGCCCGGATGATATTGGACTACTGTGAAGCCATCTTTACGGATAAAAAAGGAGCCATTACTTACTTTACCCATAAATAGCACCTTGCTATCCCATTGTCCCTTATTTTCTATAAACTCAATATTCCCTTGTGATTGCGCGACATGGAAAAAGAACAATAGAGCGGATAAAATTGATAGTGGCTTCAGGAAAAAAAGTTTAGTATTAAAGTAACCAATTTTCATCAGATACGGATTGAAAACTTATGTTAAGAAATGGTAAGAAATTGTAAAAAGACTGTCATAAACTTCTACTGTTCAGTTATTTCACCAAATTCAGGAAATCCTGCTCCACAAAAACCCACCCCGTTTATGCTTAAGAAAAATATTCAACTGCAAATTGTCTGCCGTTTCCAGCTCCGGATCCTCTTCAATAATCGCCGCTGTGGCATTCCGGGCCAGTTCAAGAATTGCCCGGTCTTGGACTATGTTTGCCAGCCGGAAGTTTAAAGCGCCGCTCTGTCTGGTGCCTTCAATTTCTCCCGGTCCACGCAATTCAAGATCTTTTTCAGCAATTTCAAATCCATTGTTGGTTGCGACCATGATATTTATTCTTTCCCTGGCTTCGCGACTAAGTTTTGAACTGCTGAGAAGGATACAATAACTTTTATCGGCTCCCCTACCTACCCTGCCTCTTAACTGATGCAGCTGGGAAAGTCCGAATTTCTCCGAGTTCTCGATCACCATCACAGATGCATTAGGCACATTCACCCCTACTTCAATAACGGTGGTCGACACCATTATCTGCGTATCCTTTGATATAAATCGCTGCATATTTTCCTGTTTTTGCTTATAAGGCTGTCGACCATGCACCATGCTGATCCAATATTTCGGCTCAGGGAAATAAGCTTTTACATTTTCATATCCTTTCATCAGATTCTCATAATCGAGCTTATCGCTTTCCTCGATCAATGGAAAAATAATATATGCCTGTCTGCCTTTATCTAATTCCGCTCTGATAAAATCCATTACCTGGTGTCGGCTACTCTCATAACGATGCACGGTGCTGATTGGTTTCCTCCCGGGTGGTAACTCATCAATAATACTAGAATCAAGGTCGCCATAAGCTGTCATGGCCAGCGTTCTTGGAATTGGCGTAGCGGTCATCACCAATATATGTGGTGGAACTTCAGCTTTCTTCCATAATCGGGCTCTTTGCTCTACCCCAAATCGATGCTGTTCATCAATAACCACCATACCGAGTTTCTGAAACTCTACAGGATCTTCGATAAGTGCATGCGTACCTATAATGATCTTAAGCGTACCCTCCTTTAGTTCTGACAGTATCTTTCTTCTTTCTGCTGCTTTTGTGGAACCAGTGAGCAGCCTCACTGGCAAATTCATTTTTTCAAGTAACTCACTAACGGTGGTGAAATGTTGGTTGGCCAGAATTTCGGTGGGAGCCATAAGGCATGACTGATAACCATTATCTGCTGCCAGCAACATAATGAGAACAGCGACAATGGTCTTTCCACTGCCCACATCGCCCTGCAAAAGCCTGTTCATTTGTTTTCCTTTGGCAGTATCCGTTCTTATTTCGCGAATCACTCTTTTTTGCGCATTGGTCAGTTCAAAAGGCAAGTGCTTATGAAAGAATTCATTGAACAGGTCGCCAACTTTATCAAACAAAACGCCTTTCGAATAGCGGTGCCTGGCCGAACGAAGTAATCCCATTCGCAGTTGCGCAATGAAGAGTTCTTCAAACTTCAATCGTTTTACGGCTTCCTCATATTCATTGCTGTTTTGAGGAAAATGTATTTGTCGGATAGCCTGAAATCGTCCAATTAGATTGAATTGCTTTCGAATAGGGGCAGGAAGATTTTCAGGAATATCCTTTTCCTGAACGTTTGCCAGCAATTGAAAACTAAGTTTACCGATCTGCCTCGCTCCTAAACCTCTTGCCTTTAATTTTTCTGTTGTGGAATATACCGGTTCCAGAAATGGCCTTACTCCCGCTTCACTGCTGCGTATGGGTTCCAGTTCGGGATGAATGATCTGCGGTTTGCCATTAAAAAAACTAAGTCGGCCATAGACCATCACCGGAATACCTGGCTCCAATGTTTTCTGCACCCAATTCACTCCCTGGAACCAGGTTAGTTCCATAGTTCCTGTTGTGTCGCGAAATTCTGCTACCAGTCTTTTGGATCTGGGTTTACCTATGGCTTCAAAATTTACAATGGTACCCATCAGCTGAGCATATTCCATCTGTGGATTCAGGTCGATGATAGCATTCACCTGTGTTCTGTCAATATGCCGAAAAGGAAAATGAGTGAGCAGGTCTTCGAAAAGAAAAATATTCAGTTCTTTCTTCAGCAGATCGGCACGCAAGGGTCCTACCCCTTTCAGGTATTCTATAGGAGTATCCAATATGGTTGCGCTGCGTGTAATGAAATAGTTTTTGTAAAAATACAGTGACTAGACCGTCTGTCTCTGTGCTTTTTCCCAATTAACCGGTTGTTTTTTGCATAGGAATCGGAAAAAACCCCGAAGGATGCAGTAGTTCATAAATAGAAAATAAAAAGGTATGCCTGAAAGCCCTGCGTTTTTTCCGAAGTGTATTAATAAATATCCTGCCATAGCCAGTATATATCCCAGTAACTGTAAAACCAGGAATAAGTTATATAATTCATTGGGTGCTCCCATAATGACCAGACTGATATTGGTAAACAATAAAATAATCAGAAACAAGGGGCTGATGATCCATCGGAACAAACGACGTGAAAGAAATTGAAAATATAAAACGGGAAATCGAAAAGGATGTAAAAGATTTTTCAATAAATGCAGGGACTGAAAAGCACCGGCAGCGATCCTTGTTTTTCTTTTTTCCTCATCATATAAAGAAGCCGAGGGAAGTTCAGAGGCGAAGGCCCCTGGTTCATAAGCGATCCGATAGCCTTGCAGACAGATTTGCAAAGAGATCACCAGGTCATCCAATATCACAGGCTTATCCATAGGATGAAACAAAGAGGTACGAATAGAAAATAACTCTCCCGCCGCCCCTACCACAGTATAAAGTCCAGCGTCCAGTTTTTTCATCAGTGATTCATATTTCCAATACCAGCCTTCTGCCTGTCCCAGCGCGGAATGAATATCCCGGTATACTATTTTCTTTTCTCCGGCTACTGCTCCAACTTTTGAATCCCCATAATGACGAACCAATTTTCGAAGAGAAACTGCATTCAACTGGCAATTAGCATCACTAAAAACAACAAGGGGTGTTTGCACCAATTTCATGGCAGAGCAGATAGCGCTGTATTTCCCGGTTCTCTCGGGCTGAATAAGTTTTTGCAGCTTCGGAAATTCCTTTATTATATCTAATGAACGCTGATCAGGTTCATCGATTACCAGTAAAACGGTTAGTAATTCAGCAGGATAATCCAGTTCCTGAACATTTAATAATTTCTCACGAAGAAAGGTGGATTCCTGGAAGGCAGTTATCACAAGGGTAACCGCAGGCAGTTCCTGATCAGTTAGATTATCGGGTAATTTTTTCCGGCTTCTAACAATGGTAATGATAAACGCAATAAGGCCATAGCCCAGGTAGCAGTAGCCGATCAGAGAAAAACTGATCCAGAATAATATTTCATTGGCGGAATCCATCAATTGGTAAAAATACGGTGAGCCTTCGAAAATATCCTAAATGACTACGGGAATTACCCTTTACATATTAGCGAAAAACGAGATTTTTAGTGAATTCTGGCTATTAAAGTTGGCAAACTTACTATAGCTGAATTACCTTGCCTGCAATCCGTACCTGGATAAACCAGGTAAAAAATGAAAAGCCATCCATCCTTATTCCAGTTAGAGTTATTTCTAACCCAAAACAAATTTGCATTGCTGTGTTTCATCACGGCTTTTGTGATCACGATGATATGTATTCCACCTATCATCAGTCTTATCAAAAAATACAAACTGTTTGATGTACCCAATGCCCGAAAGGAGCACAAGGATCCTATTCCCACCATGGGTGGTATCGCCATTGTTGGCGGGATGTTAAGTGCCTTGCTTCTCTGGTTTCCTTTCAGTACGGAGCCTGCGCTGATCAGTTTTTTTCTTTCTGTGATCATTTTATTTTTACTGGGCATACTAGATGATCTGAAAGATCTTTCTGCGAGATATAAATTTATGATTCAAATTGCCCTGGCAGCCCTGATCGCTGTTTCGGGTATACGTATTACCTCTTTTGAAGGCTTATTCGGAATACATGAACTTCCATTGAGTACGCAGTATATGATGACCATTCTGGCCATAACAGGAATCACCAATGCATTTAATCTGATCGATGGCATTGACGGATTGGCCGGAGGAATTGCTTTTATGAGCCTGATGGTACTCGGTCTGTTTCTAACATTGAATGGAGATGCTCAGACTGCCTTCATCGCTTTTTCTCTTGCAGGCGGGTTGCTGGCTTTTTTATATTTTAATTTAAATCCTGCCCGCATATTTATGGGTGATACAGGTTCATTAGTTACAGGATTTGTTATTGCAGTTCTCTGCATACGTTTTCTGCAGGTGAACGCTTCGCTGGTTTCACCCATTATGGCACATGGCCCTGTATTTGTTTTAGGAATTGTAATGATCCCAGTTTTCGATACACTTCGCGTATTTGCGATCAGGATATGGAGAGGAGCTTCTCCTTTCCAGGCAGATAAAACACATATCCATCATATTTTCACCCGGCAGGGTTTCTCTCATGCCTTTGCCGCAAGACGAATCTGCATACTGCATGGCTTGATGCTTTTTGAATCATACTGGCTGCGCAATTTGCAACAAGAATGGGCCATGGCCCTTATGATGCTGATGATGATCCTGGCCATTGGATTGTTCAGCATACTGGGTCCAGTCCTGGATAAATGCAGAAGTCTTCTTGGCCTGCCCCAGACTAAACACCGTGTGATTCATGAGTAGATCACCTGGTTTACCCAGGGTGCAAATTTCACTTCTACTTTTTTTACTAAATCATAATCCCAGCATAAACAAGATTGGCAGATAGAACCTGCGGGCCCAGGCGGTTTCACTATGCTCTTCGCCGGGGAAGAATTTGGTTAGCCAGTTTTTCCCCGGTGAATATTTTTTCTGCTTCATCCACAGATCAACTTGCTTCTGAAATGGAGCATACCAGGCATCAAGGGTCTAGTCTCCATGATCAAAATAGATCTTATGATCACGGCGAGAAGGAAGTTTTACTTTAAGATATTTTATAAAGGCTTGCGGAAAAGGATTGTTATCTAATTGAAAAATATCCGGCCAGTGAGTTGACATATAAATGGCTCACTCTGAATAACTTTCCCAGGGTCTCATCAATCAGCAATTCTTTTTTATTCCAGTTAATAGTACTGTCAAATAACATTTGGCCGTCCTGCATATATAGCACAGCGTATTTTTTTTGTTATGAATATCCATCTGGCAGCCAAACATCCACATTTCGATTGGCGACCATTTTTGAGATGAATAATTCATGTCTGATTAGCTTACCTGAGGAGATTCCGGCCTGTTGGGAAAAAATAGTACCGTAAGGAACGATGATCAGGGTCAATAAAACTAAAATACGTCGCTTTACTAATAACATAGTTTAAAAATAGTCATAATATCAAAGGGATTTTATATCTTAACTATATCCCCCTGTCCAAACTCTCCCGTTCTTTTTATTCATTAACCTTTTAAACACTCAACTAATGAGAAAAATTTTCTTTGTAGCTGCATTATCAGCCCTGTTCTTTGCCTGTTCCGACAAAAAAGAAAAAACCGATGCTGCAGGCATCGGTGATCAGAAAGACAAAATGGCGCCTTCTGATCTTCCTTATACCGCAAAGTATTCTGATCTGACTAAAGATGTTTCAGATGCAGATCTTAAAGCAGTATTAGAAAGTTATAAAGTATGGGAAGATGGTGATATGGCCAAAGTTGCCAATTGTTATACTGATTCCGTTTATTGGGAAAGAAATAATGGCGATAAAAAAGCATGGTCAAAACCAGACCTGATGAAAGAATGGACAACATTCAGAGATAGTCTGAGTTCAGTTGTGGTTAAATTTGATGCATGGGATAGAGCCTATTCTGCTGCCAATAAAGAATCATATATTCTTACCTGGTATAAGGAATATGATACTTATAAAACAGGCAAGGTAGATTCTGCAGAATACCATGATATCAACCAGGTGAAAGATGGTAAAATAGCGGTCTTCAGTCAGTACAGACGAACTCTTAAATAATTTAAAAAGGCGCAACAGTTGTTGCGCCTTTTTTTTATTCATGCTTTTTGTAATAGATTAACCATTTTCTGACACTCAAAGAAGAGGGTAAGTCATTGCAAAGGATCGGGATGGACTTCCTGCTACTGATTATATAATTTCAGTAGAAACAATCCAAGATTTTCAGAAGGAGGGAAATATTCTTTAAATAAAGTGAGTGCGCCTTCCTCTTTACTGAATCGCAGTTCCAGGTCCTTCCATATCTCCGGCCAGTTCAGATCCTCGCCCGTAACCAATTTTTCATTTACGTAATATAGAAATGGATCGTTGATGGATTTGGATCCGGTTTTTTTTGAGCCGATCACCTGCACATCTTTATTGATACTGGCAAAACTGATAGCCCGGTTATATCCTCCGCAAGAGCCCAGAATAGCCAGCCTTACAGAAGGAGAAATACGATTCATGGTTTTATCCAAATGGTAACTATGCCCTCTGTGCATAAGGATAGAAGGATGAATATTGTTAGCTCCCATATAGGCATACATACTATCCTGCGCCCGGAGGTCGAGCCCTTCTTCCATATTTAAAGGACGGTTGGCAAAAATTTGTAAAGCCTTACCTGAGACAGACCGGATACTTATCCATTTATCATTACGGGTGATGGTCCATTTTCGGGTATCAGAAAAATAGCGTAGAAAATTACTGAAAGAACCTACCCCATCCTCATCTCCATAAAATAAAACAACTTCATTCATCTCTCCCTTTTCATTTATCAATTCTGATTGCCTAATCAATTCATAATTACCTAACCGGGCCCAAAGTCTATTGAGTCCGTCGACCTCACTTACCATACCGAACATGTCAGTGAGAATATTATATAATCTTACACCCTGATATTTATTATTTTGCTGACATTGATCCAGGTTGAACTTCAACTCCTTTCTTACCATTTCGGAAATAGTTGGGTCTTTTACCAATGAATTATATGAGTCCGCGATATCCATCGCCTTTTCCAATGATTCCGTAGGATCCTTATCCAACCCACGTATGAAACGCCTGATCAATTCTTTTTTTTTATCCTCAGATAGTTTATTGAGCAGATCTTCCAGCACATTATAATTCGCTGCCAGGCGGATAAATGTTCGAACGCCATCATAATGGATTATATCAAAAAGTGAATCCGCGTTTCCACCACGAAAAAGATCCATTAATCTTTTATAAAGTCCCAGGTAACTGGAAGTATATAATTCTTCGCCGCTGCTGATGATTATATAATAAAGATCTTCGGGCCTAAGGTCCTTCACGGAAGCGAATCTTACGGCATCGGGGGAACTATGAAGATTATTCAATTCATTGACATAAAAAGCCATGGCTCGATCATGAATCCCCTTTTTGAGTGGCTTTAAGAATAAATTGCCTTTTTCCTTCAGAAATAAAGATGACTGCATGGAGTTTACCATCAGTTGAAAATAAACGACGGGAGAGGAACGGGTAGACAGAATGCTATCGCGGGTAAGACTGCCATCTGCCAGCTGGGAGAGAAAAGGCAAAAGCTCCGATACATTTTTTTCGGTAGAGAAGGTGGTGATTAGTTTCAGATATGGATCAGAAGAGTTAATAATTCTGCTACTTAACCTGCCACTATTACCCCGTAGATAGTAGGCCATTTTCATGGGCTCATTGGCCGCCAGTAATATGAGAAGAGAATCCGCATAGCGAAAATCGGGGTGGTTTTCCACGAACTGCAAAATATACTGAGGAGTAGTCGCCACTCTTTTATAGGTGGCTAACTCTTCAATAATAGATGACTCTTTATATTGACTGAATACATTTTTCAGTAATTCAGTTTGCACGGTATTCATTGGCTGTAATGAAGGAAATAAAGGACGCTTGAGCAGAATGTCCATCAAAACTTGCTTATATCCATCCATTGTTTGGGGAAGAGCGTACAAATCAATCACAGATCGGGTGAGCCGGGTACCGGCTTCTTTCATGAAATAGATAAGGGTACGGATTGCCTTCTCTTTTTCTATCTGGTTCATTTTTTTCCGAGACTGCAAATCACTATAAAGAGAATTAATTGAAGATTCAAAGTATCCGGTGATTTTTACTAACATTTCCGGATCGGCTTTAATGGCCCTTAATCTTCGCAGAAAAATCTCCTGTTCATCTTTAACCGGGTTATCGGGGTCAGAAGGGGCAGCATCTGCCCATGTAGGGAAAAGCAGGGAACATAATATTAGTAGCCGGAAAATAAACAGACAATTGAGCATAAAAATGTAGTCATGGAAAAATAATCATGATCACCTTTTATCTATTGTGGAAAAGCGTGCCAGAAGCGGAATGCAGGTAACCAAATGACAATGGGGTATTTTTTATACAGTCATCGAATCACTTCTTGGTATAGAAATTGGCTACGTAAGGTTAAATGACTCATAAATTTTTAAATAACAATTTCTATAACATAAAACCTACTTCATGAAAAGTATATTATCATTTTTATTATTCGTTTCACTATCTGTTGCCCTGAACGCTCAGGAGGCAGTGACCCATTACAGTATTTCAGGCGGACTATTAGGAGATGCAAATCTCAGCGAATTTAGAACCAGCAATGGTGTGGATTACAAAACAAAACTGAATTGGGGTATTGGAGGTTTTGTAAACTTCCCAGTTACAAGTTCATTCAGTATTGAACCTCAGTTGCAATACAATTCATTGCAATTCCAGACAAGAAGTACCTCTTCCACCTTATTATTAAAAGATGGTAAGATCCGTTACATTTCAATTCCGCTCTTGTTTAAATTCAACGTGGGAGATCATTTCGCTTTCGATCTGGGACCACAGGTGGATTTCCGCAACTCTTTAGAAGATAACAACAATGTAGTAGAGAAAACGGCAGTCAAAAAAACAAATTTCAACCTGTTTGCTGGTATTGAACTTATGCCGCGCAGCCGGGTTACGATTTTTGGCAGATATATCTGGGGATTAACCAATGTGGATAACCGAGCCACCCATCCTGAAACCAACGAATACAAGATTCAGAATATACAAGTGGGTCTTAAATTCCGTTTGTTTGGCGGACATAAAGAAACCAGTTCGTATAAAGCTACTACGATAACTACGCCTCCGCCTCCACCAGCTCCAGTAGATTCAGATGGAGACGGCATTATGGATGATGTAGATAAATGTCCTAATCAAAAAGGTTTTGCAAGATACAATGGTTGCCCTATTCCGGACACAGACAACGATGGCATCAATGATGAGGAGGACAAATGTCCTACCGTAGCAGGTATTACCAGATATAATGGATGCCCTATACCTGACAGTGATAACGACGGTATCAATGATGAAGAAGATAAATGTCCTACAGTGGCAGGTCCGAAAGAAAGAAATGGTTGTCCTGTAACTGACAGGGATAATGATGGTGTAAATGATGAAAACGATAAATGTCCTGACATTGCAGGTTCTGCTGCAAATAGTGGTTGCCCTGATGTACCTGCTAACGTGAGCAAGTCAATAGGCGTGCTTTCACCTGGCATTACATTCGGAACAGGTAGCTCAGTAAAATTAAATACCAGTTCAAATGTTTCACTGAATAAGCTGGTAAATATTATGAATGAAAATCCTGCCTTGAAGATTCGCCTTGAGGGTCATACCAGCAATACAGGCAATGCAGACGCAAACATGACCCTGAGTGAAAACAGGGCAAATGCGGTAAAAGATTATCTGGTAAAAAAAGGTATAAGTGCTGATCGCATCACCGTTGAAGGATATGGCGGAACGCAGCCGATAGCTGATAACAAAACTGCCGCAGGAAAGAAAAAGAATACACGTGTAGAGATCCGTATGAACTATTATTAATAAAAATTTGCCATACCTAAATAGATCTATGGTAGAAAAGGGCCGGGTAACCGGTCCTTTTCTTTTTTTACATAACAGGTATAACCTTTATGCCTTACTGATTAATACCCTTTACGAAGCACCATATATTTTATAATGAGTCAGTATTTAGTTGCAGCAGCCAGGTGCACAACAAGCCGATTTTTCAACCGGCTTTTCTGCATATACTGTTATGCTGAATATTCCTGTATTACCTGCTTTAAAACCTGCCAACTGTTCATCGTTCAGGTAATTTTTCAATATATCATCCGGTACGGTAATGGATTTTTCCTTTTGAATTGTCAGGTTAGTGAAACCGTTTGCCCTGATCAGTTCAAGATATACTTCTTTTTGTACGGCACCTGAAACACAACCTGCGTACATTTCAGCATCTTTACGCAAAGCTTCAGGCAGGCTACCTACCAATACCACATCAGAAATACTGAAATGCCCACCGGGTTTTAACACTCTGTAAATTTCTTTAAAAACACCGTCCTTGTTTGGCACCAGGTTCAGTACACAATTACTTACTATTACATCTGCCATGTTTGCAGTTACAGGCATTTTTTCAATGTCGCCCTGCCTGAATTCAACATTATTGAAGCCCAATTTTTCCGCATTGGTTCTTGCTTTATCTATCATGGCTGTTGTAAAATCAATGCCTATTATTTTTCCATCTTCTCCGGCTTCGGATCTGGCAATAAAGCAATCGTTTCCGGCACCGCTGCCCAAATCAATTACGGTATCCCCTTGTTTTATTTTAGCAAATTGAGTGGGTAAACCACAGCCCAGTCCTAAATCCGCATCAGGATTGTAGCCTTCCATTTTTGTGTAATCGTCGCTCATGATGTTATACACTTCTGTGGAGCAACCACCAGCACCACAGCAGGAGGCTTGATTTGTTTCTTTGTCCTGTAAAGCAATTTCACTGTATTTCTGCCTTACAATTTCTTTTAGTTGTTCGTCTGTTTTCATATTGTTTATATTTTAGTAGTAATTAATATTATCGTAATATACCGATGGTTCATAGCAAAAAAATATCAGCAGCATTTTGCTGATGCAGTTTTATAGCCTGCAAATAAATCGTTGATATAATTTTTAGCGGCGTTCCATTCTTTCTCATCTATACAGTAGCACACTTTTACTCCTTCGATATCTCCTTTGATCAGGCCCGCTTCTTTTAATTCCTTCAGGTGCTGTGATACGGTACTTTGAGATAAAGGCAGTTCTTCTACTATATCGCCACAGATGCAGGCCTGCTTTTGTATCAGTAATTTGAGAATAGCCACCCTGGCAGGATGGGAAAGTGCCTTGGCATATTTTGCTACCCTATTATCTTTTACTGAAAAATCTTCCGATTTAGTTGCCCCCATAACATTTCTTTATAATCGCAATATTACGATAGATTATTCAAATCAGCAAATATTTTGTTGTTTAATTATTAGAAAATCAGAAAATTGTTTTTTATTAGCGATTTCTTGCAAGTGGCCTTTTATTTAATATCGCCCTTGCGGTGTTCAAGAAACAGCTCATATTGCTGTTTGAACTGGGTATGTCTGTATTTACCATCCACTGATTTTTCCTGTCCGGATGACGCTCTATCCACAAGGCGAAAATATTCCTGGGGGTATTGATCAGAATAAATGCCCGGCACGATCCCTATTCGATTGAGACCGGTATATAAAGTGAACAGAATAAAAAGAGATACGATAATCACAGAATGATCCCTGAATTGTCTAACCATTGAAAATGCAGTAAGGCTCTCCCCTTCTACCAGGTATTTCTTCCTGCTTAAGGCTGCAATAAAATAGATAACCAGCAAGACCAGCGAAATGACCCCACCCCATTGGGCTATACCCAAAGCAAAAGGAGCCATTACCATTGACAATAGAAATATGATGATACTGCCATGGAATAAAAGGGAAAGCATGGCCAATCCCCGGTTCTCGGATTCTAATTCTTTATATCTCCGAATCATTTTAACTATATATAATAAGGCCAGCACAAACCCCGCCGCAGCAAATACCTCTTCTATAAAAGGGAAATAAATATAAAATAAACGAAGCCCAAAAATTACTGAGAAAACAATAAGGCAACTAACCTCAACGAGAAAAATAGCGGAGCCCTGTTCTTTTTTACCAGCCACTAAAATAAATTCAACGATGAATACTACACCAAATAGAAATCCTACCAGGCCCATCACTGTCAGCCCATACCCATTTTGAGCCATGGAAGCGAAAGCACCCATGATCAAAAGAATAAAGAGCAGGTAATAAATAGGATTAAATCTTTTCATTATATAGGATTATAAAATACATAATCAAAATTGCTATAGAAAAAATTATCCATCGAAGCCCATCGCAATCCTTCTTCGATGGATTCTTTCTTTCGACTGGCCTGCCAGGTGATCAGCGATTTTACCAATAATTCTTCCTGCTCAGTCAATGTACTCGGTATGGAAGCCCAGGCTCTGTAAAAATTCCCTTCTTCCGCCACTCCAATGACCCGGGAGATCACTCCTACTAATTTATTCTGTTGCAATATCTCAGAAAGATAGGACTGCGAGTAGGAATTGAGTGCCTTTCCTCCAATTCTTGAAAGAGTCAGGATCAGGTTGAATCTGTAATCCAACAATTGTGGAGCCCCATAATTGAATTTTGTAAAATCCACTGTGCGGGATTTTGAAAACACCGAATCAAGACAAACAAAAGCAAATGGATCGGCACCTTTCCTATACAAGCGATCAGCCATTGCCGTATAAGCAAATGCTTTTTCATGCAACTCTTCAAATTTTTCGGCCAGTTCGGTGGCCATCTCATGCTTGCCTGAAATTGCGAGATAGACGCAGGCGTCTTTTAACTGGTTAAGAAAAAATGTCTTTTCAAGATATTCATACTTGTCGCGGCTGGCGGCAAAATCATTTCTGTTAAACTTTTCAAAGTAAGCCATACCTGCAGCAGAATCTCCTTTTTGAAAATTCCTGTTGGCCAGTACCAGATAGATAAGATTGAGGTCAAGCGCTTTCCCTTGTGGGTTTGTTCTGGCTATATCAATAATATCAGTCAGATTTTTATCTGATAAAGGATAAAGATTATCAAAAGAGCTTACATTACTCAGCGGCTTTTTTTCAAAGGCCTTGGCCACCCAATAGTTTATCATCCGAATCTCAGCAGGATTGGTATAAAATTCATTTGCCAGTTTATTTGTTACTATATAATTAAAGAACAGATCCGAGTGATAGGTCAGACTGAACCATCCGTCCATATAATCAGGATAAATGAATAATTCGCGACGCTTATAACTTTTTGCCCTGACGCCATCTGTATAATAGGAAGTAGTGATTGAAACAGAAGAGTCAAGGTAGGCGATGCTCACCTTTCGGAAACTAGTAACTGCCTGCGACAATAAGGTATCCAGCGCCGCATTATTTACAGGCAACCCGCGATCAAACAGATATTTACTTTCGAACATGGCCCTTCGCTTCCTGTTTGTAGCCATTAAGAAGTTTCTCTCATCGGAGTTTTTGTTCTCAGCTATCAGCTTATCATAGGAATCGCAGAGTGCGTAAAAAACTTCCCGCTTAGCCATGCAAAGGTTGGGATAGAAAAATCCTTTATAGGAACGAAGACCACTATAGTTAGTATTTGCCTGGTAGAACTGGCTGATATGTCCGGCTCGGATCACTGCATTTCTATAAATGATAAGCGGCGTATTAGTTGGATAATTTTCTCCTAACCATTTCACTACTGAATTAGCTTTATCGCTATGACCATACTGATAAAAGATAGCAAGGATATTGTTGTAATTATTAAACAGGCTGCCGGTAAAATAATCTGTTTGACCATCCTGTTTTAAAACTTCATAGCATTGCTTCACTTTCTCGTCATCGCCAAGAGCGGCATATAATGAAGCCAGGGTATGGTACCCACTGTTATAATCATTGGGTAAGCGACCATTGATCTCGTAACTACCTTTTGGATAAAACAAATTGAAGGTTTTCGTACCGGCCGAATCGAAAGGGGAAATGATCGAAAGAATTTGCTGCAGCTTATCTACTGAAACATTTCCGAATGTCAGCCATTGCTGAAGACCATAATTTAATTCGGAAGAGGTTGAAGAAGTGGCTATTTCCTTTGATTCAAACAAAGAAAGGGCAAGCTGGAAACTGTTATCGGCCTCTGCGCTTAGCCATTTAGCGGTAGTATCTGCCGGGTTATAGTACTGATCATAAGCCAGGCAGGTAGTATACCTGTTTACTTTCTCTAAAAGATAAGAAAGATCTTTCCCGGCAGCAAAATATTCATTGAAATAATTCTGCAACGAATCTCTGAGACTATTCTTTAATGATGACCTGTCTTTCTTATTAAACTGGAGCAATTGCTGATATACTTCCGTACCTAAACTTAATCTGTCCTTTGCTGGCAATCTCTCCATGTAAGGCAGCAGTGTTCCGTTTTTATATCTTTCTTCAATAAGAAGCGGTATAGCTTTAAAATCAAGTCCTACCTCCGTACTTTTTAAAAGATCTTCTGTTTCTGATCTTGTGCGGGAAATAACGGTTCTGCTTTGTTTTTGTTCCGCATTATACCAATAGTAGCCTGTCAATACAAGCATAATACCAATGGCAATCAATACCGCAATACGTTGAGGTCCATATTTCATGAAGGCCCTTGTAATGGCTACTTTCCGGGCGCTTCGCTTAATGAACTCCCGTATATCAGTCAATACTTGTTCCGCATCAACAGTAGTTCCTTCTTTTATTTCCGCATACCTTTTTATCCAACCCGCATTGGGTTTACATTGTTCATACCAGCTCTCGAAATAAGAAAGAGGACCTATAGGTAAAAGGAATCCACTACTTTTTCCACTGTTCTTCCATCTATCCAACTGTTTTCTGAAATCCAGGTAAGTCGTATAAAAATCAAACTCCCGATTGGCCCATGCATTGAGCTTGTCCCAGTTGCGGATCAAACTTTCATGGGTAATATCCAAAACGGTATTTGCATCAATGGTATTAGTAGCATCATCATTTGTACAGAATGGACGAAGAAATGAATTACCTTCTTCCCTGTAAATACGTAACACATCAGCCACCACTTCCGTACTTATACCCGGTGTATTGATAATACCGGTGATCTCACCCAATGTCATTCTATTTCTTACCGCGCGGCTATTATCTATTTTAGTAAGACAGCTGAATGTAAGGGCGATGATCCGTTTTGCTTCTTTCTGGTTAATTGGCTGTAGACGATGTTCCCTGTTATAATAATCCCAGGCATTTTCATACAAGATGCTTGCGTGTATTTCGATCACACGGTTCAGCCCTGTATTTTTATAATATTTTCTTCGGGCCGGGGAGAGCGTTGATAACCATTTATTGAAAAGTGGCAACTCATCATCTGGTAATTCTTCTGCCGGCATCCCTCCTACCATGGCATAATGTAAAAGGTCCATCTCTTCCTGACCATGATTGGCCATCATCCAAACCTGGGCCAATGCATGCTGAAGAATGGGCAATTGATCCACCCCTTCAGAGACATCATATACCAATCTTTCGATGAGTCGCTGCGAAATGCGGTTACCGCTAAGTATGGCAGGTTCTTCGATCACCTGCTTAAGGTCCTTACGCTTTAGCCTTGGCACAAAAAATTGTGAGAAGCCGATATATTCAGGTAACCCTCTGAATGCCGAACATTGTCCGATATAATCTGAACGCATGGTACAGACCATATAAACCGGAATGTTTTTCTTAATGGCGATCCTCGCTGTTTCAAGGATCAGATTCACCACGATCTGTGAATCCTGAGAAGGGGTCTCAGCAAAGAAATTTTCAGGATTGGTAAAGAATTCTTCGAACTGGTCTACAATAATAAGCAGGTTAGCCGCTTTTCTTCTCCTGTCTTTTTTAGTAGTTTCGTCCGCTTCATTCCATAATGGATCAGATTCATCGATATAAAAATCTGAATTGGTATAAAGATCGACAAGGGAAGAAAATCCTCTTCGCAATTCTGTTTCAAGAGTAGCGGGCTGCGCATGAAATGTTTCTGCCAGCGCGGAGGCCATATTTTTTACCGGACTTCTTTCAGGACGGAAATCAGCTACGACCCAGTTGGTGTATTTGGCTTTGAAGAACCCGGCCCTGGCATTTGGAATAAGACCAGCATAGATCAAAGATGATTTTCCCTCGCCGGAAGCACCGGTCACCATCAAAAATTTATTCTGCTCCAATAAAGCAGTGATTTGATCTACCTGGAGGTCACGGCCTTTAAAATAAAGACTTTCCTCTTCAGTGAAGGACCGGAGACCAGTATAAGGGCATATGGTAGTTTGTTCCTGCATCTTTTAGTTTTCGTCTACATAAGGAAGATATCGTCGGGAAAGTATAAATTCATTATCCAGAAATTTTTTCCATTTAGCATCCACCTCTTTTCGGAAATTGTATCCAACGATAGTATACTTTAAAAAATAAGCCTGGTCACCAGAAGAAAAAAGCGGAGGCATTCTCTTTGTTGCTTCATATAGCTTATCGTGAAATGCAAAAGTTTCTCCATATTGATAAAGCGCATCAAATCTTACCTGGGTGTTTTTGATCACTCCGGTGGCTTCTTTTTCATTAGCCAGCGGGTCCATAAACATTAATGCGAGTGCAATTTGCGCTTTGTGAGGTTCAAAAAAATCAGGCTTGTCTATTCTTTTCATTTCTGCCATAGCTGAATCAGTAAACCGGCGGGCGATGACCGGATCTTTTCTTTGAAGTGATAATAACTGGCTGGCATACCCATAGATCGATGAACGGTTTGGTTTTTTCTTAAAAACATTTACCAGTTTGCTAACGAGGTCAAAGCGATTATTTGCTCCCAGTCCGGCAACTATATTAGAAATAAGTTCGAACGTGTAGCTATTAGTATTTCCATTATTGGTCTCCTGAAATGAATTGAGCAAATTAGCCTCGTTTATTCTCTCAGCATAACTAATGGCTTTGCTTCCCTGTTGATCATTAAATTCCCGGTTTGCGAGGTGCAGATAAAGAATATTAATATCAACATTATGGCGAGGATCTCTTTGCCTTATTTTTAATTCAATTCTTTCCATCAAACTGACAGGCAATTGATCCTTTATCAACCAGTTGGACGCCCCCATTGCATTCTGATAAGCAAGTAACCATTCTTCAAAATATTTCAGATCCCGTTCCTGCTTATAGAGGGTATCAATCAGATCATGGTCAAGTAAATAATTAATAAAGGAACCGGAATTATAAATATTCAAATTTGCCCTTGGTTCAAAAGGATGAAAAGGAACCCTAAAATCAGGATAAAGGAAAAGATATTTGTTAGGGTAATTTGTCGCTGTACCACCGCCTTTGTTGTCAACAATGACCCCTTTTTCAAGCTCCGCTGTTGATACAAGCAAGAAATGATCTATTGCTTCCTTAAAATATGAATCACCCTTACCCGGATGGCCTCTCATTTCATTCCTGGCTCCCAATAAGGCACCCTGGTTCTTCAAAGCAAGGGCCATCTCCATATTCTGTTGATCATTACCGGGAAGAATACGTATTGATTCTTTGAGTTTATCAAAAAAGAATGACAACATACTGTCTGAACTGAATTTCAATTCCAGATTAGATAATTCCTGTCCGCCTCCTCCTGAATAAAAATAAAAATCAAAACCCGTGTTGATATTGATCATACAGGCGGCTGTCAAGCGCTTATAAAATTCAACCCTAATGACATCTTTCGACCGACTATAACTGGCAACAAAAGCATCCAGGCTATCCTGCCTTCCATAGATATAGAAATATCCTGCGATATGGGAGGCATTGTCTACAAAAGATGCATAATCGTTCTGGTAATAATTAGATGAATAATGCAAAAGGCTATCGGTACACCTGGCAGCAAGTGCAGATTCTCCACTGGCAGCATATAAATAACCCAGGTCCTGATATAACCCATTATATGAAAATCCATAAGCATTTCCGCCGAGCCTTTGTACATTTTCTCTTTTATAACGATCCAGTACCCAGCTATCCCGTTCTGAATTCTCAAATGGGGATAGCTCATGAATAAGGTAACTAATATCTGAAGCCGGGAGTAATTTGCTATTCATGCCATCCGACATGGCCAATGAAAGAAATTGTATATCATGAAATTCAGCGGGCTTTTCCCTGAATATTCTCATGGCCAGATCCGCAGATCTTTTCGCATTATGCTGAACAAAGGAATCCAGCGTCGGAATCGTATTCAGAAAATAGGCAAAGCGTGCGGTCACCGCGTAATCATGAACCAGCTTAAGCTGTTTACTTCTATCATTAGCAGCAGAGCGATCACAATATTTTTCAAGCAGGGTATCAGTAATATTCAGGCATTCCCTGATCTCATCTGCCGGTTGGCTAAATCCTTGCGACACCATCTCTGTCGCCATTGCAGTAACGATGATGATCTTCTGTTCAGGATCGTTGATATTTTCAACTATCTCTGAAATAGTTGTATTACCAAGCACCAGCTGGCGGGTCAGTAAAGGCACCGCAAATTCAGGACTTAATCGTTTATTATTGGCGAGTATAAATGATCGCTCTTTAATAGTACCTAATACATAATCGTTCTTTTGAAGAAAATAATTCCTGACCGCAAAGGAACTCAGAGTCAGAAGGGCAACAAGGCCGAGAACAGCAGCTATTTTTTTCATACCATAGCGCATCACCGTACGTGTCACCATATGTCTCTTTGCACTGCGGGCCAAAAAGTCTTTAGAATTGGAAAGTATCTGTTCTGCCTTTTCCATTTTCTTATCCTCTTGAATGTCTTCGGGAAGGTACCTCGCCAGCCAGTGTGCATTTGGATTTGCCAGGTTGAACCAGTTCTCGAAATAAGTGAGTGGACCGATAGAAAGCAGGAATCCGCTTGACTTTCCACTATCAACCCAGCGATTAAGCTGCTGCTCAAAATCAAGTGATACCGTATAATGATCGTATTCTTTTAAGGCCCATTGTTCCAGGTATTCCCAGTTTCGGATCAGGCTTTCATGGGTGATATCCAGAATATCATCCCCCTTCAATTCGCCATCTGCTTTCTCGGGTGAAATAAAAGGACGGATAAATGTATTACCCGGTTCTCTGAAAATGTCCAGTACGGCTCCCACATCCCGAATGCCGAATTCTGGTCGGCCAAGAATATCCGTGATCTCCTGCAGCGTCATTCGGTTTCTTACTGCTCTGCTTTGATCGATCTTAGTCAGACAAACAAATGCATTCCGAATGATCGCCTTTGCATCTTCATCAGAAATTTGTTTTCCTGTTTTACTCTTATAATATTCTGCAGCTTCCTCATAGAGTTTATTAGTATGCGTATCGAGTACGTTCTGCAAATTAGGCTCATGATAACAGGCTTTGATCTCTGTTGCCAGGCCTTCAAACCAGGTGTTGAATTTATCTACTTGTTCTTCGGGTAATTCAGCTACCGGCATCCCTCCAACCTTCGCATAATGCAGGAGGTCCATTTCTTCGCGACCATTATCTGCTGCATGCCATACCTGATTCAACGCATGCTGAAGTATAGGTAATTGATCCACACCTTCAGTAAGATCATGTATCAATCTTTCTGTTAATCGTCTCGTAATACGGTTGCCACTCAATACTGCCGGCTCTTCGATCACCTGTTGTAATTGAGTACGGTTAAGTCTGGGTACAAAGAATTGCGAGTAGCCGATATATTCCGGAAGACCACGGAAGGCTGCGCACTGACCGATATAATCAGAGCGCATGGTAAACACAATATAGATCGGAAGATCTTCTTCCAATGCTATTCTTGCAGTTTCAAGAAGAAGATTCAAAACAAGATTGGCATCTCTTGAAGGAACACCTTTATGATAATTTTCCGGATTAGTAAAGAACTCCTCGAACTGATCAACAAGGATGACCAGATTGGACGCTTCTCTTTTTAATGCCGCCCGGCCTTTTTCATCGGCATTTTGCCAGGCCATTGAATTCGTATCAAGATTTCTTTTTGAATTTTTATAAAGATCCACGATGGCTGAGAAACCATGACCCAGTTCCGCTTCTACAGTGTGTGGGTTATCAATTCCAAGTTGTCTTGCAATAGAACGGCAAAGATTCTGAAATGGATTACGTTCGGGTCTGAAATCGGCCACTGCCCATTGGGTATATTTTGATCGCAGAAAACCAGCCCTTGCATTTGGAATGATACCGGCATAGATCAGAGATGATTTACCATCGCCTGATGCACCTGTAAGCATCAGAAATTTATTCCGCTGCAATTGCAAAGTAGCCTGGTCAATATGCTCTTCTCTCCCTTTAAAATATAGCGACTCTTCCTCAGTGAATGCACGAAGACCAGTGTAAGGACATATCTGTTCTGTTTCAAACATATTTTTGGTTGCGACTTTAGTCGATCATTTATCAGGTCAACAATTGGCCTTCATCATCATGTGTACATTAGTTTGTCTATTTCAGCGTAGTGTACACTTTCTTTACTTCAGTAGGAATGGATTCTTTAGGAACAATGGAGGATATTACCCTCGGCGCTTTGAAATTCCTTGCCATATTGCTCTGCGGATCATCATCTCCGATAAGGAACATTGGGGTTGGTGAAGATGCACCACCTACCTGCTTCCATATTTGCTTAATAAATGGAAGCGCCCAATCCGCAGCATATTTGAAATATACTACGGCTAGTTTGCTCTTCGGTATCTGCTGTGTAGAGATCTCCCTGTAAGCATCCTCTCCATCAGGCAGAATGTTCATGGTCTCTACAGGATATTCCAAACTCAATTCATCCACGATATGCATGGCCTCATTCTCATCCTGCTGGTTGAAGATGAAGAATATCTCTGTATCCTTGGAATCATAGACTTTGGCATCCTGCTTCATGATCACCACGCGCATATCATCAACCAATTGCATAGGCCCGGAACTATTGGAGAACATCATATTCCTTGTAATATTATTCCGGATATACTTGATAAATTCCTGCTGGGAAGGTTTTAATATCCTGGCAGAATCAGGCGTTGCCCAGACAAATACATTGAATGGAGAACCACTATCTATTTTTTTCCTGGATTCAAGAAACTGAAATTGAGGAAAGGACATATCCTCATCCGATTCAAAGCGTCTTCCGAATTCACCGCTTAGCATATGCAGGGAACAAACGCATTTGCTCATTTCTTCTATTGACTTTGCTTTAAAGGTCTCATCATCCGCCGGACAATCAAAAGCAGGTAATACATTAAATCCTGCTTTTTGCAGAATGATGGCCATTTCTTCCCGGCTCTCCTTAAGATCGCCTGAGGTCCAGGCAAGATAAATATTTGGCCGCTGCCTGTCGATCACAGCTACTTTAATAGAATCTGATATAGAGGTATTAATTACGTTGGGAACGATCTGTCTTGCCATTGGCTTATAAGAAGGCATTTCAGTCTGCCCTGTTCTTTGTGTCAGTTTAATTCCCGCAATAATTTCTTTAATCGCATTCGCCAGTTTATTGATCTGGTTACGATACATCGGTTTTAGTGTACTGGCATTTTTCTCATCATCCATTGGGCGCAGGGGTCGGTTCACTCCTTCATCCCGGTAAATAAAATCTATTGAACGAAGACCACCTTTCATTTCCGATTCAAGCAATTTCACATCATCCGTATCGATCTCATGGATCTTTATGGGTATCACCCTGGAAGCGGAATTACTATTGGGAAGTTTAATATAACTGCCCAGAATATCTTTTCCTGCACCATCCTGAAATACACGGAATTCATGTTGCCATACCGGAGAATTTATATCGCAATAGGTCTGCGAAATAATGGGAATAAATATCAGCGAACGGATGCCATCTCCATATACACGACTTTCTTCCGGGTTCTTATCAAAAAATATATTCAGTTTTTCTTTAAGTGTAGCAGCCAGTTCCTGTTTAAGTTTTTCTACAAATTCATCTACCCATCCATCATATTTATTATCATTATGGCGGAAGCTGATATGAATATCATAATCAAAGGCAGGTAAAAAAGAAGAGTTAAGGGGTCGGGCATTATTACTGTTGTCTGCTTCCCTGGCCACTGAAAAGATTTTATATACTCTGACTGATTCTTTTACATTTTTAAGATTCTCCACACTTACAAACTCAGAGCGTATATCGGCTTTATTGGCCAGGTCGCGTTGTACCGATTCAGAAACATAGATCCCGGAAGGAGGGGCCAGCGATTGCAGACGGGAAGCAATATTTACTGCGTCACCAAAAATATCGGCGTTTTCAAAAACTACTTCTCCCTGGTGAATACCGATACGCAGTTGGAATTCCCTGGCCTGATGACAGATCTGCTGAATTTTTATAGCTGCATAAACCGCATTACTGACCGCGGGAAATGTGACCATGATGCCATCTCCCAACTCCTTTATTACGGTTCCGCCATACTCTTCGATCACAGGTTTTTGAATCTGCCTGTTTTTATGCAAAAGATCAAAGGCACGCTGTTCATTGTTCCCCATAAGGGCTGTATAACCAACTATATCGGTGAACATTACGGCTGCTAACTGGCGTGATTGGGTCATTCGGGAAATTAGTTAATAATATTTACAATAATATTAATTTAATACCCTGTGATTCCCCATTGGGGAATTTCCGTGGATAAACAAATTAGGCGGTCAGAAGTTGAGCCTTTATTCCCGAATGATCAACAACCATCCCTTACCCTTTTCAACCGGTATGGATTCATTGATTCCAAAAATTCTGGCTGGCTGAAAATTCTTTATTTCCCTGGCTTCGATTTTTGCATTCGCCGGATCGATACCCAGTTTTTCCCATTCAATATTTAGCTGAACATTGGTATTATCATCGGCCCAGCTTGCGAGAGAAATTAATGCGGTCCCCTTCTTTTTATACACGGTGACCAGCACTTTTTCATTATTTGTTTTTACCGGGCAATTTGAGCTCCAGTACCCGATCATTTCAGTTCCTTTTAGGCCGAACTCATCCCAGAATTTCCATATAGGTCGCGGATCCGCATCTTCGGTCCATGGAAAACGATTGGTCATGCCATAGATCATTCCTCTCCATGGGTTACCGCCATCCTGCAACATCTCACTCATTAAACCGAATGGAATACCACTGACCTCAGTAAGAAAAAAATCAGGCTTGTTATTCTGATAATCGAAATACTCGCCAAACCATAAACGATTGAGATAGGGAAAATGCTCCATGTACAGGTTAGCGCTATTATTAAAGCCATCGCTTTTATTGTACTGATTGGCCGAATGAAGATCAATAATACCAGGATGTCCATCCTTTGTCAATACTCTTTTGACTCTTTTCATGGTCACGCGATCAAAGGCCACATCATCCAGATAGATCCCATCGATGCCCACATTTTGTGTGAGCCAGTTCATTCCTTCTACATAATAATTATGCCAGCGATTCATACCACTGTTTATGATGGCGGCATCTTTTATTTCCGGCACGAACCAGGCACCTATATAATCATCTCCTACATGTTCCTGCAGCCAGGAATATCCTCCTCCCTTTCCCGGAGAATAGATCTCATGTCCCAGGCTTTTCATAGGAAAAGTCTCATAGGCATGGTTAGAAAGTTCCCTCACGGTATTATAGATCTTCACTTTTAATCCTAAGGCATGAGCAGAATCGATATATCCCTTCATTTTTTTGTATTCGATAAAAGGATAATTCAGCCATGGGTTTATAGGTGTAGCATGATGAATATTCACCACTGTAGCGCCATTGGCTTTTACATTTTCAGGGCTATCATATTTATGGTAATAACGGGTGGCCCATTGCGATTCTGTATCCAGCGTATGAAAGGGGGTGATCAGCAAAGTAAAATTATAATAAAGCGATTCACCTCTTTTCATTTTTCTGTCGCCGCTAAAATTATTTACAAGATTTGCATTGCTGACTCTACTTATTGTAATACCTCCTTTATTATTATTTCCCCAGGAGGCCGGAAGTATTAAGGGTTTTAGGAGATAGAAATTTGTATTCAATGGTCGCAGATATCTTTCATCACGCAATGAAAATTGCAATCCTGAATTTACATTTCCGATCCAGGCCCCATCCTGGTTCTTTGTGGCCACATCCCATTTCCAGTTAATTTCTTTGGGCATATAACCACCCTTCTGTCCAAGTCCCATCATATATTTAGATGCTTCATAAGTGAATGGAATCTGCATTCCGATTCCGTTCAATTGTACATCATTCAGTGCTGTAATTTTTACAGTGTAGCTGACAAACCCATCAAATTCAAGCGAGGCATTCACCTGCATTTGAAGTTGACTGCTTTGATTGGTGACATTCCATTCCACCGTGCCGGGTTCTTTTTTAGTAAACTCAAGATTGCCGCTTTTCCATTCTACCGGATTTCCATCGGTAGTTAATGCAATCATCTTTATAGGATCAGCCAGGATATCATTAGGAGTGGATTGATAACCCGTCATTTCTTCTGTATAAAAAGTTTGAATCCGGGAAGGGAATCCATCTTTATTTAAAATGACCTTTCTTCCCAGCAAACTGATAGCATTATCTTTTACTTCGATGGCTGTGTAGGGAGCGATCACTGTATTTTCCTGGGCCATGGTAGAATTCAACCATTTCAACCTGGTTTGTTTCCATGCTTCGCCAATATTTCCATCTGCGACCAGGGCATTGTTTACTTTTAATTGAATTTTTACTAACGCAGGAGCGGTATTCATTGTACTGATAGTGGCATTGCCGGTATAAATTCCCGGAGGTATATTTTGAGGGACATCGATACCACACCAAAGAGCCTGTACTTTATTTGCTTCCATATCCACTGTTTTAGTGAATGGCTTTCCAGTATAATCATTCCCTGAAGTATTGAAACAGTAAATATTTTTTGCCTCGATAATCTGGCCTTTCCCATCTTTCAAATCAGAAAATGAAACGGTCAGTCTTTCGATATGCTGAAGTGCATATACCGCTAACTGGTAAGTATAATTTTCACCCCTTGAGGCTTCTCCGGAAAAAGAAGATTGAATTCCTTTTTGTATCCAGCGATAAGGGAGGGCATTGGTCATTTTAACAGGATAGATCCTGTCTTCAGGGAATATCAGGAAATCTGTTCGGTTGCTTTTGCTGATCAGCATTGCGGTTTCTTTAACCGTTGCTGTGACCTCCATGGGATAGAAACTATTCAGCGCATTGATAGCTTGTATTTCTTTAACTGTTGTATTGACGGGGACTTTTTCTGAGATAGAACCAAGCCAACTGATCGAGGCTGTAATTTCCGGCGCCAGGTAAGAGCCTTTTGGATAGTTTGACTTCTCATTCTTATAGGGCATATAATAAACATAGTAATCACCTTTTCCGGAGCTCGGCTCAAACCATAATTCGATCTTTTCATTATTGCTGATACCCGATCTTATATTATCGATCTTCTCGTGTGTCTTCGCGTCTTCAACGATAATTCTTTTATTCCAGGGATCATTATCTCTTCGTCTCCATTGAATGATGGCCCTTGCCACATTACCCGTTCCATTAAAAGTTAAGAGGGCGCGATGGTTACCCAGTGAATCGGGGTTCCAGTCATTATTGGCATTTGTATATTTAATGTTCTGAGAAAAAAGAAAAGTAGTGGACAGCAAAAGACAAAACAACAGGCGGGCCTTTTTCATTTTGAAGGAATTGAGGGATGAGCCCTGGAAGAGAAAATTCAGTGACATTCTCAAAACTAAGATTTACCTCCGTCTTATCAGCGAAGAAAGTCTAGTCGCAATCCCCGCTGACAAGAATTCCTTCTTTCCCTATTCTCAAACCTGGCAGAATTTCACCATTGGGGCCTTTCTTATATTCAATGATCCAGATAGAATCATAATCCTTGTCAGACCAGTCAAGGTTCTGGTTTCTGATGCCCAGGTTACGAACCAGGGGGGCGATATTTTTTTTATCCCAGATAATCAGTATTGTTCCTTTTTTCCGGATAATATTATCAGCGATCTCGAGTGAATCCGTTTCTTCATATTTACTATTTACCACAAGGTTGTATTTAATGGCCATAGGAATAACGGTCTGGTACATCCGTACTGATTTGGTTTTTTTACCTGTGGTCATATTGGGAACATAGACATAATCAGGAATACCGAATTGCGGGACAATGGCTTTTGGAAGAGCGATGGCGCGGTTCCAGCCTTTGCAATTGAGATTATAACCACTATCTGGTTTCTCGCCATGTCGGATGATCAATACTCTGAGAGGAATGGAATCCGGGAGGGATTGCGCCTGACAGAAATGAGAAATGAATATTGAAAAAACAGAAAGGAAAAACATTTTTCTGTAAATCGAAATGACCATGATAGATAGGTTTTCTTTTAAATGCAATTAATGAACAATTTACTTCGTAAACCACATATTCCATCGATTTTATTTTCACAGCTTCAGTGGATTAAGAGTACAGTCCACATCAATCGTAACCTTATCCTTCATGTTGGCGCTGATCTTATAATCGGGGACCTGTATGGAAAAAGTAGAACGCAGTTGAATCTTGCCCGGCATTACCGATATTTTCCCCTGGGTCTCTACATCCTTTGTTTGGCCATGAATGGTCAGTTTTCCAGTCACCTTCACATCATAAACACCAGGGGTTTTGTATTTCACCGCTGCATTATTAACCACCTGCCCTCTGAACTCAGTCTTCGGGAACAGGTCGCTCTCCATATACTTATCATTAAAATGACGCTGCATCCCGCCATTGGCTAACTGAAACTCTTTTATAAAAGCGGTAAACTCGATGGCCCCGGTCTTTGAATTAAATGCGGAGACAACAGTTTTATTATTGGCGTGAACTTTACTCAGGGTACTTTTTCCGTCAAAACTTATGTTCCCCGAGTTGGTATAGTATTTATCCTGGGCACTGCTGAGGGTACTCAACCGGAATAGAAATAAAAGCAGAAATAAATTTTTCATAGCGATTGTTATATAAAAATTTAATTTTTCCTTCCTCCTAATTTCCATTCTATACCAGGCCGAAAAAGAAAAGCATTATTGTTATCGTAACTGACACCAAAGGATAGCAGCAGGTTATTTTTTAAATAGTATCCATAACCAATAGCAGCCACTGTTTCCCCACCAGATAGTTCTGTAGTTTGGCCCGTAGTGGCTGGAGGAACGGTTCCATCTGCTGTTTCACCAGACAAAGCTGCAGTGTTACCTTACACTTCCGCAAAAAGAATTATTTTGCCTGAAGCGGTATAAATGCTACCCAGTGCATAACTGAACAGGTTATTTGCTACCACATCTTTTGGTTTTCCCAGAAAGGTATAGCTTAGGTTTAAACTTGAATAGAACCTGCCTGTTGTCTTACTGGCAATGACAAATGGCGTAAAATCCGATTTACCCGTTCCGATCAATTTATTTTTTGCAGTAGGTAATTTAACTTCCCCTGATACAGAAACAGAAGGCCAGCCATTTTTCTCACTTACCAATTGATAGAACAAAGTAATCTCAAGGTCTCCAGCCCCTTTTGCATATGGCCCATTTCTCGGACGGATTTTGGTGAAACCAACAGGTTCAACTAAAATGGTAAAGCGCTTACTTAAACCATATTCAATAGATAATGGAAATGCAGTTTCGGTTCCCTCTTTTGATGTTTGAAACTCTAATCCGGTACCTATCTCCAATTGGTGGGGCAACAATGGTTTGGATTCTTCTGTTTCCAAAACCTGTGAATGGATCTTGCCGACTTGAATTACAAATAAAAATGCAGCACTTAAACTAATTTTCCTGAGAGTTATACTATTCATTTTACCACAGATAAAGTTGTACTACCGGAAAATTCTCTTTACTACTATACAGAAGTTTTGATCTCATCGTTTTTAGTTATTGTCAGGTAAATAACAGTAGATAAAATAGCGATAAGGAAAACAACACTCGTTACAACTGTTCCCAGACCCAACCCGCCATCATCTTTCGATTGAGAAAGATAATCGCCAATGGAAGCGCCAAGTGGCCTTGTTAAAATATAAGCTATCCAAAATGCCAGGACTGAATTCAGTTTAAAATATTTATGAATGATAAACACTATAATGATCATCCCCCCAAATATTGCTGCTGACCACAAGTACCCTACACTAAGGGTTTCGGCCAGCAGGTCACCAGCAGCTGTTCCCAACGCGAAAGTAAACAGGATGGCAAGCCAATAAAAAGCTTCCCGATGGAAATTGTCAATCTTTTGTATGGATAATGTTTTCTCTCTGGTATACCATACGGCAAATGTGAAAGCTAATGCTGCTGAAAATGCAGCTGTTGTTATTTCAAGAGATACACCCAAATTATCCGTAAGATTATCTGTAATCAAAGTGCCTACAACACTTATTAAAACAACAGCAAGCCAATAGATGACCGGAAAATATTTTCTTGTTTTGAATTGAAAGAAAAGGGCAATTATCAGCAATGCACCCATAACAATAGATGTGCCAGTAAGTCCCAGGTTCAGTTTTTCATTCAGGAAGTCTGCTGCAGTTTCGCCTACTGTAGTGCAAAGGATCTTAATTACCCAAAAATATAGGGTGACTTGCGGTACTTTGTTTAGCATTTGTTTGCCTATGCTGAATGCCTTGTTTTGCCGGATGTCTATTGTGCTCATATTTTAACTCCTCAATTTATTTTCCCAAAAATCTGAATGTCCCGGATTGATTAGTTTACATAATTAAAGCAAAATCTGTGCTTGATTATTATTTAGGACAGTGGGCTATATTTCTGACAAAAACTCGCGCAGGAAATTATCAGGATTTTTCAAGAATATTTTTCATGTTCTGCAGGTTCTGCAGCATATCCTTTCCCAGCATTTTATCCATCATCAGGTTCATGATATTAAAAGGAAATTTTGAGATGCCTGAAAAGCGGGAACTCACCAGGGTGGCGCCATTACCTGCATCGCTCATTGAAGTAGTACCAAAACCAACTGACTCGAAAGGCTTCCTGAATCTGACTTCCACTTCAATACTTTCCCCTTCATTAATTTTTTTAATCTCTTGTTCACCTACACCCACATTCTTAACATTACTGGTCCATGAAGTCATAGCGCCCACGCTTCCATCGGTACCAGTATATAGTATATTGATATTCGGATCTCTCATTACCCATACACTGAATTTTTCCTGGTTCTTCAGCATGCGGGCATAGTTAAAAACATCCATCCTGTTTCGGTTGATGATAGTCTCTCTCACTACTTTATATTCTTTAGGACTGAATAAAGCAATAAGTAAAAGCAGGGCGATTATTCCGCCGAGGATAAAGAGGATGGTGATGAGGATCTGCATGGTGATGGTTTAAGGATTACTAAGCTAAATGATTTTTAGCAATTCTATGTCGCAAGAGGAACCTATTACGAAGTTCAGTCTTTTAATGTGGCAGTCAGCTAACAATTTATTATCTTAATTCCACCTTATTCTAACTAGGCCAGGTATGAAACATAGATGCACTTCATTCATTTCTGCAATAATTATTGTTTTAATAATCTCTCTCGGTCATTCCGCAATTGCCCAAAGAACGCAAGTAGATCCTGGCAGCAACTTATTTGTTCCCGGCCCGGCCAACCAGGATACAGGCAAATACGCAACATTTTACATTATAAGGCCCGACAATGAAATTGCCAAAACCTATTGGCTGGGGATCTATTTCGATGATACTTTAATGATTCGAATGGATAATAATATTCGATGTGTTATTAAATATCCGGGAAACAGGAAGATGAATATCTGGTCAAAGAATGAACTTACTTCTTCCGTTTTAGTAAATACTGAAGCGGGGAAAGAATATTATATCACACTAGAGATGGTAGCCGGAGGAAAAATTGGTAATTCAAAACTTACACTCCTGGATAAAAATGAAGGAGAAGAGGTTTTTAATAAAATGAAAACTCCTCCTCTATATATTTATGACCCCGACCCCCTTATGAATAGCAGATACATATGGCCAATTGGTTATAAAACCGGGTATGAGCATATGAATTTTTCAGCACCTTTGTCAACCCGGCATTATGTTGTAAATGCGCTTGAAGGTTTTAAGTTCACCTATTATAACAGATCGGTGTCCCCCAGTTTTTCCGAAATAGATGGAGTTTACGGAGGAAAGATGAGTATTTCTGATAAAGAAGAGTTTGACAAATTTGCAAACAAGCAAATAAATAATCTAAAAAAGGGGTTGAAGAAATCGGAGATCATTAAGGAATTTAGTTCTGATACCCTTACCTCAACGGCTGATTATATATCAAGTACCTATTTTGTAACAGAGGACAGCAAACCTTCCCTACCTCCGGGTGTACGCATATCCTCGCTTGAGCTAAGGCAGTATAGTGTTTTGATCTATAAAAATATAGCGAACAATAATAAGGGAGATTTTTATTCCATTTATTTTTCAGAAAGAGGATTACCTGATGAATTACATACAAAAGAGGAGATCCGTTACAAAATAAATGCATTGCTTAAATCATGTGAGTTTGGAGATTTTAAGTAAGCGGATATTTTAAATTTTATCAGATAGATTTTATGCCGGAACCATTTTCAGTGGCATACGCCTTATGATTTGGCTTGATTGGCCATTCTTTTTTCTGAGAGTACACTGCAATAAAAGAAGCGCCGAAGTATAAAATAAATGAAGAATAAAAGACAAATAACAGTATCAATACAAATGAACCTGAAGGTCCGTAAAGCTGCCCGATATTGCTGTTGATAAGTAAAACAGTTAACAATACCCTTCCGGCTTCAAACGAAATTCCTGTTAGCAGGCCGCCCAACAGCGAAGCTTTCCATGATGGCCTCCCATCTGCGAGAAACCGAAACAAAACAATAAACCAGGCAGATACAATAATGATACCTACCACTTCTCTTAAAAAACTTTTAAAAAAATTACCACTATCCTGCCAGATGGTATTGATATAATCGCCGGCTATAATTTCAAGGCCCTGAAAAAAAACATTGGCAAGAAATAAAACACCTACAAAAAGTATTACCGCGAAAGATCTTAGCCGGATGCTCAGCATAAACAGTAAGCCCGGTTTTTCTTTAACACTGATTTGCCATATCTGATTCAATGAATCTTTAATAACATTGAACAAGGTCGTTGCTACAAAAAAAAGAAAAAGAAAACCAATTGTAATTATATACCAGTTATTGTTAAAGCCCCTGATACTTTTTATTACCTGTCTAACCTGATCAGCACCATCCTTGCCTAAAACATGAGCGACGCTTTCCAGTAATCCACGACCCATATTTCTCTGGCCAATAAATAACCCAAACAATTGTACCAATAAAAAAATAATAGGTGGTAGAGCAAAAGTGGTGAAAAATGCCGTGGCGCCTGCCAATCTTAGCGGATAGTTCCTTTTGAATAGCAGCAGAGAGGGCCGCAGGCTGCTAAAGAAAATTAATAATTCATTGCTTTTCGATTGAGGTTCTGGCATAAAGATCTATAAAGATAATTCTTCACTCTTTCAAAAGCTCCCGCCTTGCCAGGTATTAGAATCCTACCGAGCTACTCCATTTTTATAATCTCTGTAGTTTCCAGTTATAAAAATGTGTGAATTATGTAACCATTTTCATTAAATGTGTAAGATTTGACCGCTTCAGCCAGATCATCGTTATATAAACGGTTCATTATACCTCTAAATTGACTAAAGTATAAAATGATCTTCCTTTTTTAGCGGCGGATGCCTGTTTATCCGTTTACCCTACCTATCCAGAATCCCGTTATCGGGGTAATCATGTACGTTGAACAAAATTACTTCTAAGTCAATAGCTTTTAGTAAATTGGAAGTCAGAAATTAAGGGAGTATTAGCCCACTTGCAAATTCTTCTCTCTTTTCTTAAGCCCAATCCACCACCAACTTTGTAAATATGATGACACGACTGCGTGTTATAAACATTATTGTCTATATATGAGAAGAGTACCAGGATCACGCGCATTTATAAAACCCCTGCTTCTTTTGTTTGCGACTTCTGTATTGCAACTACAGATAAAAGCAAATGAAACAATAGGAGATGTTGGCAGTAACATTTCAAATACGGTTCAGCAAAAAATAACGGGCAAGGTTATCTCACTTGCAGGGGAACCGCTTGCTGGCGTTTCTATAATCGTAAAGTCAACGAAAACAGGAACACAAACCGATGCTAATGGAAATTTCAGCATCATCGTCCCGGGTAATGCCACTCTGATTTTTTCTGCTGTTGGCTATGAAACCCTGGAACTAAGTATTGAAGGAAAAACTACCCTTGCGATAAGTCTTAAACCAGATACAAGGTCCCTGGAACAGGTGATCGTAGTAGGTTATGGTACTGCACGCAAAAGAGATCTTACCGGCGCATCTGTTACTATACGAGGTGCGGAAATTGCCAACCTGCCTGCATTATCAGCCACACAGGCTATTCAGGGTAAGGCGGCCGGCGTACAAATAATAAACAGTGGTGCACCTGGAAGCGCACCGAATGTAAGGATCAGAGGAACGGGCTCTATCCTCGGTGGCGTTGAACCCTTGTATGTAGTAGACGGAATTATTACAGATGATATCCGTAATATCAACTCTTCCGATATTCTTACTATCGATATTTTGAAAGATGCGTCTTCCACAGCGATATATGGTGCAAGGGCAGCGAACGGAGTTGTATTGATCACTACTAAGGCCGGGAACAAAACTAAATTCACTATCAGCTACACTGCATTTGCCGGTGTAAGAATGTTGACTCATCCCGTAAAAATGGCCGGCCCCAATTTATTTACGGTCTATTCCAACGAAGCCGCTGCAGCTCCTGCTATATTGAATACCGATATTACCGGATCCTCCGACTGGTACAAAACAATTACCCGTCCTGCCATCTTTCAAAATCATAATTTATCACTCAGCGGGGGCAAAAATAAATACCGCTATTTTGTTTCGGGAGGTTATCTCAATGAGAACGGGATATTGCTGGATAATAATTACCAGCGCATGACGGTTCGGTTAAATCATGATTTTACTTTCAGCAGCAAATTCAAGATCGGGAATAATCTGGCCTTCTCACATTATAAATCAGAGAATAAACCCTATGGGCTTTTTTCACAGTCCTATATCGCTGCGCCGATCTTCAATGCAAAAAATCCGGATGGTTCCTATGGCAATACAGACAAGAGTGATGTTGGGAACCCATTGGCAACTTTAAAAACCACCAATAACCGCAGCTACGGTAACCGAATCACGGGAACACTCTGGGGAGAATATCAAATAATCAAAGGGCTTTCATTCCGATCCTCTTTTGGCATTGACGCAGAACAGAACAATGGATGGAATTATTCTCCTGTGTATTATACGTACCTGGCAAACGGATCATTGGGTGGACAGAAGAATGAAAAAAGTGATCTGAATTTTTCCAGAGATAGTATTTACCACTGGACCTGGGATAACTTTTTTACCTATGATAAAAAGATTGGTGCCGATCATAGTTTAAAACTTACTCTGGGACATACAGCAGAAAGAAGAAATGGCTGGAGCAACAATGCCTCCATCGCAGATGGCACCATACCCAACGACAATAGTCAGTGGGTACTGAATTTTAAAGACACAGCCAGGGGGCAACAGAATACAAGAGGACCTATTGGTAATTATTATAAAAGAGAATCCTATTTCATAAGGGCCAACTATGCTTTTAAGGATAAGTACCTGGTCAATCTAACATACAGGAGAGATGGCAGCAGCAATTTTCCGCCATCAAAACATTGGAGCAATTTTCCTTCTGTTGGATTGGGATGGATATTGACCAAGGAAGGGTTTATGGCCAACCAAAAGACTTTTGATTTTATCAAAGTAAGAGCGAGCTACGGACTTGTGGGTAATGATGTGATCCCTGCTAACCAATTTTCAATAAGTCCTTCAGAATTTTATTACGCGTATTTCGGAAGCAACCGTATAAATGGTACTACCGTTACAGGTATAAAGGATCCCAATCTTCAATGGGAAGTGGTGAAAGAATTTGATTTTGGTATTGAATTCACTGCATTGGATAGAAAACTGACCGGAGAAATAGATTATTATCATAAGAAAGCTACCAAGGCATTATACCCCATCCCCTTGCCCAATCTGGGGTTTGGAAGTGTATTCAACACCAATGCAGCTGATGTATTGAACAGCGGAATAGAATTATCACTTGGATGGAATAAAGCCATTAATAAAACCACCCGATATTCCATAAAGGGAAATGTAACATTCAATAAAAACACGGTGGAAAGTATCGGCATCGGCCAGTCTATTTATGATGGTAATCTTGGCAATGGAAAAACGGCAACGATTACTGCTGTAGGACAGCCTATCGGTTCTTTTTGGGTATATAAAACAGATGGCATTTTTCAAACGAATGCCGATGTAAACGCCTACCCTCATTTGGTTAATGCGCAGGCCGGAGATTTCAAACTCGTAGATCTGAATAAAGATGGTGTGATCAATGAAAAAGATAAATATTTTGCAGGCTCCTATCAACCCAAATTTTATTACGGCATCAGTGGAAGCTTAAACTGGAAACAATTGGATTTTGGTTTGGATATTTTCGGAAATGCAGGTAATAAGGTCTACAATGCTAAAAAAGGGGTGCGTTATGGAGGCAACTACAATGTAGAATATGACGTTGCATTTAAACGCTGGACCCCTGGTTCGGGTATCAATAATTATCCCAGAGCATTTAATGGTACGGCAACTGTGTCCGATTATTTTGTTGAATCAGGTTCATATATCCGGGTAAATAATATTTCGGCCGGGTATACGCTTAAATTAAAAGAGCACTCTTCTTTTCAAAGTGTAAGGATATTCGTTAATACCCAGAACCCATTTATCTTCACAAAATATACGGGCTTTACACCGGAGATTCCGGGTCCGCCTCTGGCATCGGGTATAGAATTGAATGCTTACCCGATATCGGCAAGTTATATGGTGGGAGTTAATGTTCAACTCAAATAAATGAAAACTATGATGCATAAAAAATATAATCTCATCATTGTTCTCCTGATCGGAACACTCATCTCGGTTTCCTGTAAAAAATCTTTTTTGCAGGAAGCTCCCCGCACAGTGACTATAAATGACCTGATCAATAATCCCCGGGATGGAGCACAGCGGCTCATTGGATCCGTTTATTCAAAATTATATGACTGGGAAGTACATAGCTTTTCATGGATCGGCATTACAAGTATTACTTCGGATGATGCAGACAAAGGAAGTGATCCGGGAGATTCAGGCACCGATAAGGATCTGATGGATGGATGGACCTTTGATCCCACGAATCTATCATTCGATGAAGTGTGGAGCGGAAATTTCGAAGGTATTGGCAGAGCTACTTATGTTTTGAAATTTATCCCGGCTATGAATATTGCCGCACAGGATAAGGATAGATATATTGGTGAAGCTAAATTATTGAGAGCCTATTTTTATTGGAACCTGGTAAGAACATTTGGTGGCGTTCCCAAGATCGATCATGTGCTGGAATCACAAGCCGATATTCAATCGGCCAGTATTCGCGTTAGTGCTACAGAAATTTATGCTTTTATTGAGGAGGACCTCAATGATGCAATAGCAAAACTTCCTGTTACCATTAGTGCTTCCGAAAATGGAAGAGTAAGTAAGGGTGCAGCAAGGGCTTTGCTGGCAAAAGTTTCTTTATACCAGCAAAAATGGGGACAGGCAAAGGCAATGTGTGATGCGATTATAACAGGAGGTCAGTATGCTTTATTGCCAAACGTTGCAATAATATGGAGGGAAGTTGGAGAATTTTCATCAGAGTCAATATGGGAAGTAAATGCAATTGGTACTACCCCTAATAAAGGAGTTTCTGGGTATTTCTTAGTACAAGCTCCGCGAGGACCGGGCGGATTGGGATGGGGATTTAACACCCCGACTACTGATCTGTATAATGCATTTGAACCCGGCGACCAAAGAAGAGCCGCGACGATAATGCAAAGAGGACAAACTTTGTGGGATGGCTTTGTTGTTAATAGTGGTGCACCCAATCAATACTATAATTACAAATCATATGTAAGCAAGACAATGGAGACGTTTAACGGGGATGACTATAATACTAACAAAAACCTCCGGATATTCAGGTATGGGGAGATCCTTCTGATCAAAGCGGAAGCAGAGAATGAGTTGAATGATACTACAGCATCGAAAAACGCGTTAAATCAATTGAGAGTTCGTGCAGGATTGGGCCCGATAAATGCCATCAATAAAGCAACTCTTCGTAATAATATTTATAAAGAAAGACGGGTGGAGATGGCCTTTGAACATGACCGTATGTTTGACCTCCGCCGTACCGGCAGAGCATCAGCAGTATTACAGGCATTGGGCAAACCCTATTCCTCACCCAAACATGATCTATTTCCAATACCTCAGCACCAGATAGACCTGAGTGCAGGAAGGATCTCACAAAACCCGGGTTATTAATAGTACACAACATTTAAATATTTCTTTAATATCAAAAAACAAATAAACAAAAAATGAAAAAGTCAAGAAAAATCATTGTAGCAGTTGCTGCTTTATCTTTAATTGGAATAGTATTTTCCAGTTGTAAAAAAAATAAAGATGTAGTCCTTCCCCAAATTGGAGGTTATAATAATTCCGATGAAGTGGGTGCTGCCAACCTGAAAGCCTACTGGCCCTTAGATGGTAACGGAAACGAAAGCAAATCAAGCACCGCTCCAACAACCAGTTCCAACGTGACCTACACAACCGGAGTAAAAGGTCAGGGTGCCAGTTTCGCAAACGGTTACCTTTATTATGCAAGTGCAGTAGGCGGTGCGTTTGTATCTAACCAGCCCTTTACCGTAAGTGCATGGATACAGGCGACGAATAATTTTCTTGCTGGAGGCAATCCCCCGGCAAATAATCACCCTTACCAATATTTCCAAATGGCAAGGCCAACCCAATTATTTGGAGATATTAGTCTTACTTATGAAGCAGGGGCATATGGTCCCGCATCAGATACCATGTTCTTAAAATCTCTTTATAGTAATGCTGGTGGTTTACAGGATGCTGTAAATAACTATGGAATAGCTGGTGTAGAATACAAAGTTGTAAAAAAAGCCGGTACAGGTAAGTGGGTGCATGTAGTTACTACTTATAATCCTGCAGGTGGTACTGGTGCGCAGAGCATTTTCAGGATCTATGCGGATAGTGCACTTGTTAGTAATACCAATTTTGAAAACAGGGGTTCCAATTCCTTTGTTTATTCTCCTCATGAAATAATCATTGGAGGCTGGTACAACAATATACCTGGCAAAACAGTAAGTGCTGACACCTGGACAACACCATTTACAGGAAAGATCGATGAGATCAGAGTATATAATAAAGTGTTGACCACGGATGAGATCGCTGCCTTATATCATTTAGGTCAGGCAGGAAGATAATTTTGTTTGTTTTTAAAAGGCTGCCGGTGTTTTTTTGACGGCAGCCTTTTTCTATATAGATTGTACCCGACATTATATGAAGAGAACTATTATTTTTATTCTGCCACTGATTGTACTTTTTTCATGTAAGAAAAGCGAAGCTCCTGTACCAGCGGCCGAGCTATTCAATGTAAATGTATACTCGATAAATAATAACAGCGCAGCTATCCAGTACAATACAGGCTACACTCCGCTGATCAAAATATTGTTTTCTGCCGCGGTAAACAGAAGCCTTGTATCAAATAATATATTATTAAGGCTAAATGGTAATAGCACCATACCGGTGAATATTACGTATCAAAATAATGACAGCATGGTGGTTCTTCA
>JBKJMI010000083.1:0-2549 GCA_046596515.1 Chitinophagaceae bacterium | reverse complement strand
AAAGTCAGGAAATAAAATCACTATTGCCACCATATACTGGTACGCCAAGCAGGCTGGCATCAAAATACATTCTGATCGGACGAATAAAATAGCTGCTGCCACTTCCACCATGAAGCGTGCCGGCTTGGATGCGAAGGGCATCGCCGAGAATTTAAAGAAGTTTGAGGGCATAGAAAACGTAGACGACATTATTAAGCAGGCGTTTGCCGCCAATACGAATTTTACTTCTGGCGAATCCATGGTTGAGAATCTACGGATGTGGATGCGGCAGAATTATTCACTGAAAAGGAATCTTGTCACTAGAAAAATTGAGAATAACGGACGAGTTCTTGACGAGATAGATTTGAACACCATGTACTTGGAGGCTTTAATCGCCTTTGATAAGCTAACATTTGAGTTGTTTTGCAAGGTGATGTTTTCTTCTAACACTGCGCAGTACAATCCGATACATGATTTTTTTACAGAAAACATTGACCTTAAGCCATCTGGGGTGATTGATGAGTTTTTTAGTTGCTTTACTACCGAGAATGATCTACTGTACTTTGGTAAAAAGTGGCTTGTGTCTATCGTGGCGTCGGCTTACGGAAAGCACTCTCCTTTGATGTTGATTTTTGCTGGTGAGAAACAGGGGACTGGAAAGACAGAGGCGTTCAGGCGCATGGTTCCAGATCAGTTAAAACCATACTACGCGGAAATATCACAGGGCATAAAAGATACTGATTTGAATATCATGCTGGCCCAGAAGTTAATCGTAATGGACGATGAGTGCGGTGGGAAGAGTAAAAAAGACGCAATTCATCTGAAATCCATGCTTTCAAAGCAAATATTTACGCTCAGGGAGCCTTACGGGAAGATGAATGTTGATCTAGATCGTCTGGCAGTTTTATGTGGCACCACCAACGACCTTGAGATCCTTAATGATATCATGAATCGAAGGTTAATCCCTGTCGAGATCACGTTTATTGATTTTGATATGTATAATATGATTGACAAGACACAGCTATTTATGGAGGCGTATCACCTTTACGAGTCCGGCTTTAATTGGCAGGTCTCTGGTCAGGACATCGATCAGCTAGCTGAAAAGACGGATAAATTCCAGGAGACGTCGATAGAAAACGAGATGATTCAGAAGTTTTTCAGGCCGTCGAACGATTTTTGGTATACGGCATCGGAGATAAAAAATAAGCTTGAGACACTTACTGTTCAGAAATATACTTTAAGAAGAATTGGAATGGAATTAAAGCGGCTTGGGTATGTGAGAATAAAAAAGATGGGTGTATATGTATATATGTTAGAGGAGATCGATCGTGGTAGTTCTTTCAGGGAGCTATTACCGTTCTAATGGTGGTAAGAAGGGTAAGAACATCGTGATTGAAAAAAAGTTCTTACCTACCACCATAACACCTTCTTTATTAATATATTATACTCTAAGGGTAAGAAGGGTAAGATATATTAGGTGCTTATACACAAGGCTGGTAATGTATAATATAGGGGTGTATAATAGTAATATATGTATATAGGAACTTTTACGAAAACGTCGATCCTTCTTACCTTCTTACCCTGCCACCTCATACGGCTTAATAGTGAGCAACTTAGACAGGGTAAGAACTTTCGACAGGGTAAGAAGGAATTGCAAAAAACAGCGAAATGGAAGGTAGGATAAAGGATAATGGTAATATGTCACCCACCGAGGACCGTCTTCAGTCAGTAATTTGGAGGAGGCTTTGGAACCAATACCCCCAATTACGAAGGCTGGTCTGGCATGTTCCAAATCAGGGTAGTTCGACAAGGGAGGGGGTAAGACTTCAAGGGATGGGAGTTCTGGCCGGTGTCTGGGATATACACATGCTCTGGATGGGGGTTTTTCATATCTGGGAGTTAAAAGTAGGATCAAATCAGCTTACCAGAGATAGGGTGGACAAGAAAGGTCGCAAACACTTCGGACAAGTAGAATGGGGTGAGCTAATGTCGAAGCATGGAGCTATTCGGCACATTTGCAGAACCGAAGATGACTTCTTTAAAGAGTTAGATGGTATTTTGATCAAACACCCGCAATGAGCTTTAAAATCGTTTTGGTAAAATAGTATTAACTTTGATTTATGGCAGGACAACCAGCAAGATATGATGACCCAGCAAAAATGAGTGAAGCAATAGAAGCCTATTTCGCTAGTGGTGGTAAATTAACCATCACTGGGTTGGCTTATTCATTAGGCTTTGAATCACGGCAATCGTTCTATGATTATGAAGATCGTCCAGCATTCTCTTACATAATAAAAAGAGCCCGCCTCAGGGTGGAGAATTGTTACGAAGAAAACCTGCAAGGAACATCACCAACCGGATCCATCTTTGCTCTAAAAAACATGGGGTGGAAAGATAAAGCAGAGATTGAGCATTCAGGTACATCAACTCCAATACAAATAATCTTTCCGGCAGATGATCTCGACTCAATCACCAATCCAGGTTAAGTTTACAAAAATTGGGAGGAGAACTTTTGAGGCTCTTAGGGACCAGTGGCCGATCATCGTAAACGAGGGCGGGGCCAGGTCCGG
>JBKJMI010000080.1:0-61842 GCA_046596515.1 Chitinophagaceae bacterium | reverse complement strand
CGACTGAAAATAATGTTTCTACTTGAAGAAGAAAATGAACTTTGCCCTTGCGACCTTAGCGACATTTTAGGTATGAGTATTCCTGCAATTTCTCAACATCTTCGCAAACTAAAAGACGGCAATATTATTGAAGCCAGAAAAGTAGGACAAACTATTTTCTATTCTTTACGCAACGAACATTTAAAAACTTTAAGACCGTTTTTCAAAATTATCAATCAACAAAATTTAGCAACTGTATGACAACGACAACAAAAAATAGTAAAGGTTGGGTAGCAGGATTGTTGACAGCAGTTGCAGCTTCTCTTTGTTGCATTACACCAGTTTTAGCATTATTGGGCGGTGCAAGTGGACTTGCTTCTTCATTTTCGTGGATTGAACCTTTCCGACCTTATTTAATTGGGCTGACCGTTTTAGTTTTTGCATTTGCTTGGTATCAAAAACTTAAACCACAAAATCAAGTTGATTGCGATTGTGAAGCGGACAATAAAAAATCATTTTGGCAATCAAAATCTTTTTTAGGAATTGTTACAGTACTTGCAGGATTACTAATTGCGTTCCCTTATTACGCAAAAGCATTTTATCCAAAACCACAAGAAATAAAAGTCGTTGTGGAAGACAAAACAAATATTCAACAAGCCGTTTTTAAAATCAAAGGAATGACTTGCGAAAGTTGCACCCAACACGTAAACAGCGAAATTTCAAAAGTGAAAGGAATTATTTCATTTCAAACTTCTTATGAAAATGCAAATAGCACTGTAAAGTTTGACAATAGCAAAACTTCTGTTGACAGTATTGCGGCAGCAATTAACAGCACAGGATACAAAGTAGTTTCACAAACAGTAACAAACAACTAATGGAAAAAACAATTACACTTCAATCAATAATTACTTGCCCTGTTTGTGGACACAGACAAGAAGAAACAATGCCCACAGATGCTTGCCAATATTTTTATGAGTGTACAAATTGCAAGACACGACTTAAACCAAATCAAGGCGACTGTTGTGTTTATTGTAGTTATGGCTCTGTAAAATGTCCACCAATACAAATGGGAACTTCCTGCTGTTCGTAGCGAAGAAGGGTATGCAGCTAACATTGGGTTTACCAAAATACGGGCTGACGTAAGTTATCTTCAACTTTTTTTTCGCTATTGTATTTCATATCCAGCTTGACATTATCTATTTGGCGTTTTGTTTTTATCTTCATCTTCAGTTTTTCAATCAGCAGCGGTTCCGGGCGGACGGAATTCTATTTCCCCACCTTCGCCAAGCCCTATCCGTCAGACTGTGAAAAAACTATTTTTTTTCAAAAAACAAGGCGTATAATTTTATGTAGATGACATTGCGGCTTATGCAACTTGCCTTAAAAAAAAGAAACTGGTTGAGAATAAAAAAACAGATGGCTCATTTCGGCCCCAAATCATTTTGATAAGTGCGCTTTTAAAAACACAGACTACTTTAGTAAAGTCTGGCTTCCAGTTTTTGATCGCCTTCAGCATTTTATCAAAGCCCATTATGTTTTTTGTTCGCAGAAAATTGTAACAAAACATAATCAGGTTCATTTCTCCGTTTACTTTTTGCAATCCTTTTAATAAAGTATGGGTATAACCCCAGTGTCTTTTCATCGTTCCAAGGGGATGCTCCACAATGGCCTGCCGTCGTTTGTAATACTGTGGGTTTTCTTTGATATTGTTATCATTAATGTCAACCGCATCCTGGTATTTACTTCTGTGTATAATCCGTTTTGGCAGTTTTGTGCAACGTCTTGCCATCATTGCTATTGGTAGCTTGGGTATGTACTATCAGGTTGTGTTTATCATCTACTGCTTTTTGTACATTGTACGCCACCTCCACAATATTTTTTACAATGATGATGCTACGGCTATCGGCGACGGTACTGCTGATTTGTTTGTCTGTCGTTCTATCTAATTGCTGTTAAAGCGTATGGTATTATATAATACGTTGTTTTAGTTTGGCTAACCCCTGCGCAATCTTTTCCTTTTTTATTTGTATTTCATCTGAGGTGCTGTTCTCCTGTTTATCTAATTCATCAAGTTCCTGTAAATATTTATCCATCTTGTCTGCTATAAACTGCTGGTGTTTATCTATCTTCTTTTGATTGTAATTATTCTTGCGGCTGTTTACGGCTTTAAAATTACTACCATCTACTGCAATGGTGGTTTTACACAGCAGACAGGCTTCGCCAAGAAATTGTACATACAATTTAAACATGCTTTGCAGCGGCGCTGCATGGGCTTTACGAAAGTCGGCAATGGTATGATAATTGGGCTGCAGTTGTTGCAGCAGCCATTGTAGTTCTGTATTGCGAATGCATTCCTTTTCCAGCTTGCGGCTGCTGCGTATTTTATTTAAATGCCATACAGGTAGAATTTTAAAAGTACAGCAGGCGAATACGGTGGACGGCCTTCGCTTTTGTGTACCGTTTTGCCAAACCCAAATTTTTCTAATCCAGCTTATCAATAAAAGTATCGATGAGCCGTACAGAATTATCGCTTGCCACCTGGTCTTCTAATATAGCAAAATAAGTCTGACAGCGGGAACTTCCTTGTATAAATTACATAACAGATATATACAAAAACCGTACGCTGTTTATCCCTATTCACATTCTGTGAAATTTATATTGCAGCTGAGGATTTTTCACAATCTGACCTTGTACGTCACCCTAACCAGCATCCTACTCACATTTAAGTTTGCATGACTTTGCCAACGCATATTTATAGACCCTAAATAAAAGCAACGAAACAGTCATAAATGTGATAACCGTGTAACTTATTCCCCAAATTGTATAGCAATTTTAATATTACAATACTAAACTTTGTGGCTTCATTATTGTTTTCATAACTTAAAATAAATTAAATGAAAAAAACAAAATTAGTTTTGGCATTATCTACGTTGATTTGTGCCTCAACAGTAATAGGACTTGTTGCCTGTAAAAGCAATAGTACTAAAGAGAAAAGCATAGACGATACCACAATGACTATGGGGAGTGGATCCATGAGTTCACCGGCTTATGATTTAAAAACAGTCATGCGACAATTATGGGAAGAGCATGTTACATGGACACGAAATGTAATTATTTGTCTTGTTGATGATGCTCCTGGTACTGACCAGGCTGTTAAACGCTTACTCAAAAATCAAGATGACATTGGTAATGCAATTAAATCATACTACGGTGATGCAGCAGGAAAAAAATTAACTGATTTGCTTTATCCGCATATTACAATATCAGCAGAAGTTGTAAAGGCAGCAAGAACAGGAAACACCGAAGCGCTTGATGAAGCAAATAAAAGATGGTATGCAAACGCAGATGAAATTTCAGCATTTCTTAGTAAGGCAAACCCAAATTGGAAGTTAGCTGACATGAAACAGATGATGAATGACCATCTTAAACTAACAACTGACGAAGCAGTTGCACGAATAAACAAAAATTATGATGGTGATGTAAAAGCGTTTGACGCAGTCCATATTGAAATTCTTAAAATGGCTGACATGCTTTCCGAAGGAATCGTAATGCAGTTCCCTGAAAAGTTTAAAAGCAATACACCTAAATAAATTCAATAAGAGAATTTAGCTTAATGAAAAATCATATTGTAAAAATCATTTCTGTTGAATTTGTAACACACGATGTAAAGCGTTTTACAATTCAAAAACCAGAGGGATATAAATTCACTCCCGGACAAGCAACAGAAGTTTCAATAAATACTCCTGCACTTAAAAATGAAAAACGACCTTTTACTTTTACAAGTTTAAATGACAATGAGCAACTTGAATTTACTATTAAAATTTACGACAGTCACAACGGTGTTACCAAAGAATTGGGGAAACTAAAACATGGTGATGAACTTATTATTCGAGATGTTTGGGGAGCAATTGAATATAAAGGCGAGGGAGTTTTCATTGCAGGAGGTGCAGGCATTACGCCATTCATTGCCATTCTTCGACAATTACATACCGAAAACAAAATTGCGGGCAACAAACTAATTTTTAGCAACAAGACTGAATACGATATAATTCTGAAACATGAATTTGATGAGATACTTGGCAAAAATTTTATCAATACACTCACTGACGAAAAAAAAGAAGGCTACGAAAATTGCATGATTGATGCTGCTTTCTTAAAAGAAAAGATAGACGATTTCACACAGCACTTTTATGTTTGTGGACCGCCGCCATTTGTAAAAGCTATTTCAAAAGCACTTACTATTTTAGGTGCTGAAACCGATGCAGTAGTATTTGAAAAATAAAATGTAAAGTAGGTTGTGTGAATTGTGTAACTTATTCCCCAACTTGTGTAACTCTTTTAATGATTACTGCACATACAAAATGTTGGATAATGCTGTCATGGTATCGCCTTATTCTTATGGCTTTACTTGAAGTGATTTTACTCATTGCCCTATCAATATCTGCATTAAAATCTGAAATTTAAAATTACAGGGACATTTATTCAATTGAAATGAATTGCACATTGATTGGATAACCGTTGTACATTCAAGTGCGACAATTGACAGACACAAGGGCGAACGTACAACAAAAGATTTGGCAAAATACGGGCTTGACCTGGTTATCTTCGGCATATGTAATTCTATTGTGCTTTGGTTCGGGGCTGGACATTTAATATTTAGTTTTTTGTTGTTATCTTCATCAAAAGTTTTTCAATCAGTCCCGATAGTTATCGGGATTCCGGGCTTGACAATCATCTATTCCCGTACTTCGCCAAGCCTCGAACGTTGAGCGTATTTGCATTTGGCATTTCAATTTTTGAAGTATCTTGCATGTTATACCAATTATTGGTACTTTTACAAAAAGAATTTCTATGGCCCGTAATACATCCATTTTGTTAGGGGAGCATTTTGAAGACTTCATTTCTGCTAAAGTCTCATCGGGCAAATATAATTCAGCAAGTGAAGTTATAAGAACTGCTTTAAGGCTATTGGAAGCAGAGGAATTAAAAACAAAAAACCTAACTAAAGCTTTGCTTCAAGGTGAAAAAAGTGGACTCCATAAAAACTTTGATCCGAAAGTTCATTTAAAGAAACTTCACAGTAAGTTTTTATGAATCCACTACCATACTTAATTAGTAAAAAAGCAATTGCTGATATAGAGGAAATTTGGCTTTACACTGTAGAAAAATGGTCTGTTGATCAAGCGGATCACTATTATAACCTAATATTTGACGAAATCCAATTTATTTGTAAGACTGTTAATGCCGGCAAATCCAGGGAGCATGTTCGGAAAGGTTACCGAGCATCAAAAGTTAAATCACATCTTATATTTTATCGCATACAAAATAATACTATTGAAGTAATCAGAATCCTTCACGAACGAATAGACATTGAAAATAGGCTCGACGATTAAGCAACTACGCCCAAAAGGTTTTGCGCCATGGCTTTCCGGGGGTTATAGAGAGTTTACAGTGACTTTATAGTGAGGTTTCCTGGACCCTAAAGAATAGTAAAAGGTCAGTAACTGCCTGCCAACTGATTAATTAAAGCATTCAAAAGGCACAGTAGATAAGGTAGTCTTCCTTTCAATACCATTTAGCAGAATATGTTTTCGCCTTTTGTAACTTACATACATGTCCGGGCGGTAAGTTTTCCAAATGCCCTCCCGAACACAAAGCAGTGGCCGTTACCGGTCAGGCAAAAACGACACCCTCAACGAATAAACTCGCAAAGGAAGCTCCGGCGCGCCCATCCTTAAAACGAAAAGAAAAAATTGAAAAAATAAATTATGAATAATGGGAGCATGGACTGACATATGGAATGATCGTTTTCGTGCAGAAGAATACGCCTACGGTGAAGAACCTAATGTATATCTGCGGGAGAAATTGGAAACGCTAAAGCCCGGCACCATCCTGTTTGCCGCTGAAGGTGAAGGCCGCAATGCCGTTTATGCTGCCAAACAGGGTTGGAATGTTTCTGCTTTTGATATCAGCGTCGAAGGCAAAAATAAAGCAACGCTACTGGCGCAAAAGAATAAAGTAAGTATCGACTATCAGCTTGGCAGGCTGGAAGAACTGCCATACAGTAAAGGACAGTTTGATGCAATCGCTCTTATCTATGCCCATTTTCCTGCTAATATTAAATCAGATTATCATAAAGCCATTAGTGTCTGGCTTCGAAAAGGCGGCTACATAATTTTTGAGGCATTTAGTAAGAACCATCTTCCATATGTTCAGCAAAATCCAAATGTAGGAGGGCCAAAAGAGATTGACATGCTATTTTCAATGGACGAGATCAGGTTGGACTTCCCTGATTTTGAAATTCTGGAACTGTCGGAATCAGTCATTGAATTAAATGAGGGACTCTATCACAATGGAAAAGGGTCTGTGATCCGTTTTCTGGGAAGAAAAAAATAGACTTATTTTATATCATAATTTTATAATGCAAAAACCAACAACTCCCGATCATGTACGATCTTCCTCCATATAAAGAGTCCGACCCCGAAGTAATCAACCAATTTATCGCTGCAAACCCGTTTGCTTTTTTAACTGGTTGTGATGCAAACAATCATCCGGTTATGACCCAGGTGCCAGTATTCATGGAAAATGAAAATGGAAAAAAATATCTCCGCGGGCATATCATGAAAAATACGGACCATCACAAAGCCTTTTTACATAATCCAAATGTGCTGGTTGTTTTTACAGGGCCCCATTGTTATGTTAGTGGTACCTGGTACAGCGATCCGCATACCGCTTCTACATGGAATTATATTTCAGTGCACGTGCGGGGACAGATCAGCTATTTGGACCAGGATGGATTGATCAAAATACTCAGAAAAACAACTCTGCATTTTGAAGGGAATAATAAGGAGTCTGCCACCATATTCGATAATCTTACAAAAGAGTATACTCATAAACTAATGCCAGCCATCGCGGGCTTTGAAATTGAGATCAGCTCTATTGAAAATGTATTTAAGTTAAGTCAGAACCGTGATGAAAAAAGTTATGAAAATATCAAAGAGAAATTGATGGAGCAAGGCGGTGATGCAGCGAAGATCGCAGAGGAAATGGGAAAGAGGGGCGTTTATAAGTAGAAACGTAGATAGGTAGCAAGGTATATACGTAAACCATAATATTGGATAATTAATATCAGAATTCATATGGCAAAAAATTCGCAACGAAAATTATCTGCCACGCAACAACAGGCATTGATCAAAATCTTAAAGGCCCGTTTTGAAAAAAACAAGAACCGTCATAAAGGTTTTGATTGGAATAATATTCAAACGCGACTGGAAAAGGATTCGGAAAAATGCTGGTCATTGCAGGAAATGGAAAACACTGGTGGGGAGCCTGATGTGGTAAGTCATGATAAAAAAACAGGAGCCTATATATTTTACGATTGCTCCGCGGAAACACCAGTGGGCAGAAGAAGCATATGCTTTGATCGTGAAGGACTGGATTCAAGAAAAGAACATAAGCCAAAAAATAATGCGCTTGACATGGCCCATGAGATGGGCGTTGAATTATTAACAGAACAACAATACCGTGAGCTTCAGGAGATAGGTGAATTTGATCTGAAAACTTCAAGTTGGCTTAAAACTCCTGACCCGATCAGAAAACTTGGTGGCGCTTTGTTTGCCGATCGTCGTTTTGATCATGTATTTGTTTACCATAATGGTGCCCAATCTTATTATGCGGGAAGAGGTTTTCGTGCCTGCTTAAGCGTTTAAGACAAAAATTTTATATTACAATAAATCTTGTTTCATGAAATTGTTTATTGTCCTTTTATCGCTGGTATTTTTCACTTCCGTTCGAGCACAAAACATTCCTCCAGAATCAATAAAAAATGATATTATAGGTTGGATAAAGGTTTACCATTTTAAAGGATTCAAAGAGCCTTTTAAAGTGGATGATAAGATCTATTCCATTGCGCAATTATCTATTGCTGATTCCTTTGCCAACTGGATTCAGGCAAGTTATTTACCGAAGGGTGGCCTTGGTGATGTTAGAAAATCAGTCTCTGAAAAATTAACTCCCTATAATCAATACAGGGCTGCCTTGCCATATTCCTATGGGGCCTATGCCAAAATTTATACGGAGCTTCGATATAATAGTGCGCATAAAATAGAACCAGTTACAAATAGTCATTTACTATGGAGGATAATGGCAAACGAAGTAATTGGAAGTCCCGCTAAATCTATCTGTGATGCCAGCCACTATTATTTTACTATGCCATCTTTTGATGAACAGGGTTATGGCGAACCGACAGATAAAATATATGATCTGACTGTACATCCGATACTAAATAAATACGCTACTTATTTTCAAAGAAATTCAGCTACCGGAAACGAACGAAGCATTTTATTATTCAGGGATAATAAGTCGCCATTTATAAAAGTTACTAAAGAAGAATATCTGAAAGCAACAGAAGAGGGGATCAAAGTTTATTATGAAACAGAAAAAAAGAAAATTTATCAAAACAATACGAACAACCAGAAAAGTATAGACTATTTTATGAAAGCACTGGATGAAAAAAATACCCGCCGTTTGGAAGTATTAAGACATAACAGGGAAATGTACAGGGATCGAATTCAGGAACCAGCTAAGATCTTTACTGAACAACCGGATGTATTTCTGGAAAATTATCCGGATGTATTTGAGGGAAGCGGGGCCAGTAGCATTAGTTTACAGGTTTATAAAATCGATCCTGTAGTCTGGTTATTATGCAAAAAGGACCAACCTCAATGGTTGGTGGTCAGCTGGACGACCAGCTTAAATGAATCAATAGGAATTCATCTCTATGAATCCATTATCAATAATTTCAATTTTGATTACTTATATAATTTCTTTTTTAACCCTGAAAAAGTAAAAGGACAGCCCTACTCACCATTAAAAAATTCTTCAAAATCAAATTGAGATTGAACTATTTCTTCGCTTTCTCTGCCGGGTCATCTTTCCATCGCCACAATAACAAACAAGCATAGGTCCTGTACGGACTCCATTGAACGGAGATCTGCTTCATTTTTTCCAGCAACAATTTTTTCTTACGATGACGAAGTGAATAGAGTCCTGTCATGGCTTGTTGTATACCCAGGTCATCGGGTGCAAATACATCTTCGCGGCCCAGCGCAAACATCATCAGCATTTCTGTGGTCCAGCGCCCTACTCCTTTGATCTCTGTCAGGTATTCCACGATCTCATCGTTTGTCATCTTGCCTAATAAATCCATACCCATTCCTTTTTCCAATTCAAAGCGGGCCACATTCTGAACATAATTCACTTTGGCATTACTTAATCCTATACCCCGGAGTTTTTCAAAAGGAGTATTCAGGATCTGTTGTGCAGAAGGATGCCCTTCATAAAGACCAAGAAATCGTTTTTTAATCACACTGGCCACCTTAGTTGATAATTGCTGGCTCATGATGGAAAAGCAGAGGTATAAATAAAGGTTCTTTTCCTTTTTCAATTCGAATGGGTCATGTTTTTTAAGCAATGGTTTCAATAAAGGGTCCCTGGAAAGATGGCTTATATAATGCATAGTTCAATTTAGTCCATTTTCAAATTCGGAATCTGATTACATTTATATTTACTATAAATTAAGCCAACATGAAACTGGAGGCCAATGGTGATTTTATTGTAGGAGAAGAGAAAATACTTAACGCTGTTCTTTCTGTCATTTTTTTCGGGCTCTTTGGATATGGCGTTATTGATGCGCTGATGAAGAAAAATTATGAGCCCGGAGTCATGCCTATTTTTTATGGCCTGGCGCTGGCTATCGCACTATGGTTTTTTAAAAAATTCAGAAGCAATCGTGTGTTTCTCCGTATAAACCAGAACGGTATTTATAAAGATGAAGAACTGGTAACGGATTGGGAGCATTTATTGAAGGCCTATATTAAGCAGAAGCCAGCAACTGCCATTTCTATCAGCGACTCTTTTGTGCTGATCATAGAATATATTAAAACGGATCCCGATAAAGGCTTTCGCAGTGTGGTGCCGCTTACCAATACACAAAACAGATCGGAGGAAGATATTATAGAAGCCCTGAAGTATTTCAGGCATTGATCAGGAAACGCCCCAGCTCATACCACCGTCTTTCTCATCCTTCAGGGCTATGCCTAGCTGCGCCAGTTGGTTTCTAATCTTATCGGAGGTAGCAAAATCTTTTTTCCCCTTTGCTTCTTTTCTGATATCTACCAGCAGATCCATCACGCCCTGCAATAATTGATTATCCCCTTCGCTGATGCCTTTTAATCCAAGAATATCTTCTATCCAAGCTTTGAAAGATATCTTCATCAGCTCAAGGGTTTCAGCCGAAATTGAAGAAACCGGTATCAGTTTATCTTTTATGCCATTGATCACTGGCACCAACTCAAATAAATTCGCCATCACTTTTGCTGTACTGAAATCATCATTCATGAATTCAGGTAATTCATTCAGTAACGTATTTACTTTTTTATCCAGCTCATTATCTATTGGCCCTCCTAACTCATACCCTGCCTGTCCGGCAGGCAGGCTAATAACTCCTAACTTCTCATAAGCTTCCCAAAGTCGCTTTAGCCCTTTCTCGGAGGCCTGCAAAGCCTCATTACCAAAATCCAGTGTGCTTCTATAATGCGTTTGCAACACAAAGAAGCGGATCACCATCGGATGATAGGCTTTTTCAAGTAAAGGATGATCTCCACTGAACAGTTGCGTCAGCATGATCTGATTATTATAACTCTTGCCCATCTTACGGCCGTTAATAGTGATCATATTATTATGGATCCAGTAACGAACCGGGTTGTTGTGATTGCAGATTGTGCTCTGTGCGATCTCGCTTTCATGATGCGGGAACAATAGATCCATACCACCGCCATGAATATCAAATTGAGGTCCGAGGTATTTGGTAGCCATAGCCGAGCATTCAATATGCCAGCCGGGAAAACCTACACCCCAGGGGCTGGGCCATCTCATTATATGTTCTGGCGCGGCGTTTTTCCATAAGGCAAAATCAGCGCGATCTTTTTTCTCTTCCTGTCCTTCCAGTTCACGTGTGGTTTCCAGAAGATCATCTATCACCCGACCACTTAATTTTCCATAATCATAATTGGCCGCATATTTTTTCACATCAAAATATACTGACCCATTTATTTCATAAGCGTATCCCTCGCTGATCAGTTTTTTTATCATCTCGATCTGCTCCACAATATGCCCCGTAGCCGTAGGTTCTATGGTTGGAGGGATATTATTGAACCGATCCATGGCCCAATGAAAAAGATTAGTGTATTTCTGCACCAGCTCCATGGGTTCCAGTTTTTCAAGCAAGGCTTTTTTTGAGATTTTATCTTCTGCCTCTCTTCCTTCTTCTTCAAAATGACCCGCATCGGTAATATTGCGCACATAGCGAACCTTATAACCCAGGTATGTGAGATAACGATACACCACATCAAATGTGATATAAGGTCTTGAATGACCCATATGAGATTCACCACTTACTGTAGGTCCGCAGACATACATACCCACATGACCAGGCGTAATGGAGGTGAATACTTCTTTTTGGCGGGAATAGGAGTTGTATACTTTGAGGTCGCTCATATGGCAAAAATACGATTGGGAGTTGAGAGTTGAAAGTTGAAGGTTTATATGTTGAGAGGTTGAGAAGGTTGAGAAGGTTGAGGGGCTATATCCTCAACAAAGCCTGCATTGCAGGCCTCAACTGTCTGCCGAAGGCAGACAACTCAACCTTATCAACCTTTTCTAAGAACAAGATCTGTGACCAGCATATAATGATCAGAAAGTTTTTTATTAATGCGACGGAATTGAAGAATATGGAAATGCTTATCGGGCATGATATAATCAATACGCAGTGTGGGAGAAAGTCCAGCGAAAGTGTTGCCGATGCCAAATCCCTTTTTTAGAAACGCATCCTGCTTATCTCCACGCATGGTGAAATAGGTATAGGAATCGGGTATATCATTGAGGTCGGCGCAAAGGATCTTCGGATGAGGAGAAAGATTCATGATCTCACGGGCCATATTCGACTGTAAGGACCTGCGAAGAAATCCCTTCCGGATTTTTCCAAGTATCGTCCTTGAATCAGCGACAATACTATCTTCTCCATTGGTAATACGGCCTATGCGGTCATAATCTTTCTTACCAAACTGAATAGATTGAAGGTGAGTGGTATAAACTCGAATCGTATCGCCTTTATAAGCGATATCAGCATACATCAGCACATCAGGCAAACTGGGGCGGGGATATCTGAACCTGGCCGTATCGATGAAAGGAAGTTTCGAGAAAATAATAGAACTGTAATAATGATTATCTCCATCTTCATCAAAACTGAAATAATAATAGGGGTATCCCAATTTTTGAATCGGCTCGATATTATTGTAATAGTTTGTATCAGTAGAAGTATGAAATTCCTGGAGACATAGAATATCCGCGTTCTGATCACGGATCTGGTCAAACATTTTCAAACGGGTCTGCGATCCTTTATTGGTATTCTTTTTCAGTTCAATAAATCGGGCCACATTCCATGTAGCAATTCGAAGGCTACCTGCGGGCTTTTCCATTTGAAAATCCTGAGGTTTATGAAAAGCAAAAAGCACCGAAATATTCTTCCAGCCAAATAAAAGCGCTATCGCGGAGATCAAGGCTCTTCGGGGTTTGAGAATGATCAGCCATCCCGCCATAAAAAGAACAACCAATAGAAATAAAAAAGGGAAACTTAATCCGAGGAACCCAAATATCGACCAATCCAGCGGATCAATGAAAGGCACCAGGCAGGATAGCAAAAAGAATATCACCAACAGAATGTTGGCAAGTACAAAAATTTGCCGGGTAATTATTCGAGCCCTTGACGCCATTAACGCAATATACGGAAGGTTGAGAGGTTGAGGAGGTTGAGAGGTTGAGAAAGTTGAGGAGGTTGAGGAGGTTGAGAAGGTTGAGAAGGTTGAGAAGGTTGAGAAGGTTGAGAAAGTTGAGAGGGTTTAGAAGTTAAAGGGCTGTATCCTCAACAAAGCCTGCATTGCAGGCCTCAACTGTTTGCTGAAAGCAAACATCTCAACATGCCTGCCACAGGCAGGCCTCAACCTTATTTGACTCCTTCCCTGCTTGCCCTTCTCAGCAATTCTTTTTCTTCTTCCGTGAGCCGATCATAGCCTTGCTGGCCGATCTTATCAAGAATTTCATCTACTCTTTGCTGCGTGATTTTAGCTGTTTTTGTAAAAGGCTCGGTACTGGCGCTATAAAATAATTCATCTCGGAAAGAATTACTGGTCGCTTTTTTACCGGGCTGAAAAAGATTGCTGATCCAATCAAAAAAATGATTCATCCAGGCGCTCCAGTCATAACCCCGGTGCAAAAAGAAAGTAAATAGAACTGCAGTAAGCGCAGCAGAAATATGTGTGAACAGTGTGCCTGTATCAGCGATTGAAACAGTAGCGAAATCAGAGATCAGGAAAACGGCTGTAAGAACCCAAAGCGGGATACCGCCACCTAACATAGGAAAAAGGCGATAGCGGGGAGACACCATCGTAATAACAACTGCGACGGCTATCACTCCGCAGCTTATACCGCCCAGCGTAGCGAAAGGCATAGCAGCATGAAGTGAAGGGAGATAATTATAAAATAACATAAATGAAATAGCGCCACCCAATCCTCCATAAATAAAAACAGGAACCAGTTTACCGCGACCCATGATATCCTGGAGAATATAACCGAATGACCATAACCATAACATCTGAGGAAATACTTTCCAGAAATCATTATTATTGGCCACAAACATATTGGTGATAAGGGTCCATGGACGATGACTAAATGCTTCAAAGCTGGCAGGCAGTGTAAACTGATACATCACATCATTCATAAAGTTGTTCTGGGCCACTGCTTTTTCCGGATAATTCACATACCAGATTGCCTTGATAAAGGCAAGCATCACAAAAAGGATCAGGCAGGTCGCCATTAAAAGGATCAAATGATCATCTTTCTGCCCTAGTAATATTTTACGCTGGTATTTTTTTTCGGAATAACTCATATTCATCTCCTCAGTATAACGTTTTTCGGTTCGTTTTGTTCCAGAAATAAACCAATATAAATCCGGTGACGGCGCCTCCTACGTGAGCGAAATGCGCCACATTATCTCCCGAAAGATTTCCAATGCCCAAAGAAAGATCAATCACCACATAGGCAGCCACTACCCATTTTGCTTTGATGGGAATGGGTATAGGGAAGATCATCAGTTCAGTATTAGGAAAAAGATAAGCGAACCCAACCATGATTCCCATAATGGCACCAGAGGCACCAAGAGCAGGACCAATCGTTCTGGCCAGCGAGGCGATCTCCAGCTGATCCCTTGCCTGAATAGCGGTAAGTAATTGCTCTGCCCGCAGATATTGAATTCCCAGATGCAGGGCCGCTGCTCCTAAACCACAGGCAAAATAATAAATAAAGAACCGCTTCGGTCCCCAAACATTCTCTAATATCCTGCCAAACATCCATAGCATAAGCATATTAAAAAGTATATGGAAAAAACTGGCAGGCGAATGCAAAAACAAATGTGTTACCACCTGGTAAGGCTTGAACTCTGAGGTTCCAATATAGGAGGCCAGTTGCGCAGGATATAATGGCCATAACTCCAATTGGTCAGTAAGATGGTACTGTTTGTCGAGCAGCAACTGAGCCATATACATCAGCACATTGATGATCACCAGGTTCTTAACCAAAGGAGGAAAACTATCTGGCCTGGTAAACTTGAAATTATTCATGAAGCAAAATTAGTATTAATGGTGTGAGGATTATACGTTTTTTAATTTCAATTGTACCACCGTTTCAATATGGTGAGTATGTGGAAACATATCCACCGGCTGCACGGCGGTGACCCGGTATTTTTCATCCAGCATGCGCAAGTCCCGGGCCTGTGTGGCAGGATTGCAACTCACATATACCACAGTAGGCGCACCTATGTCGAGTATCTTCCTCACCAATTTTTCATGCATGCCTGCTCTGGGAGGATCCGTAATGATCACATCGGGCCGGCCATGCTTTTCAAAAAAATCATCGTTACATATATCGATCACATCGCCTGCAAAGAATTCGGTTTTATCGAGATTATTCAACGCAGCGTTTTCTCTAGCATCTTCGATGGCAGCAGGTATCAACTCCACACCAATTATTTTCTTAGCCTGACCGCTAACAAAGATGCCAATGCTTCCCGTTCCGCAATACAGATCATAAACGATTTCCTTTCCGGTAAGTTCGGCGTAATCACGGGTCACCTGGTATAATTTTTCAGCCTGTTTGGTATTGGTTTGAAAAAAAGAAGTGGGGCCAATTTTAAATTGAAAATTTTCTTCCCCCTTCCCTGTATAAAGATGTTCAATTGCAAACCCTTTCCCGGTCCAGGTTATAGGCTGAAGATCAAAAAGACTATCATTCCATTTTGTATTTATCGTATACAACCAGGTGCTTACCCCTGTGATCGTTTTTTCAAGATGATTCATCAAAGCATCAATTTTTTCCTGATCTTTTTCTCCTACGATCAGGTTCACCATCACTTCCCCGCTTTCGCATACCCGAAGTTGAAGGTTGCGAAGAAATCCTGTATGATTTCTTGGATCATAATAAGTGTACCCCTGCTGATCAGCAAATGCGCGAACGGCTTCTCTAACTTCATTCGATGGTTTTGATTGAAGCCAGCATTCCTGAATATCCACCACCTTATCAAATAATCCTCTTGCATGAAACCCTGCAGCATTGGCATCCGGTATTTTGAATCTTACCGGAGTCGTATCACCTGAAGCAGATGCTGCCTCCTGTTTTATTTTCTGATAAGAAGAATCGGATACATAGCGCTTATTTCCAAAAGTATATTCCAGTTTGTTTCGGAAGAAACGATCATTAGCGGCACCCAAAATAGATTTTATTTCGGGCAACTCTACTTTGGCTATTCTCTGCAGCGCATCGATCACCTGCTGTTGTTTGAATTTTAGTTGCTCTTCATAAGGCACCATCTGCCATTGGCAACCACCACAATCACCAAAGTGAATACAAAATGGTTTAACCCTCCTGTTTGAATATTCATGAAATTTTACCGGATAACCTTCAGCCCAATCCTTTTTACTTTTTACAATAAATACATCCACGATATCTCCGGGAACAGTACGTTCAATGAAGACCACTTTACCATCAATACGGGCCAGAGAACGGCCTTCTGCTGCAAAATCTTCCACCAATATGCTTTCCAGTATTTTTACCTTGTTCTTTTTTCGGGCCATCTGGCAAAAGTATGGCAACCAGTCGGGCTAAAAAACGGTCTTCCATTAACAACTATTTAACCCGGAGGTCAAAACTTGACGGCGAAACATTATTCCCATTGGGCTTCAAAACTTATCTTTACTGATTCATTCTTACTTATGAAAAAATTGGGTTTTTCACTGCTATTGCTGGTTTCGGTTTCGGTGCTGGCGCAAAACGGCTATGAGATAAAGGTGACCCTCAAACCTTACAAAAAACAATACGTATACCTGGGGCATTATTTCGGCAAAAGCTATCCTATTGTCGATTCTGCCATGCTTGATGAAAACAGTCAGGCCATTTTCAAAGGCAATAACCCCCTGAATGGTGGCATTTACCTGATTGGCTACCCCAATAAAAGCGGTTTTTTCGAGATACTCATAGATAAAGAACAGAGATTTTCTGTGCTCGCCGATACATCCAGTTTATCTCAGGGTGTGAAGTTTGAAAACTCAAAAGATAATGAGCTTTTCAACGAATATCAGCAACAGATGAATAAGCGGGGCCGTGCAGTAAACATGATGCAACAGCAATTGAAAGAAGCCAAGACTCCGGCGGATTCAACCCGAATCATGGCAGCTCTTACCAAGGCTGATAAGGACATTACTGATTTTCGCGAAGCGCTGATAAAAAATAATTCCGAACGATTACTGGCTACTCTTCTGGTGGCCATGCGTGAGCCTGTTCTTACCGGCAATCTGAAAGATCCCAAAACCAAAGAAGATTCCACCTCCTCCTACCAATATTTTAAATCTCATTACTGGGATGGCGTTAATTTTTATGATGGCCGCCTGGCTTACACTACTTTTTTCGAAGATAAGCTCGACAAATATTTCAATCAGCTTGTAGTACCTCATCCGGATTCAGTGATCAAAGACATCGACTGGATGATGGGTTATGCCAGTGCCAGTCCGGAGATGACCCGTTTTCTTCTGATCAAATTCGTGAACAAATACATCTATCAGAAATACATGTGGGAAGACGCTGTCTATGTTCATCTGTTTGAAAAATATTTTTCGAATAAAGAATATCCATGGTTAACTGAAAAAGGAAAGAAGACCATTACCGACAGGGCCTATAGCCTGATGGCAAATATTATGGGTACTCCCGCCTCAGATATTCTCTTACCTGATTCAAGTAATAAGATGAATGCGCTTTATGATCTTAGCGCTGATTTTACGCTGGTGGTATTCTGGGATCCTACTTGTGGCCATTGCAAAGAAGTACTGCCAAGACTGGATTCATTCTTCAGAGCTAAGTGGAAAGGCGAAGGAATGAAGATCTATGCAGTCGCCCGTGAAACCGATGGCAATAAAACAGACTGGCTGAATTTTATTTCTCAAAAAAGTCTTAAAGACTGGGTTCATGTGTTTTATTCAAAAGCTGAGGATAAGGCTCGTATTGAAGCGAATATACCCGGATATTCACAGTTGTATGATGTGCAAAGTTTCCCAACTTTGTACCTGCTTGATAAGGATAAGCGGATAGTGGCGAAAAAATTATCAGTGGACCAGATTGATGATATCCTTGATGTAAAATTGGGAAAGAAGCAATAGATCAACACACCTATATCATATGAAAAGAATTCTTTTACTTCTGCTTTTTATTGCGGCTGGCATCGTGTCAAAAGCGCAAGCATTGTTTACCTATGGCAATTACCAGGTAAGCTCACAGGAGTTTTTACGCGCATATAATAAGAACAATACACAAGTCACCACTAATCGGGAAAAATCGATTCGCGAGTACCTGGATCTTTATATCCGCTCGCGGCTCAAAGTAAGGGAAGCTTACGATAAGCAACTGGATACACTCGCTTCTATTCGTAATGAGATCGATAATCTGCGGCTGCAGATCGCAGAGAACTTTATGGTTGAACCCGGCATGACCCGTAAAATGGTCAATGAAGCGTTTGCCCGCAGCCAGAAGGACAGAAGGATCGCGTATATTTTTTTGGCCTTCCGTAACGGAATGGGATATGATACTGCCGCTGCCTATCTGAAAAAAGCGGAAATAGAAAAGCGACTTCAGAAAGGAGAGAATTTTTCAATAATAGCTAAGGAATTATCAGATGATACCACGGCCAGGAAAACTGGTGGTGATCTCGGCTTCGTCACCGTGTTCACTTTGCCCTATGAAATAGAGAATTTAGTTTATCAAACTCCTGTAGGAAAATATTCAACCTTCATCCGCTCCAGTGCCGGCCTGCAAATCATTAAAGTATTAGAAGAAAGAAACGCGGTAGGAAAAATAAAAGCACAGCAGATCCTGCTGGCGCTCCCTCCGGGAATTGATGAGGCAGGAAAAAAAGAACTGGCGAAAAAAGCGGATTCCGTTTATAAGAGATTAATGGCCGGTGATAATTTCAGTCATATGGCGACCCTGCTAAGTAATGATTTTATGACAGCCAATAATGGCGGTACCATGCCTGATATTAGTGTAGGACAATATGATTCCTATTTTGAAAAAATGGTATTCGCATTAAAAAAAGATGGAGAGATCAGTAAGCCCTTCCTAACGTCACATGGTTGGCATATTGTAAAAAGAGTTTCCGCTAAACCGATCGTAAAAGACACTTCAGATAAAGGATATCGCTCAGAGTTGGAACAGAAGATCACCCAGGATAACCGCTGGAGATTTTCGAAAGAATTTATTTATAAAAAAGTGAGGGAGAGACCCGGCTTTAAAAAATATATGCAGGATTATGAGGCACTCTGGAACATGAGCGATAGTGTGCTTGATCGCAGGCCTTTGAATATAGGAAGGGAGATTAAAGCTTTTACCCCTGTTTTCGCTATTGGTGATTCTATCTATAACGCGAATGATTGGATCAATTACGCAACCACATACCGATACAGGCAGGATGGTACAGGCGCTAAACCCTGGGGGCAGGTAATGGATGAATATATTCACGCCAGCCTTGTTGCTTATTATAAAGAACATCTGGAAGAATACAGTGATGATTATAAAAATCAGATGACAGAATTTAAAGAAGGCAATCTTTTCTTTGAGATCATGCAGCAACAAGTATGGAACCGCTCGCAGGCGGATTCAACAGCATTGATCGCTATTTATGAAAAGAATAAAACGAGTTATCTCTGGAAATCGAGTGCCGACGCGATTCTTTTCTTTTGTACTGATCTGGCTACTGCCCGTGCCGTTTATGATAAAGTGAAGGTCAACCCAGCTTCATGGAACAAGGTTTCTGAGATCTATGCAGATAAACTGGTGACCGATTCATCCCGCTATGAATGGGATCAGATACCTAACCTGAATAAATCAATTCCCCGTAAGGGTATGCTGACTACTCCTGTGGTCAATGAGACGGATAACACTGCTTCCTTTGCTTATATCTTACAAGTTTACCCGAATGCTATGCCCCGGAATTTTAATGATGCAAAAGGATTGGTGATCGCCGACTATCAAACTGAGCTTGAAAAGAAATGGGAGACAGAGCTGATGAAGAAATATCCTGTAAAGGTTAATGAGGAAGTGTTGAAGGGGATTATAAAACAATAATTAAAAAACTTTACCAACTACATCCGCCACAACCTGAGGTTTACCTAATGTATAATAATGTAATACCGGTACGCCACTGGCCTTTAATTCGATTGATTGTGCCAGCAGCCATTCCTGTCCAACTTTTTCTACATCATTGTCATCTTTGCAACGAAGGATCTCATTGGAGAGTTCGGTTGGAATATCTACATTAAATGTGCGGGGAATTACATTCAATTGTTTCTTGGTATAGATAGGTTTTAATCCGGGAATGATAGGTACAGTAATACCTGCCGTGCGACATTGTTCCTGGAATGAAAAGAATTTGCTGTTATCGAAAAACATCTGTGTCACTATATATTCAGCGCCTGCATCCACTTTATCTTTCAGATATTTCAGGTCGGCCTCCATATTGGGAGCTTCAAAATGTTTCTCCGGATAACCAGCCACACCTGGACAGAAACTGGTGCCGGTGGGTCCTTTTAATTCTTCTTCGAGATACATTCCACGATTCAGGTTGATGACCTGCTTTAATAGGTCGATCGCATGACTATGTCCACCCGGTTCCGGTTCAAAAGAAGTTTCATTCTTGGCTGCATCACCACGAAGTATAAGTACATTATCAATGCCCAGGTAATTCAGCGTAAGCAGGGCATCTTCAGTATCCTGCAGAGTAAATCCTCCACAGATCAGGTGAGGTACAGTATCCACCTGGTATTTGTTCATGATGGAAGCACAGATTGCTTCTGTACCAGGGCGCTTACGCACGACAACCTTATCAAAACTGCCATCCGCTTTTTTCTTAAAAATATGTTCACTGCGGTGATAGGTCACATTGACAAAAGCTGGATTATGCACCATCAGGGGGTCCAGATGATTATAAATCGCTTCAATGCCCTTCCCTTTTAATGGAGGAAGAATCTCAAAAGATACTAATGTGCCTTTGGCCTGCTTAATATGGTCGGTTACTTTCATTGAGTTGCAAAACTACTATCAAAATGATAAAAATAGATGGATTAAACTTAATGAAACATTGAAACGCTATTTTTGTTGCAATGGCGACAACAATACGCACTCAGGACCTGGTAAAACGATATGGCAGCCGCACCGTGGTGGACCATGTATCCTTTGAGGTAAAGCAGGGAGAGATTGTAGGGCTACTTGGACCAAATGGCGCCGGTAAAACCACCTCATTTTACCAGGTTGTGGGATTAATAAGGCCCGATGAAGGGAAAGTATTTCTGGATGATCGCGACATTACCTCTTTGCCCATGTACAAAAGAGCGAAAATGGGTATTGGTTACTTACCTCAGGAAGCCTCAATCTTTCGTAAACTAACTGTTGAAGATAATATCGCTGCCGTTTTAGAAATGACCAATCTGTCGAAGGAAGAACAGAAAGCCCGACAGGAAATATTGCTGAAAGAGTTTCGGCTTCAGCATGTAAGAAAAAATAATGGTGATGTGCTGAGCGGAGGAGAAAGAAGAAGGACCGAGATAGCCCGTGCTTTATCAGTGGATCCCAAGTTCATCTTGCTGGATGAGCCCTTTGCCGGTATTGATCCAATTGCAGTAGAGGATATACAATCTATCGTTGCCAAACTGAAATTCAAAAATATCGGTATCCTGATCACTGATCATAATGTAACTGAGACCCTATCTATTTGCGACCGCGCCTATTTACTGATAGAAGGGAAAATATATAAACATGGCACGGCCGAAGAGCTGGCTGCCGATGAAGAAGTACGCCGACTTTACCTGGGAAGAAATTTCGAGCTCAAACGCAAGGATTACCTGCATGAAGAAGCCTCGAAAGATCAGGGAAGCAGGGTATAGTTCCAAAGGCTAAATTTCTTTACCTTTTACCGGTTAGCTTTTAATCAGGATGACATTCCTCAACATGCGCTTAACTAAGCTACTCCTCTTTCTATTTATCACTACCTGTTGCAACGCGCAATCGGTGGCAAAACTTATTGTGCCCGTTGGACATAAAGGCCCGGTCAAAAATTGCTATTTCAGTCCAAATGATCAATACCTGGTTTCTACCGATCAGGAACATGCGCTTTGTATATGGGATGGAAATAATGGCAGGCAATTATTCAAATTAAGAGATACTACAGGATTCTTCTGGAAGGTTGCTTTTAATTCTACCAGCACACAACTGGCCGCTATCAGCGATTCCACCATTTACCTGATCGATTTTCTCAGGCTGGCTGTTATTAAAACTATTCCACGGGTAAGTGATTTCAGCTTTTCTCCCGATGGAAGCACTGTATTTTTTATAATAAACGGAACAGAACTGGGATCCTATTCAACCAACGGCAGATCTGCTTCAATGAATACCGGTAAGGTCATGCAAAAAATTCTTGCCACCGCAGGAAATCTCGTAATAGCACAGGAAGACAATCATACTATTATCCAATTTGATCTTCAAAATAAAAAAAGGCTGATTTTTTACAGGGATCCGGCTCACGATATAAATTTATTGGATTATGATCCATTGCAAAGACAGGTTTTAATAGCAAAAATTGATTTTGTTAAAAAAGCTACTATTAGCTCTATCGATCTTCTCACTAAAAAAACTGGAAATAAACTGGAAATAACCAGTGAAGAAAATATTATTTCTCTAAAAGGTAATTATACTTCCAATTCAGATCATATACTGATTCAATACCGAACAGTAGACATTGATGGTTTCATGTATAGTTTTAAAGGGCCTTATGTTTTTTCCTGGAAAATGAAAAAATATATAAAGCCATTGATCTCTGATACGGAAGAAATTTTATTTACAGAATGGGATGAACTCAACATAAATACTGCCAAGACAGCTGTAGTCCGAAAAACGACTCCGCCGGGTTCGGAAAAAAGTTTCCTTGTCAGGTATAATTTTTCCGGAAATAATGAAGGCATTGGAATGGTGAAAAAGGATGAGACCGAATACGCTTTTGCCGGTGCAAATAAAAGCTCGAAGGTGGCTATTTTCAAAGACGAACTCCTTCAACCACTTATCGTAAATGAAAATAAGACAGAATATTATAACGATGTAGAATTGCTAAACCGGGCTATCCGATCCATAATACTTCATATGGATATCTCTCATAAAAACCCAGGAAATAATATTATATTGACCGGCCTTACTACCAATGAAAGAATTTTGGATGACAGTACTTACTATTGTGAATCAACCAAACTGGATTCAACCAATAACCATTTTGGATATATTATAAGGCAAAAAGAAAATACTAGAGATAGCTTCTTTTTTAATTTTGATAATGTGATTTCTCCACATGGAGGAGAAAGAAAAATTTATTGGTCATTCCATGATAGTTCCCATGTTTTTGATTTAGATTATTTCAGGGAGGATCCAGGAGTAGCCGAATCTAAAAAACAATTTTACCTGAAGAATTATGTTTTTAATCCTGTCTTCTACAAAGAATACGCCCACACAATTGAAGGATACAGTCCCAGTGACTGGACGATCCGCGACTATGACATGGCCAGGGATATTACCTGGGAATACCCATTTCGAACTAATGTAGTTGACAGCGTGGCCAATTATGATAGTACCGGAGAGATCTCTGGATTTATGGCTGTTAAGAAAAGTCCATACCTGAAGTTTAGAAAAACAGGGGAAGAAATTGGCCAGGATATAATTGATAAAGTAAAAAATGCGGAAGATGGATTTTGCCAGGTTAGATATTGGATGAAGGACCAGTATGCCATTCTTTCACGAAGTGGCCAGGTATTTATCTATGACATGAAGCTGGACAGCATCACTGCTTTTTATACCTGCACCAGTGGATTTAATAACCAGATCTTTCCGGATAGCAACCTCCTGATTGTAAGCAATAAACAAAAAAATGAAAGCAGTTTTATAAACAGTGCTACAAACAAAGTAACCACCGTCACCGGTTTCATGCCAACCGATATTCGCCAAATAGATGATATCATCATTTTGCAGGATGCCAGCTTTGGAAACTATTATTTTTATTCAAAAAAAGATTTTAGCCTGTTATGCATGATTAACCTGTTTGGGCCGAAGGATTATGTGGTATATACAGCCTCTGGTTTATTTGATGGTACAGAAAAAGCCATGGAGAATCTTTATTTCCTGGTAAATGATCCATTAAGCAAAGAAAACCCCTGGAAGACCATCGACCTGAAGCAGCTGAAGGCTAAGTATTACACTCCTTCTCTTTTGGAAAAATTACTGGCGGGAGATATTGCCGATCTGCCTGATGTGGAGGCTATGAAAACGGTAATGCTGGCTCCGGAAATTACAACCGATACCAGCTGGTCATTGAAAAAACCATTTCATTTTATTGTGGAGGATAAAGGTGGTGGAATTGGTCCGGTAAGGGTGGTCATTAATGGAAAAGAAGTGATTGCAGACGCCCGGGGAATGGCAAGAAAAGAAGCAAAAAGAATAGTTGTAAGCCTGGACCTACGTCCTTACCGGGCTTATTTCAGAGAAGAACAAAATTTTATTCAGGTTTTTGCCATGAATATAGACAGTAGTATTTCCTCGAGGGGTGCCATCACCAGTTCTCTGGAAAAATCGGGCTCAAAAGCGGCTCCCCGTTTATTCATGATAAGCATTGGAACCAGCGACTATAAAGGCACCGAGATCGATCTCCAATATTCTTCCAAAGATGCTATCGATATGGCCGAGGCAATGAAAATGGGGGGCACCAAATTATTCGGGGCAGACAGTATTATTATTTATACACTATCAAGCAATAGCAAAGACAGTACACTCCAACCTTCGAAATCAAATATCAAAAAAGTCTTTCAATCGGTTTCCCTGCAGGCAAGGGCCAAAGATATTTTAGTTGTTTATCTCAGTGGTCATGGGATCAATGCAGGAAATGATTTTCATTATCTAACCAAAGACGCCTGGTCTGCTAATGCCTCCACCTACGCTTACAAAGATTTGTTGAAGGAGGTAAGTGTAAGCAGTACGGAATTCACTGAATTTTTAAATAAGATTCCCGCATTAAAACAGTTAGTCATCATAGATGCATGTGCCTCAGGAAAATTAGTAGAGAACCTGATCGCACACAGAGATATACCTGTTAGTACTTTAAAGGCACTTGACCGAATGAAGGACCGTACAGGGACCCATGTGATCACAGGGTGTGCAGCCGATGCAGTGAGCTATGAAGCTTCGCGATTCGGACAGGGATTGCTGACCTATAGTTTGCTTGAAGGAATGAAAGGGGCCTCTTTAAGGGAGAACCGCTTCCTGGATGTATCGCAATGGTTTCAATATGCAAGGGATAGGGTTCCTCAGCTGGCCAACGGCCTGGGAGGAATTCAAACTCCCCAGATCTGCAGCCCATTGAACAATGAAAGTTTTGATGTGGCAGAATTAGATGAAAAGGAGAAGCAGCAGATCCCTCTTGCCAGAGAAAAACCTGTATTTATAAGATCGGTGTTCCAGGAGGAGAATAATTTCGCCGATATACTTGGACTGGGTAAAAATCTGGATATGCTGCTAAATGAAACGTCTGAAAAGGGCAGAGAATCCAATTTTTTGTATATCCCGGTGGATGACTTCCCCGGATCATTTCAGGTATTAGGACGTTATGAAGTGAATAAACAGGTAATAACTGCAAGAATAAAAATAATAGCTTCCACAGGGAAGAAGTTAATAAGCGAATTCACCATTTCCGGCAACTCCGTTGATAAAATAGCAGCGGCGATCTCCGAAAAAATCAAAGAATTCCAATAATCGAATTATTTTGTGGGTTATAGATGAAACTTCTCTCTCCTGCCATATCATCCCTGGCCCGCATGCGCGTATGGCGTATTGAGGCCTGGAAGCATAACCCCCTTGACGCGCAAAGGGAAGTGTTACAGGACCTGGTTACGTCTGCTCAATACACCGAGTTTGGAAGAAAATATAATTTTTCCAGTCTCTTCAACATTCGCGATTATAAACAGGCCGTGCCAATTCATGATTATAATGACCTCAAACCCTATATTGAAAGAACCATGCAAGGGGAACAAAATCTTTTATGGAACACGCCCGTTCTATGGTTCGCTAAAAGCAGCGGCACCACAAGTGATAAGAGTAAATTCATTCCAATCAGTGAAGAAAGTCTGGAAGATGGTCACTTCAAAGGTTCTAAAGATGTATTATCGATCTACTATAACTCACATCCTGATTCTGAACTACTAACTGGTAAGGGTCTTGTAATAGGTGGTAGTCATAATATAAATCCCATGAACGCGAAAGCGCAATATGGTGATCTCAGCGCGGTACTATTGCAGAACACGCCTTTCTGGGGTCACTGGTTAAGAACTCCTGATCTCAGCATTGCATTGATGGGTGAATGGGAAAACAAAATTGAAATGCTGGCGCAAAGCACTATCAAAGAAAATGTAACTTCTGTATCGGGTGTTCCCACATGGACCCTGGTGCTATTTAAAAGAATACTCGAGATCACAGGAAAAAAAACCATGGCAGAGGTCTGGCCCGGACTTGAACTCTATATGCATGGTGGTGTTTCTTTCACTCCTTATATTGAACAGTTCAAACAGATCATTGGTAAGGATATTAATTATCTGGAAATGTATAATGCCAGTGAAGGGTTTTTTGCGGCACAGGAATATCCCGGTGATGATGGCATGTTGCTCTATACTGATCACGGTATATTTTTTGAATTTATGCCCGTTAGCGAATATGGAAAAAAAGAACCGAATACTATCGGATTAAAAGATGTTATGATTGGAAGAAATTATGCCCCCGTTATCAGTACCAATGGTGGACTCTGGCGTTATTTATTAGGCGATACAATACAATTCACTTCGCTGAACCCTTACCGTGTAAAAGTATCTGGCCGGCTAAAACATTATATCAATGCCTTTGGTGAAGAAGTGATCGTTGATAACACAGATCAGGCTATCGCAATTGCTTCTGAAAAAACAGGTGTAGTTGTGAATGATTATACAGCAGCACCTATGTATTTCTCTGAAGGCTCCAATGGCGGACATGAATGGCTGATCGAATTTGAAAACGCGCCAGAAGATATGCATGCATTTGCTGCAGAGTTGGATAAAGCGCTTAAAAGCGTGAACAGTGATTATGAAGCGAAGCGTTATAAAGATATTGCCCTTCGTATGCCTCTTATTCACGCGGTAAGAAAAGGTTTGTTCATTGAATGGCTGCGGAGCAAAGGCAAACTGGGCGGTCAGCATAAGGTTCCCCGACTCAGCAATGATCGCCTTCAGCTCGAAGAAATTTTAAATCTGGATAACCCTACATTTGCGAATAATAAATAATGTTATGAAACTGCTCAAGGATAAAGTGGCTATTGTAACCGGCGCGGCCCGTGGAATCGGCGAAGCGATTGCATTAAAATACGCAGAACATGGAGCCCATGTGGCTTTCACTTTTGTCAGCGATTCAAGCGAACCAAAAGCAAAGGCGCTTGAAGAAAAATTGATCGCTATGGGCGTAAAAGCAAAAGCCTATAAAAGCAATGCCAGCGATGTAGCTCAATGTGAAACACTGGTAAATGATGTGATCAAAGAATTCGGATCCGTTGATATATTAGTAAATAATGCGGGTATATCGAAAGATAATTTGCTTATGCGTATGAGCTATGAACAGTGGAACGATGTGATACAAGTGAATCTCAACAGTGTGTTTTATATGACCAAACAGGTGATCCGCCCAATGATGAAGGCCCGTAACGGAGTCATCATAAACATGAGCTCCATCATTGGGGAAATTGGTAATGCTGGTCAGGCAAGTTATGCGGCAAGTAAAGCCGGCATCATTGGTTTTACAAAAAGCGTAGCCAAAGAATTAGGTAGCCGTAATATTCGTTGCAACGCCATCGCACCGGGTTTTGTTGAAACGGATATGACCTCTTATCTCAAAGAAGGGGAAGCGGCAGAAAAATATAAAGCGGGTATACCATTAGGAAGATTTGCCAGTGCAGAAGATATAGCCAATAGTTGCTTGTTCCTTGCCTCAGATTGGGGTTCCTATATTACCGGGCAGACGTTGAGTGTATGCGGAGGACTTAATATTTAGTCGGGAGTCGAGAGTCAGGAGTCGGGAGCGCCGCCCTGAGTCTGTCGAAGGGTCAGGAGTCAGATCAGTCTTTAAGGACGATTCGTTTTCTTTTTATATAAGCATGCCAGAGTATCATCGAGGCAATTGTGCGATAAGGTCGCCAGGGTTCAGCCATGGCCATCAATTCCTGCTTTGTAGTATGTACAGGCAGTTTTCGTACATGTTTTAAACTATTGACCAGCGCAATATCTCCGAGAGGAAAAAGATCTGTTCTGCGAAGGGCATGCATAAGATAAACATCCACGGTCCAGTCTCCGATCCCTTTATGTTGCTTCAATATTATTCTCACCTCCTCATCAGGCAGATCATGAAGTTTTTTCAGGACCAGTTTTCTTTTTACAATGGCCAGCGCCAGGCCTCTTGCATAACCCATTTTCTGCCTGGTAAAATAACAGGCTCTCATCTCTTCATCTGAAAGAATCAATATTTTTTCGGGAGTTACGCGGCCGATCTTTTCTTTTAATTTTTTAAAGGCTGCATAAGCTGCTGCAAGCGAAATCTGCTGTTCGAGAATGGTCAGCACCAGTGTCTGAAAACTGGCCGGTCTTGTCCATATAGGAGGATAGCCATATTCCTCAATGATAGCTTTCAGCGTTTCATCTTTTGCTGCAAGCTGACCACATATTTTTTTGAAATTCTTTTCGTGAAAACGGAGCATTAGCTTTTTTTGAACTTCGCTATCGCGTTACGGGTAAAATCTGAAAGTACCAATCTTCCACTGATCGCAGCTCTTTCAGTGAGCAATTCATTCCAATGATCTGTGCCTTTCCAGCATATTTTTTTTATTTCTGTCATGGCATCCGGGCTGGAATTTGCCAATGTATGGGCCAGTCGGTTCACATTCGTATCGACTTCTTCAATACTTTCGTATACTTCAGCAAACAATCCTTTTACTGCGGCCCACTCAGCCGAACGCCAGGAAGAAGAATCTATTGATAATTGTGAAAAAGCAGCCAGTCCCACTTTTCTCTCTACTGCAGGACCAACTACAAAAGGACCAATACCTACCGCAAGTTCACTCAATTTGATATCCGATTTCTCAGTCGCTATTGCATAATCAACAGAAGCGGCCAACCCTACCCCACCCCCCACACATTTTCCCTGAATACGACCAATAATAAATTTAGGACAGCTACGCATAGCATTGATCACTTTTGCAAAGCCACTAAAGAATTTTAACCCTTCTTCTTTATCCTGAATAACGGATAGTTCATCAAATGAGGCTCCTGCACAAAATGCTTTTTCTCCACCTGAACGAAGAATGATCACGTGACATTCTTTATCCTCACCCGCTTTGGTGATCGCATTCGTTAATTCATCCAGAATTTTTCCTGGAAGAGAATTACTCTGCGGATGAAAAAATTCAATGGTCGTAATGTGGTGAACGGCCCGGCTGATCACATATGCTTCATTCATAAAATATATTTAGGATTGATCCTTCTTTTTTACCATAGTCAGAATCGTGGCAATGCCTGTCACCTCCCCTGTTTCATCGATCATTTCCACCAGCCATTTTACAATACCCCTGACAATATCATCGCCTCTTTTAAAATCTTCAGGCTTCTCTATAATTCTTTTATCGCTCTGCAATTTTTCTTTGCAAGTGAACCGAATATGAATTTCGGTACCAGGATAAACTGGTTTAGTAAATCGCAGTTCATCTATACCATAATTCAATAATACAGGATTCAATTCGTAACTGTCTACAAATAGTCCGGCTGCAATGCTCATTATAAAATAACCGTGCGCCACTTGTTTTTCAAACATGGTGCCGCTGAAATCTGTTTCTTTAATATGCGCGTAAAAATGATCCCCGCTCAGATCCGCGAAGCGGTCGATGTCCTCACTGGTGATTGTTCTTTTTTCAGTGATGATCTGATCGCCGATCTGCAGCTCCTCAAAGTATTTTTTGAAAGGATGGTTGCCCGGATCCTTACCCGGTGCATTTACCTGGTAAACATTGGTGACCGCTGTGATCATTGCAGGCGACCCTTGTATCGCTGTACGTTGCAGATAATGTTTTACTCCGCGAATACCACCCATTTCTTCTCCTCCGCCGGCACGTCCCGGACCACCATGTACCAATAATGGCAGTGGAGAACCATGGCCTGTATTTTCTTTCGCGCATTCGTTATTCAACAATAAAATTCTTCCGTGATGCGAAGCAGTTCCTATAACATAATCTCTTGCTTCTTTTTGATCCACAGTAACAATGGTTGTCACCAATGATCCCTTTCCTAATTTACTCAAGGCGATTGCCTCTTCTGATGTTTTATATGGCATGATGGTGCTGACTGGTCCGAATGCTTCCACTTCATGCGCTTCTCTTGCAGTAAATGGATGCTCGTTCATCAGCAATAAGGGCGACATGAAGGCGCCTTTATTTGCATCAGCATCTACCAGTTCTACACTATCCAATGAACCATAGATGATCTCCGAACTGGCAAGTAATTTCTGTACCTGCGCTTTTACTTCAATGCGCTGCGATTGACCAGCTAATGATCCCATTCGAACTTTTTCGTTGAGCGGATTACCGATTACCGTCTTCGATAAAGATTTACTGATCGCCTTCCAGATATCTTCCATTTTATTTTCGGGAACAAAAATGCGGCGAATGCCTGTGCATCGTTGTCCCGCTTTCAAAGTCATTTCCTTTCTGATCTCCTTTATAAAAATTTCCCATTCGGGATCAGCAGGTGAAACATTTTCTCCCAGTACAATGCAGTTCAGGCTATCCGCCTCCATATTAAAAGGAACATTATTGCCAAGTATAGCCGGATTTTTTTTCAGCATTTGTCCTGTGGAGGCGCTGCCGGTAAAAGTCACTACATCCTGCGATTCCATATGATCCAGCAGGTCCCCGGCTGAACCACAGATCAACTGAAGAGATCCTTCCGGAAGTATTTTACTATTGATGATCTCTCTGAATACGATTTCAGTCATATAAGAAGTAATCGTAGCAGGCTTTACTATCGCGGGCATACCTGCCAGCAGGTTCACTGCTATTTTCTCAAGCATGCCCCATACAGGAAAATTAAATGCATTGATATGCACCACCACACCTTCACGGGGCACAAGTATATGGGTACCCATAAAACTATTATGCTTGCTAAGGTTATGACCCTCCCCATCAACACAGAGTACATCATCCGGAAATTTTCGACGAAGTGATGCATTGGCAAAAAGATTTCCGATTCCTCCTTCAATATCTACCCAGCTATCTGCTTTTGTAGCACCTGTTTGATAACTGACCTTATAAAAACTATCAAGATGCTTGCGCAGGTGAATGGCCAGCGCCTTTAGCATATTCCCTCTGTCATGAAAGGTCATCTTACGAAGAGCAGGATTACCCACTTTGCGTCCATATTGAAGCATGGCCTTAAAGTCCAGCCCATTAGAACTGGCAGCAGCGATCGCTTCGCCGGTCACAGCATTAAAAAGTGCCTGCCCCTCCCCTGTTCCTTCTACCCATTTACCCGCAATATAATTTCCGATCTTATTCATAGGCTCATCATTTAGGGATCATATCCTTCCTACGAAATTATTCCAAACAATTCACAAATGATAAAAAGGAAAACAGCAGGGCTTTATATTTGCAAAAACTATTAAACCATGAAAAAGATCTTATTATCAATCATGGTGCTGGCTGCCACCATCCTTGGAGCCAATGCACAGGAAAAATGGAAAGAGCTCGACGAGTTTCACGATGTAATGAGCAAGACCTTTCACCCCTCAGAAGAAGGTAAACTGGATCCTATCCGCGCACGAAGCCAGGAAATGATGGAAAAAGCCATTGCCTGGAAAAAATCGACGGCTCCCGCCGGTTTTAATCAGAAAGCTGTTAAGCCGAATCTTAAAGAATTGGTTAAAGGCACCAAAGAGATCAATGATATGGTGAAGAATAAAGCCACCGACGCCGCTCTGAAAGAAAAGCTGTCCAAACTGCATGATGTATTTCATAGCATCGTTGAAAAATGCGAAAAAGAAGAACATCATTGATATAAAATAGAAAAATGAAAAAATTACTCTTATTCGCTTCTATATGCCTGTTATTTGCCTGCAATTCTAAAAAAGATGAAGCCGGAAAAGGTACTACAGGAGAGAAAAAAACGATGGCAGATAGCCTGATGGAACAAGTGATGGATGGTCATGACGCGGGCATGTCTAAATATGGGAAAATGCAGGGTTATAAGAAACAGATCGATGTCCTGCTTGATTCTATTTCCAAATTACCTGCAAAAGCCAAAGAAGCAGCGGCTCCCTACCAGGAAAAATTGAGGTCCGCAAGTCAGGATCTTTCAACCGCACTTACTCAAATGGATAAATGGATGGAAGAATTCAATATGGATTCTGCCGCTGATAATCTGGAGAAAAGAGTTGAGTACCTCAGAGAAGAAAAAGATAAAGTGGGAAAGGTGAAATCACTTATCCTGGAATCTGTGGGTAAAGCAGATTCGCTTATCAGGAAATTATGATCTAATGATCTTTTAAAATCCCTGTTCATCGGGGATTTTTTTATACTTCTACTCCAAATTGTTTCAGGTGATGAATTGCGTGCTTATGCAACAATTGTACATTCTCTTCAAAATTGAGATCACCGAAAAATGGATTTCTCGTAATATGGCCTGGATTTTTTTCAAATGCCTGGAAAAAATAGATCAGTTCCATTTGCAAGGCGCCGATAGCAGCTTGTAAAGTATTAAACCGGTGAGGTGGTGGATCCGGAGTTAATAATGGATTAGGTGTATTTTCTTTAAACGGCTTGTTGCTCATCATAAATTCGCGCATCTTCTCCAGTCTTTCGGGAGGGGTAATGATGATCTCTATTTTCAATCTTCCACTCGAGGCCCTCAAGGCCTCACTGGCAAAATGTTCGATCATTTGCTGCACGTCCATTTTCCCCCAGCGGGGAGGCGTAGAGGGGTCCAATCTTTTCAGATGGGAAACAAACTGAGTGCGGAGAAAATTCTCTTTCTCTATGGTCATAATGTTTTTAAAGAAGCTTATCAATGGCATCGCAGAGCCCAGAAAAAATATTGTCAATACTGCCTTCACCTTTCACTTCCTGAAATTTATGAAGTTCATTATAATGATGGGCAACCGGCCTGGTCTCATTTAAATATACGCTGAACCTTTTTCTTATGACCTCATCATCAGTATCATCGCTGCGTCCGGAGGTCTTGCCCCTGATTAATAATCTTTTGATCAGCTCTTCCTCCGTTACATCCAATGCCAGTACCAGGGAGATCTCAGTATTCTTACGGTTCATCAGATCATCGAGAGCTTTAGCCTGATTCACTGTTCTCGGAAAACCATCAAAAAGAAAACCCCTGGCTTCTTTATGTGCATCGAAATAAGAATCCACCATACCGATCACCACTTCATCCGGTACCAGCTGACCATTATCAATAAAGCGCTTTGCTTCCATACCAAGAGAGGTTTTATCGGATATCTCCTTTCTCAGTAAATTGCCGGTAGACAAATGCACCAGGCCATAGCGCTCCACTAATCTTTCAGATTGTGTGCCTTTACCGCTGCCCGGAGGGCCGAAAAGGATCAAATTTATCATAAGCGCTATTCTTTTGGGTACGGACAAATATAATATAGGAATCCTGTATTTCGGGCCTGATTTTAGACGGTTGGAGACTGATCTTGAGCAGTTAAAATGTGAAAATGAAGGCTCAGGGAATCCGAAACCAACAAACCGACGTTAATTTTGTAAATATCTATTATGCCCGGATCAATTAAAACACTGCTGTTTCTGACCCTTGCCTTCAGCCTTCAGCAATGCAGCTATTCTCAAAATTCATCTACCAATAATAAAACTAATATGGACCCAAAAAAAAATAGCGTTTACTCCCGTACTGATAGTAATAAAGTAGCCCTTTCAGAAGAGGATTGGAAAAAGATCCTTCCTTCAGACGTTTATCAGATCGCCAGGCAGAAAGGAACCGAAAGACCCTGGACCAGCAAGTTTGAGAACTATAAAGAAGTGGGTACTTATTACTGTGCAGCCTGCGGAAATCCCCTTTTCAATAGTGATACGAAGTTTGAAAGCGGATGTGGATGGCCCAGTTTTTACCAGCCAGTAAGTAAAGGCAGCATTATTTACATACCGGATAACACCCTTGGCATGGAAAGAACCGAGGTGGACTGCGGACGCTGCAAGGCCCATCTGGGACATGTTTTTGATGATGGCCCACCCCCTACCGGCCTTAGATACTGCATCAATGGAGTGATCCTGGATTTTGAAAAAGCGAAAGAAGCTGAAAAAACATATAAAGACAAAAAAGATAATTAATAAAAATCCTCTGTTTCCAGAGGGTTTTTCGTTTTCCCCCGTCAAAACGCTACAGATTCCGTTCCTCAGTTTTATTTTCAGAACCGGCCCTATTGAAATAAATTTACTTTCCCAAAACGATATCGGTATGCGAATGGTCCTGAAACCTGCCTCACTCTTACTGGCAATTTTTTTACAGCTTTCATTGCTGGCTCAGATCAATTCCGACCAGGTGATGCCCGTGGATCCTAAAGTCAAGATCGGACGTCTTTCTAATGGCATGACCTATTATATCCGCCATAACGGATTACCCGAGAAAAGGGTAGAACTACGATTAGTGGTCAATGCTGGTTCGGTATTAGAAGATGAGGATCAACTGGGACTGGCCCATTTTATGGAACATATGAATTTCAATGGCACTAAACGTTTCCCAAAAAATGAACTGGTCAGCTATTTACAAAGTATAGGCGTTGAATTTGGCGCCGACCTGAATGCATCTACCGGTTTTGATGAGACTGTTTATATTCTTCCTGTTCCTACTGATAAACCCGGACTGGTAGATAAAGGCCTGGAGATACTGGAAGACTGGGCACATAACGCCTTACTGGATTCGCTGGAAATAGAAAAAGAAAGAGGTGTGGTGATCGAAGAATGGAGATTGAGCCGTGGCGCTGATGAGCGCATGATGAAACAGACACTTCCCGTACAGTATCGCGGATCCAAATACGCGGAACGATTACCAATAGGTAATAAAGCAAGTCTGGATAATTTTTCTCATGCAGCATTAAAAAGATTTTATCATGACTGGTACCGTCCCGATCTTCAGGCCATTGTGGTGGTGGGTGATATTGACGTGAAGGAAATAGAACAAAAGATCAAAGCAGTATTTGGAGATATTCCCGCCGCTGTAAATCCGCGCAGGCGCGAAGAATTTTCAGTGCCTTATCATAAGGATCCATTATTCGTTGTGGCAAAAGATAAAGAGACCGCTTTCCCTTCGATAGAATTGCTTTATAAGAAAGAACAATTGCCCCAGGTTTCAATCGGAGATTATTGCAGGTATATGAATACCCGATTATTTACCAGTATGCTGAACAATCGTTTCAGGGAGATAACCCTTAAACCCAATCCGCCATTTGTTTCTGCCTACTCATTTTATAGCGGAAGTCTTGCAAGAAACAAAGACGCTTATCAGCTTTTTGCAAACAGCAGTGATACGGGCATGGCCAGATCTTTGAATACCCTATTGGAAGAGAATAGAAGAGTGCTGCTTTATGGATTTACTCCTTCAGAATTTGAATTGCAGAAAAAGCAAATGCAGAGTTATTACGACCAGATCTTCAATGAACGAGAGAAAGAAGAGTCTTATAAATATGTAGATGAGTACGTAAATAATTTTCTGATCAGCGAACCCATACCAGGAATAGAATGGGAATATGATTTCGTAATACAATATTTTAAATCGCTGAAACTGGAAGACATAAACGCGCTGGCCCCTAAATGGATCACCAGCGATAATATGGTCGTCACATTGAATGCTCCTGATAAAGAAGGGGTCAAAATACTCAATCAGCAGGAAGTAATTGCATTGGTGAAGAATGTAGAGACGGCTAAGCTGGAGCCTTATAAAGAAAAATTGCTGGCTACTTCATTGATGGACCCAACCAAACTAAAAGCTGGAAAAATTCTGAACACGAAGACCAGCGAGGATCTTGGCATTACCACTTTAAAATTATCCAATGGAGCCACAGTGATCCTGAAGCCTACTACTTTTAAAAATGATGAGATATTATTTCGCGCTTTCAGCAAGGGTGGACATTCATTGGTAAAAGACGCAGATTATTTTTCCGCGGCCTATGCGGCACCTATTGTTATACAAAGTGGTGTCAGCAATTTCCCCGCTATTGATCTGTCAAATATGCTGAAAGGGAAAAGTACCAGCCTTTCTCCCGGAATTGGTATTTATAATGAATACATGCTGGGCTCTACCATTCCAAAAGAAACGGAAACCCTGCTGCAACTGATCAATCTTTATTTCACTTCTCCCCGTAAGGACAAAGACGCCTTTGAATCATATAAAACAAGGCAGAAACAGGTATATGCAAATGTGGCCGCCAATCCGGAATATTTTTTCGCCGGCCAGTTGCAAAAGATCATGACGCAAAATAATTTACGCGGTGGTCAGTTACCTACCCCGGCAGATTTTGATAAGATCGATCTGAACCGCGCCATTTCATTTTACAAAGAACGATTCGCCAATGCCGCTGAATTCACCTTTGTTTTTGTTGGCGCTTTCAATGAAGAAGCAATTCGTCCTCTAATTGAAAAATATATCGGATCTCTCCCATTCAAGCCTATCAAAGAAACCTTCCGTGATCTGGGTATTCGCCCTCCTTCCGGTATGGTAGATTCCATTGTGACCAAGGGCTCTGATCCAAAAAGTTTTGTGAACATTCTTTTTACCGCTCCTGTGAAATATGATGGAAAAGACGCTTACGCGCTGCGTTGTTTGGGAGAGGTAATGGATATCAAACTGGTTGAAAAACTTCGTGAAGAAAAAGGCGGTGTCTATGGTGTTAGTGCTTCCGGCGCTATGGCCAAGATCCCTTACAGTTATTATAGTTTCAATATTTCTTTTCCATGCGCTCCCGAAAATGTAGATACACTGAGCCTGGCCGCCATTGATGAATTGAAGAAGATCGTCAATGCCGGTGTATCAAAAGAAGATATTGAAAAAGTAAAAGAGCAGCAGATGCGCAGGCTGGAAGTAGATATTAAGCAAAACGGTTACTGGATGAGTAGTCTTTACGACGCTTTTTATAATGATAATGATCCTAAGAACATTCTTTCACGCAAAAAACAGATCGAAGATCTCGATTCAAAAACGATCCAGGATGCAGCAAGAAAGTATATCAACCTGAACGCGTATATCAAGGTTACGTTGAAGCCGGATAAGAATGTGGAGAATAAGCCGAAGCTATTTTAGCTTCTAGCCGCTTTTCCGTAAATTCCCCCCACAATTAACTGCTATGAAATCATTTTTCATTGCCTCCCTGACTTTTGTATTCTTATCTCCAATCGCATTTGCACAAAAAGCTAAACTCGATCAATTCAAAAACTGGACCCCGAGGAATATCGGTCCTTCCAGTATGAGCGGTCGTATCACAGCCATTGATGCCATTGTAAAAGACCCTAATACCATCTATGTAGGCTCTGCTTCTGGTGGTGTATGGAAAACAACAAATGGTACCATGAGCTGGTCGCCGGTATTTGATGAACAACCTATTCAAAATATTGGTTCTATCGCTATTCAGCAAAGCAACCCAAGTGTAGTATGGGTGGGCACCGGCGAAGGAAATCCTCGTAATTCACTTAATCTGGGAGAAGGTATTTATAAATCCCTGGATGGAGGAAAGACATGGAAAAGAATGGGTCTGGAAAAAACCATTTGTATTCATCGTATTGTCATTGATCCAACCACACCTAATACTGTATATGCCGCTTCCCTGGGAAATCCTTATGGTGAGCATCCTGATCGTGGTGTATTCAAAACAACAGACGGAGGCGAAACCTGGTCAAAGGTTTTATATGTAAATGATTCCACAGGTTGTTCTGACCTTGTAATGGATCCTTCTAATCCAAATAAACTGATCGCTTCCATGTGGCAGTTTCGTCGCAAACCCTGGGAACTGAAAAGTGGCGGAGCGGGAAGCGGATTATATATTACGATGGATGGTGGAAAGAATTGGAAAAAGATGGGCAAGGAAGAAGGATTTCCTGATGGACCTCTGGGCAGAATAGGGGTAGCCATCTCCCGCAGTATGCCTTCCCGCATTTATGCAAAAGTAGAAGCTGCTAAAAATGGTTTTTATCGCAGTGATGATGGTGGCCTGAACTGGACCCTTATAAACAGTGATCCTGCGCAGATCTCTGACAGGCCTTTTTATTACCAGGAAATTTATGTTGATCCAAAAAATGAGAATCGTATTTATGATATTCATTCCACTGTAACAATAAGCGAAGACGGAGGAAAAACATTTAGTACCAATCATTTTCTTCCCGGTATTCACGTAGACAATCATGCCTGGTGGATCAATCCGGAAGATCCAAATTTTATGATCGATGGAAATGATGGTGGAATGGGTATTACCCGTGATCATGGAAAAACCTGGGCCTTTGATGAAAAAATTCCCGTGGGGCAATTCTATCACGTGAATGTAGATAATGAAATGCCCTATCATATCATGGGCGGTATGCAGGATAATGGTTCCTGGCATGGTCCTGCCTATACTTATATGTTCGGAGGAATGCGCAATACCGTTTGGGAAAATGTAAGTGGCGGTGATGGTTTTGATGTAATGCCCGATGCCACAGACCCTTCATGGGTCTATACCATGAGCCAGGGAGGTTTTCTCAGTAAGGCAAACTGGAAGACCGGTGAATCATGGTTTATTCGTCCCCCTGAAATCGATCCTTCTGTAAAATTCAGATTCAACTGGAATGCGGCTATGGCCCAGGATCCATTTGATAAGAATACCATTTATTATGGCTCTCAGTTCCTGCATAAAAGCAGCAGCGGTGGCAATAGCTGGCAAACTATATCTCCCGATCTGACGAGCAACGATACTGCCCTGATCACGGCTTATAAAAATACCGGCGGACTCACCATGGATGTGACCGGTGCGGAAACCCATTGCACAATTCTGACGATCGCTCCTTCACCAAAAGAAAAAGGAACAATATGGATCGGAACAGATGATGGTATTGTACAATTAACAAGAGATGGTGGGGCTACATGGACCTCATTCAACGGAAAAATTCCTGGTCTTCCCAATGGTTGCTGGATTCCTCAGATCCGTGCTTCCAGTTATAATGCAGGAGAAGTATTTGTTGTGGCCAACGATTATCGTCAGGGAGATTTCAAGCCTTATATTTTCCGCAGCGCGGATTATGGAAAGACATGGACCCGACTGGTTGATGAAAAAAAATTAAATGGCTACGCGCTATGTATGATTCAGGACCCTGTACAGCCTAACCTGATCTTTGCAGGAACTGAAAGAGGACTATGGGTAAGTCTTGATAATGGAAATAGTTTTGAGCAATGGAAAAATGGATACCCTTCTGTCAGCACGTATGATTTTGCCATACAGGAAAGAGAGGCCGACCTGGCTATTGCCACCTTTGGACGATCACTTTGGGTATTAGATGATATTCGTCCTTTGCGAGATCTGGCATCTAGACAAGGTGCTGCTTATACAAAAGTTATAAGTTTAACTTCAGCGCCCGATGCATTTCAAATGCAAACTAAAGCGTCTCCGGGATTTACAAATAGTACCGCAGGTATATGGGCAGGTGCCGATCGTCCAATGGGTGCCAGGGTTACATTTTTTATCAATAAAAAAGCGCTGACAAACCCGCCTAAAAAAGATACGGTGCTGGTTAAGATCTATGACGAGAACGATCAGAACATACGCAATCTTCGCTGGGGAGTTGATACCGGATATAATGTGATGTACTGGAGAATGGACCAGAAAGGATTTCGTGCATTAGGCACTCCCAAGACTTTACTGAATGCAGCTGAACCTTTTGGTGGTCTGGTACTTTCCGGAAAATACAAGCTGGTATTGAGTTATGAAAAGAATATGGATTCAGCTTATATCACGGTGAATGATGACCCAAGGATGGGGAATCGAAACGCCATCAAGATCGCGCAGAAAAATATGATGGACAGGTTGAAGACGGGATCGGACAAACTAAATGAAGGATTGGACCGCCTGACAGATGCGGAAACAATCGCAAACAAAATGATCGCACAGTATAAAGGAATAGAAGGGAAAGATGCAGATACGATCAGAAAGGCCAGTAATAAAATGCTGGATGAGATCAAAGCTATACGCGAGATCGTCAGCGGAAAAATTAGCGACAAACAAGGCATAACCCGTAGCGGGGCTGAAGATGCTATAACAGGAGAATACCAGCAAGCCACTGGCAACATCATGCGAAAAATGGTAGCACCAGGTCAGCAGGAAGAAATATTAGTAGCCAATGTCGAAAAGCGCGTCGCTTCAACAACAGATCGTATCAATATATTTTTTGCTGATAAATGGAAGTCTTATCGTGAATTAGTAGAGAGTACAAAACTGAGCCTGTTCAAAGATTATAAACCGCTTTAGTATTCATGCATAAGAAACCGGCGATATTAATGCTGGCCATGATGGCTCTGATCGTGGGATTTGCTATTACTTTTATTGGAGTAGGATCAATGTCAGGAAAAGTAATCCCTTTAGTGGTTTTAAGTTTTTCAGCTTTTGTTTTTTATTTTTTTTACACGTTCCTGATCGGCCCTGCGATGAAAGCGGTAAGACTAAAAAAGAACGGAATTCCAGGTCATGCCCGTATCCTTTCTGTAAAAGATACGGGCATGATCATTAATAATAATCCGTTGATGAAAATGGAAGTGGAGTTAAAGGATCCATTTGGCACGAGATATACTACCAGTGTTCATAGTATGGTGCCCCGTAATAATCTGCAACTTTACAAGCCAGGCATGGAAGTAGCGGTGAAGATCGATCCCAATAAAAAGGAGAGCCTGATCATTGATGATACGGTATCGTCTTCAACATCTGCCTCCGTATCTGCTCCCGGCCCGGTGCCCGGGTCGGAGATGCTGAAGGAAGATAAGGATGCCATTATCAGAACGGGCCGCCCGGCAAAAGCCATTGTAAAACAATATACCTGGCTTGGCAATTATGGGAATGGAAATGATCCTTTTGTGGAACTTGAGCTGGAAGTGATACCCCCTCTCTATCCTCGTTTCGACGGAAAGGCAAGAGGGATAATACCTGAAGCCCTGGTTCAAAAATATCAGCCAGGTTGTGAGATCAACGTAAAGCTTGATCTATATGATAATAATAATATCATCCTTGATCTGAATTAGGCCAAAACCCTTCTCAGCATCATATGTCTTGCCCCTGCTTTTCCTTATTTTTGCCGCAAAGTGATAGGATATGAAGCTTTCACATCTTTCTGAAACATTGATAGGATCGGAGATAGTTAAACTGGGAGGCGAGATCAAGGAAAAGATTCGCCAGGGAGCACGCATCTATAATTTCACAGTCGGTGATTTTGATCCTTCTATTTTTCCTATTCCAAAAGAATTAGAAGATGAGATCGTAGATGCTTATCGAAAACATTTTACTAATTATCCCGCAGCTGAAGGAAATCTTGATCTCCGGGAGTCCCTGCATCATTTTATCAAAGACAGTGAAGGATTGGATTATGGCACCAATGAAATATTGGTAGCATCCGGAGGAAGGCCACTGATCTATGGTGTATTTCGCGCGATTTGTGATAAAGGCGACAAAGTGATCTATGCAGTGCCAAGCTGGAACAATAATCATTACACGCATTTTGTAGAAGGTGAACATATCGTGATCGAAGCAACCGAAGCGACCAACTTCATGCCTACAGCAGATAGTATTCGTCCCTTCATCAAGGAAGCCACCCTGCTTTCGCTTTGTTCTCCGCAAAATCCAACAGGTACTACATTCCGAAAGGAAGAACTTGAAGCTATCTGTGATATGGTGATTGAGGAAAATAAAAGAAGAGGTGATGGTGCAAAAAAATTATTCGTGATGTATGATCAGATGTACTGGCACCTGACTTACGGCGATATCAAACATTATAATCCTGTTTCTCTTCGACCAGAAATGAGAGAGTACACCATTTTCATTGATGCGATAAGTAAGGTTTTTGCTGCTACAGGTGTAAGGGTTGGCTGGGGTATGGGCCCTGCAACCGTTATCGCCAAAATGAAATCCATTCTCACCCATATCGGTTCCTGGGCACCAATGGCAGAACAGAAAGCCGTAGCAAAATTTCTGGGAAACAGGGAAGCGATAAAAAATTATCTCTCCCATTATAAAGCAGAGATCGAAGAGAGGTTGCGTCGCATACATGGTGGTTTTATGGAACTGAAACAAGAAGGATTTCCGGTAGAAGCAATAGCTCCTGAGGCAGCCATTTATCTTACTATCAAGCTGGACCTTGTTGGGAAAAAAACCGGCGAAGGAAAAATGTTGGAAACTCAATCTGAGGTGACCGATTATATTCTCAATGCCGCTGGATTAGCCGTTGTACCATTTTATGCATTTGGTACATCAAAACAATCACCCTGGTATCGCCTTAGCGTAGGCACTTGCAAGAAAGAAGAGATAGATGAAATGATCGGAAAATTAAGGGAAGCGCTGAGTCAGTTATCTTAGTTTTTATTGATAAGAAAACGAAAAGGCCGGAGCTGATATAAACGGCTTTCTTTCCAGATCTTTTCTTTCTTCGATGTGATCCGGTTGCGGTCAATCAATTCATGCGCCCGGCAAAATATTTCAGCCGTTTCCAGAGATTGCAGAAGGATATAAAGCGAGTTAAGTTCGCTATCTGTCATCCATTCGCTCTTCACTAACAGATCACGATTATTCGGACGCATCATGTTCTTATTCTTGTTCCTGTTTAATAGCCTGACATGCCTTTGTGGCTGGGGCAACCACAGTTCTTACCGCCTCTTCCGCTACCGGAATAATAATTACGATTGCAAGCAGCAAGTACCATTGTAATAATTACCAATAACAGGGCTAGTTTGTTTGCTTGCTTCATAAGTTTATTTGAGAAAGGAAGTACTAAAATAAAACTATTTTACAGACAATTTAGTATCCGGAACAGCCAAATCCATCAAAAAATAGGCATGAAAGGGGCTTTACCCAGAAAAAACAAGGAAAAATGCAGGGTTTTAGTGGCTCCGCTCGATTGGGGCCTGGGACATGCCACCCGTTGCATCCCCATAATCAGGGCATTGGAAAAAGCCGGTGCTGAGCCTTGGCTGGCAGGCGAAGGGGCTCAGGAAACCCTGCTTAGAGCCGAGTTCCCCCATTTAGCTTTTCTTCCTTTAAAAGGATATGGAGTACGTTATGCTCGTTCTGCCCGGGGAATGATGGGAAAAGTTTTGAGCCAGTTTCCAGCAATCAGAAGGGCTATTCGGGCAGAAAATAAATGGCTGAATAAGGCCATTAAGGAATACGAATTCGATGCAGTGATCTCAGATAATCGTTATGGTCTTTATCATGAGTCTATTCCCTGTATTATTATTACCCATCAATTAGCTATAAAGTCGGGACTTGGAAATTGGACCGATGGCATTTTGCAAAAATGGAATTACAGTTACCTGAAAAAATTTAAAGCTTGCTGGATACCTGACTTTGAGGAAAATGGAGGATTGGCCGGAGAGCTTTCCCACCCACAAATAAAACCACCGATCCCTTTAAAGTATATCGGAAGCCTGAGTCGGTTTCAAAAATTGGACCTGCCTATTAAAAAAAATAAACTACTGGTTATTCTTTCTGGTCCCGAACCGCAGCGAACAATATTGGAAGAAATTATCTTCCGCGATATTGCCCATTATCCGGGCGAGGCCACGGTTGTAAGAGGATTGCCAACTCATCGCACACATGTGCCTTCAACTGGAATGATACAGATCTATAATCATTTGGATGCCGACACTCTAAACCGGGAGATGAATGATGCCGAATTTGTGATCGCCCGCAGCGGGTATAGTACGATCATGGATGCTTTTCGCTTAGGGAAAAAATGCATTTTTATTCCTACACCCGGACAAACAGAACAGGAATACCTGGGACAGTATCTCCACAAAAAAAACCAGGCCCTTTGCCAGGAGCAGAAATTTTTTGAGTTGGAGCCTATAGTACAAAAAGCAAGGAAATTTTGCTTTGAAAATTTAGCTGGAGAAAATACAGAGCTGGGAAATATAATAAGTGAATGGGTGGAGGGCTTAAAGTGATTCCCTTCTACTCTCCTGATCATTAATTGCTTCCTCTACTGTGTCCTGCGCATCCGGATTTATGAGTTTCTTATCCTTATTGTTTTTCCAGATTAAAAAAATAATCAGGGCCAGTGCTCCTGCCAAAACAAGAACTATTGCTGCTATCTTAGACATATTTGTATTTTAAATTTTATTAAACCTTATTTGATTGTTTACTCTAACAATTTATTCAATTTTTTTCTGGATTCCGAATTTTCCTTTAGCGATAAAGCCTTCTTATAATTTTCAATGGCATTTTTCTTATCCCCTATGCCTGCAAAATAATCGCCATAAGAATCGTAGGCATTAAAACTTTCAGGATAGTTATCAATATTCATTTTAAAAATTCCTCCGGCCTTCTTAAACTGCTTCATCTGAAGAAGTTGATAGGCCATCCCATTCATATCCTCTTCGGATGGCTTTACGGTATACCCAAATGTTTTGGATACCTCCTTGTAATGAAGAATATATTTACTGGCCAGATCAACAGTAGAATCCATAAAATCACTCATTACCAGGTCAATTTTATATTTGGAAAATATGAAATGCAGCGCATCATATTCAGCTATCAATGGTACTGAGCCATGATTATCATTCTCATAATACTTGCTTGCGTATTGAAGGCCCGAAGGGTTTTGATTCTTTATAAATTTATCCATTTCCAGTATCGAGCGAATATGCATCGTCATGCTTGTAGTGTCATTTACCACCCTGCTTACATCCATACCCTTTTCCATTGTATTGGCAATACCCAGGTATAAAGAGATCCCTTTAAAATCCATCTTAGGAATCAATTTCTCAGCGGCCTTTAATAATTTTTGTTTATCATACCACATAGACGGATCAATACAGATATATGAATTAAACATTCCGGTATGGTTAATTACTGCATTCATAACTGTCAATCCCCCCAGCGAATGGCCGATAAGCATCTTATATGGTTGGGTTGGATAAGTTGCATCGATATAGGGGATTAGCTCTTTTTCCATAAATGCCATCAACTTTTCGCCTCCACCAGTAGTGGGCCCGGCAGAAGAATCATTGCTGGGTGTCAAATCCCGCATACGGTCTGTATTAGGTATACCCACTACGATCATATCCGGACAAATAGTATTGCCATTTACTGTACTTAATTGCTGAATCATACCCACGACAGAATAAAAATGGGCATCTCCATCTAATAAATAGACAACAGGATATCGCTGCCTTGTGTAAATACTGGCAGGATCACTATTTGGAACATGTACCCAGATCTTTCTCTTTTCATTCAGGATCTTCGACTCAATACTATCAATAGTACCAATAATGACTTTGTTTTCCGCTTGTCCAAAACTGTAGAAGCAAACGAAACTTAATAGAGCAATAAAAAATAATTTTTTCACTGTTGGTTGATTAATTGGTAAGGTAATTACTCAAAATGATACTCTTCCTGTAAGTATTTTATTAATCCCCCGCCCGCCTCCTTAATTTGTTTTGCATATCCCATTACTCCCTTTTTAGATCCGTGCATATAAACTGCAAATACAGAAAGTTCCTGCAGTAACTCTTTGTCGGTTGACCGAAGTAAAGGATTTTCAATACTTCTAATTATCTGAATCCCATTACCCTCCATTTCAAGGAAGATGGCCGGATTGAATATTTTGGCTGCTATTTTTTTGTACTCTGTAAATTCAGTCTCGTTGACGCTCTCAAGTAGATGTATCACAGGGTACTTCGCGTAATAGTCCATGATCTTATTGGAGATCTTCAGATTGCCAATTAACCGGAAATTTCCCGAATTCTTTAACTGCTCAAAGGTTCTGTTATTCAGCGATAATGGTCTAAGCCTGGGTGCCAGCCGGGCCAGATAATAAAGATCACCAGTCCTTTTTGAAATATTGGCAGGATCATTCAGAATAGCAATAAGGGTATCCATCATCAGAGTACCCTTATTCACTTCTGAAATATGACTTTCAATAACGATTTGGTCATTTTTTAAATCTTCTAGCAGGGATCTAACATATTGCTTCTCTCTTTGGTGCTCCACTACATGCTCCAACTGATATTCTGCCAAAAACCCACAGAATACTGCCAGGAATAGCATTAAAAACTCCCATCCGTATGAACGCCATGTTTTCTTCCCATGTGAATGAGCGTGCTGATGTACTTCCATTTTTATGCAGGTTGAATCTTTCCTAAATATAATATATTATTATAATGATAGATCCAGATATATATCTCCGATTATTGGAATGGACTGAGGCGCTCGAGGCATATATTTATAGCATGAAGAAAATTTCGCTCTTTGTTATGGCAGTGCTTTACGTAGCAGCTGGAATAAATCATTTTTGGCACCCGGAATTTTACCTGATCATTATGCCTCCATGGCTTCCATGGCATAAGGAGTTGGTAGTAATTAGTGGTGTTTGCGAAATAGTTTTTGGTTTGTTGCTTTTGCTTCCTTCAACAAGAAAATTAGCTGCCTGGGGTATTATTTTATTACTGATCGCTGTTTTTCCTGCGAACATTCAAATGGCGATTAATTATTTTAATGAGTCCAATCCTAAGTTGTGGATATCAATACTCAGGTTGCCTTTGCAATTAATACTGATCTGGTGGGCCTGGTTATTTACAAAAAATAGTAAGATAAAAATCTAATTTTTCAACATGTTCTTGGTTCAGGGAATGAAATTCTCGCTCTTATGTGAAAGAGTGTAGAGGGCGAGTTGATCATATCGTTCCTGAGAGGTCATTATTGTTTTGGAGATTTTTCCTGAAACTCTTCGTGAACTTTTCGCCCTACCCTGACTATAATTTCTATCACTTCTTTAATATCTTTTTTCGAGGTCCTGAAATTCACAATACAAGCTCTTAAGCAATATTTATCCGCTACAACTGCATTAGATAAAAATACTTCTCCGCCCTGTTGCAATTCATTTAATAACTTTTCATTTAAGCTGTTTAAATAAATGGCTTTCGCTTCTTCATCCAGAGTAAGACTATTAGGGATATAACGCAAGGTCGTTATGCTTAAGTTCTGTGTTACCGCTTCCAACTCTTCATGCTTTTCCGCTTCGGTAAACAGAAGTTCTGATAGTTTGATGTCTTCATTTATCATTTTTATATACCCATTTTTCCCTACTTGCTGCAAAGCCATCCAAACTTTTAATGCCCGAAAACCCCTGGAATTTTGAAATCCATATTCGTAGAAGTTGAGGGTAGGTTCGTCAGCGCTGCTATCGAAATTATAATAGACCGGATGCGCACTATAAGTATCAACCAGATGCTGAGGATTTTTCACCAGGGTACAACCCACTTCAAGCGGTGCGTAAAGCCATTTATGCGGATCCAGCGCAATAGAATCAGCCTCTTGTATTCCCTCAAATAATTTTTTGCATTCGGGTATTACTGCAGCAGGCACTCCATATGCACCATCGATATGAAACCAGAGATCATGTGTCTTACAAATGACTGCTATCTCAGAAAGATTATCAACCACCCCAGTGCTCACATCTCCGGCATTTCCTATTACCAGGAATGGCTTTTTGCCATTTTTTATATCCTCCTTTATTGTCTCTGACAATATTTCTGTATCCATTGTATTGTCTGGTCTGGTAGGAACCCATCGGATAGCTTTTGTACCATGTCCAAACAGAACGGCCGCCTTATCGATCCAGGTATGTGTTGCTTTTGAGCAATAGAATACCATTTCTCCAACGCTGGTTAATCCCTCCTCTTTCAAACTTTTTGGAGCCTTGGCAGTTCTTGCCGCTAAAAATGCGGTGAGGTTAGCCATGTTTCCCCCACTAACTAATATTCCTCCATAGCTGGAAGAAACCCCGATAAATTCCGCCAGCCATTTTACTGTTTGCTTTTCAATAGCAGTAGCCATCGGGCTCAGAATATTTGCCCCCACATTTGCATTAACCACAGAAGCCAGCATATCTGCCAATGCGCCGATTTGAGTTGGGGAAGAAGTTATATACCCGAAGAATTTTGGATGCCCGTTTAGTAGGGAATGGTTTAGTAATAAGTCAGATGTCTTATTAAATAATTCTGAAACATGAGTACCGTTTACAGGCAAGGAAGGATTTCCCAGAATAGCTAATATCTGCTTAGGCGTTTCACCCTTTGTAACAGGTTTTTCATTTATTGAATCGTAAAACTCAGAAATGGTATCTATTAACCGATAGCCAATTTCTCTGAAATCATCTTTAGAAATCTCAATTGGCGATACGCGAGAATTTGCACTGTCCATTCTTAATTTATTTAATAATTAGCGTCTGTCCAATAAGGCAATCAAGCTTGTAGACTATTTTACTTTATGGGCTTCCATATCAATCTCGATTACTTGGCCCTTTACCGCCAGGCCTTTAACTTCCAACCAGGTGCCGGTAGGGAATTGTTTCTTGTAAATGGAGTTACGAAATCCCGACACTTTTATAAATTCCTCCATATTAGTAGTATAAACATTCTCTGCGACGACCTCATCAAAGGTATAGCCATAGTGTTGCAATATTTTTTCCAGGTCGCTATAACAATTCTTCATTTGTTGTTCCATACTACCGGGAGCCACAATCACACCATTATCGTCCATGCTTACCGCCCCGGATATTTTAAGGTCATCGCCAATCTTTACTGCGTGGGTGTACCCGTATTCTTTTTCCAATTTGAGTCGAAGGTTAAAATAATCTGGCATTTCAGACTTGGCTGCGACGGGCTCTTTGTCTGCAGGTACTTTGGTATCCCCGTTTTTACAACCAGAAAGAATGGATAGGCCCGCAACCAGGCTAAAGGCCAGTAAATTAGTCCGGGTCATTGTTTTTATTTTATTGTAGTTAATGGTTTGTGAGGACATAATATCCAGATTCACATCTAAATATATAGTAAAAAAGGAAAAAGCGATAAAGAGTGCTACAAATGTCGCGCAAAATAAAATCTGCCTTTAAAAAATGCTTGGTCTTGCTGATATTTTGGTTAATCTCATTCATTGAAAAGATATTACGTAGTCTAACCCATTTTTTGGAAATATTTTTGTCACGCGCTCGTGCCTCTCATGTAATAAGTCATATTCTCCCTTACCCATTGGCGTAGTATATTCGAGGATATGTTTACACCTAATAACAACAAGCTGGCCAGTCGAAGACGTAATTACTAAATTAATTTAAGGGCAGATTCATTTTTTTTAAGAAGGTTTCATACCGAAGATCACCCTTCAGTTTTTTCAATAATGGATCACCTTTAAGAAAAACTAACCATCCGTCTTTCTTTTGAAATGCCTTGTCTAACCAAACAAAAGCATTGTCTTTTTCGCCACGGTATGCATAAAGTTCTGCCAAAAGATAAGTCCACTCATTTTGAAACTTATCTGCAAATATTTTCAATGCGTCATCTGCTTCTTTAGTTTTGTTCGCTGCATAATATGCAAGTGCCATTCCAAAGGTTCTGAAGACTTCCAGATTTTCCTCATGCATTTCTTTTAAAGCCATTTCAATTTTCCCTGACAATAAATAATTTCTGCCCAAATACAAATGAGCCCTTTGAAATTGCGGATTCAATTCAAGTGCCTTTTTAAAATACGCCGTTGCTTCCTCAGGACGGCCTGCATGAGATAATATGTTACCAAGATTTAGATGACTAATTGGCTTGAGTGGATCAAGCTCAATACACTTTTTCATGATTTTAATCGCATCATCCCATCGGCCAAGGGCAAAATAAAGTCCACCACCGAGGCTATATAATATATCAGGATTTTCTGGTTGAAGTTTTAATGCTTTTAGATAATTTTCTTCCGCAAGCTTCCAGTTAAATTCAGTATAAAGGTAATTATCGCCCAGTTCAGCATAACCCTCAGCAAAGTTTTTATCTAACTCTATTGCTTTCATTGAAGCATGTCTTGCTTGTTCACGGCCCAGATCCCGATCAACATAATTTTGCCATGCTTGCCTTGAAACTGCATTAGCCAATTTTTCCCATGCACGTGCATTTGTGGAGTCGATTGCCAGGGCATGCCTATAAGAATCGACAGCTTTGGCAACATTTTCCTTATCCAGTTTATCATAAAAATAATTTCCTAATAATATAAGATTATAGGCTTCGACATTTCCGGCGCCGGAAATATTATTTGAAGGAATTTCAAGAAGTGTAATCTTTAACTGCTTTACTACAGCAGCCGCTATCTCATCCTGCAATTTAAAAACACCTTCAAGATCACGGTCGTATGTTTCGCTCCACAAATGAGAACCATCAACAGCTTTTATTAACTGTGCTGTTACCCGGATTTTATTTCCATCTTTTCGTACACTACCTTCGAGAATATTTGATACGCCCAATTTTTCAGCGATGATGCGCAGGTCCTCATTCTTTCCTTTGAAATAGAAAGATGAAGTGCGGCCTATTACTTTTAATTCTGGAATTTTTGCCAATAGATTAAGAAGTTCTTCGCTTAACCCATCACTAAAATATTCCTGGTCTTTATCACTGCTCATATTTACAAAAGGCAGTACAGCAATAGATCTATCTATTTTATTTGCTGCAGTCGAAATGTTTAGTTTCCCTTTTTTTAGAGAATTATTATAAATAAAATACGTAGCGACCACTATTACTACAAATACTACTGTAAATAATGCAGTTCCTTTATTATTAAATAAAGTTCTTCCAATTGCTGTTGCTTTTTTTGAAACTAAAACAACAGCTTTAGGCATTTCAACACCTTCAATTTTTACCTGGTAAATGCGAACAGGTTCCTTTACATTCTTAAGCTGTTCAACTCTTACAAATTCTGTATCTATATCATTTTTATTGGAAACATTATTATGAATAGCTTCAGAAATATAGATGCCGCCAGGCGGAGCGATTGCCTGTATTCTCGATGCGATATTAACTCCATCACCAAATACATCTTCATTTTCAAAAACCACTTCCCCTAAGTGGATGCCTATTCGCAATTTATATTCATTAGCAGCATTACAGGCTCCTTGTATTTTAATAGCCGCATTCACTGCGTCAGAAACAGTATTAAAACTGGCCATTACTCCATCGCCAAGTTCCTTTATCCAGCGTCCATTATATTGTTCAATGATTGGTTTTTGAATTTGCCTGTTTTTAGTCAGCAACTCAAATGCTTTTTGTTCATTCCTACCCATTAACGCCGTGTATCCGACTATGTCGGTAAACATGATAGCAGCAAGTTGGCGGGTTTGATTCACTAAATTTGGTTAACCACTATTATTTGTCAAAGTCAATTGAAATATTCCAGCCTATTGGCAGGAATGATGAAGTTAACAACTAAAAGCCAATCCGAAATTGTGCTTTCGTGTTTCAAATATTATTTTTATCAGGACTAAGCTTTTAATTTATCAGGTTCTTTCCCAATTCTATTACGAACCTAACAGCATCCTTGAATATTTACCAACCAATTTTTTAACTACCCAGGCAACCAACATACTCAATGCAAGTGACAAGGCTAAAAATATAAGGGAAGTCAGGAATAAATTAAAAGGAGCTATTTTAAACAAGGTTGCTAATTGCACCAAAGGATCATATAGAATGAAAAGGAAAAAGGCATGCAGAAAATAAATGGTAAACGCATAATTGGCAATCTTTCCCAACCAACGGGGTTGCCGCTCACTCAGATTTTTAAATGCAATAATGAATATTCCTGATAAACACATTTTTTGAATATAAAACAATGTCCCCCGTAAGGACCATGCCCCAAATTTGTCAACATTATTTATTTCAAAATAAATTAATGCTGCAGTGGAGAGTATTGTAATCAATATAAACAGCAGCATGTTTTCCTTTACCCATTTAAACCGCTCATCGGGCTTGGCACCAAAATATATACCAGCTGCATAGGCACCCATAAAATAAATCATGGTTGACAAACTCAGGAAATTGCCTTTATCCAAATCAATCAGCTCCACTCTTGATATGCCTAATGGTAATAATACAATTAGCATAATCAACATTGTTCCCCATCTTTTTATATTCAATATATAATCCAGAAAAGGCGTTACCAGATATAAAAATATCAATACTGGTATATACCAGTAAGGAAACTGCGCTTTGCCATATATAAAATTGCGGAGCGCCCCTTTGAGGTAGAGCACAAAATCAGTATGCAAAGCAAAATTATTAGTCTCTGTTGGATTAAATATGGAAAATAACAACGTCAAAAAAAGATATGGCAACAGTACATTTTTAAATTTACTGATGTAAAATATTTTATACCCTTTACTTTTTAATACAACGGAGAAAAGTAAACCGGAGATGACGGAAAAATAAATAGTACTGTTATGAAACAGCAGTTCATTGGCAATATCATAAGGGTCTTTAGCGCTAAAACTGTTATTGCTGGTAGCATATAAGGCAAATCCAATGGCATGAATGGCTACGATATTAATAATGGCAAAACCCCGAAAACTATGCAGATATCCCAGGAATGGAGGTCGGATGTTATTATTCATATTTAGTTTAGGTAACGTAAAGCATTCCTGGTATCAAGATTACATACCCGGTGCGCTATTGCATCGATAATAAAAGACCTGTATATGGTTAGGCACAGATTATTTGTTTGTTATTATATCATCGCCATGTATTTCTCCCGATTTTCAAACATTATCCAAAGATTTATCACAAACAAAATAATTGCTAGTATGAATCCTGAAGGTGCATTTATTATGTTGGTCAAAAGTATACCTATCATTACCGGAAAAATAATGATGGCTCCTAATGCTCTGGATCTCGGAATAATAACAAGTATTCCCCCAATAATTTCAGCAGCAGCAATTAATGGCAATAACCATTTTATTTCCATAATTGATCCCATTAATTTTACTAACCCTTCCGGCAAATCTTTGGGCATAGGCATGTAATTAAAAAACTTATTCAGCCCTGCATTAATAAACATCAATCCAAAAAGCAGGCTTACTACAAATAGAATTTTCTTCTTCATGATTTAAACTATTATGATTTGTCTTTTATAATAAGTTAAGATACACAATTTACACAGACCACCACCGTCAGCATTAATCTGAAATGAATGTTTTATTCATTGCCTATCCTCCTGTTTTCAATTGGCTTAGCTACCTTTGAATGGTGAAGCGCCTTTAGATTTATTATTCAAACTCATCTTTAGAACATATTCTTATATATGCCCGCTGTAGAATATAAGAACGTCAAAAGTTTATTTGAAGGAAAGTTCTGCCGCCAATGTGGACAGGCAGCCAGCACCCACCCAATCAATGCCTTATATTTCTTACACGATATACCCCATTCAATTTTGCATGTTGATTAGAGAGGCATAACCCGCAGCTTTTCGTTCCTTTCATTTCACACCAAATTTCTTATTTTTGAAATCAACGATTATTGTCTTGTTCCAAAATAGTGCGTTTCCTGTCATACCATCAGTATGTTTATCTATTCCTAAGCCACTATGATTTGCATAGACCTTTACATTTGAAAACGTCTGTCCTGCAAGTTCAAAACTGTCTTTAATAATCTTTCCTGTTACATTATGCATTTTACCCCAGGTAGAAATCTGTATTGTGTCAGTGTCAGGTAATGTCGAAAATTTTGAAATATTTTTTACTTCTGTAATAATTGGAAATAAACTTGAACCATTGTCAAACCTGATTCTGTACAATTGCTGATGGAATTTCATCGGCAAAACAACTCCCCCGCTCTTATCTACCTCAATATCAACCAGGTTTATGCCAAATTCCTTTGGTATTGTATCGCAAATTGCAAATCGTTTATTTGGATAGTCAATTATTAGAATTTTATCCTTGAATAAGTCTGCACCAATTGTTCCTAAATGGAAAGTGTCCACCAGAGTTGGATTAGCAAATTGTTCTCCATAGTTTCTATATATAAAACCAACCTCGTTTGTCGCAGTATAACTGCCAAAACTGATTTTATAATTTCTGAAAACTTTATTTTTATTCCAAAATTGAATTGGGCTTTTTAATCTTTCAATTTTATTTCCCAAGTTTTGATTAAACAAATAAAAAGAACTAAATGAATTTTCATAAACGCCTGTCATGTCAGCACCTAAGTCGAATTGAAATGTAAATATATTGGGAAGTCCTTCAAGTTTACAAGGAATTTGCATATAGGCCTTGTCATAGTATTTTCCACTTAAAGTATTTCCCCCCCAATCAAATCTTGCCCAGGAAATTTTCGTTTTATCGGTGGAGTTGATTACTAATTTCCACGATGTGTATGTTGTCTTGTCTGTCAAATAAGAGATGCCACAAACTGCAATAATGATTACCAGAGTCAACGCTATAATTATCATTACTCTTTTCATTCGGCAATTTGAGGGTTAACAAAATGATGCACTACCTTCGAGGCCTTGCAAAGTACGGGAATATATGATTATTAAGCCTGGAACAAATTATGACCTTCCTCCCTGGTTTATCTCCTGCAGGAAGGCAAGCAGGTTCAAATTTTTTGTTGTGCAATCATTCTTCTTTTCTATCAGTAAATAAATCAACCGCAATAAAAATAAAATTCATTTTTATTGCGGTCGTTCGCTTTCTGTGTTTCAAACTAATAAAAAAAATGTTCTAAAATTATTTTTCCATTTTCAACTTTGTAAACACAAACTTCAGACAAAGTCATTCTTCCTTGTCCTTTCATAGTTGCGTCAAACACCCAGGTTATAGCAAAACAATTGCCTGTAACAATTGGATCAGAAATGGATGCCCCGTGAAACTCTTCAACCATAGATTGAAAATGTACCGATTTTGCCTTAATAGCAGTTAATCCATTGGTCAATATTGGTCCAAAACTTTCATTTGACTCTATGCTTTGAACATTGTCTGCAAATAATTCTGCCTGGCATTCGTCAACCTGGCCAATTCGGCAAAGTTCAACTAAGCGATTTGCTACTTCTTGTGTTGTCATTTTTGTACTTTTTTAAAATTATCATTCAATGGAAATACTCCCTTGATCTATTTTAGACACATTAGCCCAAAAAAACGATCGGGATTTATGCATTATTTTTCATTTTGAATATTTTCCATTGCAGTTTTGGTATGTTTCAAGTGAAAAAATTGCAGTTCAGCACCCGCAGTAGTGTAAGGGTCAATTGATTTTACAATTTTTGTTCTTAAATCTAAAAGTTCATCTGTGCTGGATTTAGTTGCTTGTTTAACCATTTCAATTTCCATTAGTTCCTTTTGCGTTTCGTGTTTTGGATTAAAAATGCCATTGAGTTCACTGCATTGATGACAAACACCATTTTTATTGATTAGTGAGCAACGCTTGTCAAAGATTTTAATCATAGTTTGTCTGCTGTTGAATAATAAATGCTTTACTACCCCCTCTGTTAATTGCAATATCTCCGCCACTTCAACCACCTTAAAATCATAAATTTCTTTAAGTAACAAAGCAACTTGTTGATCGATAGGTAAAGTTTTTCCAACGCAGGTAAAGCAAAAATTAATATGTTCACGCAGTTCAAAAATGCCTTGCGGAGATGTTTCATGCACCGCCATAATCTTTTGCATAAAGTCAGGTGATGCAATTGCTGCGTCTTTACCAATGTCGGTTACATTGTCCATCCAACGTTTTTTTGAACGCAAGAAATTTTTAGTCAGGTTAATCGCAATTGCAAACACCCAGGTTTTAAGTGAAGATTCGTTTTTAAATGTGTGAACGTTTTTAGTAGCTTTAATATAAGTGTCTTGCAATAAATCCTCTGTATCTTCTACACTTGCTGTCATTCTTAAAATAAAGGATTTTAAATGAGGTCTGAATTCTTCAAAGTCGGTTGCAAATTTTTTGTTGTCTTCTTTCATATAATATTAGAATTTGTCAGGGCTTATTATTTGTTCCTAAGTAGTCAGTTGCAAGTTCGAAGTGTAGCCATAGAATGACTCACAACATTGAGACTTGGCGGGTACGGGAATAGTTTTCTTTCAAGCACGGAACAAATGCTGACCTGCCTTCCGGACTACCTCCCGAAAGGTAGTAGGCAGATTGAATTCCTTATGTTATATTGGGTTATATTATGAATAAACAAATTAGGATAAAATTAATTTAAACTTATTTCCCGTCAAGTGTTTTACTTCCAATAAAAGTTCCATTTGTTCTAGAAATTACTTGCCAATGATTATTATTTCTGACCCATGTATCTACTAAATAACCTTTCGAATCAAATGGATTGTTTTTGAAAGTTCCTGTCCAACTATAAAGAGAAGTGACCAGGGCAACGTCGCCATGTATCTCAGCATATATATTAGTTTGTTCAAATTTAATAATCTTTATATGATTTAAAAGGTTGTCTAACCATGTGGCAAGATATACCGGAGTACTACCATCCCATCTTTGTAATTTATACTCAGGAGCCATTAGATACTTAAGAGTTGAAGTGTCATGCCTAATCATTGCATCCATCCAGGTTTTTGAAAGCTGCTCAAGTTTTCCTTTTTCAGTTGAATCACCAATAAAATAAATGGGTTCACTTTTATTGAAAACGTAATTTACATTAATGATTGACCTGCTAATAGATTGTCTTGCAGATAATAAATAAATATTAGAAAGTATAAAAAAAATAAAGAAAACTATTTTCTTTGCCATTGTTATGAATTTATCTATTAATAAATTTAGTTCTTGAAATTAAGTCTAATTATTTATTTAGTGTCAGGAGAAAATGCTGATAATTGCACACAACGTTTTGCCGCCTGGCGAAGGTGGTGCTTTTTACCACAATCCTGCCTGCTGGCTTACCTCCCGACGGGAGGCTGAACCGCCACTTTTACCAAACCGCTATTATCGGCAGCTCTTCTCTCGCCTGTCAAGGTTGAAATTTTTCAAATGTTGTCCCATCAATTTTATATGCCCATGCTTCAACTGTGCCAAGCCAAAGGTCACCCTTATTGTCTTCAAAAATTGACATGAAATAGATATTGTCTGCTCCGTCTGCCAGTTTTATTCCGTCTATTCCTTTTCTCTTGTGTAATTGATAGATCCTTTGGCAAAGGCCTTATGCGTCTGTAATTTAATGTTTCTATTTACTCAATTTTTTTTATCTCCTTTTTAAGACCCCATCCAATATACCAGGTTTTAATAAGCTTGCCGTCTTTATCGTTTTCAAATTCTAGTTGCTGGTCAGAGCCATCGGCATAATAGAACTTAGTTGAAGACTCAGGTTTCAGTTCCTTGTCTTTTCCAGCACCGGTATGAATGTATAACGTACTATTTTTGTTAACTAATTCAACCGGAAAAGAAACCATATAAGGAGGCCTGAGGAGTGGTAGCATATATTTACCAACATATTTTTCAATATCAGGTTTTACAGATAATTCTTTGTGAACATAAGGCATTACAAAATTTTTATTTACCACAATTGCTACCAACGCATCTGCTATATAATCAGAGTGCGATTCATTGTTGGATAAAACAACGGCAGTTATATCATTATCTGTATAACATATAAGCATGCCTTCATACCCCGGATACGAACCATTGTGAAAAATGTAATTTCCAAAATCATTTTTCCCAACCCGTATACCGTAACCAAAGTGAACAAATGGAAAGGTTTTCTTTTCTCCTTGCGTAGAAAGCATTGCTTGTTGCGTTGCCACTGTAAGCAAGCTATGATTCTTCAGTGCACGGTCCCATTTTAAGAGGTCACCTGTTGTTGATATTATCATTCCTTCACCGGTTATACCTGCCAGATAACTCGTCCAGCCAGAATGCATACTATCAGCCCTGAAATAGGTTTTCAAACTATCGGAATACACAAATCCATAAGCGTAACCGGGAATTGATTTTGTGGAACGGGGTCCATTCACAACCAAAGTATGCGCCATTTCCAGTGGCTTGAAAATATGTTCATCCATATAGGCGTTATACGACTGTCCGGATATTTTTTCAATAATAGATGCCAGCAAGTTAAAAGCAGTACCTGAGTACATAAGGTTCTCACCGGGTTGAAAAAAAACAGGTGGCTTTTCTCTAGCCAGCAACCGAATCAAATCATCATTGGAAGCAATCTTATTGTGGTCAAAATATTTTGATACTAAGTCGAATCCATCAGGCAAACCAGAAGTATGGGTAAGTAGTTGCTGGATGGTAATATTAGTATATGGAAGCTCAGGAAAGAATTTTCTAATCGTATCAGTATAGTTAAGTAAACCTTTATCTTTCAACAGCAAAATTCCCATTGCTGTGAATTCTTTGGCTATGGAACCGCAATCAAAAATGCTATTACTGTCGAGTTTGCTTTTCGTGATATAATCGGCATAACCGAAAGATTTTTTGTAAATAACATCCCCATTTTGTGAAACCAACACATTACCATTGAATCCATACAGGTCAGTTTGCAGTTGCATATATTTATCAAACACCGATGAATTGTTTTGCGCGTATAAAGTAACCGATGATACAAAGCATCCTAAAGAAAAAAAAAGAATAAATATTTTGTTCATAAATACGTTTTAGCTAATTGTCTATTGCAGGATTATAATATAGAGTAGAGGTAAGCATTGGTAAATTAAACTTCAACTAAATTTGCACCGGTAGGGCACAACGTTCGAGTATTGCGCATACTTGTCTCACTCACTTGTTTTCTGAGGCTCAGCTACCTCAACTAACCGTAATCCCTTAAATAAAAGCCAAAAGCTCAACACTGTATCGAAGATAACCATCGGCATATCAAACCACCAAAGGTTAACTATCTGGTCGAAGTGAGGGAATATATAAAAAATGAAAGTACAAGCTACACAAAATGCAGATGAAATTATGCTTAAAACTGCCAGTGTCCGGGGATATAGTCCGACTTTAACCAAAGATAACTATAGAGTGTAGATGCCAATGAAGTGAAAAGCAGACCAACATAATAGTAGTCTATACCCCTTGCAAGATGGAACCTTCCTAAGGCATGCAATCGCTCCGCTTCAAATGCACCCAGTTAAGTGCCCCCAGTTATTAACCGTAAAGCGTCAAAGAGATTAAGTGTCATAAGAAGCCACATTAATACCCATACCAGCCTCCAGAATGTACCAAGTTAGGCAAGTCCATGATTTATTGGTTTGAGAACAATATACAAAGCAGTGAAAAGCACCATAAGACCGGTACAGTAAATAAGGTTGCCTGTGATGCCAATTCGAAATAGTTGTTCGTTTGCCAATATATTCCGGGCGGTTTCCGTAACATTATTTTCGACAACTAATGGTTGAATGATACCAAAATTAACGAAGGCAACAATTGCAAAAGTTATTAGAAAAGCAAATCCCGCAACTTTTGCATCCTTACGTTGTGACTTACTAATAGTGTTGGTTATCAATTTAATTTTGTTTTTAGAATTGAACCGGCTGATTGTTTGCGCATAACGGTAGAGTTTTCTGTGGTGTTGATATTCTGTGTTACGTCAGCCGGAAAAGAGGCCGACCTGCCTGCCCGTTTACGTCCCGAAGGGAGGCAGGCAGGTTGAAAACCTGAAGTTGAAGATATATTCTCTTTCAGCGTCACCTTGCAAGCAGAGGTTCTATTTTTTTTAACACAGCAGACGTCAGCTCCAGCAGCCTGTCATCATCATAATAACCCAAACTGGCATCAAGGTCTTTTTCCACAGGTTCGTAAAAATTTAAATCCCCTGCAAGATCCTGGAGAAAATAAAGCTCTTCAATTTGAAGCAATGGTTCATCCCATATTATATTCTGCAATTGACCAATTGTCTTTGAACGTTCGGATGCATAAGTTCTCTCTATTTTATTTAGCATAGTTGCAATCTCTTTAAGTTGCAATATTATATTTTCTTGTCTATCATTCATATCATTATGTAGTTTCCATGATTTGCACCTAACGTTCGAGGCTGGGCGAAGTACGAAAATATACGCTTGTCTAGCCCAGAGCAAATGCACAAAAAAATTACAAATTGCAAAAATGACTTACGTATGCCCGTATTTTGCCATACTTTTTGTTGTCTGCTGTGCTATTTCACCGAGGTACTTTTAATGTCATCATAATGAAAGCAGCCAAAGGAGTCAATAAAGCAACAAGCCCCCAAATATTCCACTCCTTGTATAACTTATTAAATACTTTCCAATCAAAATTGGTCGAAGATTCCTTCTCTAATGAAAGATGATAAATTTTCTTCTGTAAAGGGACTAATTTGAATCCAAAAGCTAGTCCTGACAATGAAAACATAATAATAGACCAAAGTATCCAACCTGTATGTAAAATTGAATAGTGTCCTGCAATAGCTGCAAAAACCCCAAAAGCTGTTATTATAATAACTCCTGGAATTGTAAAATATCTATCTCCATCCCGGATGCCCTTCATTGTAAAGTTAATAATTTTAACGTCTCTTGTTTTTACTGCAATGCGCATCCAAAAAAGTCCTGTAATAATATTTCCTAAGAATAGTATTACAGCAAACACATGAATCAATTTTAGATAACTGTAGTCCATATGTAATTAAATAACTTTTAAAGATAAATATTATTTTCCTGTCTCTGATATCTTGCAGCTGCCTTAGGATTAGAGGTGTCGCAGAAGCATAGCAGGCAACGTTCGAAGATTAGCGAAGTACGGGAATAGAGACATGTCCAGCTACGCTTGCAGCAATACTTTCGTTAACTGCTGTGAATTTTCAACCCTGGAACATGCGTCGTTTGTTATCCATCCTAAATCCAAACGCAGATTTCTGAAATGCCTTTTCTTTTTAAATCTGGAACCCAACATTCTTTTGCAGGATAACCAACAGGAATTAGTAAAAAAGGTTTTTCATTTTCGGGACGGTTTAAAATTTTGGATAGAAAATTCATTGGGCTCGGAGTATGTGTTAATGCAACCAAACCCGCATCATGAATTGCAGTAAGTAAAAATCCGCAAGCGATACCGCAACTTTCTGTTACATAATAATTTTGATGTTTGTAATTATTATTTTCCAATTCATAGCTTCTTTTAAAAACAACAATAAGATAAGGAGCGGTTTCTAAAAACGGCTTATGCCAATCAGTTCCTATAGGCTGCAGATCCCTAAGCCATTCATCTGTCATTCTGTTTTCGTAACTTTCTTTTTCTTCTTTTTCAACTGCAATGCGGATTTCCCTTTTTACTTCAGAATTTTTTACTACGCAAAATGTCCATGGTTGTTTATGTGCGCCAGAAGGTGCTGTAGAGGCAGAAAGAATGATGTTTTCAATAATATTTTCAGGGATAGATTTATCCGAAAAATCGCGAACTGTTCTACGTGTGTTCATCCATTCAAAAAAAAGATGGCAACGAGCGTTCATTTCTTCAATCTCATATGTTTTTTTTGTGTATGATACAAAAGGGAAATTATCGATGATCTTTTTTTGCATGTCTATTTAAAGTTAGTAATTCTCATTTTATATCGCAGCCAACGTTGAGTATTTGCAAAGGCATGGATTTAATTAAACGTTCAGCCCCATACAAATGCAAAAATGAAAATATAAAGTTGAAGTTAATAACTAAAAATCAAATTTCAACTCATCCGTCGGAACCGCTGTTGATCCTAGACAGCTGTCTGCAGGAAGGGAAGTTGCAAATGCTTTTGCTGTATGCTGTTTTATTAACTATTATCTTTCAAGCTAACTGATATAAAGGAGTACTGATATACCTTAATCCGGAATCAACAATAATTGTTGATACTGTTTTTCGTGGGCCAAGTCTTTCAGCTATTCTCAAGGCTGCAACTATATTAGCTCCTGTTGAAGTACCTGCAAATATACCTTCTTCTCATGCAAGTTTTCTTGCCATAGACATTGCATCAGCTGTAGTAACAGTTAAAATCTCATTTACAATTTCTGGTTGCCATAGAGGTGGAATAAAACCAATTCCAATACCTTCAATTTTATGTGACCCCGAAGGACGGCCTGACAATACTGCCGATTCGTCTGGTTCAACTGCA
>JBKJMI010000069.1:0-160009 GCA_046596515.1 Chitinophagaceae bacterium | reverse complement strand
TTTCCAGTGAAATTGAAGAGTTTCATTAAATCCTTTCGATAAACCAGCGAGGAATACCAGGCTTCCTGAAAGTACACGGGAGCGGTCTATCTTCCAATGCGCGGTACTTACCCTTATTTCCTCTTTTTGAATAAACGTAGAATTATTATCCGTACGGATGTCTTTTGTAAATGTGATAGACTGGTCAGTAATTTGGCAATCGGCTTTTACTCCGAAGGTGATCAGCAAGGCAATGAAAATCCATTTCATAAAGGTGATTTGTGTGTTTCCGGTTTACACAGAAAAGGATAATACCAATGATTGGTACGCTGATTTGTTTCATAAAATGAAATGGAGTGGTGGTTTTTCTAAAAATTGGAGATTGCCCGAAAGGAACGATGGGACAACCAAATTAGATAAGCCAGCGGTAGTTTGCAAGCTTTTGTAGAACTTTTATTAGAGAATAGTAATTATACTAGTATGCCTAAGACATAAAAAAGCCTCAATAATCAATTGAGGCTAAACAGGTAAAATTGCTCGTGGCAGCTTATTTCTTTCTGAAATAGATCCTTACCGGTACTCCATTAAGAGGGAAACTGGCTCTTAACTGATTCTCCAGGTAATTTCGGTATGGCGTTTTTATATCATCCGGGAAATTGCAGAAAAATGCGAAAGAAGGCACCACGGTAGGTAATTGACTTACAAACTTTATTTTTATAGGATGTCCTCTAACAACAGGTGGATGATAAGAGGCAATAGCCTTAAGTAATATATCATTCAGCTGCGAAGTAGGTACTTTTCGATTACGATTCTCGTATACATCCAGTCCGATCTCAATAGCTTTAAATATCCTTGTTTTTTCCTTAGCAGATATAAACAGAATAGGTACATCGGTGAAAGGCGCGATCTTTTCCTTCAATTCTTTTTCAAACTCTTTTGCTGTATTCGTCTCTTTCTCCACCAGGTCCCATTTATTCACCAACAGTACAATACCTTTTCCTTTTCTGGCGGCAAGGCTGAATATATTCACATCCTGGGCAGTCATTCCTTTAGTAGCATCTACAAGCAGTAAACAAACATCTGCCTCATCCATTGCTTTGATAGCACGGATCACAGAATAAAATTCAAGGTCCTCATGCACTTTGGCCTTGCGGCGAATTCCCGCCGTATCGATGAGGATGAATTCCTTCTGGAAAAGATTATAATGCGTGTGAATTGTATCCCTGGTGGTTCCTGCTATTTCACTTACGATCGTACGCTCCTCTCCTACCAGCGCGTTCAGCAGAGAGGATTTTCCTGTATTAGGCTGGCCAATGATGGCGAACTTTGGAAGCTCATCCATCTCTTTTGCCTCTTCAGAAGCGTCTTCGGTGATCAGTACTGCGATATCATCCAGCAATTCACCGGTGCCGCTTCCGCTAGCAGCCGCAATAAAAAATATTTTATCAAAGCCCAGACTATAAAATTCGCTGGCTTCCAATAATCGTTCGTTATTATCTACTTTATTTACAGTGAGAAAAACCGGTTTGGTTGATCTTCTAAGCACATGTGCCATGCTATCGTCGAGATCAGTCATACCTGTGGCTGCATCCACCATAAAAATAATAGCATTGGCTTCCTCAACAGCTACAAGTACCTGCTCGGCGATCTTTTTTTCAAACATGTCATCACTACCAGCAACAAATCCTCCTGTATCGATCACATTAAAGGTCTTACCATTCCAATCCGTTACACCATACTGACGATCACGCGTAACTCCACTCACATCATCCACGATTGCTTTGCGCTGTACGAGCAGGCGATTGAATAATGTACTTTTTCCCACATTCGGGCGACCAACTATTGCAACTGTAAATGACATTCTATTTAGGTTAAAGTTTAGGGGTTAGAGTTTAGGGGTCTTGTATTCAAGGGTAAATTAGTAACCAAGATCCTTCAACTGCAATTCATTCTCTCTCCAATGAGGTTTCACTTTTACAAACAGTTCCAGAAATACTTTTTGTCCGATAAATTCTTCAATGCCTTTTCTTGCTTCTGTTCCTATTCTTTTTATCATAGAACCTTTGTGTCCTATTAGTATCACCTTCTGAGTTTCTCTTTGTACAATGATATCGGCGGTGATCTTTACCAAACTATCTTTTTCCTTATACTCTCTCACCTGCACCGTAGTTTGATAAGGTATCTCATCCTGTGCCAGTTCATAGATCTTTTCCCTTACCAGCTCGCCCACAAAAAATCGGGTTTGCAGATCACTGATATCATCGCCTTCAAAATATGCAGGACCTTCCGGTATAAACTCCAACATGGATGAAATGAATTTCTTCCTGTTAATACCTGAGCCCGCTGAAATGCTAAGCAGCTTTTTACAATATGGCCGTTCAGCGAAATAATCTGATACTTCTTTCAAACGTGCCGTATCTACCAAATCCATTTTATTCAACACCACGATCGCCGGCACTTTCAATTTAAGAGCAGTAAATATTTCATCGGATTCTTTAGGATCCTCTTTAACATCTACCAGCAATATGGCCAGGTCAGCATCTTCCAGTGAATCTTTTACCACCTTCATCATTTTTTCATGCAGTTTATATTTTGATTCAATAATTCCAGGTGTATCTGAAATCACTACCTGGTAATCCTTTTCGGTGATGATACCTTTTATTCGATGGCGGGTAGTTTGCACCTTGGCCGATACTATAGCAAGTTTTTCGCCCACTAATGCATTGAGAAGTGTGCTTTTACCCGCATTGGGCTTACCGAATATGCTTATAAAACCGGATCGCATGAGTGGCAAAGGTAGATATAAAAAAACTGCGGGATTTTGTCCCGCAGTCCTGGTTGCGAAGGGAGGGATCGAACCTCCGACCTACGGGTTATGAGCCCGTCGAGCTACCGCTGCTCTACTTCGCGATGTGGACGGCAAAGATACGTTTGTAAACCTTACCCTCCAAAACATTTGATCTTATACCTTACGTACACTGCTTGATCCGCTGCTGCGAATTTCTCTTATTACTGCTTCTCCTTTATAATGTACATCACTGGCTCCACTCGCTTGTGCAGTCAGCTCTTTATTCACTGTTATCTTAATGTCACTCGCTCCGCTTGCATGCGCATTGCAGATATCCGAACTCAGATCAAATCCTTTAAAACTACTTGCACCGCTTGCAACAATATCCATCTGCGAAACTTTACCAGATAAAGTGATATCTGATGCGCCGCTTAATTCTACCGTCAGCTTATCGGCATTCAACCTGCCTTTCAAATCACTGGCTCCGGATAATTCCAGCTGCAATGTTTTTGCCTGAAGGGTACCTGTTATCATCAGATCACATGCGCCTGATACTTTCAATTGATCGATCTGTTTAAAAGAAATATATGCTTTCAACTTATGATTCCCATTACCCCATGAACCCTTATAATTATAACCAATATAGAGAACGCCGTTCTTTACTTCTACAGTAATATGTTCTTTATATTTTGCTTCGGCCGCGCTAACTGCTACAGCTTCATCATTACCCTGATTCAGGTAAACATCAAAGGCACTGGATAATACGATCGAATGGAAATTTTTGGCCTCCCTGATCTCCGCATTGGGATCATTTACTAACTGTGCTGTGACACTTAACGAACCCAACAAAACGATAAAGAAGATGAATATTGACCTCATATATTTATTTTTTATGCCCGGTCTGAAACTGCATTTAAGGTAGTACGAACACCATTATAGATAAGTTACAATTCCGGATATTTATTTTTCAATATATTTGCTTCCCGCTTCGGCGGACAGTTCTTATTGAATTCAACACATTTGTTTTCAGTGTTTCCCGGGGTGTTTGGCCGTTATGGCGGTCGATCTGAGATAATACCCGTAAAACCTGGTCAGGGTAATGCCTGCGAAGGGAAGGAATAGATCGACTCCTTTCTCCCAACAGCGTTCCCTCTTCAATTAATTAAAAAAAATTAAACTATGAAGGGGATCATTATGTCCTGCTGTGCATTGTTCACAGCATTAAGCGTTTATGCACAAGTCAGTACAGTCAAAGACAGTTTCTATTTAATGAGTCCGGCGGAAGTGCGTGCCGTCAGGGCCGGAGCGGATGCTCCTTTTGCCAGAACCAATATCAGTCGGATGGATCTGGTTAAACTTAACCTCGGACAGGATATTCCATATCTCCTGGATCAAACTCCTTCAGTGGTGATCAATTCGGATGCAGGAAATGGTATTGGATATACCGGAATACATATCCGGGGTACTGATGCCACCCGTATTAATATTACCCTCAATGGTATCCCCTATAATGACGCGGAAAGTCAGGGTAGTTTTTTTGTTGACCTGCCCGACCTCAGTTCTTCGGCAGGTTCAGTACAAATTCAAAGAGGTGTAGGAACTTCTTCCAATGGTTCGGGTGCTTTTGGTGCCAGTATTAATTTCAGCACCAATGAAGTGAACAAACAAGCCTTCGCGGAAATAAATAATAGCTATGGCTCATTCAATTCCCTGAAAAATACAATAAGGATCTGCACAGGACTTCATCATGAATTCACCAGTGAATTAAGATTATCAAGTATCAGCAGTGACGGCTTTATCAACAGAGCCAGTAGCCGGCTTCGCTCTTTTTATTTTACTACAGCATGGATCGGAAATAAAAATTCTCTGCGACTTAACTTATTCAGTGGTCATGAAAAAACTTACCAGGCATGGTATGGCATATCACAAGCGGACCTTGAAGCAGGTAATCGTCGTGTGAATTATGCAGGAACAGAAAGAGCGGGTGATCCTTATGACAATGAGATAGATAATTATACGCAATCACACGCGCAGTTATTTTTTGAACATCGTTTCAATACTAATTGGAATTTTAACACTGCACTATTTCTTACTAAAGGAAAAGGATATTATGAGCAATACAAGGCCGGCCAGGAATATGCTTCCTATGGATTGGCCAATCCGGTAATTGGGCAGGACACGATCTTTCAATCAGATTTTGTAAGACAACTCTGGCTGGAAAATTATTATTATGGAAACATTTTCGCGTTGCAATACGCATCTGGAAGAAACCAGGCTACTCTTGGCGGATCCATTACACGATATAATGGAAATCACCATGGTGAATTGGTATGGGCCAGCCGGGTATTAAATGGAAAGCATCGCTGGTATGATCTGGACGCATTAAAAACAGATGCGACACTATATGTAAAGGAGCAAAGAAAATTTAGTGAAAGGTTAAGCTATTACCTGGATCTTCAATATCGCCATGTTAACTATAATATTGATGGGTTCAGAGACATCCCTTCCCTGCAAGTGAAAAATCAATATAATTTTTTCAATCCAAAAATGGGTCTTACCTATATCCATAAAGGGTTGAAAGCATTTGTTTCTTATTCCATTGCAAATAAAGAACCCAACCGGGATGATTTCGAGGCGGGAATTAATCAGCAGCCAAAAGCTGAAAGGTTACAGGATCTGGAAGCTTCCATTGGAAGAACAGAGAATAAATACAACTGGGTGCTGACAGGCTTTTATATGAAATATAAAGATCAGCTGGTGCTTACCGGAAAGATCAATGATGTAGGTGCTTATACAAGGGAAAATATTCCAAATAGTTATCGTACGGGATTGGAGTTAGAAGGAGGATATAAATTTAATCGCTGGCTTAATGCAGCAGCCAATCTCGCGATAAGTAATAATAAAGTTGAGAATTTCACCGAGTATATTGATGATTATGATAATGGCGGTCAGAAAACTAATAACTTTAAGAAAACTGATATAGCCTACTCTCCTTTTATTGTTGCTTCGGCTACTCTGAATTTAATTCCTTTAAGATACCTGGAATTTAGTTTGCAATCTAAATATGTAAGCGATCAGTACCTGGATAATACTTCCAATAAGGACAGACGCCTGAATGCGTTTTTTGTGCAGGATATTAGTGTGCGATATACATTCAGATACAGGAAGCTGAAAGAGGCCTCCCTGATCTTAAAAGCAAATAATATCTGGAACAAGGATTATGAACCCAATGGTTATACCTACAGTTATTTTTATAGAGGAATGACGACTACTGAGAATTATTATTTTCCCATGGCGGGAATAAATTTTATGATGGCGTTTAATCTAAGATTTTAACTGGAGGGGCTCAAGGGTTCAGAGCCTGCCAGGCCAGCATTCCACCAGCCAGATTCTTGGTATTCTTAAAGCCAAGCGTATCAAGTATCATGCAAGCCATCATACTGCGTTGTCCGCTGCGGCAGATCATGATCAGTTCCTGGTCGCGAAGATCTTCCAGTTCTTCTACATCCATGGTCTGAATTTTTCCCAGTGGGATCAGTTGAGCTCCAATATTGAATTCCTGGTATTCGTGTGGCTCCCTTACATCTATAAGGTTTAATTTTTCTCCCGCATCCATGCGGGACTTTAATTCTTCCACGGAGATAATCTGCATAATAAAAATTAGAAGATTTTAATTATAACCCGGATCTGGTTTTGCTTCGGGCGGGGTAGTATCTCTGACAGGTTTTCCCAACTGAAGCCAAACATCCATGGTTTGTCCGGAGCGAATATGCTGTAATTTTTTTTCTTCGTCAAATCGTACTGGTATCTGTTTAAAAATAAAAGCTTCACAGGTATCGGTCACATCAGGATTAGGGATCACAGTGCCCAGAGTGATACCCGAAGCTTCCAGCCTGTTTTTCGCGTCGCAATAGGTAAGTCCGATAATATCAGGCACAGCGAATTCCTGTTTTCCTACGCCATCACCCAATACCAGTGTGATCGTGCTTCCTTTTCTTAGTTGGGTACCAGGTTGTATTACTTCTCCGTTGAAACGCTGTTCCAGTACCGCGTTGCGGGCAAAATCCGGTTTGAAAATCGTATCGCCTATTCGCAGATCCATATGCTTCAGCACCATTTCTGCATTACGGAAACTATATCCTACCAGGTTGGGCATCTCAATCATAGGAGGAATGGCCCGGCTGATCAGCAGGTAAACAGTACGATTTGATTTTACTATCTCATCCGCCTCAGGAATTTGTTTGATCACCGTGTTGGCTTTCATTGTATCTACATAGATCGAATCCTGGATCTCCACATTAAATCCAGCTTTCTTGAGAATGGCCGCAGCCTCTTCAAATTTTTTTCCGGTTACAGAAGGCACAGAACTGGACTTACCATGATCAGTTAGCCAGGTCAATGAGAAAAGGAAAATAAAAAATAAGATAGTAGCCAGCAGGATACCTGCAACTACATTCACCCATAAGGGACGTTCAGTAATAAATTTGAACACGCTTGAAGGTTTAAGGTAATATCTCTTCGATCAGTTTAGAATAAAATTCTTTAAGCGACCAACCCATACATTTTACCTGTTGCGGTATAATGCTCACCTCACTTTGTCCGGGTATGGTATTTACTTCGAGCATATATGGTTGACCCTGCTTTTCATTATAGATAAAATCAATTCGAACAACTCCCCGGCAATTAAAAACGGAATACAGTTTTTTCGCTGTCTCTCTTATTTTACCTGCAATGACCTCATCCACTTCTGCGGGGGTGGTCTCTGTAGATTTTCCCTGGTATTTCGCTTCGAAATCAAAAAATTCTTTTTCCGCATCTGCCTTTACTTCTGTAAGTGGTAGTACTATGATCTCTCCTTTGCTGCGAAAAACGCCTGCTGTGAATTCCCTTCCGCTGATCATTTCCTCCACCAGTACCTGCGCGTCTTCAAGAAATGCTTTCTGAATAGCAGGTTCCAGAGTTTCATCGGGCTGACTCACTTTCGACATACCGATACTGGATCCGCCATTATTGGGTTTTACAAATACTGGAAAGCTCAATCCATTAACGATCTCATTAGTGCCCTGGTATTGATCCTTTAATAATAATTCCGACCGTGATACGGGAATACCTCCCATGGCTGCAACGGCCACGGCATATCGTTTATTAAAGGTAATGGCCGATGTGGCCGCGTCGCATCCGGTATAAGGCAGGTTTAATGTATCAAAATAACCCTGCAGTTTCCCATCTTCACCCGGCGTTCCATGCATACCAATAAATATGGCGTCGAAATTTATTTTGGCCCCGTTGGATTGAATGGAGAAATCGTTTTTATTAACCGCTGATCTTTTACCATCACCTTCATCAAAGAACCAGCCTTCGGAATTAATGTCAATACGGTAAACATTGAAACGTTCCCGGTCGAGATTGTTAGAGATAGTAGTAGCCGACTTATAGGAGATCTCTGCCTCGCCGGAAAAGCCACCGGTTACCAGCGCGATATTTCTCTTCATTTAAATAAAAAGTTTACCTGCAAATATTGCTGAAAAATTCAAGACCCGCAATTAAAGGAGAGGAAGTTTGCTATATATATTGTGAAAATACGTAAAGGGGCCAATAAGAAAGGTGAAGGAAATTATGTCCCTTCACCTTTTTACTACGGGAAATATCACCCGTTTTTATTAGGGCGGCAAAAGCCGCGATTACAAGTACTAATTTAAGAAATTACTTTTGGCATATCTATGACCAGGGTCATTATTTATACACATTTCTAGAAAGGGTTAGGGGTTAAAGGTTAGAGTTTAGTGGTGTATTCTCTAAACTCTAATCCCTAATCTCTAACCTGTATATCAAATATGCAGTTTCGCCTTTTTCGCCATCAGCTCATCCACTGTTTCCTTATACATTTCATCAGGGATACAACAATCAACAGGGCAAACTGCCGCACACTGGGGTTCTTCATGGAAACCCTGGCACTCCGTGCATTTATTCGGCGTGATGTAATAAATATCAGTAGCTACAGGTGCGTTCTTCGCATGCGCATCAACTACTGTTCCGTCCATTAAAATGTAGGAGCCTTTAACAGTGGTACCATCTGCAACCGCCCACTCTACGCCACCTTCATAAATAGCGTTATTGGGACATTCGGGTTCGCAGGCACCACAATTGATACATTCTTCAGTGATCTTGATAGCCATAGCAATTGATTGAGGTGTGAATTAATGATCGTTTCATTTTAATTATTACAGAACTTTGCCCGCAACAGACGATCTCAGCAAAATTAAACAAGGAGAATGAATTTACCATATCGTATAGGGCTATTATCTCAATTAGGTGAATATATGTTATCGGATAATCCGGATTGGGCAGAAGCTAAAGACAAGGCTTACCGGGAGAACAACTGGTTCGTTCCGGAATTTGTAGAATCGGCTACCCGAAATATAGCCAGCTCCTTTCTCTCAAAAAAACCATTGGAACAATGGCTTTCCGACCCAGCCTATACCTCGCTACATAATGAACTATTACACCCATTAACCATCGGCATAGTTATGGCGGGAAATATTCCGCTGGTGGGATTTCATGACTGGCTTTCTGTTTTTATCAGCGGAAACAAAGCACTGGTAAAGGCTTCAGCCCGCGACCAGGTTTTGATAACTCATCTTTTGGATAAAATTTCTTCCTTGTCGGAAGAAGCCGGAGCCATGAGCGGCCGTGCAGAGATGCTTAAATCATGCGATGCCTATATAGCTACAGGCAGCAATAATTCTTCCCGCTATTTTGAATATTATTTCAGTCGCTATCCGCATATCATTCGAAAGAACAGGACCTCTGTGTCTGTATTGACGGGAAATGAAACTACTGCCGAACTTGAGGGACTTGCCGATGATGTATATCTCTATTTCGGGTTGGGATGTCGCAATGTGACCAAGATCTATGTGCCGGAACAATATGATTTTGTTCCACTCCTGGAAGCGTTTAGAAAATATAACTGGATGGCCGACCATCATAAGTATAAAAACAATTACGATTATAACCTTGCCATTCATCTGCTGAACAAGAATTATTATATGACCAATGGATCAATACTTTTAATAAAGGATCCTTCCCTTTTCTCTCCAATTAGTCAGCTTAACTACGAATTCTACGCCTCCAATGAGGATCCGGTGGCAAGGATGGCTGGGAACCCCGATCTGCAATGCCTGATAGGAAAAGGCGGCATAACATTTGGCTTATCCCAACAACCTGCACTTAATGATTATGCAGATGGTGTTGACAGCTTGTCATTTCTGTCGGGTTTGGCCCGAAATTAAGGGTAAGAGGGTATCCTGGGGCCGATCTTATTTTGTAATTTTAAGTACGAAGGTCTTGGTAAATTAATTGTTAAACTGGTTATTAGGCAATTAAGCCAACGAATGACTTCGTTATTTTGTATCGTCTAAGAAGCGAACTAACAATAACAATTAAATTCTACATACAACTATGAAATGGAAACAAGTGATGCTGATCGTGGCTATTAGTGCTGTTTCAGCAGTTAGCAGCGTGGCTGTCTACAACAAAATCTCCCCCGTCCGAACTTCTTTTATTCAAACTGTTGACGGGAAGGCCCCCGCGAATTATGCCGGGTTCTTTGATAAGACAACGGGAAATGCGGATCCAATTGACTTTACAAAGGCTGCCAGCGCCGCTGTGCCGGCCGTTGTACATATCAAGACAAAGATCCCAGCTAAAAAAGTAAGTAACCAGTTACCAAGAGGTAGCAAAGGCAATTCGCTGGAAGATATTTTTGGTGATATTTTCAATTTTGGCCCAACGGTTCAGCCAGAACAAAGAGCCTCAGGAAGTGGAGTGATCATCAGTGAGGACGGATATATTGTGACAAATAATCACGTGGTATCTGACGGAGGAGATGGTGTAGCGGAAGAGATCACCGTTACTCTCAGCAATAAAAAAACATATAAGGCCCGATTAATTGGAAAGGATCCGAGTTCTGATATCGCTGTGCTGAAGATCGATGGTACAGGTTTTCCTTTCCTTCTTTATGGCAATTCTGATAATGTGAAACTTGGTCAGTGGGTGCTGGCTGTAGGCTATCCGCTTACACTGGAAACCACAGTTACAGCTGGTATTGTTAGTGCCAAAGGAAGAAATATTGGTATTAACGGTCGCCAAAGTAAAACACCGATCGAATCATTTATACAAACCGATGCAGCTGTGAACCAGGGTAATTCCGGGGGCGCACTGATCACTACCGATGGACAACTGGTTGGTATCAACTCTGCTATTTATGCACCTACAGGAACCTACGCAGGTTATTCATTTGCCATACCGGTGAACCTGGTGAAGAAGATTGTCAATGACCTGATAAAATTTGGTGATGTAAGAAGACCTTATCTGGGAGTAAGTGTAGCAGAAGATAAATTCGATGCCGGCGATGGTGCTTATATCGGATCTGTATCTACCGATGGTGCGGCAGCAGCAAGTGGGTTGAAAGCAGGTGATGTGATCCTAAAGATCAATGATGTGAATATTTATTCATGGACGGAATTACAGGCTACCATTTCTTCATATAACGCGGGTGAAAAGATCAATATCGCATATAAAAGAAATGGAAAAGATTATGTGACCTCGGCCTTGCTTTCTGCTAAAACTCCCACTATTGAAGTAGTTACAGGTTCCGGACTTGGAGAAAAGTTGGGTGCTGAGTTGCAGACCATCGATAGCAAGACCGCAGAAAAATATGCAGTGGAAGGTGGCGTACTTGTGAAGACGATAAAAGCAGGTGGTATGTTCAGCAAAACAAGAATGGAAGCCGGGTTTATCATCACCAGTGTAAATGGAAATGATATTACAACCGTCGAAGAACTTAATGCCGCTATTCGTTCACTGAAAGGAGAGACGGCACAATTGGAAGGATTCTATCCGGGCTATGATGGCATTTACAGATATCCTTTGAACCTTGGACAGGAATAAATAATAACAGCATTCTATACGAAAGAGCCCAGTCATGACTGAGGCTCTTTTTTTTGGTAACTTTCCATCATGAATAATAGATTGGATTGGGTGGCTAACACTACTATTTATGAGGTCAATCTTCGTCAGTATAGTGAGGAAGGAAGTTTCAATGCATTTGCAAAAGAATTACCCCGGTTAAAAGATATGGGTATTGAAACTCTTTGGTTCATGCCCCTCACTCCTATTTCAGAAAAAAACAAGAAAGGAACCATGGGCAGTTATTATGCATGCTCCGATTATAAAAGTATCAATCCCGAATTTGGAACCATTGAGAATTTCAGGGATCTGATGAACCTGGCCCATGTAATGGAGTTCAAAGTGGTAATTGATTGGGTAGCGAATCATACAGGCTGGGATCATATCTGGACAAAACAACATCCCGATTATTATAAGTTCGATGAAGGTAACCGGGATTTTAAAATGGCTTCGGGTATGGAAGATATCATCGAATTAAATTTCGAAAATCCCGAGGTGAGTAAGGAAATGATCGATGCGATGAAATGGTGGGTGGATGAATTTGACATTGATGGTTTTCGTTGTGATCTCGCATTTTGGGTGAAACTGGAGTTCTGGCAAAAAGCAAGACCCCAACTGGATTCGATAAAACCTTTATTCTGGCTGGGAGAATTTGATGAAATGGAAAAGCCGGAATATGGGGAAGTATTTGATGGCAGCTATACCTGGAAATGGATGCATGAAACAGAACATTATTATAAAAACAATCGAAGCCTGGCGGAACTTATCCAGGTATTGAAACGCTATGATGACCTGGGTCCGCAATGCCTTCGCGCCTGGTTCACCAGCAATCATGATGAAAATAGCTGGAACGGTACTGAATTTGAAAAATACGGAGTAATAGCAAGGGCACTGGCTGTTTTCAGCATCACCTGGGATGGTATTCCCCTTATTTATTCAGGACAGGAAGAGCCAAATAAAAAAAGGCTTGCATTTTTTGACAAGGACCAGATTGAATGGATGGGTGAATATGAACAGCATGGATTTTATAAAGAACTTCTATCTCTGAAAAAATTTCATCCGGCGCTGAGAGCAGGAGATGCTGCTGTAAAGACCATCCTTCTGAAACATAATGAGCCCGAAAAAGTATTGGCCTATCAGCGGGTCGCCGAAACGGAAACGCTGACCGTCATTCTGAATTTATCCATGGAAGATATTCAGGTGAATATAAATGATGACCGGGCCAAATTAAGTGAAGAAAATTGCCTTCATGAACTAAAAGTCGGAGGATACGTTATTATAGCTTAATCAACCACGAGCCTCCATTCTTATCTTTGCAAAATGAAATCTTTCGATGTTCCTATTATTTATCGTAGTCCACTTATATCCGCCATCAAGAAAAAGCGGAAGGAAGAGGATAAAATGAAAAAGGATTTCTCGCCTACCCTTATTGATCTGGGCCCTTTACAGATCCTGCTTGCCCGCCATTTCGGATTTTGTTATGGGGTAGAAAATGCGATTGAGATCGCTTTCAGAACGGTAGAAGAAAACCCCGGAAAAAGGATCTTTCTTTTAAGTGAAATGATCCATAACCCGCAGGTAAATGCCGATCTGCGTTCGCATGGCATTTCATTTTTACAGGATACTTATGGGAAACAACAGATCTCATTTGATACTCTTCATTCTGGTGATATTGTGATGATCCCTGCTTTTGGAACCACCCTGGCTATAGAAAAAATGCTTAATGATAAAGGTATTACTACTGAGAAATATGACACGACCTGTCCCTTTGTAGAAAAAGTATGGAACCGCGGTGAAGCGATCGCGAAAAAAGAATATACCCTGGTGATCCATGGAAAACCGGGCCATGAAGAAACAAGGGCCACATTTTCCAGAGCAGAATCTTATGGACCTGCAGTGATAGTGCGCGATATGGAACAGGCCATTCGTCTTGGAAAATATATTATGGAAGAAATTCCATCGTCGGAATTTTATCAGGAATTCAAAGGACAATATTCTTCCGGGTTTGAACCAATACGTGATCTGAGGCGTATAGGAGTGATCAATCAGACCACCATGCTGGCCACAGATACTCAGGCTATCGCCGATCATTTGAAAAACAGGGTATCTGAAAAATTTGGAAAAGAAAGAATCGAATCGCATTTCGCTGATACGCGCGATACGCTTTGCTACGCAACGAACGATAATCAGACAGCGGTAAATCAATTGCTTGAAGAGGAAGCTGATCTTGCCATTGTGATCGGAGGATATAATTCTTCCAATACATCTCACCTGGTTGAGCTCTGCGAATTAAAATTGCCCACTTATTTTATAAGCAATGAAGAGAAAATTATTTCCGCAGAGGAGATCCATCATTTTGATCTGCATCAGAAAAAAGAACTGGTAACCAAAAACTGGCTTCCGAATAAATCAAAAATAAGAATATTGATCACCAGCGGGGCTTCTTGTCCGGATGCAATTGTAGAAGAAGTGATGAAAAAACTTAGCTCTTCGGTCCCGGGCTCCCTTTCCCTGGATGCCGCTACTCATTCTATATAAAATTTTCCACTATATTGCACCTTCGTGTAAAAAGAACACAATATGAGCTTTAGTCCATTTAACGTCCCATACCCTGTAGATCAACAGTTTACAAAGAAGGTTGCCTATTTCTCGATGGAATTTGCGACTCACCAACCCCTTAAAATTTATAGTGGCGGACTCGGTTTCCTTGCCGGATCCCATCTTCGCAGTGCCTACGAATTGCGTCAGAATATGATATCCGTTGGCATACTCTGGAAATACGGTTATTATGATCAGGAAAGAAACCAGGACCAGACCCTGGAAGTGACCTGGAATGAAAAGCAATACAGTTTCCTGGAAGATACCGGGATCAAATTCCAGATCGACATTCATGAAACTCCGGTATGGGTGAAAGCCTATTATTTAAATCCTGAAACATTTAAGACAGCTCCTCTATTCCTCTTGTCAACCGATGTTCCTGAAAATGATTACGTATCGCAAACCATTACGCATCGTTTATATGATGCGAATGTGGCGACCAAGATCGCGCAATTTATTCTCTTAGGTGTGGGTGGTGCTAAATTGGTGGATCTGCTTGAATTCAATCCTGAATTATATCATTTAAATGAGGCGCATGGATTATCTGCTGCGTTTTATCTCTATGACAAATACAACAGGGATATCGATGAAGTGAAGAAAAGACTTGTTTTCACAACCCATACTCCTGAAGAAGCTGGCAATGAGAAGCATGATATTTTTCTCTGCCAGAAGATGAGCTATTTCTGCGGATTAACCGTAGACGAAGTAAAAGAAGTGACTGGCATGCCCGATAATCAATTCAATCATTCTCTGGCTGCACTTCGTTTTGCGCATTTAGCCAATGGTGTTTCCCGCCTGCATGGTGAAGTATCAAGAACTATGTGGAGCAAGTATGATAATATTTGTCCGATCATCTCTATTACCAATGCACAGAACTGGCGCTATTGGGCCGATAAGCAGCTTTATAAATTCATGGAGGTGGGTGATGATTACTGGTTCGATGATAGAAAAAAATATTTGAAGAAAAGAGCTTTTGATATTGTGGCCGATCAAACCGGGAAGATCTTTGATCCGACTGTGTTCACCATTGTGTGGGCCCGTCGGTTTGCAGGCTATAAAAGAGCGGACATGATCACCACAGATACCGAGCGATTCCGCAAACTGATGAATAACAGTAAGTATCCTGTGCAATTGATCTGGGCAGGAAAACCTTACCCGGTAGACCATCCGGCTATTTCTGAATTCAATCAGCTGGTACACCTGAGCAAGCAGTATAAAAATATGGCTGTGCTTATTGGTTATGAATTGGGACTTTCAAAAAGATTAAAGCAGGCTGCTGATGCCTGGCTTAATAATCCGAGAGTTCCGCGTGAGGCCTCCGGTACTTCTGGCATGACGGCTGCTATGAATGGAGCAGTGAATGTTTCTACAGATGACGGATGGATCCCGGAATTTATCAATCATGGACATAATGGTTTTGTGGTGCCGCAGGCAGATTACGCGAATATGGCAACACAGGAACAGGATGAATATGACCTGAATAAACTTTATGAGATCCTTGAAAAAGAAATTCTTCCTCTTTATTACGAAGATTATAATACCTGGAGAGTGGTCATGAAAAACGGCATGAAAGACGTGCGCTTTCAATTTGACAGCAATCGTATGGCGACAGAATACTACGACCTCCTGTACAAATGAGGATATTAGAATAAGTTATTCTTCGAAGCAAATGAGATCAGATAAAAAGGAACGCGTAAGATTATTTTTTATTTCCTGATCTTTTAGGTTTGATCTCCTTTTTTTTGGGAAACTTCAGATCGAAGGAACAGTCCAGTGGTCGATAAGAACCACAACCTTCTTCTTCTTTTAAGGCAACATAACCGGCGCTGAAAATAAATTTCAGTTTGCAAGGATCTCCATCCCGGTTATATTCGGCGGTGGTAGCCGTTCTCATAATTGCCTCTCCCTTTAATTCACCAATACATTCTTTACTCTTTTCAAAATGAATAAAGAAATTGATATGATTTGTACGACGGCTATCGCGAATGGAAACCAGGTTTGTTTTTCCTAAAGTATAATCGCCCGCGTATTTGAATTTCTTTGGCAGTGTATCAATGGGATTGACCAGTTCAGCGGGTTTATCATCCAGCGCATCCGTCATGATCAGGCTGAATTGATTTTCATCTCCCGTATAACTATATACGTCTTTCCCTTCGTTGCTGCTGCCATCGGCATTTTTTCGGGTGATAGTTTTGGTTATGGTTCCCCTTCGGTCCATTAAGAAAGATTGCGTAGTGGTTGTATTATTATCTAATTGAAGCAGGTTCATATAATTCGTGAAGTGCTTCTTTTTGTCAAATATCAGCAGGATCACCGATTTATTATCTGCATTGGCAGCACGAATAAAAAGATAGGTCTCCGCCCCTTTTGTTCCCACTTTTCCGATAGAATAGATCTTAGGTTTGCTATGCTTTCCGAAAATGGATTGCAAAATTGAGTCTGGAACGAATTGGGAAAATATTTTTGAGTTGATCAGGAAAGAATCGTTTTCCTTTTTGATATGTAAAAAACTGGTATCCCCATATTGAAATGGAAGATTTAGTTTTTGAAAGGAGCCGATAAAATCACCTACTTCTACAGGTTCTTCTCCTGTCAATACCGGCTTCTTTTTATCCTTGCAGGAGCTTACTAAAAGGATAAGGAGTAATACCGTAGAAAAGCGACGAAGGATCATCATGGGTCTAAAGTAAGCGATTCCCTGATAGCGGTCAATAGTAAAAATTTGAATTTTGTTCAAAATTTTTTAGCTTTATCTAAATTATTTTTTAGTCATGGTGAATTATTCTACCAGTGAGGAAAATTACCTGAAGGCTATTTACAGTCTGGGTGGGGCCGAATCGACCGTTACGACCAATGATCTGGCCCAGGAGCTTCAGACAAAACCTGCCTCTGTAACGGATATGATGAAAAAGCTAAAAGCAAAAAAATTGCTTCATTATCAACCCTATCAGGGTTTCAGACTGACCACCGAGGGCATAAAAGTGGCGTTAGGAATCATTCGCAGGCATCGGCTCTGGGAGTTTTTTTTGGCAGAAAAATTACGGTTCACCTGGAATGAGGTACATGAAGTGGCTGAGGATCTTGAGCATGTAAGTAATAAAAAATTAATTGACAGATTAGATGAATACCTGGGATATCCAAGAGTAGATCCTCATGGAGATCCGATACCGGATGCGAATGGTAAGATAGAAGCGACAAAAAAAATATCTCTTATCGAATTGCCATTAAATACAGCGGCACTGGTTGTCAGTGTAAGCGATCATTCAAGTGATATTCTTGAGTTACTTGAGCATAAACATATTCATATTGGCACGAGGATAGAGATCCGCAAGAGATTTGCTTTCGATGATTCGATGGAAGTAAAAGCGGGAAGACAGGCAGCCTTTACAATCAGCAGGCAGTTGTCAGAAACCATATTCGTTCATCTTATTTCATAAAGCTATACATGCCAAGGGAACCACATAGTTATGAATCACTCAGCGATGTTCACCATAGCATTGACACCACCACAATGCAACGGAAGGGTTGGCGAAGGGCCCTGGCTTTTATAGGCCCTGCTTACCTGGTAAGCGTGGGTTATATGGATCCGGGCAACTGGGCAACCGACCTTGCGGGCGGAGCGCAATTTGGATATAAGCTGATTTGGGTTTTGCTGATGAGTAACCTGATGGCGCTGTTACTTCAAAGTCTTTCTGCCCGATTGGGAATCGTGAGAGGAAGAGATCTGGCACAAGCCAATCGGGAAACCTATCCGCGCTATATAAACTACGCGCTATATGGTTTGGCAGAGATCGCGATCGCGGCCACTGACCTCGCTGAAATCATTGGAATGGCGATCGGTATTCAATTACTCACCGGACTGCCACTTATCTGGGGCGTTTCCATTACCATTCTGGATACTTTTTTGTTTCTTTTATTGCAGAAATTGGGTATGCGAAAAATGGAGGCTTTTATCATCGCGATGGTAGCCATTATTGGTCTTTCATTTCTTTTTGAGATCATTCTGGCAAAACCCGACCTGGTAAAAGTGGCCAAAGGTTTTATTCCGTCTATTCCAGGAGATAAAGCTTTGTATATCGCCATAGGAATAATTGGTGCCACAGTAATGCCTCATAATCTTTACCTGCATTCTGCATTGGTACAAACAAGAAAGATCAAAAAAGATGATAAAGGCATTCGTCGTGCGCTAAAACTTAATTTTATTGATAGCGCAGTCGCACTGAACCTGGCCTTTCTTGTTAATGCGGCCATACTTGTACTGGCAGGAAAAGTATTTTTTGAATCGGGTCGTACTGATGTGGCCCAGATAAAAGAAGCGCATGAATTATTGCAACCTATGCTTGGGAGTAAACTCGCTCCGATTCTTTTTGCAATAGCGCTGATTGCTTCGGGACAAAGTTCTACCATTACAGGAACACTGGCAGGACAGATCGTAATGGAAGGTTACCTGCATTTAAGGATCAGTCCCTGGGTAAGAAGATTACTTACCAGGTTGGTAGCTATTATACCTGCTGTATTGGTGATCGCCATCAATGGAGAAAATAATATTGATAGTTTACTGGTATTAAGCCAGGTAATGCTTAGCCTGCAATTAGGTTTTGCCATTGTTCCACTGATTCATTTTACCAGTGATAAAAAAACCATGGGTGCTTATGCTATCAAGCCCCTGGTGATCGGTTTGGCCAGCCTTGTTACTGCGGTGCTAGTTTATTTGAATATTCGCATGGTAATAGAACAGGCCGGTCCTTATTTCCAGGAATCAGAAAGTCTGTTTTGGAAAAGCCTGATCGTTCTTTCCGGTGTTTTTTATATCGGACTATTATTGATCTCGATATTTTATCCATTGTTGAAAAAGCCTCATAAAGATAATCGCATTATTATTCATCCTGAAGCGGAAACCTTGATTCACTTTGAATTGCCTGTATATAATCGTATCGCCATCGCTCTTGACTTCAGCAATGATGATCAGAAACTGATATCTCACGCATTGGGTCAGGGAAACCAGGCAACCGAATACCTGTTGATACATGTGGTAGAAAGCGCCACCTCACGAATAATGGATGAATTTACTGATGACCTTGAAACAAGAAATGATCAACAGCAACTGGAAAATTATGTGCAGCAGATGAAGGACAAAAACATTACTGCCCGTTCCGTTTTAGGATATAATGAAAGAGCGCGCGAGATCGTACGGATTGCTATAGAAAACAAGACGGAAATGCTGGTGATCGGGGCGCATGGACACAAGGGCTTGAAAGATTTTATTTATGGACATACTATTGATTCGGTGAGGCATGAACTAAAAATTCCTCTGTTGGTAGTGAACCTATAAACTTTAATCGAAAATGCATCAGCCCTTTTTTCGGGAATGATCTTTCAGTAAGTGTTTAAAGCGACTGAAGGTTTCCGGTTTTATATTAAGATAAGTGGCCAGAAATTTCTGAGGCACTCTTTGCAAGAGTTCAGGATTTCTGGTAACGAAATTCAGAAATCTTTCACGGGAGGTCATTTTGACCAATTGTATCTGCCATCGGTCCTTTATCACCATAGAATAGGTAACAATCAATCGGCCCAATCTTTCCATACGATGAGAAGATCTGTAAAGCGCTTCAAGATCATCATAACGAATAGTAGCCATACGAGTAGGTTCAATTGCTTCTATAAAATAATCTGAAGGCAGGCGGCTATGAAATGATTCCTGGCTTAGAATCATTTGTCCTTCCATTGAGATCTGAGTATTTATCTGTGTATTTCCTTTCTGATAAAATTTGCGAACCAATCCTTCAAGAATAAAATTGAAATTTTCTTCAACTTCCCCCGCTTCGATCAGGCGTTGCTTTTTTTCGAAACTCCGGATTTTTACTATAGGAAGGATCTCCTCCTCAAACTCTTTTTCGGTTAAAGGAATAAATTTTTGCAAATATATCAGAAATGGATTACCCCCTTTCATAACAGAACCTTCTACTAAAAGTTACGAAAAATAATTGACAGCCATCAATCATTAACATTTTTAGTACTACTACCCTTGCGGGTAAGGTGTTTAAGACGGCTAAAGGTTTCAGGTTTGATATTCAGGTAGGACGCGAGATATTTCTGTGAAACACGCTGCAACATGTGTGGATGATGTTCCATATAATGAATGAAGCGTTCCCTCACTCCCATTGCCAGCCACATATATTTTTTCTCATCTTTTTTTACATACATGTTTTCTAATATACTGCGACCCAGCTCCTCACCCTTGCTGAATTTCTCAAGAGCCTCCTGCATTTTTTTATTACTCAGGGAAATCATCATAGTGGGTTCAAGGGTTTCGATGATCACCTGGGAGGGCTGCAGGGAAAGAAAAGAGATCTCCGCAGAGACAATATGCCCTTCTGTGGCCAGTTGAAGGATCATTTCCCCTCTTGGCATTCTTATATATTTCATAACAATTCCCTGCACAACCAGGTTGAGAAAATCTTCTGTCTCTCCTTCTTCTATGATTATGGATTTTTTCGGGAACCGCCTTATTTCGCAATAAGAAGCCAGCTCTGCCATTTCCGACAGGTTCAGAGGAAGAAACTGCTGAAAATATCCACTGATCTTTTCAATCAGCGCCGCATCTGGTACTATGGTGGCGTATCTATCCATTTTTCAATAATGGCTTCAGCCGGCTGAATGTCTCCGGTTTGATATTTAAATAGGAAGCAATTCTACGCTGCGGAACTTTTTCTAATATTCCCGGATAAGTTCGCGCGAACTGCACAAATCTTTCTCTCATGGTAAGACGAATGGTATCCATGATCTCTTTTTCCTGCGACATAAGATAATTGGTAAGCATAAGCCTTCCCAATTTCTGCCATTTTTTATCCGACTGGTATAGTTGATCCAGATTTGTTTTTGAAAAAGAAATCAGTTCGCAGGGTTCAATAGCCTGTAAAAAATAATAAGAAGGTTTGCCGGAAAAAAACGAAACGCTACCACCTGTGATTCTTCCGGCACTGTAAAAATCTGTACTTATCATTTCCTTGCCCTTAAAGAAATACTGGTGCAAAAGACCCTTAACAAGAAAATAAATATGCTCCTCCTTTTCGCCCTGTTTTAGAAGAAATTCTTTTTTTTTCAAGGACCTGGGAACCAGGTTCTTTTGAAAAGCTTCAAATTCAGCATCTGTTAAAGGATGGAACTGCTCCAGAAAATTTCGTAGTTGCTGGTAGATCACAATCAAAGTTAAGCACTTCCAAATCTTCTGCTACACCTATAATCGGGGTTAGTCATGATAAATATCAACAAATAACAGAGGGCCATACCTGATTAATTTCATAGGTTTGTGACCCAAATAAAACTTGTATGTCCCAAAAGATCAAAGTAGAAAATCCTGTAGTAGAACTGGATGGTGATGAGATGACCCGCATTATCTGGAAGTTCATTAAAGAAAAACTTATACTCCCTTATCTCGAAATCGACCTGAAATATTATGATCTCGGAATTGAATACCGCGACCAGACTAATGATAAGGTAACCGTAGAAGCAGCCAATGCCATCAGGCAATATGGAGTAGGTGTAAAATGTGCCACTATTACTCCTGATGAAGCAAGGGTAAAAGAGTTTAACCTGAAACAAATGTGGAAGAGTCCTAACGGGACCATTCGTAATATTCTTGATGGCACCGTATTTCGTGAGCCAATTGTCATCAGCAATGTACCAAGACTGGTAACCAACTGGACGGCTCCTATTATTGTAGGTCGTCATGCCTTTGGTGATCAGTACAGGGCCACAGATTTTGTGGTGCCGGGAAAAGGAAAACTGACCATTAAATTTGAAGGTGAAGATGGAAAGATCATAGAGCATGAAGTGTACCAGTATCAGGGACCCGGCGTTGCATTGAGCATGTACAATACCGATGAGAGTATTTCCGGTTTCGCAAGAAGCTGTTTTAATATGGCCCTTAGCAAAAAATGGCCATTATATCTTAGCACCAAGAATACTATTCTTAAGAAATACGACGGACGTTTCAAAGATATTTTCCAGGAAATATTTACAAATGAATTCAAAGCTCAGTATGATGCTGCAGGAATTACTTATGAGCATCGCCTGATCGATGATATGGTAGCCAGCGCCCTGAAATGGAACGGAAGTTTTGTATGGGCCTGTAAGAATTATGATGGCGATGTACAAAGCGATACAGTGGCACAGGGATTTGGATCATTGGGATTGATGACCTCAGTATTGATCACGCCTGATGGAAAGACCATGGAATCGGAAGCCGCGCATGGCACGGTTACCCGTCACTACCGCGATCATCAGGCTGGTAAACCTACAAGTACTAACCCAATTGCCAGCATTTTTGCATGGACAAGAGGATTAGCTTTTCGCGGAAAGCTGGATAGCAACCATGCCCTGATCGATTTTGCTAATTCTCTGGAAGCAGTTTGTGTGGAAACAGTAGAAGAAGGTAAGATGACCAAGGACCTGGCTATTTGCATTCATGGAAATAAAGTAAATCATGGTGAACATTACCTGTACACTGAAGAATTCCTTGATGCAATTGATAGCAATCTGCAGAAAAAACTTTCCTGATTATAATCAAAAATTACCTACAGGTGAAGGATTGAATAACTCCTTCATTTTTTTTATTACTCAATGCATCAGGTCAAAAAAACTCCAGTCTGTATCTGGAAATTTTTCATCCAGCTCTCGAATACTGAGCAAATAACAACGATCCAGATCTCCATTCGAAGCAAGGTGACCGTAAAATGTTTTCATAAATAAACTGGTTTCCATATCCGGCACGGCCCTGTTGGAGACCATCATAGCCTGTATGCCATTACGCATCATGGCCAGTGTCATACCCAGAGGAGCTGTATTTTCCGAAGCGTCTCCTTCACCAGAATGACAGGTACTTAGCACCATAAATCGAATATTGGAAAGATTAAGTTGCTGCATTTCCATCGCGGTAAACAATCCTTCCTGATTGAATATATCAATGGTTGCAGATTTGCTGTTCCCTCCGCTCAAAACAATTCCACCTCTTTCCATAGGATAGGTATCAGGTTTTACTCCAAAATTCATTTCCGTTTCCTGAAAATAAAATCCATGCGTAGCAATATGCACCACATCAAAACGAGCCGCGTTAATGGTGGCATTTATTTTCGCTTCCGTCGCCATACAGGAATCGATCGTGACCACATAATGAGATTTGGAAAGCAAGGCGCGGATATCATTGATCTCTGTACGGGTTCCCGGAAGATAATCCCAGTTGCTTCCTTTAACTGCTTTGCAATCATAGCGAAGTCCGCCTACCAGCAGTACATCCATTTTTCGGGGTAAAATTATTCTCTTGTGTTCTCCCAGAAAAGATGCTCCTGAATGAAGCCTTACCATATCATAGTCATTAAAAAGAAACTGACCGGTATTATCTTTTATAAATTTAAGATTTACGAGATTCAATAAACGACTGCATGAATAATATATCTTATGAGCGCCATTGATGGCGGGCTCTATAAATGACCAGAAATTTTTATAGTCGGCCAGTCTGTAAACTTCCTCCTCTCCCGATGATTGTGTCTTGCCACCACGCAGATCTGAGGCCGCTTGCTGAGTATTTTTATTCGCGTCCTGCTTAATTGGAATTTCGATCACTTCAGGCTCACCTTTTGGTCCAATGACCAATACAATAAATTCAAGCTGATGATTCATCTCCGACTCACTGATATCTATGAAGACCGAACCCGGCTCCAGTTGTCGCTGGATCAGTTTGCAGGAAAGCTGATTGAGTGAGTCCGGTTTATTGGGAACATTGATATAATATTCTTCCGCTTTAAATTTTAGAAGTTCATCGCATTCCTGGGCAATGGTATGAAAAGGAAGTAACAGAAACAGAATTGTCCATTTCATAATGTTGGTTTTAGTCTTTAAATATAATCACCCCGGAACCAAATTTTTCGACTTTATTTTGTTGGGATATGCTGAAGGGCCACTGCCAATTCAGCTGGGTTTATCCAATGGATAGATAGGTCCCTTCTGAACCAGGTCATTTGTCTTTTCGCGTATTGACGGGTATGGGTCTTTATTAGTTTGATAGCTTCTGGCAGATCAGTAAGGCCTTCCAGGTATTCAAATAATTCGGTATAGCCTACTGTTCTCAGTGCATTATACTGTTTAAAGGGAATCAATGTCCGCACTTCATTCAGCAATCCCTGCTGCATCATTTGATCTACCCTCTGATCAATGCGCTGATTCAATTCCGGTTTTGGCAGATCGATTCCGATCTTAATTATTTTAAAAGGCCGTTCAGCTTTTTCAGCTTTTCGAAATTGTATAATGGAGACTCCTGTTGCCTCAAAGACTTCTAGTGCGCGCATCATTCGCTGTGGGTTCATCATCTCCCCTTTTTCAGCAAACAGAGGATCTTTTGTCTTCAATTCTTCCTCTAACCAGCCTATACCCTTTTCTTCATAGGTTTTGATTATGCCTACCCGAATTGCAGGATCTACATTGGGAATTTCATCGAGTCCTTCACAGAAGGCACGGATATAAAGACCAGTACCTCCTTCAAGAACAACGGTATCATTATTGTCGAAAAGGGAATTAGTTTTTTCAAGTGCAAATCTTTCATAATCCGCTGCGTTTAATTCTTCCGATATGGAATGGGATGCGATGTAATGATGAGGCACCGCAGCCAGTTCTTTTTCTGAAGGCCTTGCCACACCAATTTTCAATTCTTTAAAACACTGCCGGCTGTCTGCGGAAATTATTTCCGAATTAAAATATTTTGCCAGCTCAATGGCCAAACCTGTTTTACCGGAAGCCGTAGGGCCCAATACTATGATGACTTGCTTATTATGGGGATCCATAATTATGTTAGATCTCCTCTTCTCCGGCTGGTCCTTCTTCTTCCTGTGGGATATCTTCTCCTTGTTCGTCTTTTTCTCCAAAGCCATCACCGACCTGGGTGAGATCATATTTTTCTTCTATATCGGCAAATTTTTCTCCTAAAAGACCCTTAGTGCCGTATTGACTTGGACCAACTCCTTCCGAACGGGATACAGAAGGATAAATCACTTTCGGATTCTCTTCTTTGGAAACATTGATCAGTTCCAAAAGAAAACTCCAGTTCTTATTGAAATCGTAGAGATAGATGAATCGTTGATTAGTATCCCGGATCTCTGTGCCGATCAGAGTATCGGCCATGATCAATGGCGGAGCCTTGTAAGGCTTGTCATAAACTTCAATAGAGATCTCACGACCTTGTTGCCAATGATCGTTACTACGGAAAAATGTTGCCTTATGCTTATTGTCGAATTCCCATGCTTTAAGGATAGCCTGATGCAGTTCAAAAAAATTCTGCGTATGGCGAATCACTATATCGCGGTAGACCGTTTCGTCTTCCGCAAAATAAACCCTGAATTTGAGTATAGCCATACTACAAATTTAGGGTTTCTTCAACTCCAATCCCATTTCAGCCGCCCGTTCAATTATAAATTCCAAGGCGGCCTCTTTTGAATTGGCGATCACCCCATCCAGTATCGCATCTTTTAACGCATCCTTTAAAATACCAATGGGTTTACCCGGTGAAAGGCCGAACATTTTCATGATCATTTCGCCGTCTACTGGTGGTTGCCAGTTTCGAATATGATCATTTTCCTCTACTTCCCGGCATCGTTGCCTTACAAATTGAAAATTTTCCTGGAAACGTTTTACTTTTTGCTTATTCTTTGAAGTGATATCCGCATCGCAGAGAATCATCAGGGATTCAAGATCATCGCCTGCATCAAAAATTAAGCGCCTGATGGCAGAATCTGTGATATTCTCTTTGGTTAGACTGATCGGACGAAGATGAAGCTCCACCATCTTTTTAACAAATCTCATTTCATCATGAAGGGGAAGTTTTAGCCGGGCGAAAATTTTTGGCACCATTCTACCTCCTACTACTTCATGACCATGAAAGGTCCAGCCATGTCCCTCCTCAAATTTTTTTGTCACGGGCTTAGCGATATCATGCAATACAGCTGACCAGCGAAGCCAGAGATCATTTGTATTTAGCGAAATATTGTCAAGCACTTTTAACGTATGATAGAAATTATCTTTATGGCCCTGACCATCCACATATTCGGCCCCAACCAGTTCTATCATAGATGGAAAAATAATTTTCAGAAGTCCTGACAGGTATAACAAATCCAGTCCCACAGAGGGCTGGGGAGAAAGAATGATCTTGTTAAGTTCATCCGTTATCCTTTCCTGTGAGATAATCTTTATTCTGCCCGCCATTTGAATAATCCCATTCCAGGTATTTTCTTCTATACTATATCCTAATTCGGAAGCGAATCGTATGGCCCTCATCATCCGCAACGGATCATCACTGAAACTATGCTCAGGCCCCAGAGGTGTGCGAATGATCTTTTTCCCGATGTCACCAAGTCCATCAAATGGATCTACCAGATCACCATAATTATTTTCATTGAGGCTGATGGCAAGTGCATTGATACTAAAATCCCTTCTTTCCTGATCATCCCGTATACTTCCCCCCTCCACTTCGGGTTTTCGGGAGTCGGCACGATAACTTTCTTTTCTTGCACCTACAAATTCAAGATCCAGTTCGTTTTGCAATCGAATATGGGCAGTACCAAAATTTTTATAATAATCCACCCGGGGTTCGGGATAGAATAATTTTGAAACTTCTTTTGCCCATTCAATGGCATCACCTACACAAACAAAATCAAGGTCCTTAGTTTCCCTTCCAATGATCTTATCGCGCACAAAACCACCTACCAGGTAACTTTCCAGTCCCAGTACAGTAGCTGCCCTGGCTACTTTTTCCAGAACGCCGGCCTCCGCGATGGTGAGATCGATCTTCATTGCGGCAAAGGTACTTGCTGCCATTCGAAAATGAATAACGAAAACGCATATCTTATCTTTACCTGATGAATATTGGTTTTGATGCCAAACGTGCTTACCACAATACTACCGGGCTGGGTTATTACAGCCGGACCATCATTGGTCTTCTCAGCCAGTATTTTCCTGAACATCAATATTACCTGTTCAATCCAAAACATAGCGACAGGTTTAAACTTCAATCTGCCAACCTGCATGAAGTATTGCCTTCGGGATTTATTGATAATCTTTTTTCAAGTGCCTGGAGAAGCAGTTGGGTAAAAAAAGATCTGCTTAAGAATCAGATCGATCTGTATCATGGATTAAGTCATGAGATACCCATAGGAATTCAAAACACCGGTATAAGATCAGTGGTCACCATTCACGATCTGATCCATGAAAGATATCCCGAACAATACAATACCATTGACGTTAAGATCTACCACAGGAAATTTCTTCATGCTTGTCAGCATGCCGATCGGGTGATCGCTATCAGCGCACAAACAAAAAAAGATATTGTCGAATTTTATGAGATCGATCCGGATAAAATAGATATCTGTTATCAGAGCTGTGACCCGGCATTCAGTCAAACAGTGAGCGAGGAGGAGAAGAACAGGATCTGTAAAAAATACAGGTTACCAAAAAAATTCTTTCTTTATGTGGGATCGATCATTGAAAGAAAAAATCTGCTGAATATTTGCAATGCCATGTTTTTGCTGAGAAATGATTTGGACATTCCACTTGTTGTTATTGGTGATGGAGGTAAGTACAAACAGAAAGTGAAGGATTATATTTTACAGCATGGCTTAACCGATCGAATTATATTTCTTTCTGAGGATCTTGCTATAAAATCAGATCCGGAGCTTCGAACCGCGAATGCATTTGCCGCGATCTATCAATCAGCTATTGCCATGATCTATCCTTCCTATTTTGAAGGATTTGGCGCACCTGTTTTAGAGGCCTTATGGAGCCGGTTGCCAGTTATTACTTCTAATCGTAGCTGTCTTCCTGAGGTAGGTGGCGATGGCGCCTATTATGTAGATCCTGACCAGGCATTGGAGATCGCAACGGCCATGAGAAATATTTATGCCGATGAAAATCTTCGAAAAGGGTTGATACAAAAAGGTTGGGATCATGCCCAGCTCTCCGCCCCTTCCATCTATGTTAAAAACATGATGAACATCTATCTTAAAACCTTAACCCCCTAACCTCTGCCTACTCCCCACTCCCACTCCCTACTCTCTACTCCCCACTCACCTTTTCTCCTTAATTTCGCCCCATGCAATCTCTTATACAGGAAGCCTGGAATAATCGGGAACTTTTAAAGGAAAATAAATACATCGATGCCGTAAGATCGGTGATCGAAGAAGTTGACAAAGGACGACTCAGAGTAGCTTCCCCTTTAGAAAATGGATGGGTCGTAAATGAATGGGTGAAGCAGGCTATTCTTTTATATTTTGGTTTACAGCAAATGCAGACCTGGGATCTCCCTCCCTTTGAGTTCTACGATAAAATGTTACTTAAGAAAAATTATAAAGAATTAGGTGTTCGTGCCGTGCCGCATGCCGTAGCCCGTTATGGCGCTTATCTCGCAAAGAATGTGGTACTGATGCCGTCTTATGTAAATATCGGAGCTTATGTAGATGAGGGAACTATGGTTGACACCTGGGCAACGGTAGGCAGTTGCGCGCAGATCGGCAAAGGCGTTCATCTTAGTGGCGGTGTTGGCATAGGTGGTGTACTGGAGCCATTGCAGGCATCTCCGGTGATCGTTGAAGATGGTTGTTTTATTGGAAGCCGTTGTATTGTTGTGGAAGGTGTAGTAGTGGAAAAAGAAGCTGTGCTGGGAGCCAATGTTGTGCTAACCCAATCTACCAAGATCATTGATGTAAGTGGCGAAGCTCCTGTTGAAATGAAAGGCAGGGTGCCCGCAAGAAGTGTGGTGATCCCCGGATCCTATACAAAGAAATTTCCAGCAGGGGAATTCGGTGTAGGTTGCGCATTGATCATTGGTCAGCGTAAGCCAAGTACTGATCTGAAGACCAGTCTCAATGATGCGCTTCGCGATTTTAATGTAAGTGTTTAGATCAGCGACTCAATGGAGGCCCTTTCAAGGCGATCATTGATCGTTATTCCTAATCCTTCCTCCTTCATCTTTTCAAAAATGATCAGATCCGTCTGCAACTCATCGATCTCATGCATTAAGGCATAAAGATTAGATGCGGCTTCATTCAAACTGGAATGAGGAGATAATATCCATTGAAGTGCAGGATCATGATCAGTTCTTTTTTTGTCAAATAAAACCAGGGCCACTTTTTTCCCTGCATAATTTTTCAACGCTGCCTGAATATCGTTTGTAATAATAGTGGGTGTGCGTGGTGAATAATGTTTTGAAAGCATACCCGGAGCGTCCGGTGAATTTTCTTCGCGGTTATTTATGATCAGTTTGCCAGTAATTTTTTCAATCTCTTCAACCGGAACAGCACCATGTCGGAATAATACGGCGGCTCCATTTACGAAACCAATAATCGTAGACTCTACTCCTTTTTTACAGGGTCCTCCGTCAAGCACTAATGGAATTTCTGCTCCGAAATAATCATTCACATGTTTTGCAGTAGTTGGACTGATAGATCCAAAAGGATTGGCGCTGGGTGCGGCAAGAGGAAAATCAATTGATTTTAAAAGAGTCAGTGCCATAGGATGATCGGGAACTCTTACAGCAACAGTCTGTTTGCCAGCTGTGATCAGATCAGGCACATCAGGATGTTTTTCAAGTAACAAGGTCAGAGAGCCGGGCCAGAATTTTTTAGCCAGAAGAATGGCCATCTCCGGAATATTCAAAGCAACCTGGTCAAGAGCATCTATTCCGCTGATATGAACGATAAGCGGATTATAAAAAGGTCTCTTTTTAACGCTGAATATTTTTCGGATGGCTGTCTCGCTGAAAATATTTCCCGCAAGTCCGTATACAGTTTCGGTAGGAAGACCGATCAGTTCATTTTCATTTAACAATGCCGCGGCTTTACTGATATCTGTGGAGATCATTCAAACAAAGGTAGGAACTGGGACTAAGATTAACTTATCGCAGAAGCATCACCGTACCTTTCTCAAATTTGGTTTGTCCGTTGTAAGAATAAGTGGACAACCATACGAAGATCCCTGAATTCAAAGGGGTCCCGTTGATTGTTCCATCCCAACCTTTATATTGATCGGTAGTATGAAAGATAAGTCCACCCCATCGATCGTACACCTTAAGATCATAGGTGGATAGCTTAAGATCGGTCAGCACTTTGAACTGATCATTCTTTCCATCTTTATTGGGAGAGAATCCGGTGGAGAAATAAATATCACAAACACCTCTGGAAACAATGACCTCATCTGTAATTACTCCGCAGCTGGCATTTACTGAAACAGAATAAGTTCCCGGACTTGTCACTTTATATACAGGTAAATTGGAGGCATCCTGCCATAAATAAGTGCTGAAATTTCCTGGGTTGAGTACAATTGTATCACCGGGACAGATCACTCTGTCAGGGCCCAGTTTTGGTTTACTGGTTCGAATCACTGTAAGATTTATGGTGCGCACACTATCACAACCCAGTGCTGATGGAAATGTATCGCGATAAATACCCGTCTTAGTGTACCCAAGGTAATTCAGGCCTTCACAAATGCTGATATCAAAAATTGTTGCAATCAATGGAAGTATAGATATTGAACTGCTTAGGTTCAATGGCAGATCACAATTAGTAGTATTTTGAATATTTGTGATGATTAATGTCTGCAAAATGTTCACTGCAGGAATAATTACCTGCGCAATTCCAGAGGCAGGAATTGTTATTTGCAGCAGAGGTCCTCCATTCATTGTATAGCTAACTTGCGAGCCGATGCCGCCGGAGATACTGAATATCGCAGAAGTAGCAGCGCAGACGGGCCCGTTATTCGTTATAGTTGGCGCTAGCGGTAAAGGCTTACTGCGAATAGTATCTTTTTTATTTATTATTGCCGAGCAGGTTCCTTCTGAAACCAGTATGAGCTGAATAGTCTGAGGAATGATAACTGCTATTGCCGGAATGCTGGCCATACCGGCCGCATCAAGACCAATTGTTTGAACAGGTCCGCCATTAAGAGAATAACTGATAATATCGCCTGATGTGCCCCCACTGATTTGGAAAACGCCATCAGTACCGCTGCATACCGGACCATTATTGGAAACAGAAGGTGTAGCCAGTTGAAGCAAGCGTATGGTATCAGTAATGGAAACTGTTTTATTGCAGGTTCCATCGGTGATCTGCGTTATCAATATGCCAGTTGGTGCCAGTATACTGGAAACCGGAATCGTTAAAACGCCAGCTCCATTCAAAAGTCCTGCCACTATAGGTCCGCCATTTACAGAATACGTGATCCCATAATTAGGCACTCCTGTTACTGTAAAATTTCCATTGGAGCCAATGCAAACTGGCCCATCATTACTAATGACAGGAGAAATCAATTGGGTTACATTAATAGTAAATGATACGGTTTGACTGATACCGCAGAAGTTGGTAAAACTACAGGTGATGATGCCATTGGTGGTAGCGGTATAATTGGCACTATTACTAGTAGAAGCATTATTGGTCCAGGAATAAGCCGAACCAAGGGGCGGAGCAGTAAGAGTAAAGTTCGCTCCCGGACAAAAAGTATAGGTATTGTTAGTTCCGGAAACGCGAAACTGCTGCACATTGCTGGAACCACCAGTGGATGCTGACATGGACCAGAACACATTGGTATTCCCGTTGAACCGAAGTCCGATATGATCCTGGGTAGAGGTACTAAGCAAAATACCATTAAAGTACACAGTGATACGCTGAGAAACAGGACTTAAATATTCCCATTGAATAGAGACAGGATACCAATTGCCATCTTCAACATTTCCACAACCAGGTAAAAGGCAAACGGGTTGATTTGTGCCATCCATTATATTTCCTGCGGCACTAAAATTTCCATCAGCATAGATTCCTGAATGGTCGCTTGGAATATCATTGTAAATAACTCCATTATCCCATGTATCAAAATCCACCACAATGGAATTTGGGATATTGGCCACTCCCAAACCTTGTCCCGGGGTAAGTGTAGGGTTACAGGTATTGGATAATAAAAATGCGAGACCATCGGCGCCATTTGCATCCTTCACTCCAAAATTCACTTCAAAGTTCAAGGTGAAATTAGAGGTCAGGTCCATTGGGTAATAATTCGTGGCCATGCCTGCCACGAACATCACGTCGCTGGTCAATTGATAAGTGGCCGGTCCTGTTTGTATTGCGCTGCCCTGCAGGCGAAATTGCTGCGCGCGAGCAATACCTGCCAGAGTTAAAAGAAAAATAAACAACAGCGATCTGAACATGGAGAAGGGTAAATTGGAGGCTGAAGTTATCAAAAAAATCGCGGATGCCCCATGCCTTCACCCACTCTCTGATCCTGAGATGCCTCTTTTTAATTTAAGGCCATCGATAATTGTTCAGGCTAAGCCGAATTCCTTCCTGCATTGATAATGCCAAAGGAAGAACGGATGATTAATTTGGAAAGCACCTCTTTCTCTGTATCGGATAATTCCTTATGTTCTTTATCCAATTCAGTAATAGCGTACTGCTGAATAGTAAGCAGGGGCAAAACGATCTTTTCCCGCATTTGAATAGATAATTGCTCTACAGGATAGTTTGCCATCAATTCCGAATGCCCATTCAATTGAAATATGCATTTTTTCGTCAATTCATATTCTTCATGAATCATTTTCCAGATACCACTGAAACGGGGATCATTCGCGAGATGGGATGTGAGAGGAAAATAACACTTCATCAGTGCCATCTCACAATTATCAATGAGGGTTCTGAAGAAAAGGCTTGATTGATACAATTTTTTTACCAGGCTCCAGTTTCCTTCAACATCAAATCGTTGAAACGCGGTTCCTACTCCATAAAATCCGGTAATATTTTGTTTGATCTGGCTCCAGGCTCCTACAAAAGGGATAGCACGCAAATCGGAAAGATTGAGTTTTTTTGATTCACCACGTTTAGCCGGGCGACTTCCAATATTTGTTTCGCTGTAAAAATTTAGAGGAGAGACAGTGGCCAGGTATTTTAGAAATGAAGGATGCTCTTTTAGCTCGATATAGGAGGAATAACTTAGTTCCGCCAGTTTGGCCAGTATTTTTTTCTCCTCCTCATCCAATGTGGTTTGGCGACTACTGAACAATTCATTGCTGATACCAGCATTCAATAATTGCTCCATATTGAATTGCGCAGCATCAATGGTTCCAAAATTCGAACTCACAGTTTGTCCCTGTATGGTCAGTTGAATTTCTTTATTAGATATTTCATTGCCCATTGAGGCATAAAAACGATGGGTCTTTCCACCTCCTCTCGCAGGTGGTCCTCCTCTGCCATCAAAAAATACTACATCAACGCTTGCCTGTCGTGAAATACTGGTTAGCTCTTCCTTAGCTTTGTAAATACTCCAGTTTGCCATAAGATAACCCCCATCCTTGGTGCCATCAGAAAAACCAACCATGATGGTTTGTTTATTTCCTCTTCTTTTAAGATGCTTACTATAAAGGGGGTGGGCATAAAGGTCCTTCATGATCGAAGGTGCATGGACCAGGTCATCTATTGTTTCAAAAAGAGGAACGATATCAACATGAAGCTTTCCTTCTTCCCAACCTGAAAGCAGGAATAACTGGTATACATCCATTACATCAGCGACCGAAGTGCAATGGCTGATGATATATCGATGACAGCCTGCTACCCCATTCATTTCCTGGATATGCCTGATAGCCTCCATGCTCTCCAGTGTATCCTTTTGAACAATATCCTCAATAGGATTTCCAGCAGCTATATTCTGGCAAAGCAGACGATGCACAGAACTATCCTGCCGAATATCCAGCGAAGCGAAATGCAAACCGAATACGTTCACCTTATTTACTAACCCTTCCACCAGGTAAAGGAATAATCCATTATGTTCCTCTGTGATGATCTGCCGGATCCTTTCTAATGGTGCAAGAATATCCTGCTTAGTAAGGGGGGTACGCAATCCCGGTATGAAAATATTGTCGTATAACTGTTTTTCAAGTTCAGACAGGATCACTTCTAGGCCAGCGAAAGAGAGTCTTCGTTTCATCCGCCGCACTTCCATATAATAGCATTTGATCACCGAAGAACGAAGGGCATCAGCCACACGAAGCGTGGTTTCGGCATTTACATTTGGATTTCCATCGCGGTCACCTCCGGGCCAGAACCCCATTTCAATCAAAGAATGATCAATATTTACTTCATTGAAATGTGAACGAAGAAACTGAATGATCTTACCAGCGGCAAAATAAAAAACATTTTCAAGGTACCAGATCAGGCTCACTGCTTCATCAAAAGGAGTTGGTTTTTGTTTTTTCAGAAAAGGTGTTTTGCCCAATTGCTGCAGGTAAACATTTATCTGATGCGTATTATTTTCACTGAGTGCGCGTGCAAGGTCATTGATGATCCCCAGAACAGATCCGGGATAAAATTGAGTAGGGTGCGCTGTAAGTACTAATCGAATAGAAAATTCACGAAGCCTTTCCTGCAAGACATTCGCAGAATTTTTTGATATCAATTGTGATTCCAATTGTTTTAATGTACCAGGACCTGCCAGATCATTCACATAACGAAAGGCCGCATCTTCCAGGGCGTCAAACAATACTACCTGCCTTTCCACATATTGTACGATACGAAACGACAGATCAATTTTTTCTTTTGCTGTTTTGCAAAGAGTAGAGCGATCAAAAAAATATTCGAGTATTTGTGTGGGGCTTTTGCCTTTATTATATCCTTCTTCGCATTCATTCAGCAAAAGCGAAAGAAGCATCCCTGTTTTTTCAATGCGATGAAAAGGAAGAGAGGTAAACAGACTATTGTACAACTGGAATTTTAATCCTACCAGGTCCCTGAACTGGGCCAATGCTGTATTATTTTGCTGATGCATGTTTCTTCCTACAAACTTAATGTAAAACAGGTTTGAATAGCCTGTGAAGGACATTTACTTTCAGCCAGATAGGGGTGTTTAAGTAACCTTCTGCATGGCGAATATTAATTTTATCTTTGATAAATTAAGGACCCTTTCTCAACCTATAAGTATATTGATTGGGCATAGGCCGTCTTCAAAGGCTTTGACAGCTTTCGTGAGATTCCGTTTTGCGTAAACAGTTTTCCCGATTTGTAAACCCATCCTCCTATTATTATACCACATTTACATTCACAAACAGCAAAATGAGGATATATCAAGTAAGGAATCTGTTTTTACTCTTCATAATTGGAATAAATGCAAATGCGCAGGATACCACTAAAACATTAAAAGAGGTAATTGTAGTAGGGTTTAGAACAGTTCGCGGAACGGGCCACATGCCAGAAGTTAAGGATGGTATAATTTACGCCGGAAAAAAGAATGAAGTATTAATTGTGGATAGTCTGGATGCCAATAAAGCTATCAATAATACAAGGCAAATTCTCGGAAGAATACCCGGATTGAATATAGTAGAAACTGAAAGTTCAGGCTTTACTGCCAACGGAATTGCTACCAGAGGTCTAAATCCCAATCAAAGTATTGAAATGAATACCCGCCAGAACGGATATAATATCAGTGCCGACATTTTTGGATATAATGAAGCTTATTATATTCCACCTATGGAATCAGTACAGAGAATTGAAATGGTAAGAGGAGCCGCATCATTGCAATTTGGTTCACAGTTTGGTGGATTGGTAAATTATGTTACTGAAAATGCACCTGCAAATAAACCATTTGAGTGTACGGTTTCGCAGACAATTGGCAGTTTTGGTATGTTTAATTCTTTCAGTTCCATAGGTGGAAATTACAAAAAGTTAAGCTACTATAGTTTCATCCAATACCGTAATATGGATGGCTACCGGCCTAACAGCCAGCAGTGGCAAATATCCGGTTTTGGAAAACTACAATACAAAGTATCCAACAAATTAAACGTAGGAACAGAATACTCATTGCTTCGCAACAGGATACAGATGCCTGGCGGATTAACCGATAGTTTATTTGAAGTAAATCCCAAAATATCCACCCGTGCCAGAAACTGGTTGAAAACTCCCTGGAATATATTAGCAGCTTACATGGACTACAAACCATCAGAAAATACTACCGTTATTTTAAAAATCACTTACTTGTTCGGTCATCGTGCGCTGGTATGGAGAAACGAAGACGGAGGCCCGGAAGCTAAGGATGAAATTGATCCTGTAACAAACGCATTTGCTCCAAGGGAAGTTGGTAATGAGGATATGAATAATACCACCACGGAACTAAGGATATCACATAGTTATAAATTGGGCAAACAAAAATCTACATTGGCCGGTGGAATAAGATTTGCATATGCCTGGTTTAACCGCAAGGGCGGTGGCAAAGGAACAACCGGTAGTGATTTTGATTTATCAATCACCGGAAATTGGGGCTATAATCTTGAATTCACTACCACCAATATTGCTCCGTTCATAGAAAATATTTTCAGGGTTGGAAATAAATTTTCAATCACGCCAGGCTTTAGACTGGAGTATTTAAAAAGCACAGCAAACGGCTATAAAATTGACGGGAACTTTAACCAAATTTCTAACGAGAGAAGAAAAAGAATTTTCGCATTATTTGGAATAGGCCTCGAATACAAACTTTCCCTTAACACAAATATTTACGGCAATTTCAGCCAGGCATACCGACCTATTGACTATAGCCAGTTAGAACCATTCGGAATAACATCGAAAATCGACCCCAATTTAAAAGATGCATATGGCTTTAATTCAGATTTAGGATATAGAGGAACAATCAAAAACTTTTTAAATTTTGATATTGGTGGTTTTTACATGGCCTACAATAATAGGATTGGTGTGGTACTTAAAACTGACCCTATTACTAATCAGGACTATACTCTCCGTACCAACATTGCAAACAGTATACACAAAGGAATTGAGAGTTACATCGAGTTCAATATTTTAAAATACCTGAATCAAAAATCAAAATACGGGTTAAGTGTTTTTAATTCATTTGCTTACATTAATGCAAAATATAATTCAGGAGAATTTAAAGGGAACAGGGTTGAAACAGCAACCAAAACAATAAACCGTATTGGTATAATTTTTAGCAGTAAACAATTTTCCACCACCTTTCAGGTAAATAATATAGGTGACGCCTATGGTGATGCTTCCAATGCAAAATCCAGCCCTGATCCGATTGTTGGATATATTCCTGCTTATACTGTTGCAGATATAAGTGCTACCTACAAAATAAAAAAATATTCAATTAAAGCAGGGGTAAATAACATGGCTGATAAAGCATATTTCACCAGAAGAACTGATGAATACCCTGGCCCGGGAATAATACCAGCAATTGGAAGGAGTTTTTACATTGGTTTCACTGCCAAATTCTAATCCCAATATGCAGTACAGATGATGTTCCCACCGGGTCAAAAAAATTGGCTCCCGTTTTGGGAGCCAATCCAATCAAGTGCCCAGAACTGGATTCGAACCAGCACATCCTTTCGAACGCTGCCACCTGAAGGCAGTGCGTCTACCAATTTCGCCATCTGGGCCGGAAAGGGAGGCAAATTTATTGCAATCCTCCTGAATAGTAAAACTTTTTTTAGTCAATATCATCCTCATTCTACATTGGCAAACTTGAATTTATGGAGATACGATCAGCAAACTGCAACCTCGAAGATCGCTTCCATCTACTCTACCCCATACTTCAAAACTTCCGTCCTCATGCACTAAACCTATATCATCTGTTGCAATAAAAGAACAGGAATTCACATTGGCCAGATCGATGATATTGATCGTTCCCTGGCCTTTACTCAGTATATGAAAAGGATCTTCTTCATCACGCAGCAGGATCTTCATCCAGGGTGGAGAATTAAAAATACCTTTTCCTTTTGAATAGGCTTGTGAAAGCAATTCGGTCATTCCATATTCGGAATGAATATGTTTTTTCTGAAAAGCACTGCAAAGGCGTTCATGCAATTCAGGTCTTACCAGTTCCTCTCTTCTGCCTTTCATTCCGCCTGTTTCCACAATCACAGTATGTTCCAGTTTCATGGAATATTTTTCAGCCAGATCAAGCAGGGCGAAACTCACGCCTATCAACCAAACTTGCTGTCCATTTCTCTCCAGCACCGTAAGTTTTTTTATCAGGGCCTCCTGGTCATCAAGATAAAAACCACTATCAGCATGACCACTGGCTATGATCAAATTTTCGGTCATAAATACAAGGGATGAATTATTTCTTTCCAGGTAAGAAGGCAATAAACCAATAATGCAATAATTGCAGGCCGGTCCATAAAAAAGTTCAAAGCAACGGGTAAAACTTTCTTCATATATTGATAGGTCGGCCACCATGTGTTTACTTAGCTGCATACCGGTGGTACCACTGCTTTCAAATATCTTCTGAGGCTGGACAGACTCAGTTATTACTTCTCTGTTTTTGAAAAACCGGATCGGCAGAAAAGGAATATCTACTATTTTTTCTACCTGGTCGGGAATAATACCAAGGGCCGATACAAATTCAGCATAAACAGGATTTGCCCGGGCCTGATAACGAAATAGTTCCAGCGCCAGCTTATCAAAGCCGGCTGCCTGTATTGAGAAAATTTTATGATAGTCTTTAAACACCGTTCTGTGTATCTGCGCCAAAATCAGTAAATTTGTTTACACTCAATGGATGCCGATGAAATACTTTTTTTTATTAGCTGCAACGGGCCTGTTCATGGCAACCGCCTGTAACAAAGATAAGTTCAAAACCGAGCCGCAAGTGGAGATCAAATCCATTTCACCAGGTACGGTTTCAAGCGGTGATATCATCAGCGTTAAAGGGAAATATACCGATAATGAAGGCGACCTGGATTCCGTATTGCTGATATATAAATGGTTCAACAACACCACTACTGTTCGCAATGATACTTTCCGTTTCAATTTTGCAAATTTAGGTTTGCCCGATAAAGTAAGAGATGCCGACATTCAGGTATTGCTCGAGTATAATACGCAGAACCAGGCCAATATGGTTTCGCTGGCCGGTGTATCTTTAAGAGATACTACAGCCAGTTTTGGAATGCTGCTGATCGATAAGGCAGGGCATCGGAGCAATTATTCTGAATCAGGAAAGATCCGGCTTAAAAAGCCATAGATTGAACAAGGCTCGCTCCCTTTTCCAATTTTTAATTTATAGCAATTTTTATATTGCGGCCATCGCTATACTGATGGCCATTCAGACCACCTGGCTATTTAATGGTCATTTTTCAAAAGACCTGCTTTTATTCATTGGCTTTTCAACGCTCACCAGTTATAGTTTTCATTATTATCTCACAGATCACTCAGTGCTTGCCTCACTACGGGTCAGTTGGACCCTTAAATACCGACAATGGGTATTTATTGTTTTTTTGATCGGCTTAGCTGGAGCAGGATGGACAGGATGGAGTTTAAGACAATACTGGCTATGGATGATCCCGGCGGTCATTGGCACTTTTCTATATTCAGCTCCTAAAATTCCTCATTCACATTTCAGGACCTTGCGAAAAGTGGCCATTGGCAAGACCATTTTCCTGGCTTTTATATGGATGTATGTTACGGCTTTACTACCCTTAGTAGTTTCGGAAAAAGAATGGACCACAGCCATGCGCATCTACTGCATCAGCCAGTTCTTTTTTATTTACGCTATCTGCATTTTATTTGATATCCGTGACCGGGAAGACGATAAAGCGGATGGAGTACGCAGTCTGATCACTTACCTGAACCCTGACAATATAAAAAGATTGTATTATTCTTCCATTGGTATAGCGCTGGCCGCAATGGGAGTCTTGCTGATAAAAGGCTTGCCACTTGGTTCGATCTCATTTTTTTTGATACCTATATTTATACTTTTCTTCATTTATAGAAAAGCGGTAAGGGATCTCTCCGATTCCTTCTACTATTTTTGGCTGGATGGATTGATGGCCCTCTCCGCCATACTGATGGCATTAAGTCGTATTTGACTAATTTTGCAGGAACATAATTGATTAGAATGGCAAAATCTGGCAGTCCGAAGAAATCATTGATCACCCCCGGATCATTTCAGTTCCTCCGTAGTTATATCAACAACGCTTCGCCGGTTGGATTTGAGACCTGGGGACAAAAACTCTGGATCGAATATATCAAACCTTATGTTGATGAACATTTCGTAGATCCTTATGGTACGGCTGTGGGTGTGATCAATCCAAAACATCCCTTCCGCATTGTAATAGAAGCACATGCTGATGAGATCAGCTGGTTTGTAAATTATGTAAATAGCGAAGGACTGATCTATCTGAAAAGAAATGGTGGTGTGGATTATCAGACTGCCCCGGCATCCCGTGTTATCATCCACGGAAAAAAAGGTCCTGTGAAAGCCGTATTCGGCTGGCCCGCAATTCATACACGAATGGGCAGTTCTGAAGCAAAGGAACCCACACCCAGAGTAGATAATTTATGGCTTGATTGCGGTGCCCGGAATCGCAAAGAGGTAGAGGCCCTGGGCATTCATATTGGAGCAGTGGTTACTTATTCTGATGGATTTGATGAGCTGGCCAATGGAAATTATATTGGTCGTGCCTTCGACAATCGTATTGGTGGATTTATGATCGCAGAAGTAGCCAGATTGCTGAAAGAAAATAAAAAGAAACTTCCTTTTGGTTTATATATCGTGAACTCGGTTCAGGAAGAGATCGGCCTTCGGGGTGCGGAAATGATAGCACGTCGTCTCAAACCAAATATGGCCATTATTACAGATGTAACACATGATACCACGACTCCAATGATCAATAAGAATATCGAAGGAGATGTATGTACAGGGAAAGGTCCTTCTCTTGCCTACGCCCCTGCTGTTCATAATAAACTACTAGCTATAGTCGAGAAAGTAGCTGCCGACAAAAAAATAGCTGTGCAATGGAGAGCGCTTAGTCGTAGTACTGGTACAGATACTGATTCTTTCGCGTATGCGAATGATGGTTGTCCCTCTGTGCTTATTTCCATACCTCTTCGTTATATGCATACCACGGTAGAAATGTTGCACAGGGATGATATCGAAAATACGATCCGGCTGATGTACGAGACCTTACTCATTTTGTCTCCCAAAACCGATCTTAAATATCTGTAATGATTTCAGTCTTACCTCTGCTCTATTTGGATCCGGGAACTGGCAGTTACCTGGTGCAGGCTATCGTTGCCGGGGCATTGGGTGTTGTATTCTTTTTTAAAAATATAATCAGCTATATACGTGGATTCTTTGGAATGCTGACCCGTAAAAAATCTTCAACCGATCAGAAGCCTGAACAGAGCAGTTCTCAGAATGTAAAAAAAGAAACATCAGAATGAACAGGGACCCCTCCTCCTACCGGGATCCATCCGGATTTATATTCCTTCATGAAGGAAGACTTTTCCGACAGGTCAATCAGCGTTACAAAAATGAATTTGAAAAACTATTGAATTCAGGATGCTACCGCGAACTGATCGATAAAAAACAACTTATTCCACACGAACAAGTTGATATTAATTATACGGGCGAGTCTCAATGGTTCACAACTCTTCGTCCGCAATTAATTCCATTTATTTCTTACACATGGGAATGGAGTTTTAATATGATAAAGGACGCGGCACTGCTTACACTGGATATACAATCTACAGCACTTAGATATGGTCTCTCCTTAAAAGATGCAACTACATATAATATTCAATTTTTCAAGGGCCGGCCCATTTTCATCGATACACTTTCCTTTGAATTTTATAATGATAAGAGACCATGGATCGCATACAGACAATTCTGCGAACAATTCCTGGCTCCTCTTTTATTAATGCATTACCGAAATCTGCCATTACATCAACTAGGCCTTGCCTATCCCGAAGGCATACCACTGGAGGTAGCAAGTCGAATGCTACCATTCAGATCAAGACTATCCATTCACTGCTATCTTCATATTCATCTCAATTCGCGGGTAAGCAAGCAGGCTTCCGGAGTTTCAGATAAGCCAGTTCATTTTAGCAGAAAAAAAATGGATGATCTGCTTCGCAGTCTTCGTCAGTTAGTAGAAGGACTAAATCTAAAAGAATCATCCAGCAACTGGTCGGCCTACTATGAAGAAGCATCACAGCGAAGTAATTATCTACCCGATAAAAAGCGGTTAATTAAAGACTGGATCGAAAAGATCCACCATGATGTTCAAAACGCAGCTGATCTTGGCGCTAATGATGGTGAATTTTCGCGGTTATTTTCAAATAAGGGTATTGAATGCCTTGCTGCTGATCTTGATCCAAATTGTATTGACCGTTTGTACCGGAATATCCGGAAGGAAAATATACAGTTGATTCAACCCATTATTCAGGACCTTTCTATTCCATCTCCAGCTACAGGTGTTAACAATGAAGAACGTCATTCATTTCTTGAAAGGGGTGAAAGGGATGCGGTACTGGCCCTGGCATTAATTCATCATTTAGCTATTGGAAAAAATATTCCTTTGGAAAAGATCACAACCATGTTTTCCAGGCTATGCAAAAAATGGCTGATCATAGAATTCGTTCCCAAAGAAGATGAAAAAGTTCAATTCATGCTCCGTCAAAAAGAAGATATCTATGAATTCTATAATAGAGAGGCTTTTGAATCCGCATTCGGTAAAGAATTTATGATAGAGGAAAAAATAGAACTGCAGGATTCCTGCAGAACCTTGTATTTACTTCACAGAAACATTGCGGAACAAGGATGAAAAATAATTGGTCCTATAAACGCAGTCTGGCCTTCCTGCCATTGTTGACCTTATTTTTCGTGTTTCATGGCTATGTAGATTTTTTTGATCTCATTCCTCTCCCTGCCGGCACAATATTATTGTTAGAATATCTGGCTGCCTCCCTGTTCCTTCTTTTGATTGGCCGTTTATTTTTCAAATCCTGGCTTAAAGCCGGCTTGCTGGCCTTCAGTCTTATGGCTATAAATTTTTTCTTTGGAAGTTTTCAGGACACGATAAAAAAATATTCTACCAATAGCGTGCTAAACAGGTATAGTATTCAATTGAGTCTTATCTCTTTTCTGATAATTATCATTTTCATTCTTCTCAAAAAACAAAAATCTAGTCCAATAAGAACAGTATTGTTTCTGAATTTATTGTTCCCCGTTTTACTCCTGATCGACACAGTTAGTCTTATTTCTAAAATAAAAAACAGGCGTTCTGATCCCACCATTGGCAACAGGGCTCCATTAATAGATCTTGACAAGAATATTAATAAGCCTGATATTTTTTTCATAATCACTGATGGCTATTCGGGCAAACAGGCTTTGGATGCCTATATGGATTTTGATAATAGTGCTTTTGAAGATCAACTCAGGCAAAGAGGGTTTTTTGTAGCCGATAGCAGTTTCTCAAACTACAATTACACCGTTTTTTCCGTTGCTTCTACCCTAAATATGGACTACCTGCGGGCAGACGGCTTCTTCAATGGCAAAACTGATCTTCCACGCGCTTTTAAAGCCATGCGTGATAATCCTACTACCGCGTTTCTTGAAAAGCAGGGCTATGCGATCTATAATTATTCCATTTTTGATATTACTCATCATCCTACTACCCTGATGAGAACATTGTTGCAATTTGATAAAAGTCCTTTAACTACTCAAACACTTAGTTACAGAGTTTGGAAAGACATAGGCTATCATCTGGTATTTTTCCTGGGACTTAAAAAACATATCAGTGAGGTAACCATGAATTCAGACCTGAATAATAATATTCTGGCTGATTCACTGACTCGTAAATTGGCCAGTAGCCAGGAAAATACTCCTCGATTTGCCTACACTCACCTGGTGATGCCACATGTACCCTATTATTTTGACAGCCTCGGCAATCGTGTTCCAAACAGCATTCTGAATGATGCTTCGCATAGCGACAAAAATCGTTATGTAAGCTACCTGGTCTATACCAATCAAAAATTATTATCGCTTGTTGACTATATTCTTAAGAATAACAAAAGGCAATCGATCATTGTGTTATTAGGCGATCATGGCTGCCGTGATTGTTTACAGAATACTCCCGGTGAAAAATCACAATCCCTGAATCTTAATGCAGTTTTATTGCCCGGCTGGAATTATAAAGGTTTTTATAAGGGAATATCAAGCGTGAATGAATTTCGACTGATCTTCAATAATAGTTTCGGTCAGCATCTTCCTTTAATAAAAGATTCTTCCGTTCGTATAAAGGTAAATGAGGCCCTACTTCATTAAAATTGTTCTCACTTCCAAACATTTAAAGACAGAATCAGGCTGTGAAAATCGAAGTGAATCTCCATTTTTTCCTGCCTGTATTAATAATTCTGGAAATTCAGGGCCCACGAATTTCAAAGCAGTAGAATGCAGGTCCAAAAGCAAATTTTCTTTTACCCCGAACTTTTTAAGCACAAGTAAATAATTTCTTGTCAGTACTCTTTCCTTGTAAATAAGATTACCGAGCTGATAATCTTTAGGAAGGGCGTTGTATTTAAAATAGTTCAATGGTAGTGCATCACCAGTTGCAATAAATAAATGAGCATCATCTTTAGCCAATTCTTTAGCCGCACAGGAAAATTTCTGGAACTCTTCCCTGTTTACTTTATCTGCCCGTAAATCGCGGCTTATTGACCAGGCCATAGGCAACAGGAATAAAAATGGCAGATAGAATAACCTTTTAAAGTTTGACTTAGCACCAGGCCACAGAAGGACAAATTGAAAAGCCATCATCAACAGGATGCCCATAAAAAACGCTTCTGTGAATTTGTAAAACATGAATAAGAAAATATAAAAAGCGATCAATCCGGAAAATGGCAGCCAGCTTCTCCTGATGAGTGGAATTAGTTTGTTATTCTGCCATGCGATCAGCACCATAACCAGGAGGTAAAGTAAATAAAGGCGCCATGCAGCCCAGGTCCAGTATAATTCTTCAACATCTTCTTTTTGTGAAAGATCTCTTACACGGGCCCTGGCTTTTGATATTTGCGCTAACCTTTCAGTAGAAGGAAACTGCTCATCATAAAGAAATACCCTGTCATAAAAGGCTTTCTCCATCTTATTATAAAAGAAAAGCGAATCATTCTTCTCAAGGTCTTTGGGCCGGTTGAACCCATAAAAAACAGCCTGTCTTTTATCTTCAGCAGCTTTCCAACCGGGAATATTCGCGATATAATATTTTTTTTGCGCCAGGTTCAGCATAAAGAATATTACAACAAGACCGGTTAAAAATATCAGCACCTTCCGGGGAAATTGCTGATCCTTTATCCATTGTAAGGGCAGAAAAAGCGTAACCACAATAATTGGTATCTGAAGACGAATTGAGCCTGCCAGAAACAGCAGGAAAAAACAAAAAACAATTGATCCTCGAAAGCAAATTAGGTAGACCATGGAAGCAATGGAAAGCAGCCAGGTAGTAGAGGTCATGTTCAAAGCTTGCAATCCATTTACTCCTGCAAAAACAAAGAGCATAAGGAAAACGAAAATACCTGACCTTCTTTGGAATAAGAAAAGCAAGGCCTTACTTATCAATACCCAGGACAGGAACTGACATAATATTAAAAACCCGGTATACCAGTTGAAATTGGGATTGGCTTTGAATAGTCCTGAAAGTATAAATCCAATCCATGGATGAATTACATGGTCAAAGTGCAATTGATTAGTAGGTGCTTCTCCAAATCCTCCCGCCAGCTGATACATAAGAAAAAAATCGTCATCGGAATTGAGGACCGGAAGGAAAACAGATAGCACAACAACCAGGCAGATCAATGCCAGCGCAATAGCTATTTGCCAGTCATTTATTTTCCAGATCCTCTTCATAAATAAATACCTAACTCATCTTTATTTTACTCAAATATAAATCTCCACATCCCAATAAATAGTAAGATCGCCGTTTCTCTTGATATATTTGCTTATGACTGGAAAATTGGAAACCATACTAATCCTTTCTCCTCATACTGATGACGGAGAACTTGGTTGCGGAGGATCTATTGCGCGATGGATGCGGAGGGCAGGAAGCTCTTTAGCTGAGGCTTTTGAGATCTATAATTGGATTCTCTGATTAAAGGAATTGCTTCATATTCAACGTTAATCCGACCTGGTTATATGCACTATTTGCCTGGTAATTGGCCCTTGCAAAATGGAACATGAATTTTTTCAACTTTAATTCTATTCCATATGAAAAGCCATTCAGGCCATTGCCCCCATTTGCCAGATTCAAATCCCTTCTTCTCAAAAAATTATATCCCAGGTCTACCACCAATCGCTCATTCAATTCTATAGTGGCGCCAAGAACCAGGTGATCGATCAATTTGCCGGCAAAACCTGGTTTTTTATTGGCAATATTATTCGTATTATTATAACTGGTATCATCATTCCTGATATTGAACCGATGCATTTGCTGAGCAGTCAGGGAAAAAATAAACGGAGAACCTTTTAATCGTTGACAGATACCAGCCTGCATTTCAAAAGGCAATTCCTCCGCAATGGCATCCGCATATCTTTTTAATTGGGTCCCTGCATTCTTCATCACTACCGATGCCCGGAATCCTCCGCTGCTATCAGCATACAATAGGCCCATATCCATAGCTATCCCATTGGCCCGATAAGATCCATATCTTGAAGAAATCAATTTCAGACTGACCCCATAATTCCATCGGTGCTGATAAGTTCTGGCAGCGCTTATCTGTAATTGCATATCGTTGGCCCGGAACTGACCCAGTACATTCCCTGCAGCATCCGTTGCCAGCGCTTTACCATAATTGAAATAGTGAAGGCCTGAACTGAAAACTGTTTTCCATTTTTCTTTATAATATCCATAGGACAAATGAAAAATTGAAGTGCTGGCATAAAAATCATTGAAAACAAGATGAAGCTGATGATCCATTTCCGGTTTAAGCAAGGCAGGATTTTGAAAGGCTATTCCCACTTCAATAGCAGGGTGAGAAACATTTATACCCCCCAACGCTGTCAGCTTGGGTGTATTACTTAATCGTAGAAAATTAAAGACGGAATTTCCACCCAGCGTTTGAGCGCTAATGGAAGTTGTGCAGGTAAAAAATACAAGCAAAAAGAATATGACTGAACGGGGAATCAAGGTACTGCGAAGATAACAAGCAATCTCCTGCATAAATTATCCCAGGGCGATCTCTATTACCTCATTCATTTTTTTCACATAATGAAATTTTACTCCCCGGATAAATTCCTTATCGATCTCTTCCACATCTTTTTCATTCTGTGAACAAACGATGATCTCTTTTAATCCGGCTCTCTTGGCCGCCAAAACTTTTTCTTTAATACCACCCACAGGCAGAACCTGACCTCTTAATGTGATCTCTCCGGTCATGGCCAGGTAAGGTTTAACTCTTTTTCCTGTCAGGGCCGAAGCAATAGACACCATCATCGTAATTCCTGCGCTTGGACCGTCCTTAGGAACGGCTCCTTCCGGTACGTGTATATGAATATTTTTTTTCTCAAATAATTTGGAGTCAAGCTTGTATTTTGCTGCATTGGATTGCAGATAAGTAAGCGCTGTCGTCGCACTTTCTTTCATCACATTACCCAGGTTGCCGGTTAATTTTAATTCTCCTTTCCCATCACTAAGGCTGGTCTCAATAAACAGGATATCTCCTCCAACATAGGTCCAGGCAAGTCCAACTGCTACTCCCGGCATATTCACCGTTTTGTAAATATCATTGCTGTATTTAGGTTTTCCAAGTATTCGTTCTATATCCTCAGTATTCAGCGATGATTTTACTTTCCCGTTCATCACCTGTTCTTTTGCCTGGTTGCGCATAATAGATGCCAGCATACGATCCAGTTCGCGGACCCCGCTCTCTCTTGTATAATCCTGGATGATCTTTTCCAACACTTTATCGGTGACCTTAAAAGAATTCGCTTTCAGACCATGCAGTTCTTTTTGCTTTGGTAGCAAATGCGTTTTCGCGATCTCCATTTTTTCTTCAACAGCATATCCACTCAGGTCGATGATCTCCAGGCGATCTCGCAGGGCTGGCAGAATATTCTGTAATGTATTCGCGGTGGCGATGAAAAGCACCTTGCTCAGGTCATATTCCATCTCCAGGTAATTATCATAGAAACTATTATTCTGTTCCGGATCCAATACTTCCAGCAAAGCGGAAGATGGATCGCCTCGTTGATCACTGCCCACTTTATCGATCTCATCAAGGATCATTACAGGATTAGAGGTCTTTGCTTTTTTTAATGACTGAAGAATACGTCCCGGCATGGCACCGATATAAGTTTTACGATGACCACGGATCTCACTTTCATCATGCAATCCACCCAAACTTAACCTTACATATTTTCTTCCTATAGAGTTGGCGATACTGCGGCCAAGAGAGGTTTTACCAATACCAGGAGGGCCAACAAAACAAAGGATCGGGCTTTTCATGTCGCCTTTCAATTTCAGTACAGCCAGATATTCCAGTATTCTTTCTTTTATTTTCTGCATACCGTAATGATCGGTATCCAGTGTCTTCTTCGCTTTTTTCAGATCATAAATATCTTCAGTGCAGGTATCCCAGGGAAGTTCAAGCATCAGGTCAAGGTGATTATACACCACGGAATAATCCGGTGTACTCGGATGCATGCGTTCCAGTTTTTCAATGCCTTTTTTAAACGCCTCCTTTGCAGTATCGGGCCATTTTTTAAGCTCGGCCTTCTTATGCATTTCTTTTATTTCCTGCTGATTGGGATCGCCACCCAATTCTTCCTTAATACTCTTTAATTGCTGTTGCAGAAAATATTCCCTCTGTTGTTTATCCAGTTCAGTGCGGGTTTTCGTAGTTACTTTATTTTTTAATTCAGCGAACTGCAATTCTTTTTGAAGCAAATTCAACAGCAGGTCTGCCCTTTCGCGAATGCGATTTAATTTTAGCAGTTCCTGTTTTTCGCGGATATCTGTATTCAGATTACTGGATACGAAGTGTATCAGGAAAGAAGGGTTTTCAATATTTTTTAAAATGATGGAAGCCTCAGTTGGAATATTTGGTGAAAGCTTTACGATTTCTGTAGCCAGTTCCTTGATATTGGAAACATAGGCATCAAAATCTTCTTCTTTAGGAGATTCGTCCTCTTCCAGTTTGATGATCTTCGCTTTAAAATAAGGGTCATCAAATAAAATGGATTCAATTTGAAAACGACTTCTACCCTGGATAATGATAGTAGTACCGCCATCAGGCATTTTGATGAGCTTCACAACCTTGGCAACGGTTCCTATATCTTCCAGGTCATGCACTGTGGGATCTTCCACACTGCTATCCTTCTGGGCAATTACACCTATTAGTTTATCGCCTTTATAAGCCTCATTAACGGCTTTAATGCTCTTATCTCGGCCTACAGTTATCGGCAAAACGACGCCCGGAAATAACACTGTATTCCGCAAAGGCAATAAAGGCAGCTCGTCAGGTATTTCAATGCCATTCAGGTCATCCTGTTCAGATTCATTCAGGGGAATTATGGGAAGGAAATCCATCTCTTCTTCACTACGCAGTAAAAATTGGCCTAGATCATTCACGCTATAATCAGATTAATGTATGTTAACTATTGATACTCAACATCTGCCAGCCTAATGCTGACATATCAGAGGGTTGTAAAAGTATATGTTGGAAAGAGTAATGTCAAGGATTATGCCTTTTAATTTATTCTGCCAATATTGGAAGTTTAAACCCCTGGCTGGCGCTCCATACTTATTACCATAAAAAAACCCTTCCGGAACCGGAAGGGCATTTTCAATAGGGTTTGAAAATAATTTTAAAGAGCTAATCCAACACTTACCTGGAATCCCTGAGTGGTCCATTTTCCCTGGTCAGGCAGATCGCTGATATTATTCAGACCAATAGCATAACGTGTATTCAGTCTTAGATTGGCAATCTTGAAATTCAAACCAGCTAGCATAGAAAGGTCACCACGTTTGAAAGCCTCTCCTCCATTCTGCAAGGTAGTTTTGTGCTTATCGATCAGAATACCGAACTGTGGTCCGGCCTGCAATGAAAGGAAAGAGCCGATCAGTTTGTAGTTCACTACGATCGGAATAGACAGGTAATTCAACTTGACATTGGCATTTCCATTGAATACGTTGTGGTAGACATTGGAATAACTGCTGTCAACACGGGTAGCATACTGGTTCCACAACACCTCAGGTTGCACTACCAATTTATTACCGGCACGGATTTCCATAAAACCACCCAGAGAATAACCATAACGGAATTCATCCTTAAAGGATTTTCCCTGGACCTTGGTGATGTTTGACCCGGCTTTCACACCTATGTGAAACTGGGCCATGGATGCCATACTGAACAATAGTAAAGCAGGGAGAATGAGAAGCTTAGTTTTCATGATTCATTATTTTAGTGAATTTGTCTACTAGTGACGAGCCGATAACGGCCAAGGATGGTGCCGCAGGGTGGAATTACATGTTAAAAATTTCCTATAAAACTTTAAATGGAGAACATCAGAACATAATACCTGCGGTTACCGCGAACATGGTATTAAAATGCTTATCAGTAGCGGGAAAATAATAGTCCAGGGCAAACTGGGGCTGCAGGAAGACTTTTCCGATAGAATACTCTCCCCTCATATAAAAGGTGAGCGCCAAAGGCTGAAATTTCAGATGATCGTCAAGCGATACATTATCTGAATTATACAACACATTGCTTCCTGTCCGGATGCTGGTTGCATAGGTGGAGGAAGATTGATTAAAACCAAATTTCTGTGTGCCCGAAGTAAAGCTGAGTTGAGGAGTGAAGCGAATATGATCCTTGTATTTCAACACATCGAGCCAATAGAAATCATGGCGTACCGATAATAAAAGGGAGAGATCTGAAATAGTTTCTTTCGTGTTTATGTATGTGAACCCTCTTCTTCTTAACCGAAGATCCTGAATCAGTGCTTCCCTTTCCTGGTAGTCATTTCGGCTTCCCCAACCATAACTAATGGCCAACATGGGTCGCACCCACCATTTTCGGTAAACGAAATAAGCATAGAGTTCATTCTGTAATGGCGTAGTATAAAAAGGGAGAGAGTCTTTTGTAAAAAAACGAGTATAGGAAAATCCGGTAGCCAATTTTCTGTTCTTCAGATAATCATAAGTTCCCGTTATCCCCGATTGGTACATGATAGTATTATTACCATCATTCACCACATAGGCGTTCCCGGTAATACCCAAACCTGATTTATGATAATAACCGATCATTGGTGAATAGGTCATTCTCTTCGAGGTAATGATCTCAAAATCGCTTTTATTCTCGATGTTGTAGAAGACCTTATTGGCTGAAATGCTAAAGAGAAAATAACTATGAGGAGAAAGAATAGAATCCATGAACTCGTCAAAATCCTGAAAAAGTTCAGAATAGTCAATGGTCGTATCGATTAAGGAGAAATCCTCCTTTTTGGGTTTTATAGTCGAATCAGCAGGCAACTGCTGGCAATAAGCCACAGCAGCCATCCCCAGGAAGAGAACAGTTATTGACCATTTTTTTATCATCGGCAGTTGGTACCAGGTCATTTGACGATTCAGCAAGTTAAAAGTTTAATTCATTGCTTTTCAATCCCAAATATACTCTACTGAAATTCCAGCACCGTTATTTCAGGAAGAATTCCCACACGGCCCGGATATCCAATAAATCCAAATCCCCTGTTAATATAAAGCTTTTGAGGGTTCTTACGATCCTCCGTTATATCGTTAGCGATATACAATCCCGCCCATTCTTTGTACACATAACGAACAGGACTCCATTTTATTCCTGGTACCTCAAAACCGAACTGCATTCCATGGGTATGACCAGAAAGAGTAAGATCAATATCCTTATATGCTTTCAAAACTTCCGCTTTCCAATGGGAAGGATCATGACTCATTAATATTTTAAAAGGATACCCTTCTGCCCCTTCATAGGCTTTTTTAAGGTCGCCATAACTGGTAAAACGGGCTTTTGCACTCCAGTTCTCAATTCCTATCAATGCTATCTTTTCATTTTCCTTTTCGATGACTACGTGTTCATTCATCAATAATCGCCAACCTAATTCCTCATGCACTTTTTTTAGTTTCTCCAGGTTCTCTTCTTTATGCGCCTGGCTGGGCCAGTTCAGATAATCGCCATAATCATGATTGCCAAGGGTAGAATACACGCCCAGCGGGGCTTTCAGCTGACTGAATACCTCTATATAATCTTTCATCTCTTCGGCCACATTATTCACAAGATCGCCAGTAAAAAGAATCAGATCCGGTTCCTGATGCAATATTTTATCGATGCCTTTTTGCACGGCTTCTTTATTTGTAAAACTTCCGGAATGGATATCTGAAATGTGAACCACTTTCAATCCTCTGAAAGACTCTGGCAGATTATCATACTTCAGTTTAACCGTATGGATCTTGTATTTGTATTTATTTCGAAATCCATATAACAATAAAAGAAACAAACTGGCAGCAGCGAACAATCCTACTGAACTAAAAATAAACGAACGGGGAACACTTACATTATGATCTCCCAATATCCAGGAAAATCCTCTCCAGATATCATTTATTAAAAAGAAAATGGCGCCGATAAATTTGGAAATGAAGACTCCGGCCAGGATAGAAAAATATTTTGCCCTTCCTATTTTTGCCTGCTTTTCAAAATGCATATAGGGAAGATATATCCAGCCCGACATGGCAGAAATGGACAATAGCCAATAAACGGAATATACGATCGTGCGGGTAAGTAGAGGCATGCCAGCACCAACTAATCGAAGTGCCTGAAAGAAATAGAGGTCAATCAATATCAGGAATACGATGATGACCCACCAGAATCTTGAACGATGCATATTGCAAATTTACTTAGGTTCAGCGAGTAGGCTTATTTTTGTACCAACAGTTAACTGGTCTTAATGAATTATACGTATTACGGTCATTCCTGCTTTTTGGTTGAAACAGGAGGTAAAAAGATTTTATTTGATCCCTTTATCTCTCATAATGAATTGGCAAAGAAGATCAATATTGCAGAGATAGACGCTGATCTTATTCTGGTCAGTCATGGCCATGTGGACCATATAGCTGATTGCGTTACCCTTGCTCAATCTACCGGCGCCACCGTTGTAAGTAACTGGGAGATATGCCAGTGGTTGGGAAAGAATGGAGTAAAAAATTTCCATCCTATGAACACAGGCGGACAAAAGGAGTTGATGGATATAAAAATTCGCTGTGTAGTGGCCCAGCATTCCTCCTGCCTGCCCGATGGCAGCAATGGGGGTAATCCAATGGGATTTATCGTAAGCAGTAAGGAGGGTAGTTTTTATTATTCTGGGGATACAGCCCTCACTCTTGACATGAAATTAGTGCCTGAATGGGCAAAATTAAATTTTGCGATATTACCCATCGGCGACAACTTTACCATGGGCTATGAAGACGCGGTAAAAGCGGCTAAAATGGTAGAATGTAAGGAGGTGATCGGGGTTCATTTTGATACATTCGGTTATATTATAATCGATCACGAGAAAGCAATAAACGCATTTAAAACCGCAGGTTGTACATTGCACCTGCCTTCAATAGGTGAGACCATCAATATTTAAAATCAGGCTGGAAAATAATGGCAAGGATCATTGGCGTAGCAAATCAGAAAGGAGGGGTTGGAAAAACTACCACGGCGATCAATCTCGCGGCGAGTTTGGCTGTTCTGGAATATAAAACCCTGTTGGTAGATGGAGATCCGCAGGCCAACAGCACCACGGGTGTAGGCTTCGATCTGCATAATGTTACGCAAAGTCTTTATGATTGTATGGTGAACCAATCCCGGGCCAAAGATGTGATCCTGAAAACAGAGATCCCATATCTTGACCTGATCCCTTCCCATATTGACCTGGTTGGAGCCGAGATCGAAATGATCAATTATCCTAATCGTGAAATGGTGTTGAAGAGTTTGTTGGAATCACTAAGGAACGATTATGATTTTATCATCATCGACTGTTCTCCATCTCTTGGATTAATTACAGTCAATGCGCTTACTGCATCCGATTCCGTAGTGGTGCCTGTACAATGTGAGTTCTTTGCTTTGGAAGGATTAGGAAAACTGCTGAACACAATTAAGATCGTTCAATCCAGATTGAATACTGAACTGGTAATCGAAGGAATATTAATGACCATGTATGATGGTCGTCTTCGCTTATGCAACCAGGTTGTGAGTGAAGTGCGCCGTCATTTTGAAGATATGGTGTTCTCCACTATTATTCATCGTAATGCACGTCTTGCTGAAGCGCCCAGCGCTGGAAAACCTGTGATCTTATATGATGCCAACTCTAAAGGATCAGTTAATTATCTTAACCTGGCCAAGGAGATCCTGCAAAAGAATGATATGACAAAAATGAAGAATGAGGAAAAGATCCTTGAACTCTAATCAGTTAACAAACATATAGTAAGGATCAGCTTCTGACTTTCACAAATCGAATTCCCGATTTCCTCTGTTTTCAATTAAATTCGCAACTCTGGTGTTGGGTCCGGATCTTCCGGCTTAGAATCCGGAATCACTAACAAATCATTAATGTCGACGCCCAAACAAAATAAGGAACTACTAGGAAAAGGCATCCGTTCATTGCTTCAAAGTATCGATTCTGATCTTAAAACAAGTGCGGGTGAACTTAAACCTGCTATTGTTGAAAATGCAACTGGTATTAACCGAATTCCAATAGCAGATATTGAAGCTAATCCTAAACAACCGAGAAGAGATTTTGATGAGCAGGCTATGAACGAACTCGCAGAGTCGATCAAACTGCATGATATCATTCAACCTGTCACCGTTTCAAAACTTCCCTCAGGTAAATACAGATTGATCTCTGGAGAAAGAAGACTTCGTGCTTCTAAAATTGCGGGCATTAAAGATATACCCGCCTATATTCGGCATGCCAACGATACCCAATTATTGGAACTGGCCTTGCTGGAGAATTTGCAAAGAGAAGATCTGAATGCGATGGAAGTGGCTTTGAGTTATAAACGTATGATGGAAGAACTCGATCATACACAAGAGGAAGTAGCAGAAAGAATGGGAAAGGACAGAAGTACCGTCGCAAATTTTATTCGGCTGTTAAAACTACCTCCCGATATTCAGCTCGCGGTTAGAAACGGAGAATTGAGTATGGGTCATGCAAGAGCCCTGATCAATGTGGATACGATCGATAAACAATTATATATTTTCAAAGAGATCAAGGATAAAGAACTATCGGTAAGACAAACTGAATCTTTGGTTAGAAATCTTTATAAGGCTGGCACCGTTAAAAAATCGGCCCGCAATCAATTGCCTCCCGCTTTTCAACGTATTGAAGATAAACTGGCAAGTCAGCTGGGTACCAGGGTAAAACTTCGTCATGGTCGCAATGGAAGCGGACAGATCAGTATTGAATACTACAGCACCGAAGAATTGAATAAGATCTTAAAGGAAATGAATGCGCAACTGGATTAACGCGATATTCTTTATTTTTCTTCTCCTGGCCTCAATAGCCGGTCATTCGCAGAAAAAAAGCAATGAAAAAAAGAAGGACAGTCTTGTTCAGAAGACTATACAGATGAATCGATACGATTCGGCAAATAAAGCTCATAGTCCCAGGAATGCTGCCATCCGTTCAGCAATTATTCCTGGCTTAGGACAGATATACAATAAAAAATATTGGAAACTTCCGATCATTTATGGCGGACTGGGATTAGCCGGTGGCATTTTCGTATATAACCTGGGAGAATATCGCGATACCCGTTTCGCCTACAGAGTGAGATACAATATGCGGGTCAATCATACCGACTCTTCACTTTATGCCCAGATAAAACCCAAACTCAAACCTCTGGGTGAGGAATCGCTGCGTTTTTACAGAGGACAGTTCCGACGTGATATTGATTATTCAGCGCTTTTTATTCTATTGCTATGGGGATTAAATGTGGTGGATGCCACAGTAGACGCGCATTTAAAAAGTTTTGATGTAAGTCCGGATCTTAGTCTTCATTTTAAAGCAGGACATAGCAGCCTGGCCAACACAAATGGTCTCAGCGTGATTTTAAAAATTGGCAGGTAGAAAATTTTACCTGAGAAATCCGTGCCAGCACCTATGCGCTCCCTCTAATTAATATATACATTTGCCTTTATCAAGAATAGCTTATGAGAATCGCATTGATCGGTTATGGAAAAATGGGAAGGGCCATTGAAGAGATCGCCCTTCAGCGTGGACACGAGATCGTTTTAAAGATCGATGTTCCCAACCTGCATGAATTTAAAGAGGAAAAACTGAAAGGCGCCGATGTGGCCATTGAATTCACTGGTCCGCATAGCGCTTTGGAAAATATACGCAAATGCCTTGAATGGAAAATCCCCCTGGTATCAGGCTCAACAGGCTGGACAGAACAGCTGGATGCAATGAAAGCAAGGACCAAAGAAAATAATACGGGCTTCGTTTATTCAAGCAATTTCAGTATTGGGGTTAACCTCTTCTTTGAGCTTAATAAAAAACTCGCTTCACTGATGGTTCCGCATGCGGAATATGAAGTGATCCTGGAAGAGACCCATCATACACAGAAAAAAGATGCGCCAAGCGGAACAGCGATCACGCTGGCAGAACAAGTGCTTGAACAGATCAAAAGAAAAAAACAATGGGTGAATAAACTAAGTGATCATCCGGAAGATCTTGAGATAATCAGTCAGCGGGAGGATCCCGCTCCGGGAACGCATAGCGTAAAATATTCTTCTGCCATTGATACGATCGAGATCATTCATACAGCGCATAACCGCAAAGGATTTGCAGGAGGAGCTGTACTGGCGGCAGAATTCATCGCGGAGAAAAAAGGATTTTTTACAATGAAAGATGTATTGGGACTTTAATAAATTATGAGATCCTTACTCCACCAGATTACCCTGCTGATCTTATTACTGATCTTCGATCAGGGTTTTTTGTATTCACAGAAAGGGGATGGCTACCAGGATGCGATCAATCGCTATAGCGCTTCTCTCAAATTGGCAGAGAAAGCAGGAGATTCACTTTCCGTTTCCTATACACTCAGTAATATCGCAGGCATTCTTGTTATTCAAAAGAAATTTGATGAAGCAGAGCGTTTTTTGCTTCGTTGTCTTCATATCCGCGATCTGCTGAAAGATAGTTTTGCCATCGCGCTGGCCTATTCTGACCTGGGCACAGCCATGAGTGAAAAAGGAGAATATGATAAGGCTGCCTATTACCTGGAACGAAGTAACAAGGTGGCGGAAAAAGTAAAATATACCGAGCTGGAAGCGAATAATTACAGCGAGCTTTCTAATGTGGCACAGAGAAGAGGCGATATGGAAAAAGCTTTTGAATATTATAACAAATGGAACCGATACCGCGATAGTCTTTTCAACCTGGAAAGAAATAAAGAATTACAACGTCTGAATTCGCAATTTGAAACTGCCCGAAAAGAACAACAGATAAAAGAACAGAAACAACGGATACGCCTGCAGAATCTTTTATTTCTGGGCCTTGGTATTTTGATTCTGCTGGCTGTATTGCTGGTGTTTTCTTTTTATAAGAGATATCGCTTAAAAAAAGAAACGCAGCTGCAGGTGGAAATTATGAAACAGCAGGACCTGAAAGTGAAAGCAGTAATGGAAGCGGAAGAAAATGAAAGGCAACGAATCGCCCAGGATCTGCATGATGGTATAGGGCAAATGATGAGTGCTGCTAAAATGAATCTTTCTGCTTTTGAATCAGGCATGTCTGAAATGAAGGAGGATCAAAAAATTAATCTGGAAAAGATAATCAGCCTGGTAGATGAAAGTTGTCGTGAGTTAAGAACCGTTTCTCATATCATGATGCCTAACGCGCTGCTGAAAAATAATCTTGCTACTGCGATAAAAGATTTTGTAAGCAAGCTCAGTGGTCGTGAACTGGAAGTACACGTGTATACTGAAGGATTGGATCAGCGTTTTGATTCAAATTTTGAAACCATGCTTTATCGTGTGGTGCAGGAATGTGTACATAATGCCATCAAACATGCGCAGGCTACAACGCTTGATATTTCCATGATAGGAGATAAAGTCGGCATCACAGGTACAATTGAAGATAACGGTAAAGGATTCGATATTCATTCCGAAGCATTCGATGGTATCGGACTTAAGAATATCCGCACCCGAATAGCTTATTTAAAAGGAACTGTTGATATTGACTCTTCCCCCGGAAGAGGAACGGTGGTAGCGTTTTATGTACCGATAGAAGTTAAAGGTTAGGGCTTAGAGGTTAGGGTTTAGGGGTTATGTGACTAAGCCTCGCGAATGCAACGGTTGAGGACATATACTATAAATTTTTATTTAAGTAATTGATTATAAAATATTTATCACAAAATATACATTCAGCACCCTTCTCTAAACCCTAACCTCTAAGCCCTAAACTTTCTCTTTAACATATCCACTAGAATAATTCGCCCAATTCCCGCATCCTGTTTATGTCAACGAATTTTGACAACCAACCAAATCAATTGTATGTATTCCCAAATCACTAATCATGCAAACAGCGTGAAACCGGCAAACAGAATTAGTAAAGAAAAAATTACCCTTGGTATTGTAGATGATCACCAGATCGTGATCGACGGACTTATTTCCCTGCTTAAAGGAAATGATCGTTTTGATTTTTCTTTCGCTACTACTGATTCAACCCGTGTAATGGATTATATCAGTGAGCAGCGTATTGACATTTTGCTTACCGATATTATGATGCCTTCCTTAAGCGGAGATCAACTGGCCAAACAGGTAAAACAAAAATATCCTGGTGTAAAAATCCTTGCTCTCTCAATGAGCGGACAGGGTGACCTGGTTAATGAGATGATAGAAGATTCAGATATCGCTGGTTATGTATTGAAGAATGTAGGTCAGCAGGAACTTTTATCTGCCCTGGAAAAGATAGCAGGTGGAGGTATTTATTTCAGCGATGAAGTACTGGAAGAACTGGAAAGAAACAGTCGCAGAAAGAAAAAAAATGAAGACGCTCACCTTACGGATCGCGAGATTGAGATCATAGGCCTTATCGAAAAAGAATACAATAATAAAATGATCGCTGAATCACTTTATATATCAGAGCGCACAGTAGAAACTCACCGTAAGAATATATTCAGAAAAACCTGCACCAATTCGGTGATCGGCCTGGTAAAATATGCATACGAACACAAGCTGATAAATTAGTAAGTATGGCAGACTAATTTTCCTACCTTAGGCAATAATGTATTCGCATGAAAAGAACCATCACATTATTGCCATTAGTTTTATGCGCAATAGCCGTTTTATCCCAGGTAAATGAATCGCAGTTCAGTTCGCTGAAATGGAGGATGATCGGTCCTCACCGCGGTGGAAGAACCGTTGGTGCCGTTGGCGTTCCTCAGCAACCGAATGTTTTTTATATAGGCGTAAATAATGGTGGCGTATGGAAGACCAATGATTTCGGGCGTACCTGGAATCCGATCTTCGATGATCAATCCACCGGGTCCATTGGGGATGTGGCAGTGGCTCCTTCTGATCCCAATATTCTTTATGCCGGAAGCGGAGAAGGATTACAACGTCCTGATCTTTCTGTAGGCAATGGAATGTACCGTTCCCCTGATGCAGGAAAAACCTGGCAATGGCTGGGATTAAAAGAAGTGCAGCAGATCGGCGGACTGGCCATTCATCCACTCAATCCAAATATTGTATTTGTTGCCGCATTGGGTCACCCTTATGGTCCAAATCCCGAACGGGGCGTATATCGTTCCAAAGATGGTGGGAAAACCTGGACCAAATCACTTTATATCGATGAAAACACTGGAGCCATCCAGGTAAGTTTTGATCCCAATGATCCTAATATTTTATATGCTGATATGTGGGCAGGCCGGCAGGGTCCCTGGGAAAACGGAGCATGGAATGGAAAGAACAGCGGCCTTTTTAAATCTATTGATGGTGGTAATACCTGGAAAAAATTAACCAGCGGTCTGCCTAATACTGATCAGGGTCTGGGCAGAATAGGATTTTGTATAGCGCCTTCCAATAGTAAAAGATTATATGCAACAGTAGATGCCGGAAAAGAAGGAGGCATTTATCGCAGTGATGATGCAGGTGAATCATGGAAAAAGATTCAACCCGATAATCGCTTCTGGGGAAGGGGATCCGACTTCGCGGAAATAAAAGTGGACCCAAAAAATCAGGATATTGTTTATACAGCCAATGTAGTAACCTGGAGATCGGAAGATGGCGGTTATAACTGGAAAGCATTTCGCGGAGCGCCGGGTGGTGATGATTACCATCGCATCTGGATAAACCCAAACGATTCAAAAATAATATTGATAGCAAGTGACCAGGGAGCGATCATCACTGTAAATGGTGGAGAAAGTTTTTCCTCATGGTATAATCAACCAACCGCGCAGTTCTATCATGTCTCTACTGATAATTCATTCCCATATAATGTGTTTGGAGGTCAGCAGGAAAGTGGTAGCGTAGGTATTGCTTCCCGTGGAAATGATGGCAGCGTTACATTTCGTGAATGGCACCCTGTAGCCGTGGAGGAATATGGCTATGTAGCAGTTGATCCTCTTGATAACAATATTATTTATGGCGGAAAAATTTCGCGCTTTGATAAGCGAACAGGACAAGTACAGAATATTTCTCCGCAATTAGGAAGAAGAGGCGATTATCGTTTTCTCCGCACTGCCCCTATATTGTTCAGCCCCATTGATAAAAAGACACTTTATTTCGCGGGCAATGTACTTTTCAAAACCACCACAGGTGGAAAAACATGGGAAGCTATTAGTCCTGATCTTAGCAGGGAAGCATGGGATATACCAGCAAGCGTTGGCATTTATACCAATGCAGAAATGAAATCTATGCCGAGAAGAGGAGTGATCTATACCATTGCTCCTTCTTTCAAAGATATCAATACGATCTGGTGCGGAACAGACGATGGATTGATACATCTTACCAAAGATGGGGGTAAGCATTGGACCAATGTAACTCCGCCTTTTATTAGCAGTTGGAGCAAGGTCTCACTGATGGAGGCAAGTCATTTTGATAATAATACAGTTTATGCTGCTGTAAATCGTATTCGTTGTGATGACATGAAGCCACATATTTATAAAACTACTGATGGTGGCAAATCATGGATAGAAATAGTAAATGGATTACCGGAAGATCCTATCAATGCAGTAAGAGAGGACCCGAATACAAAAGGATTATTATATGCAGGAACTGAAACCTCAGTTTATTTTTCTCTGGATGATGGAGCGCATTGGCATACATTAAGACAAAATATGCCGGCCACATCCATTCGTGACCTGGTGATCAAAGATGATGATATAGTTGTTGGTACCCATGGCAGAAGTTTTTGGATCATGGATAATATTAGTTTATTAAGACAGCTGGCTCACGAAAAAATAGCAGGTAATTATTTATTCAAACCAGCAACAGCAACTCGTGTTCGCTGGAGCATGTACACAGATACTCCCTTACCACAGGAAGAACCTGCCGGTGAAAATCCACCTGACGGTGCCATTATTGATTATTATCTCAGCAACAAATCAACTGATGTTCAACTGGATATTTTTGAAAAAGAAGGAGGCCGGCTTATACATCATTATAGTAACATGGATACACTTTACAAGACAGGTCCATTAAATATTCCACTTTACTGGGTAAGACCGCAACAGATCTTGTCTACGGAGCCGGGTCATCATCGCTTTTGCTGGGATATAAAGTATCAACCATTGAATATTCCACCCTCCTATCCTATTGGAGCAAATTATATGAATACGGCGCCTGAATCTACTTCTCCCTGGGTGATGCCTGGTTTCTATATGGTACGATTAACAGTGGATGGAAAAAAATTCGAAAAAGAAATAGAAATAAAAATGGATCCCCGCGTTAAGACGGCGGTGGCAGATATTAAAAAACAATTTGATCTTTCCTATTCATGCTATGAAAAAAGATTAGCTGCGGTGGGTCTTCTTAAGGAGATCGGAGAATACCGGGCCCGGTTAAGGTCAGAAATGACAAATGCTAGCAATAGCGTGGCGAATGATCTGAATAAAAAAGATAAACTCGCTAAAGAACTGGAAGAAACAGTCGGTAGACTGAATGCCGGATTCGCTGGTTTATTCTCCAGGCTGCAGGAATCTGAATGGCCGCCAACAGATACCATGGTAAAAACAGAAGTTGAGCTGCAAAAACAATGGCGGGAGATGCTGACCAGGAAAAACCTTATGAATTAGATAGGTTCCTATCAGCCGAAAACTCGGCGCAAATCCTTATTTTTGCATGGTTTAATTGAAAAACTATTCAGGTAAATCATTGATTACCAAATGGTTTAATCGATTTAAAATCAATCGTATGGCAGATATCTTCGAACGTTTATTAAAGAACGCTGGTCCTCTGGGACAGCATCGTGAAAGAGCGCATGGTTATTTCGCATTTCCAAAACTGGAAGGAGAGATCGGAAACAGAATGAAATTCCGGGGAAAGGACATGATTGTGTGGAGCCTTAATAATTATCTGGGACTAGCCAATCATCCTGAGGTTAGAAAGGCCGATGCGGAAGGCGCAGCTCAATATGGACTGGCTCTTCCTATGGGTGCCCGAATGATGAGTGGTAATTCCAATTTGCATGAACAACTGGAAGTGGAACTGGCCGCTTTTGAAAATAAAGAAGATGCCGCCTTGCTGAACTACGGTTATCAGGGAATGGTTTCTGTTATCGACGTGCTTTGCAGCCGTCATGATGTGATCGTTTATGACGCCGAAAGTCATGCCTGCATCATTGATGGACTTCGATTGCATCCCGGCCATCGTTATGTTTTCAAACATAATGACATGGATGATTTCGAAAAACAAATGCAAAGAGCCACTGCACTTATTGAAAAACAAAAAGCTGGTGGAATTCTGGTGATCACAGAAGGTGTATTTGGTATGGCGGGTGATCAGGGCCGGCTAAAAGAAATAGCCGCATTAAAAGATAAATATGAGTTCCGCCTTCTCGTAGATGATGCACATGGATTTGGAACTCTTGGAAAAACAGGAGCCGGTGCAGGTGAAGAGCAGGGCTGTCAGGATAAGATCGATCTTTATTTTTCCACCTTCGCAAAATCAATGGCTTCTATTGGCGCTTTCGTTGCAGGAACGAAGAATATCATTGATTATATCCGTTATAATATTCGCTCTCAGATCTTCGCTAAAAGTTTGCCAATGCCCCTGGTAGTGGGTAACCTCAAGCGTCTTGACCTGCTCCGTACAAAACCAGAACTGAAAGATAAACTCTGGGATAATGCGCTTAAACTTCAAGAGGGATTAAAGGCAAGAGGGTTTGATATAGGCAAGACCGATTCAGTTGTCACCCCCGTTTATATGGCAGGTGATATTGCCGAGGCTACAGCCATGGTGATGGACCTTCGCGAGAACTATCATATATTCTGTTCTATCGTTGTTTATCCAGTGATCCCAAAGGGTCATATTATTTATAGGTTGATACCTACCTCTGTTCATACCGACCAGGACATAAATGAAACACTAGAGGCATTTTCTGCTACAAAGAAGAAGCTGGATGCAGGTGAATACAGGTTAGAAGCCATTCCGGATATGGCAGAACAACACTGATAATTTACTTAAATAAGTATAAAACCCCATAGTTAAGCGACCATGGGGTTTTTGATTTACGGCAAGTCCTTTTCGCGGCCTTTACCCTACATTTACTTTCCAAAATTTGACATCTATGCGTAAGCTACTTGCACTGGTCCTTTTTCTCCCTCTACTTATTCAGGCACAGAAAAAAGAGATCACCCTTGAAGACATTTATAAAAATGGAACTTTTCGTGGCGAAAGCGGTATCCGTGCCGACTTTGATCATAAATCAAAAGATCCGGAGATAAAAACCGAAACTATTAAGGATGAAAATGGTAAATCATTCGGGCAGGCAGATGATATTATTTTCAGCACAAAATATCCAAATACGGTAATGTTTAAAAAAGGTACCGAATCGATCTATCGTCGTTCTTCCAAATCATTCGTTTATCTCTATGATGCGGTAGCGCAAAAACTTTATCCGCTGGAAAAAGAAAAGGTAATGCACCCTACCCTTTCTCCAAAAGGAGATAAGATCGCATACGTGATGACTAACAATCTTTATCTCTATGATATTGCCACACATAGTTCAAGAGCAGTTACTACAGATGGTAAATGGAACGAGATCATCAATGGAAACTGTGATTGGGTCTATGAGGAGGAATTTGGATTCACCCGTGCTTTCGACTGGAGTCCTGAAGGTAATTACCTGGCCTATTATCGTTTTGATGAAAGCCGCGTTAAAGAATATCAGTTTACGCAGTTTGACAATAGCTATAATAAACAATACACCTATAAATATCCAAAGGCAGGAGAAGAGAATTCTAAAGTGGAAATCCATATTTATGATGTGGCGAATAATAAAGACGTGAAAGCCCAGTATGATCAGGGAGATATTTATATTCCGCGTATTAAATGGACACAGGATGATAAAACCTTAATGGTGTATTGGCTTAACAGGCACCAGGATGATCTGAAGCTGCTTGCGACCAATGCGCAGACAGGAGCTGCCAGCCTTTTATACGAAGAAAAAAATAAATATTTCGTGGAGATCAATGATGATTGGTGGTTTTTAAAAGATAGAAAGAGTTTTCTTTTCACCAGTGAAATGAACGGGTATAAGCATTTGTATCTATATAGCCTGGATGGCAAGACAAAGACGCAGGTGACAAAGGGTAAATTTGAAATAACGGAGGTTAATGCGGTAGATGAGGCGAATAAGAGAATATTTTATACAATGGCATGGCCACGTCCTATGGACCGTAATATTTTTGTAACAGATTTCGAAGGAAAGAAAGTGACTCAGCTTACCAATGGGGAAGCCTGGCATAAGGTGGTTCTTAATGATAGCTTTACCCGGTTTTACGATTATATGACCGATATAAACACACCACAGCGCGTAACGCTGAATGAGATCTCAATTGATAAGAAAAAGAATCTGTCAGTGAAGGAAGTGAAAACACTTGGAGAAAGTGCGAAGCTGAAAGAAAAACTAAATGAATACAATTTTGGGAAAGCAGAATTCATACGTGTTCCAAATAGCAAAGGAGATACTCTGAATGGCTGGATGCTGAAACCAGCCAATTTCGACCCTTCAAAAAAATATCCGGTGCTCTTTTGTAATTATGGCGGTCCGGGATCTCAACAAGTGGCCAATCGTTTTGGATCTGTAAGTACCTGGCATCAACTGCTGGCACAAAAAGGATTTATAGTAGTTAGCGTTGATAATACAGGTACCGGTTTTCGCGGAGAGGAGTTCAAGAAAAAAACTTATTTGCAGTTAGGAAAACTTGAGATCGAAGACCAGATAGACGCGGCGAAATATCTGGCCACTATGGCCTATGTTGATAAGAATAATATTGGTCACTGGGGCTGGAGCTATGGTGGATTCATGAGCGCGCTGGCTATCACAAAAGGAAATGAAGTATTCAGTGCGGCTGTATCGGTAGCACCGGTAACTAACTGGCGTTTTTACGATAACATTTATACCGAGCGCTATATGCGCACACCACAGGAGAACCCTAAAGGATATGATGATAATTCACCGATCTTCTTCACTGATAAAATAAAAGGAAAATATCTGCTTATTCATGGTACTGCCGATGATAATGTGCATTTTCAGAATTCAACAGAAATGGTGAAAGCACTGGTGAAAAGTAATATTGATTTTGAAAGCGCTTATTATCCGAATAAGAACCATGGTATTTCCGGCGGATTGGATAACACCACTTTCCATTTATGGAGTAAAATGACAAACTGGATCCTGGAGAATATGGGTAATGAGAATACACAAATGTTGAAGAAGCCAGTGATGGATATAAAAGGCTTTTAATGGTATAAAAAAAGAACCCCCGATTTTACTCGGGGGACCCTAATCAAAAACCATTAACCATTAAACCTTATCCTATGAAAATTCTAATCGAATATCGGGATTAATTGGAAACCTCAAACAAAAATTGGGGTAATTTTCACTCAAAACACTTCAAAATAAGGGTTGACGGTAATAAATTGATTATGCTCAACTTTCATGCCCCTTTTTTGTTATAATGCTAGTATACCTTATAGATATAATTCTACAAAATGCTGAGTAAAAAAAAGATAGTGGTGGCCATCTCTGGAGCCAGCGGCTCCATTTATGCCAGGCAATTGCTGAAAAAATTATCGCTGGTAAAGGATCAGGTTGAAGCCGTTTCGATTGTGATGAGCACCAACGCAAAAGAAGTCTGGTTCACAGAACTAGGAGATGAATCATGGAAAGAATTACCATTTAAATTTTATGAGTCTGCAGATTTCATGGCGCCTTTCGCATCCGGATCCGGTCAGTATGATACCATGATCATCATCCCCTGTTCTATGGGAACCCTGGGGCGTATAGCATCAGGCATTTCAAATGATCTGGTAACGAGAGCAGCTGATGTCATCCTCAAAGAGCGAAGAAAACTTATCTGCGTTGTTAGAGAAACTCCTTACAATCTTGTGCATATCCGCAATATGGAAACGGTGACAATGGCAGGAGGTATTATCTGTCCGGCTACTCCTTCTTTTTATAGCAGACCTTCCACAATTGAAGAAGTTGCTTCAACTGTAGTGGATCGCGTATTGGACCTGGCGGGTTTAAGAATTGATAGTTTTCGCTGGGGCGTATAATTAATCTGTATACCTTCCTCCTGCTAGGATCCAGTTGGTAATTTTTTGTCTTTCAGATGAAGGCAGTAACCCTGATGGAGGCATTGGAGAAGGAATGCCATCCACAGCCCTTACCTTGATTCGATTGCTGTTTGATACTATATTGCAATCTACCGTCCAGTTCATTCCACCATTGGCGTTCGATGCATTATGGCAGGAAACACATTCTGTCTGTAACAATGATTTTACGGCACTGAACAATGGTCCCATGGGCAAATTAATTATCGAAGCATTATTTGAACCAATACATCCATTTGCGTCTTTCGCGTTTACAGCATAGGAACCAGCTATCAATCCGGAAAAAATATTTGAAGCCTGAAAGCTTCCGGCATTTAAACTAAAAGTATAAGGACCTGTTCCACCAGAAGGTGTTGCTGTTATAGAACCACTGGGAGGAGATTGACATAAAATAACTCCTGTTACAGCATTTGTAACTTGTATGGTAACACCAGCACAAGGGTTAGGAGCAGTCAGAGTAAAATTGGCGGAATTAGAACATCCGTTAGCGTCTTTGGCAGTGACTGTAAAGTTGCCTGCAGAAAGACCGGTGAAATTTCCGGATGCCTGGAAAGTACCATTATTTAAACTAAAGGTAAAGCCTGTGCTTCCAGTAGCTGAGGCATTTATACTTCCATTGGCTGAAGCGGCGGAAGTTGGATTTGTAGTAGTTCCTGTTACGATGATATTAACGCCAGCACAGGGATTCGGAGCTACCAGTGTAAAATTGGCTGAACCCGTGCATCCATTCAAATCTTTAGCCGTAACCATATGTAAACCACCGGAAATACCAGTAAAATTTCCATTTGCCTGAAATGTGCCGCCATCTAAACTATAAGTAAACCCCGAGCTCCCTGTAGCAGAAGCGGTAATGGTACCATCGCTCACACCGGGTGCAGTAGGGTTGGTAATAACTCCTGTTACTGTAATGGTTATACCTGCGCAGGGATTATTGGCCAATATCGAAAAATTTTCAGTACCAGAACAACCATTGCTGTTTTTTGCAGTTACTGTATAGGCTCCTGCAGGCAAATTTAAAAAGCTGGCAGAAGATTGAAAGACGGCACCATTCAAACTATAAGTAAATCCAGTTCCTCCTGATGCCGAAACTGTAAGTGATCCATTGGATAAGCCCGGAGCACTTGCGTTTGTAATAATGGCTGTAACCGTAATGGTAACACCTCTGCAAGGATCAACAGGAGTAGTATTCCCCCCTTTACCACAGGAAAGAGAAAAAAAGAGGACCACAGACATGGCAGAAATAAGCCGTAAAGGAATATGCATGATATAACTGGATTGTTTTTACACTAATCGTTAAAATTCAACAAAGGGTTTGCTGCTATTTCCTGATTTTTGAACCAAATGGTTTGTAGGCAACAGAGATAAGTACTCCTGCGCTATTCAATTTTACTTTTCCAAATCCAATACCCGTCATTGGTAATTTGACATAAGGCTCCGCAACCAGAGAGATCTTTTTACTCAGCGCTTTTTGATAGCCCGCAGAAAAGGTCATCACGGAGAAATAGTGTTGATTAGCGTTGGTAATAGTTCTTACTCTGTGAACCACCGGATCGGAAAGATTCCATTTATAATAGTAATCATAGGTTTCTCTTTTCAGCAGATAACTGGAAATTCCTGCATTCAGGAACCAGGGACTTGCGCCTGATTTTTTGAGGTTATAGCTTACAAGCAAGGGAATCTCATATACTTTGCAATCTGCCTTTACTTCCTGTAGATTCGGATAACGAGTATAAAATGCGGCCGGTGCCTTATAATCTTCTGGATAGGCACTATATACTTTTCTTGCAACGTATAGTCCGGAACGAACAGTAATGCGTCCTTTGGTATATCCCAATCCAAAACCATAGGAGGTTCTCACCTTTCCTGGTTCTTTTAATCCTACAATGCTGAGATCAGGTGCAACAGAGGCGGCAAGGAAAAAACTTCCTTTTTTATGGCTGAGTTTGGTAATTGCCGGTTTATTTGTCTCCGACAGGTTTAATGAATCGATAGAAGGAAATTTGGTATGCAACCACTCCTTTTCAATTTTTGGATCATTGTTTTTAGACAATTGCTTATCATTTTTCCTGTTTTCATTATCAATGATCTTTACAGGATCAGGCTGTATGGCTTTTACTAATGGATCCTTTGTAGTTTTAATTTTTACCTCTTTTCTACCAACCGATTTAGTTTTTTCTTTAATGGTACGGTCCTTATTGCCGGATAGCCTTTCAGTGATCTGATCTTTTTTATTCTTTTGAATCAGTTCATTATTTTTATCTGGCCGAAAAATTTTCTCTTCTTCTTTTTGACCCACCTGGTCTTTTGTTTTATCTTCTTCGTTCTGTTCCTTTGAATTTATATCACCGGATCTGTCCTTATCCTTACCTGAGTCATTATCATTTTTATTCCCAACCCCATTTTTGGCAATAGATGTTTTGCTGATCGCGCTTTTGCTACCAGTTATATTGCCGGTTCCCAACCATAAAAATGCTCCTCCACCCAGTAAAAGGAAGAAGAAAAGAATCAGTAAGAACCTTCTTTTTCTATCTTTTTCTAAGGGCATATGCTTATTCAGAAGCTGCTCCATTTTCATCCAGGCTTTTTCGTCATAAGCGGGATGATGGTACTCAGCAGCATCTCTAACCTTCATATCAAAATCTTCAGACTGCATTTCTTGCTTTTTGAATATTATTTTGTTTGCTCAATATTTTTTGAAGTTGTCTTCTTGCCTTTGACAGATTTGATTTAGAGGTGCCGGAGGAGATGCCTAATTGCTCTCCGATCTGCTCGTGATTCCATCCCTCTATTACAAACAGATTGAAAACTGCCCTGTAACCAGGTGATAAAAGTTGAACTCCCCGGATGATCTCATCATAGGATATCTTTTCCAGGGCGTCTTCCTGCACCGAGCTCATTTCATAAACCATATTATCGAGCTGGGTAACCACCTGGTGCTTCTGTCTTTTTCTGAAATGATCGATGGAAGTATACACCATGATCTTGCGAAGCCACCCTTTGAATGAGCTGATCACATCTGAATAAGCGGGCTTATAATTGTGGATATCCCTGAAGATCTTTAAAAACCCGTCATTTAGTATTTCGACAGAATCATCCTGGTTCTTGGTATAGCGGTCGCATATGGCCATAGCGTAACCGTAGAAAGAGACATAAATAATTTTTTGACTCTCCCGGCTATTTCGGCCACAGGCCTCAACATGATAAGTAAGTTCTTCGGCCGATAACAATTGCTAGGTTTTCTAAGTTTATACCGAAAAAAAAGGTATTTAGGTTGCCTAAACCCTTTTAAAGATACAATGATTTCTAAGGCAGTTAACGGGCCAATTGAACTGGAAATCTCTTAATTGCGATGGAACTGAGCACGGATCACATTCAATGCTCCTCCTTCTTTAAACCATTCGATCTGTTGATCATTGTAGGTATGATTCACTTGAATAGAATCCTTGCTGCCGTTTTTATGATTCAGCACAACGGTTAGTGGTGAACCAGGCTTGAATGCATTTAGGCCAATGATATCAATAGAATCATCTTCTTCAACTTTATCATAATCCTCCTTATTAGCAAATGTCAATGCAAGCATTCCCTGTTTTTTTAAGTTAGTCTCATGTATGCGAGCAAAGCTTCTCACCAGGATTGCCCTAACTCCCAGATGACGAGGTTCCATGGCAGCATGTTCGCGGGAAGACCCTTCACCATAATTCTCATCACCCACAACAACAGAACCAATACCTGCTGCTTTATAGGCACGCTGTGTAGCAGGTACCGGGCCATATTCTCCCGTAAGCTCATTCTTTACAGAATCCGTTTTTTCATTGAAGTAATTGATCGCGCCAATCAGCATATTGTTGCTGATATTATCAATATGTCCTCTGAACTTAAGCCAGGGTCCGGCCATACTGATGTGATCAGTAGTACATTTTCCTTTTGCTTTGATAAGTAATTTCAACCCTTTCAGGTCCGTTCCTTCCCATTTGCTGAATGGGGCCAGCAACTGAAGTCGTTTTGAATCCTCAGCAACTTTTACCTGAATACCACTTCCATCTTTGGCCGGTGACTGGTACCCGGCATCCTCAACAGCAAATCCCTTTGGAGGTAATTCAAAACCAGAAGGCTCTTGTAATTTCACATCCTCGCCACTTGCATTTTTTAAAGTATCTGTAAGAGGGTTAAATGAGATCGTTCCTGCCATAGCCATCGCAGTAACGATTTCAGGAGAGGCAACAAACGCATGCGTTGAGGCCAATCCATCATTTCGTTTTGCAAAATTCCGGTTAAAGGAAGTAATAATTGTATTCTTTCTGTTTGGATCATCAATATGACGAGCCCATTGACCAATACATGGACCACAGGCATTGGCAAGTACCACTCCACCCGCCTCCTCAAATTGTTTTATGAATCCATCTCTTTCAATGGTAAATCTTACCAGTTCACTACCAGGTGTGATCGTAAAATCTGATTGAGTTTTCACTCCTTTACTTATTGCGTCTTTTACAATAGAAGCAGAACGACTGATATCTTCATAAGAAGAATTGGTGCAGGAACCTATCAGCGCCACTTCAAGTTTTGCCGGCCAGCCATTTTTTTTAACTGCCTCTTTCATTTTTGAAATAGGCGTCGCCAGGTCGGGCGTAAAAGGACCATTTACATATGGTTCAAGCTGACTAAGATCTAATTCAAGTACTTCGTCATAATATTTTAATGGATCAGCATAGATCTCTTCATCGGGACGAAGATGCTCCCGTACCCCATCTGCCATAGTGGCTACTTCTGCTCTTCCTGTTGCAGCCAGGTAGGCACTCATTTTATCATCATAAGCGAAAAGAGAACAGGTAGCTCCTATTTCCGCTCCCATATTACATATCGTGGCCTTACCAGTAGCACTGATGCTATCAGCACCCGGTCCAAAATATTCAACAATTGCACCGGTACCTCCTTTAACAGTAAGCTGACCAGCTACCCAAAGAATTACATCCTTTGCTGAGGTCCAGCCATTCATCTTACCAGTTAGTTTTACTCCAATCAGTTTAGGCATTTTTAATTCCCAGGGAAGTCCTGCCATAACATCCACCGCATCAGCTCCACCTACACCAATAGCTATCATTCCTAAGCCACCGGCATTGGGAGTATGAGAGTCAGTACCGATCATCATTCCACCAGGAAAAGCATAATTTTCGAGTACTACCTGGTGAATGATTCCTGCACCTGGTTTCCAGAAACCGATGCCATATTTATCTGAAATGGAAGAAAGAAAATCATATACTTCTCTATTGGTCTCAATAGCCAGCTGAAGATCTTTTACAGCTCCAACTTTAGCCTGTATCAGGTGATCACAGTGCACCGTCGACGGCACGGCTACCTGATTTCGACCACAGGTCATAAACTGAAGCAGTGCCATTTGTGCGGTAGCATCCTGCATTGCCACACGGTCCGGGGCGAAATCAACATAATCCTTACTGCGCCCATAAGGCTTTGCAGGAAGCGAACCGGTTAAATGCGAATAAAGTATTTTTTCTGCCTGAGTAAGCGGATGGCCAACCAATTTCCTGGCGGCTTCTACTTTTGAGGGCAATGCGGCATATACTTTTTTGATGAGGTCTAGATCGAAAACCATGGCAAATGATTTGCTTTTAAGAGATTACGTGGTGAGAGCGGCAAAATTACGAAAATCGTGCATCCCCGCCCCGATTGTAGTGCAGGAATATTCAGAATTCTATAAATTGCAGTATGAATAAACTGAAGAGTTTTGTAGAATGGAATGCGTTTGGTGTTTGTTCCGCTATAGGACAGCGCCTGGGTATAGCCACAAGCCGGATCCGTCAGTATTTTATTTATACCTCCCTGCTTACATTGGGTTCGCCAATTATCATCTATATGGTACTGGCTTTTTGGCGGAATTTGAGAAAATATATACGTGCTGCCCGGCGCAATCCCTGGTATTACCTTTGACAGTTTCCTAAATCAATGATAATAAATTAATTACCTGCAATCCAAAGGTCAGGAATTATCATATTTTAAAAAAACGCTTTCGATGTCTGCTAATTAGTTTAAATTAGTCTGCTACAACTTAACTAAAAACCAAAAACGAGATTATTATGAAAGCACTTTCTATTGCATTTATTCCCGTTCTTCTACTTGCCACTATTTTCCAAACTGAACCTACTATTAAAAAAAGCAGCTATTATTATTTCTGCACCTCAAGAGCCAAAATGCCTGACATGATCAAAGGAAAAGAAACAATTCTTTTCACAGACATTCAGACCATGGCTGATAAATCAGAGATCTCAATGAAAACGTCAGCATGGGCAGATAAAGTAACTGGCATCTGCGTGAATGATATGGGATGCACTGCTGACCTGCGTTATTTTGAAAGTATGGAACTGGCAAAGACTGCCCTTGATCAGGCGAAACAAAATTATATGGATGCTTCCAAATACGTTGTTCAGGATGTGATAACACGCTGATCAAAAAAAAGACTAAAAAAAAAAGACCCCTCTTCGGGGTCTTTTTTTTATCAGATCAGTTCTTTTAATTTCTCTGCTACTTTTTCTAATTCCTCTTTATTATTATGCCTTGAAAAGGAAAAGCGCACCGTTACTTTATCCGAATGCCTTTCCAGCGCACGGATCACATGACTTCCTATATCGGCTCCGCTACTGCAGGCACTTCCTCCTGATACACAGATATCATTCATATCCAGACTGAAAAGTAACATCTCTGATTTTTCCGTTTTTGGGAAAGCAGCACTCAAAACAGTATATAAACTCTTCCCTTCTGCATCGCCGTTAAACTCTATGCCAGGGATTTCTTCTCTTAGTTTCTTTATCATATAGGATTTCAGCGATTGAATATAACTGCTATCCGCTTCCTGATTTGCCATGGCTAATTCAAGCGCCTTTGAAAAGCCTACAATCCCATAAATATTCTCAGTGCCTGCGCGCATATTTCTTTCTTGTCCGCCGCCGAGCATCATAGGTTGGATCTTCACTTCACTATTTATATAAAGAATGCCAATGCCTTTAGGTCCATGAAATTTGTGACCCGCCGCACTTATAAAATGTACGCCTGATTTTTTCAGATCAACAGGATAATGACCTATGGTCTGGACGCAATCGGAATGAAATATGGCATTATATTTTTTACACAGTGCTCCCGTAGCCTCCAAATTCAACAGGTTGCCGATTTCATTGTTTGCATGCATAAGACTTACAAGGGTCTTTTTTCCTGAGGACGCTAAACGCGCTTCAAGATCCTCCAGATCTATATGCCCGTCTGGCAGCAATTTCACAAATTCAGTAGTTACCTTTCCTCCTTGTTGATAATGCTCCACATTATGCAAAACCGCATGATGTTCAATAGGCGAACTAATAATATGTTCACAACCCAGGTCACGTATGGAAGCAAGAATGGCTGTATTATTACTTTCTGTGCCACCGCTGGTAAAAAATATTTCACTGGGATGCACATTTAGAAAACGGGCCACGGATTTTCTGGCCGTTTCAATAGCAAGACGGCTTTCTCTTCCATAAGAATATATGGAAGAAGGGTTGCCGAACTGCTGGGTCATATAGGGCAGCATAGCATCAAGTACCTCTTTATCCAGAGGGGTTGTAGCGGCATTATCGAGGTATATACGGGGCATAAATTGTCAATAGTGAGTAGTTAGTGGAAAGTAGTAAGTACTTATGAACTGGTAAATTCTTTTATATCCCTCATCAGCTGAACGGCGATATTATTGGCCTTGGTTTCAAAATCGCTTTCTGCATAAATGCGGATAATAGGTTCTGTATTGCTACTGCGAAGATGTACCCAATCATTTTCAAATTCAATTTTCAATCCATCCTCTGTATTCACCGGATTCTTTTTATACTTCTCTTTGATTTTTTCAAAAACAACTTTCAGATCTACTTCCCGGTTACTACCGTTAAGTTCAATTTTATTTTTGGAGATAAAATAATTAGGATATTCTTTACGAAAAGATTTCATTCCTTTTCCATGGCTGGCCAGGTGAGAAAGAAATAAGGCGATACCAATTAAAGCGTCGCGACCATAATGAAAATCCGGAACTATAATGCCCCCGTTTCCTTCGCCACCAATTACAGCCTCCACGTCCTTCATTTTTGTTACGACATTCACTTCGCCCACGGCCGAAGGAAAATATTCTCCTCCATGTTTAAGCGTGATCTCTTTCAAGGCCTTGGTACTACTCATATTACTGACCGTATTCCCTTTTCGCTGCTGAAGAACATAATCAGCCACAGCAACCAATGTGTATTCTTCGCCAAACATGCTGCCATCTTCATTTACGAAACATAAACGGTCCACATCCGGATCCACAGCAATTCCAAGGTCAGCCTTAAGTTTTAATACCTCATTACTCAATCCGGTAAGGTGTTCTGGTAAGGGTTCAGGATTATGCTCAAAACGTCCGTTTACCTCTGCATTCAACACGGTAACTTCTTTCACACCTAAGGCTTCCAGTAGAGCAGGAACAAAAATGGCTCCGGTAGAATTAATGGCATCCACCACTACCTTAAAACCAGCCGCGGCAATTGCTTCCTTGTCAACAAGGGGATAATTCAATACTGCATCGATATGTTTTTGGAGATAACTATCATCTTTTTTTCGTGAACCCAATTTATCAATCACCACGAATTGAAAATCTTCACTGGAGGCGATATATAGCAGGGCCTGACCTGTTTCAGCAGAAATAAATTCACCCTCTGAATTTAATAGCTTCAATGCGTTCCATTCTTTGGGATTATGACTTGCAGTAATAATGATTCCTCCATCTGCCTTTTCTGCTATTACGGCCCATTCCACAGTTGGAGTGGTTGATAAACCCAGGTCGATCACATCGACACCCATTGCGCTTAAGGTCTGCATCACCAGTTCCTGGACCATTTCTCCACTGATCCTTCCATCACGGCCTATAACGACCTTACAGGAGTCTTTACCCCGGCCTTCTTTTAAAATAGTAGCGAAGGCTGCTGAAAATCTGACTATATCCAGCGGGGTCAGGTTCTCTCCTTGTTTACCGCCTATCGTTCCCCTGATTCCTGAAATACTTTTGATCAATGCCACACTTATAGATTGAATTTTTAAAATCGGCTACCCGTTAAGTTGGCAAAAATACGCTTTACCATTTTTTTTTAGTTGCTTAATTTTACTCAATGGCAGAGCAGGTTTGGTATAAAGAATGGTTCGATTCCCCGTATTATCATAAACTATATTTTGAAAGGGATGAAAAAGAGGCTGAGGCTTTTATCAGAAAGCTGATCGGGCATCTTCAACCTGTAAAAGGCAGCCGAATGCTGGATATTGCCTGCGGAAGAGGCAGGCATAGCCGAACCCTTTCCTCAATGGGTTATGAGGTAACAGGCATTGACCTTTCTCCTTCAAGCATTGAGTTTGCGAGAGAGTTTGAAACCGATAACCTGGAGTTTTTTGTCCATGATATGCGCCTACCCTTTCGCGCTAATTATTATGATTATGCCTTCAATTTTTTCACCAGCTTCGGTTACTTCCGAACGCGCCGCGAGCATGATGATGCCATGCGAACCATAGTGGAAAGTCTTCACCCTGAAGGAATTTTCGTGATCGACTACCTGAATGTGCATTTTTCTGAATCCCACCTGGTACCCAACGAAATAAAGATAATTGGTGATACCCATTATGAGATTCATCGCTGGGAAGATGCTTCTTATTTTTATAAAAGGATCATTGTTACCGATCCTGCCCTGACCATTCCTTTTGATAATACGGAACAGGTGGCCAAATTTTCTCTGGGGGATCTTACAGAGATGCTGGCCTTTCAGGGAATGCAGGTGAAAGAAGTGTATGGAGACTATACATTCACTCCTTTTGATATCAAAAAAACACCCCGCCTTATACTGATTGCTGCCAGAGCCGAAGTTATGAGCGGCGATAAAGAAAAAAGTATTTATAGCGACGGAAGACCCGCTGATGTGCTTACCTGAGGCTGTTAACCATAAAAATTCTAAGTTTACCGGGTGACAAACTATCCAGGAATACAGCACTTGATGATGAAATACAGGATACCCAAGACACTGATCTGGGTAGCCAATCTTTTCCTTTTATTCCTGCTCATTTTTACACTTTACCGCTTCATCACATTTTTCGCATTCAGAAATAAATTCTATCCGGAGGGAATAAACTTCAGCGAGGTCATGCCTTCTTTCCTGATGGGTATCCGCTATGATCTTCGATGGATATCTTTTGCCTTACTGCCAGTTGTAATGTTAAGTATGGCACCCCGCCTTTCTCCTTTCTATTCAGGCCGCAATAAAAAAATATGGACCCTATACCTTGCCATAGCAACATTTATTTTTTTCTTTTTTTTCGCTGCAGGCTTTGGAAGTCTTTCATACAATCAAACTCCACTGGACGCAGGAGCCATGAATTTTGTTGAAGATTTCAGTGTTTCACTTCGTATGATGAGCCAGACCTATCCTTTATTCTGGATGGTTCTGGGATTAATTATTGCAGTCCTTTTTTTCCGCTGGATGTATCATCGCAGTCACTGGCAGGTTATAAACAGAACGGACGGCAAAGGCATTCGTTACCGAAGAAAACATTTTGTGATCGCCAGTTTGCTTCTGTTGTTTTTTATTTGGGGGAATTTTTCCTGGCCACCACTTGGAAGAAATGACAGCTTTCGTTTTCACAGCGCGTTTAAATCCTATCTGGCCATTAATCCTTTACAGAATTTTTTTGGAACCCTAAGACTAAGAAAACCGGAATCCAGTGAGAGCAAGGCAAGGCAAGCTTTTCCTATTATGGCCAAATGGATGCCATTAGAAAATCCAGATCAGTTCAATTACCAACGTATTGTTGCCCCGCGTAGTGGTTCAATAGAAACTCGTCCCAATATTGTTTTAGTACAATGCGAATCATTCAGCATGTATAAAAGCAGTATGAGTGGAAATCCACTTGATGCCACGCCATTTTTCAATATCATGTCGAAGGAGGGAATATTCTTTGAAAAATGCTTTACTCCGCATTTTTCTACCGCGCGTGGAATATTTGCTATACTTACAGGTATTCCTGATGCGCAATTGTTCAAATTTTCCAGTCGCAATCCGGAAGCGGTGAATCAGCATACTATTGTCAATTCTCTGGAAGATTATAACAAACATTATTTTCTCGGGGGAGATCCTGAATTTGGAAATTTTGAGGGCCTTTTAAAAAATATACAGGGCCTTCAGATGCATACCAGCAGCAGTTTCCATGAACCAGAGATCAATGTTTGGGGTATAAGTGACAAAGATCTTTTCCTTGAGGCCAACCAGGTATTTAAAAAAGAAACCAAACCGTTTTTCGCTTATATCCAAACTTCTGGAAATCACCGGCCCTACGATAAATCCATTTCTCCAAGGGATACTGATTTTCAAAAACTGGTGATCCCGGAAGATCAGCTTTTAAAATATGGTTATGGTTCATTGGACGAATTCAATGCCTTTCGGTATTTTGATTATTGCATCCAGCAATTCATCAAGGCTGCACAACAGGAACCTTATTTTCAAAATACTATTTTCGTTTTTGTAGGCGACCATGGCGTTGCCGGTAACGCGGAAGCCATCTATCCTTCCGTTTGGACAAGTGCCCGCTTAACAGATGAACATGTGCCCCTTCTTTTTTATTCTCCTCAATTACTTAGTCCAGAATGGAGAAAAGAAGTGGTCTCGCAGGTAGACATACTTCCTACGATCGCAGGGATGGTGCATATTGCGTATAAGAATACCGCATTGGGCCGTGATCTGCTGGACCCCAATAAGAAAAATAATTTCGCTTTCATTACGAATACCGCCGGAGGCATCGGCATAGTGACCGATGATTATTATTTCACCCGAAATATTAACTTCCCTGACGAAGAATTATACCCAATTCATGCGAACTCCTTTTCAAAAAAATATGAGGACTCAATGAAGAAAGAATTAAGCAGTTTCACTACGGCCTATTTTGAAACCGCGAGATATCTGATCATGAACAATAAGAGGTGAGTTAAAGGTTGAGAGTTGAAAGTTGAGAGTGGTAAGTTTCGCTTATTTTCGCAGATGCTTCTTTCCTTCCTCTCCAGAATGCAAGAATGGGATCAATGGTTGTTTCGCCAGATCAATACTGGTTGCAGCAATTCATTTTTTGATACCGTCATGCCATTTATGAGGAATTCTTTGAACTGGGCTCCCCTTTATCTTTTTCTACTTGTATTTGTTATCTCTAATTTTAAAACGCGTGGCATTTGGTGGGTGGTTTTCTTTCTGACAACGGTGGCCCTTACTGATATGACCGGCACCTATGCATTCAAACATGTTTTTCACAGGATCCGTCCCTGCAATGATCCGGCTTTCAGTGAACATGTCAGGTTAGTGATCGCAAAATGCGCAGGCGGCTTCAGTTTTATCTCCAATCATTCGGCCAATCATTTTGCGATGTCATTTTTCTTTATTTCCACTTTTCGAAATACATTGGGAAAATGGATCTGGCTGATCCTGATCTGGGCTCCACTGATCGCTTTCGCACAGGTCTATATCGGTGTGCATTATCCACTTGATGTGATAGTTGGCGCATTGGTAGGTTCTATCTATGGCATAGCTATTGGACTAGCCTTCAATAAGCGCTTTGGATTCACTACCTTCGATTCACAACCAGCTTCTTAGTTAGATGGAGATACTTATATTGCTCGTCCTCATATTTGTAAATGGTCTTTTTGTGATGTCGGAGATCGCCCTGGTATCAGCCCGAAAATCAAGATTGGAACACCTTGCAGAAAAAGGAGATATAAAGGCCAAAAGAGCCTTGCTTCTTTCAAATAGCCCGGAGAAATTTCTTTCCGCAGCGCAGATAGGTATTACCCTTATTGCCATTTTCACCGGTGTATATTCTGGTGAAAAATTCAGTGCAGACTTACAGCCTTATATTGAAAAGATCAGTTTTCTGAAAGAATATGCCGCAGGGCTTTCCACTACGCTGATCGTGATGCTTGTCACTTTTCTTTCTATCATATTCGGAGAACTGATCCCAAAACAATTAGGATTGTTAAGAGCTGAACGTATTGCCCGTTATGTCGCGGCCCCTATGAATACGTTCGCATCGATCACTCACCCCATCGTTTGGCTGCTGAACAAGATCAGTGTATTGTTCTTTCGCATCTTCAACATAAAAAAATCTAAGGATGATGCCATCACCGAAGAAGAAATAAAAACGTTGATCGTAGAAGGTACGGAAGCAGGAACTATTGATGAAGCGGAGCAGGAGATCATTGAAAGAGTATTCCATCTTGGCGACCGAAGTATTACTTCCCTGATGACGCATCGTAGTGATATAATCTGGTTCAACCTGGACGACAATGAAGAAAAAATAAAAGTGAAGATCCTTCAGGAGCCACATTCTGCCTACCCTATTTGTGATGGCTCTGTAGATGATATAAAAGGAGTTGTATCCATCAAAGATCTTTATATAAGTCCGGATAACACTCTGTTCCGTGATATCATGGTGCCTGCTCTTTTCATTCCGGAAAATAATAGTCCTTACCAGGTAATGGAGAAATTCAAAGAATCAAAGATTCATTCTGCTTTCCTTGTAGATGAATATGGAAGTATTCTCGGCCTCTTAACGCTAAATGATATACTTGAAGCCATTGTAGGAGATATTCCTCAAACAGATGTTCCCGATTATGAAATAATAAAAAGAGATGATGGCACTTACCTGGTAGACGGACAGATTCCTTTTTATGATTTCCTTGTTCATTTTGAAAAGGCAGACTGGATGAATGAAGAAGAACATGACTTTGATACTCTTGCCGGTTTTGTACTTCACGAACTGGAAAGGATCCCATCTACCGGAGATAAGATCGATTGGAAAGGATTCCGGGTAGAAGTGGTGGATATGGACGGGCACCGCATTGATAAACTGCTGGTAAGTTTAAGCGATGAATTGAAAGAAGATATCGAAGATTGATTCGGTTCTGATATCAGTTCAGAATGTCACTCCGGTCTGTTTATCGGGGTAAGTAAGTTTGGTGCTCTCTCTCTTGCCTCCCACGATAACATGCATAATATTTACCTGATCATCATACATATCATACATCAGGTTATTATAGATATCCACTTTTGATACGGTATTTACATTATCCACTTCTATATAAGCATAAGTGGCCTCCTTGTCGGTTTCAAAACCCACATAGATCAGGGAAACAGGTTTGCCGTTGACATTTAATCCGAGGTGACTCAGAACATATCTCTTTACCAGACTATCCATACCTGGCTTATTTGGAGGATTAATCAGATCGACCTTGGTATTATAATTTTTTGCCAGTACCTTTTCAAAATCATCGGTAAAGATCTTACAGCTGATTTCCAGGGTTTTATCCGGCGCATTATGATTCATTTCCACTACAGACATGTGAAATGGATGAATCCATGAGATCAAAAAGAACCCTGCGAGAAGAACGAACGACCATTTAAAGAATCTACCAGCCATTGAAGGAATATTTAATAAGTATTGCAAAAGTCTGGATAATTTCCCATCCCCGCTCCGTTGAATGACGGACGGCAGTTATACCCCTTAAGATGCAAGATTTTAAATTTTATTTTGATCTGGGCTGGCACCATATCATAAGCAAGGATGCCCTGGATCACCAGTTGTTCATTGCTGCGCTTGTTGCTTTTTACGCTTTCAAGGAGTGGAAGCAAGTGTTGATCCTGGTCACCTCTTTTACTATTGGCCATTCAGTTACTCTGGCCCTTAGTGTGCTGGACATTATCCGTTTTTCCTCTAATTGGGTGGAGTTTCTCATTCCCTGCACGATTGTATTTACTGCTATCTCAAATCTGATTGTTCGCAGCAAAGGTTCCATAAAGCTGAATTATTTTCTGGCCCTTGGATTTGGTTTGATACATGGAATGGGTTTCGCAAATACACTGCGATTCATTATAGCCAAAGATCAGAGTCTGGCAGTTGGATTATTAGGATTTAATGTTGGACTTGAGGTGGGCCAGATCGCAGTGGTATTGCTTCTGCTTATTCTTGCGCAGCTTGTCTTCAGTCTTTTTAAAGTAAACCGCCGTGACTGGGTGGTATTTATTTCCGCCGCCGTGTTCAGCATCGCGCTGAAGATGGCACTTGACCGTGTTCCTTTTTAAAATTTAAAATACAGACATGAAAAGATCCCTGATTATTGTATTGATGCTGAGTCTATCTTTTTTGACAAAGGCACAAATACAAAACAACAGCAACTCCAACCACGGCAATAAGTTTGAGCAGTTGGGCACTATCCTTCCTACGCCCAATGAGCAGAGAACAGCCAGTGGAGCACCCGGAACAAAATACTGGCAGCAGCGGGTGGACTATGACATTAAATGCGAACTGGATGAAGCAAACAACAAGCTCAACGGTTCGGAGATGATTACCTATTTCAATAATTCTCCTGATGTACTCACCTATATCTGGATGCAATTGGACGAGAATCAGCACAGCACTGTGAACAACTCTAATTATCAAAACGCGAATAGTATGCCCACAATGACAACAGATAAAGTGCTGGATCGTTTTGATGAAAGAAAATCGGATAATGGATATGGTGTGAATGTAGTGAAGCTTACAGATGCTGTGGGTAAACCATTAACTCATACCATCAATAAGACCATGATGAAAATTGAGTTACCACAACCATTGAAACCCGGACAGAAATTTATTTTTAATTGTGAATGGAATTATAAGATCGTGGATCGTGGTAATTTTATTCGCTTTGGTGGCGCACGTGGCGGATTTGAGCATTTTGCTGATGATGATAATAATAATTATACCATGACGCAGTGGTATCCCCGTCTTTGCCGCTATAGTGATGATCAGGGTTGGCAGAATCATCAGTTCACAGGCACCGGAGAATTCACCCTTTGTTTTGGTAATTTCAAAGTTACAATGACTGTACCCGCCGATCATATCGTGGGTGGCACTGGCCAGTGCCAGAACTATCCCCAAACATTGACTCCGGTACAACTTGCCCGCTGGCAGAAAGCGCAAACGGCTACTGCACCATTGCAGATTGTTACGCTGGATGAAGCATTGAATGCTTCCAAAATAAAAAGCATGGCCAAAAAAACCTGGATATTCAAAGCAGATAATGTTCGTGATTTCGCATGGACATCTTCGCGGAGATTTGTATGGGATGCCATGGCGGCGGAAGTAGAAGGTAGAAAAGTGATGACCATGAGCTATTATGCGAAAGAAGCTTACCCTATATACAGCAAGATCTCTACAAAGGCGGTGGCTCATACCATAAAGACCTATTCAAAATTTTCTATCCCTTACCCTTATCCTGTTGCCATTAGTGTTGAAGGAAACCAGGGAATGGAATATCCAATGATCTCTTTTAATCCGGGTCGTGCGGAAAAAGATGGTTCATATACTGAAGGATCTAAAAATGCAGCGATCCTGGTGATCATCCATGAAGTTGGACATACATTCTTTCCTATGATCATCAATAGTGATGAGCGCCAGTGGACCTGGATGGATGAGGGTTTGAATTCATATATGCAATACCTGACACAGGAACTTTGGGATAATAAATTCCCTTCTAACGGAGGACCGGCCTGGAGCATTACTAATTACATGAAACTTCCAAAGAATCAACTGGAACCTATCATGACCAATTCGGAGAATATCAACAATTTTGGTGCGAACGCATATTCCAAAGTTGCAACAGGGTTGAACATACTTCGTGAAACAATTGTAGGACGTGAACTTTTTGATAATGCCTTCCGAGAATATGCTAAAAGATGGGCATTCAAATCACCTACACCTGCCGATCTGTTCCGAACACTGGAAGACGCGACTGGCGAGGATCTGGATTGGTTCTGGAGAGGTTGGTTCTATGGAACAGATGCCTGTGATATATCAATAGATTCAGTAAAACATTCTGTCCCTGATTTAGCTGCCATGCCTCCACTAACAAAAGATACAGTAATCATGAGCAGCCTGCCAAAACCTGCAGTGAATAGCTTTGAAGATATCTCCAAGATCAGAAACAAGGAAGATAAATCAATTCAATTCGCGACAGATAAGGACACCACCACGCGTGATTTTTACTGGAAATATGACCGTCAGATCGAAAAATATGATAGCACAAAATATCCAGTTACAGTAAAAGCGCAGGTTGAACAATTAGATGAAGAAGGCCGAAATAAATATGCGAATAAGCATCTTTATGAGATCAGTTTCAGTAATAAGGGTGGACTGGTAATGCCAATCATCCTTGAGTGGACCTATAAAGATGGCAGCAAGGAGATCGAAAGGATCCCGGCTCAGGTATGGAGGAAGAATGAAGCAAGTGTAGTAAAAACCTTTTTAAAAGACAAAGAGGTAGCTTCAATTAAATTGGATCCTTATAAAGAAACGGCTGATATTGATGAGTCAAACAATAGTTTTGGCGAACCGAAAGAAGTCAGCAAATTCAAACTCTTTAAGCAAAAACAGAATGTAACGCCGGCACCGGGTATAAACCCAATGCAAAAAGCCAGCGAGAAGAAAGGCTTCTAAACTTACCTTTTATACTTATAAATGGCCGCCGGGAATTAACGGCGGCCATTTGTATTTTTTGACTGGTATCCCATGTGAACGAAGAGGCGAACTATTGTCAAAAAACGTAGATTTGGCAACTCTAAAATTTCAAGCAATGAAAAGATCCTTATTTATTCTTTCCATGTTGGGTTCTCTGATCGCTTCTTCTCAGAACACACTAAACAATCCGGGTAGCAATCATGGTAACAAATTTGAACAGATGGGTGGCATTTTACCTACACCAAATGAATACCGTATGGCAAGCGGAGCTCCCGGTCCAAAGTACTGGCAGCAGCGCTGTGATTATGATATCAAATGTGAGCTCGATGAAAAAAATACAAAGCTGAATGGTAGCGAAACCGTTACCTATTTTAATAATTCTCCTTCGGAATTGGTTTATCTCTGGCTTCAGCTGGATGAGAATCAGCATAACAGTCAGAAGAACGCCAATTACCAGACCAGCAATCCAATGAGTCGTACCGTGAATCCACAGACCATTGACAGAGCCCAGGAATATAAAGATGACAATGGCCTGGGCATTAATATAATAAAACTGACGGACGCATTAGGAAAGCCACTGACCTATACAGTGAACAAGACCATGATGCGTTTAGAATTACCTACACCGCTTAAACCAGGTCAGCGTTTTGTTTTTAAGCTTGACTGGAATTATAAGATCACCGAACAAAAAGTAAGAGGAGGAAGAGGAGGATATGAATTTTTTCCTGAAGATGGTAACAGTGAGTTCACAATGACTCAATGGTATCCGCGTCTTTGTGTTTACAGTGATTTCCAGGGCTGGCAGAATCATCAGTTCACCGGTCGCGGTGAATTTGCGCTGACCTTTGGAAACTTCAAAGTGCAAATGACCGTTCCTGCCGATCATGTGATCGGTGCAACCGGTGAATGTTTGAATTATGATAAGGTATTAACCCCAACTCAGTTTGCCCGATATCAGAAAGCAAAATCAGGCAAGGAAGAAGTATCCGAAGTTGTTACACTGGACGAAGCGAAGGCAGCTGAAAAACAAAAATCTGATAAGAAAAAGACCTGGATATTCAAAGCAGATAATGTACGCGATTTTGCCTGGGGTTCATCCCGCAAATTTGTGATGGATGCAATGCCGGTGATAGTGGAAGGAAAGAAGATCATGTGCATGAGTTATTATTCAAAAGAAGCCTACGGTCTTTACAGAAAATATTCAACGAAAGCAGTTGCTCATACTATCAAGACCTATTCTAAATTCACTATCCCTTACCCTTATCCGGTTGCACAAAGTGTGGAAGCAAACAATGGCATGGAATACCCAATGATCTGTTTCAACTTTGGAAGAACAGAGAAGGATGGCACATACAGTGAGAGCACTAAGAATGGAATGCTTGGTGTGGTTATACATGAAGTAGGACATAATTTCTTTCCGATGATCATCAACAGCGATGAACGTCAGTGGAGCTGGATGGATGAGGGTTTGAATACCTTTGTTGAATATCTCGCAGAAGAACTCTGGGACAATAAATTTCCAAGTCGCCGCGGACCAGCAGGAACGATTGTAGATTATATGAAACTTCCAAAGGATCAGCTGGAGCCTATTATGACCAATTCAGAGAACATTAATAATTTCGGAGCCAATGCTTATTCAAAGCCAGCTACCGGTTTAAATATTCTTCGCGAAACTATTTTAGGTCGCGATCTTTTTGATTATGCTTTCCGTGAATACGCAAGAAGATGGGCTTTCAAACATCCTGAACCAGCTGACCTTTTCCGCACATTGGAAGATGCTTCTGGTGAGGACCTGGATTGGTTCTGGAGAGGTTGGTTCTATGGTACTGATGCCTGTGATATTTCACTCGATACGGTGAAATATGCAAAGGCTGATGTAAATACGATTGCAAATGAAACCAAGGAGACCACGATCCGTCGTGCAGCTGATAAGCCGGTTGTTCCAGGCTTTGATGATATTTCCAAGATCCGCAATCGTGCCGACAAGCAAATTAGTTTCCGTACAGATGCTGATACCAGTCTGAGAGATTTTTATTGGAAATATGATCGCGGCATTGTGCCTGTAGATACCAGCAGAATGGAGATCACTATACCCGGTAATAAACCTGAACCATTGACTGATGAAGAAAAACAGAAATACGGCAATAAGAATATGTATGAGCTCACCTTCAGTAATAAAGGTGGATTGGTAATGCCGATCATCATTGAGTGGACCTTTAAAGATGGTACAAAAGAGATCGAACGAATTCCGGCACAAGTGTGGAGACAAAATGAAAATAAAGTGGTGAAGTCTTTTATTAAGGACAAGGAAGTTGCCTCAATAAAACTCGATCCATTAAGAGAAACAGCTGATATTAATGATGCCAATAATAGCTGGAACTCTATTCCAGAACCTACCCGCTTCTCCATTTTCAAGGGGGGCCAGGGTGGCCGCGGACCACGTGGTGGCGGCGGACAAGCAGGTAATCCAATGCAAAGAGCACAGGATAAGGATAAAAAAGGATTCTGATAATGTATAAATTGTTGAAAGCCGCCTTCGGGCGGCTTTTTTTATTGCCAGATCTTATGGAGACAACCAATTACACATTAAGTTTGTCTGATAATAAATCTCCATGAAGAAGAATACTGTAGCCATTTTTTTTCTTCTATTTACCATCGCGGTTCATGCTTCCTCGGTCGACACTGTGGAGATATATTCCAATGCCATGCATCGGGCATATAAATGTGTAGTGATCAAACCCGAGAAATACAAAAAAGAAGATTTACATTTTCCAACTGTCTATATTCTTCACGGCTATGCAGGATGGTATTCAAATTGGATCATACGAGTGCCTCAGATAAAAGAATACGCCGATAAATACAATATGATCCTGGTTTGTCCTGAAGGAGGATATGCAAGTTGGTATTTTGATAGCCCCATTGACAATAACAGTCAGTTTGAGACCTATATTTCAAAAGAAGTTCCAAATTATATTGATGATCATTACCGAACCATACGTGATCGAAAGGCAAGAGCAATTACGGGCCTTAGTATGGGAGGTCATGGAGCGATATTTATTGGATTCCGTCATTCAGATATGTTCAGCGCCTGTGGCAGCATCAGCGGAGGAGTTGATTTGAAGAATTTCAAATCCAAATTTGAAATAGCGGGCAAATTGGGTGACACAATTAACTACGCAAAAAACTGGACCGACTATTCAGATATTAATGTGGTAGAAAAAAAACCAGCAGACACACTGGCCATTATGATCGATTGCGGGATCAATGATATTTTCATTGCTGAAAACAGAGCGCTTCATGCCAAATTAATTCAATTGAAGATTCCTCATGATTATGTGGAAAGAACCGGCCAGCATGACTGGGCCTATTGGAGAGGAGTTATTGAATACCAGTTATTGTTCTTTCAACGTCATCTAAAAATTAATAATTATTAATTACTAATTATTAATAACCAGTTTCACCATCCCGATTTTTTATCTTTTTCTTGCCTGAATTCTTTTTCTCAAAATCAAGAACCTCTTTAGGTTTTACGGCAGTTTTACTGGTGGTATCTGATTTGGATCTTCCCTTACTTACATCTATAGGACGAATATCATCGCTTGACACCAGGCCATTATCGGTTTGAAGTTTGTTCATTATATAATTTTCCGTAGCCTCCACAGTTCCCTGAATAGGATCATAATAGGTCCATTTGCCATGTTTAACGGCTACCCCATCATTTTTTATTATGGCATAGTCTATCACTTTGGAAGGATCTTTCACGTCATAGACAGCAACAGTATCAAAGGCAACGGATGGATCAATGGCTCTCCAGCTTTCTTCCCGCATCAATCCTCCCCCATAGGTGAAATAATATTGTTTTCCGTTCAGCTTGCCCCAGCGGTAGGATTCTTCTGCAATTTTTACTCCTTCCAGAGAATATTTTTTCCAGGTTCCTTCTTTTACATCATTTTCATAAAAGCCTTCTTCCTCAAAACCCCTTTCACCCCGAAGATCATCTACATGTGCTGACCAGGGGCCCTGTTTCATGGTTTTTTTATCTATTCTGTTCAGTGTATCTCCTTTAGGGCTTAGTACATAGGATTTCCATTGTGCATTACCACTTATGGAAATAAAAATAAACAGCAGGAATAATAAACGCATAGTTTAGTAAGTTTGACTACCTGCCTTATACAGGCAGAAGCTATTGACTCCACAAATTACTAACGAAAATTAACTGCATTTATGTTCCGGCTGTTAAAAATCGCTCTGCAAGCAAAAAAAGCCTCTTTATGCGCTTTTTCTACTATCTGTTTCATACTATTTCTTGTTCCGTTAAATGCCCAGGTAAATCCTACTCCGGGCGACCTGCGGCTAAAAAACAATGAGATCCGACAGATGCTGGAACAACGCTCTGTAGTTAATGAAGTTAAATTCCGAAATATCGGCCCCTCCATTATGAGCGGTCGGGTTGTGGACCTGGAAGCAAATCCAGCCGACCCTACCGAGTTTTATGTGGCCTATGCTACTGGCGGACTTTGGTACACGACCAATAATGGCCAGAGTTTTACACCTGTAATGGATAGTCTCGATGTTCTTTTTATTGGGGATATCGCTGTGAGATGGAACAGCAATGGCAATACGATCTGGGTAGGTACCGGCGAAGTAAACAGCAGCCGGAGTTCCTATGCTGGCGTGGGCGTATATAAAACCACTAATGGCGGTAAAAATTGGGAATTCTTGGGCCTTCCCGAATCACATCATATCGGTAAAATTCAATTACATCCTACTGATCCGAATATTGCATGGGTAGCCGTTCTGGGTCATTTATATTCTGCTAATAAAGAAAGAGGAATTTATAAAACCATTGATGGTGGAAAAACCTGGAAGCAAACATTATTTGTAGATGAAAATACTGGCGGCGTGGACCTTGACATCAATCCTGCTAACCCTAATGAACTTTATGCTTCTATGTGGTACCGTGCACGTCGGGCCTGGAAATTTGAAGAAAGTGGAAAAACCGGTGGCATATTTAAAAGCACAGATGGAGGTGATAGCTGGAAATTGGTATCTGGACCAAATTCGGGATTTATGAGCGGAGAGAAGATCGGTAGAATTGGAATTGCAGTTTATCCAAAAAATCCAAATATCGTGTATGCTATTGTTGATAATAATACAATAAAGCCCGACACGACTAAAAAGGTGGATAGCCTTTATAAAAAAGAAGATTTTAAAAATATTACAGCCAATCAGTTTGCCCAATTAAAACCAAACCTGATCGATAGTTTTTTAAAAAAGAATTTCTTTCCACGTAAGTACAATGGCAAAATGGTAAAAGAAATGGTGGCTGCCGGCAAAATTCCAGCTACTGCTTTATTTGATTACCTCGATAATGATGATGGTTTTCAGAATGCTGGTATTGCCGGGGCGGAGATCTACCGAAGTGATGATGGAGGCCAAACCTGGAAGAAAGCGAATACAAAGCCATTGACGCTTTTCAGTACTTACGGATATTATTTTGGAAAAGTATTTGTTTCTCCGGTTAATGAAAACAAATTGGTGATCGTAGGTGTATCTGTTATGCTATCTGCAGACGGAGGTAAAACATTTAAAAATATTGACGGGGCTAATACGCATGGCGATCATCATATTGTATGGATCGATCCGAAACGCGATAACCATATGATTTTAGGAAATGATGGTGGCTGCAATATTACCTATGACGATGGCGCGCATTGGTTCTTCGCCAATACACCTCCGGTTGGTCAATATTATTCCGTTACAACTGATGATGACAAGCCATATAATGTGTATGGAGGTTTACAGGATAACAACGTATGGTATGGTCCTTCAAATTTTGTAGAAAGCAATCGCTGGCAGTCATCGGGTGATTATCCATATAAATCTTTAGTAGGAGGAGATGGCATGCAGGTACAGGTAGATACCAGAGATAATACAACCACTTATGCCGGTTCACAATTTGGAGTCTATTCCAGGCTGAACAGAAAAACCCGCAGCGACCGCAAATCAGTTCGTCCTGCGCATGAGCTGGGTGAAAAACCATTACGCTTTAACTGGCAGACCCCTATCCTTCTAAGCAAACACAACCAGGATATTTTTTATATCGCGGCTAACCGACTTTATCGTTCATTGAATCGTGGCGACAGCCTTCAGGCAGTGAGTACAGATCTTTCTAATGGCAGAGTGCCGGGTAATGTGCCTTATGGCACTATCACTACCCTCAGCGAATCGCCATTGCATTTCGGACTGATCTATGCAGGAACAGATGATGGAAATGTTCAGCTTTCAAAAGATAACGGTTATACCTGGGAGAAGTTGAATGCTTCAGCTGCTCCGGCAATAACGACAAAAAAATCAAAGTCTGCCCCTGTTGATACAAAACTTCAGACTAATAATCTTTGGGTATCACGTGTTATCGCATCGCAGCATAAAGAAGGAAGAGTCTATGTTACATTGAATGGATATCGTTATGATAATTTCGGCTCTTACCTCTATATGAGTGATGATTTTGGAAAGACCTGGAAGCAATTAGGAAAAGATCTTCCTGCTGAGCCCTTGAATGTAGTGAGAGAAGATCCAAAATCGGATAGTATTCTCTATGTTGGTTCTGATGGTGGTCTTTATCTAAGCTTTGACCAGGGCAATAATTTCATGCTATGGAATGGTGGCATGCCACGATCAGTACCAGTTCATGATATCGCGATCCAGATAAGAGAGAACGAGATCATTCTGGGTACACATGGTCGCAGCCTTTATGTTTCTAAACTCGATGATATACAGCAACAACGTAAGGACCCAACCTGGATCAAATCAAAAATGGAAAAACAAAAAAGGAATATAGCACCTAATGCAAATGTGGATGATGATGAGGCGAATCCGGGGCATGGGGAGTGAAGAAGAGTTAGCAGTTGGTAGTTATTAGTTGGGAGTAGGGAGTGGAATGACTTCTGATAATTCTTGAATCGAAAACAATTGCAGGAACTATAAACAATTTAGCTTGCAGCTAGAAGCTAGTAGCTAGTTGCTAGTATTAGAATTTTTTAAACCTCTCCCAACAAGCTTTGTCCAGCTCTTCCCGATCATCGGGATGAGCGATATTGATTAAAGCATGGGCACGCTGCCGAAGATTTTTACCAAACAGAAAGGTTGTGCCATACTCGGTAACCACATAATGCACATGACCCCTTGTAGTAACCACACCGGCACCGGGATTAATAAATGGTACAATTCGGCTTACTCCTTTATTCGTGCGACTGGTAAGCGCGATTATGGGCTTACCGCCCTCACTTAATGCTGCGCCCCGCATAAAATCCATTTGTCCGCCAATACCTGAATACTGGAGCGTACCAATAGAATCCGCGCAAACCTGTCCGGTAATATCCACCTGAATAGCTGAGTTGATGGCTACCACTTTTGGATTTCTCCGGATCACATGCGGATCATTTACATAATCAATATCAAGAAAAGCGAATGAAGGATTATCATTCACATAATCATAAAGTTCTTTAGTTCCCACCGCGAAACCGGTTACTGTTTTATTAGGATGTATTCTTTTCTTTTTATTATTGATCACATCACTATTGATCAGCGGGATCACTCCATCACTTAACATTTCTGTGTGAACACCTAGGTCCTTATGATTTGAAAGGGCCTTTAATACCGCATCTGGTATTGTACCGATACCCATTTGCAGGGTGCTTCCATCTTCAATCAATTCCGCAATGCGACGTCCGATAGTTAATTCATCGGGCCCGGTCTTAATGCCATAATTTACCTGCGGAAGAGCTTCCTCATTAAATACCATACTGTGAAAACGCTGCACATGCACCATGCTGTCGCCATGTGTGCGCGGCACCTGCGGATTCACCAGAGCAATGATATGTTTGGCTGTATTAACAGCGCTTCGGGCGATATCAACAGAAACGCCTAATGAACAATAGCCATGACTATCAGGAGGTGAAACCTGGACAATCGCCACATCAATGGGCAAATTGCGACGGAACAGATCGGGAATATCACTCAGGAAAACCGGAATAAAATCCGCCCTTCCTTCAGTGATAGCATTTCTTACCGAATCAGACACGAACATACAATTGATATGAAAAGAATTTTCATACTGAGGTTTATCTACTTCAATATCACCCATCACGGAGATGAAGGTGAGTTCAACGTCGCTTAGTTGAGGCGCCATTTTCGCCAATTCTCTTAAAAGAAATAAAGGTGTCTGCGCGCTTCCCTGTACGAAAACGCGATCTCCATTTCTCAAAACCGCCAGGGCTTTTGTTGCTGTTATATATTCAAAGGGCCATGTCATAATGCAAAACTATCCCTTTGGGAATTAAGATAATTTGAGTTCTGTTTAGCGCGGAACTGAGAAAAATCAGGTATTTATTTGCGCAGAAACCATTCAAGAGCCAGTTCATATCCTTTTAATCCCAGTCCTATGATGGATCCCTGGCATCGGGCACTGACATGAGAAATTTTCCGGAATTCTTCTCGTGCATTAATGTTGGAAATATGCACTTCAATTACTGGCGAGGTAACTGCAGCTATCGCGTCACCAATGGCCACTGAGGTATGTGTATACCCTCCCGGGTTCAGTATGATCCCATTCATTTCAAATCCAAATTTCTGTATCGCATCGACCAGTTCCCCTTCCACATTGCTTTGAAAATATTCAATACTTACCTGTGGATTTTTTTCACGCAGAATAGTGAGATACTGCTCGAAAGACATCTCTCCATAAATATCCTTTTCCCTTTTACCAAGGAGATTAAGATTGGGGCCATTTATGATTACGAAATTCATGAAGGACTATTTACTCATGAAGATAAGGAAAGAATAATCTTTAGTGCGCGCTTACCCCAGTTACAGAACGTACCAAATTGAGGAAATCATCGAAAAGATAGCGGCTGTCGTGAGGTCCTGGGGTGGCCTCCGGATGATATTGTACAGAAAAAGCGAGCTTACCTTTTACCCTTATCCCTTCGATCGACTGATCGTTCAGATTAAGATGGGTGATCTCTATATGCGCCGCTTTTTTCACTGCTTCAGGATCTATACCAAATCCATGATTTTGTGTAGTGATCTCTGAACGTCCTGTTATAAGATTTTTTACAGGGTGATTTAAACCGCGATGACCATGATGCATTTTGAAAGTGGGAATATCATTGGCGAGTGCGAGGAGCTGGTGACCGAGACAAATACCGAACAAGGGTTTATTTTCTTTCAGTATTTCCTTTATAGTACCTATCGCATAATCCATTGGAGCAGGATCACCAGGGCCATTGGAAATAAAATATCCATCCGGTTCAAACTTTTTTATTTCAGCAAGGCTGGTCTTTGCAGGAAAAACTTTTACATAAGCGCCCCGGTCAACCATGCACTGTAGTATATTCTTCTTAACACCATAATCAAGAACCGCTATTCGGATATCCGCTTCTTTGTTACCCATCTCATAGGTGAAAGTGGTGCTGACCTTTGAAGCCAGTTCAAGGCCATTCATATCGGGAACAGCAGCCAATTGTTTTTTTAATTCATCAATATCGCTGGTCTCAGAAGAAATAATGCAGTTCATGGCTCCGCTTGTGCGTATATGCGATACCAATGCTCTTGTATCTACCCCTTCGATGGAAACAATTTTATGCGATTTAAGATAATCATGCAATGATCCTTTGGCCATCTTGCGTGAATAAAGATCTTCAAGATTGCGGCCAATCAATCCGGATATTTTTACGCTATCTGATTCCACATCCGCATCCATCACGCCATAGTTTCCAACATGCGCGCTGCTCATAATCAGTATCTGCCCGAAATAACTTGGATCAGTAAACACTTCCTGGTAGCCAGTCATACCGGTATTAAAACAGATCTCTCCGGTTGTAGTGCCAATTGCACCAAAAGCAAAACCATGAGCTACCGTACCATCGGCCAAAAGAAGAACTGCGGGAGTTTTTTGATTAGTCATGCGTAAAAAAAGAATTTGGCAAATTTAAGGAAAGATATGGTGCCTGAGGCTCTCGATGGAAGAAGGTTGAGCTGTTGAGCTGTTGAAATGTTGAGGGGTTGAGAGGTTGAGAGGTTTATAATTAACCATAGAACAAAAAAATACCCGGGAAAATCCCAGGCATTTATATAAAAGTTCTATTATTTATTCTGCTGCTTCAGCTTCTGGTGCATCACCAGCATCTGCTTTTTTCTTAGCGGCACCTGAACGACGGGTCTTTTTAGCCGGAGCCTTCGCTTCTGCTGCACCTTTACCGTAGATCTCGTTAAAGTCTACCAGTTCGATCATTGCTTTTTCAGCATTATCACCCGGACGTGCGCCCAGTTTGATGATGCGGGTATAACCACCCGGCCGACCAGCGATCTTTTCTGCGATCGGGCCGAACAATTCTGTGATCGCTTCCTTATCCTGCAGGTAGCTGAACACGATACGACGCTGATGCGTAGTATTGGTTCTTCCCTTGGTGATCAGGGGTTCTACATATACGCGTAAAGCTTTCGCTTTTGCCAAAGTAGTAACGATTCGCTTATGCTGTATAAGCTGTGTAGCCAGGTTGCTCAGCAAAGCATCTCTGTGTGCTTTGGTGCGGCTAAGATTTTTTATTTTGTCTCCGTGACGCATGACTTTAAGATTTACCGGTTGTACCGTGTCAGGAATTACAACCTACATTTAAAAATAAGTCCCGCGCACAAGTGCGCAGGACCATTGATTAGATTTCATTTACATCGATACCCAGCTTCTGGAGGTCCATACCAAAATGGAGTCCTCTTTCAGTCAGTACCTGCTCGATCTCAGCCAGTGATTTCTGACCGAAGTTGCGAAACTTCATCAGGTCTTCCTGCTCGTATTGTACGAGCTCGCTGAGTGAGTTGATCTTTGCCGCTTTCAGACAATTGAAGGCACGAACAGAAAGATCCAGATCTTCAAGCGGAGTCTTCAGTACTTTACGGAGCTGAAGTGTTTGCTCGTCTACCAGGTCTTCTTTCTTCTCTTCTTTATTGTCAAAAGTGATGTTCTCGTCGGTGATGATCATCAGATGCTGGATCAGGATACGGGAAGCTTGCTTCACCGCTTCTTCCGGATGGATGGTTCCATCAGTAGAAACTTCCATGATCAGTTTTTCGAAGTCGGTGCGTTGCTCCACCCTTGTATTTTCGATTGTGTATTTCACGTTCTTGATCGGAGTGTAGATCGCATCGATAGGGATATAACCCAACGGAGCATCTTTTGGTTTGTTATCTTCTGCAGGAACATAACCGCGGCCCTTGCCAATGGTCAGTTCAATATCCATACGTGAAGAAGAATCCAGCGTACAAATATGCAGGTCAGGATTCATAATCTGAAAAGAGTGTGTGCTCTCGCCGATCATACCCGCGTTGAATTCTGTTTTGTTGCGAATAGACAACATGATCTTTTCGTTGGCCACTTCCTGGTCAACGATCTTTTTGAAACGAACCTGCTTCAGGTTCAGGAATATTTCAACCACATCTTCGCTGATTCCTCTCATAGTGGCGAACTCGTGGTCCACCCCATCAATCTTTACACCAACGATCGCGTATCCTTCCAGCGAACTCAGCAACACACGACGAAGCGCGTTACCAATGGTTACACCATAACCTGGTTCCAACGGACGAAACTCGAACTGAGCTTCGAAATCAGTTGCTTTCTGCAAAATGATTTTGTCGGGTTTCTGGAAATTTAAAATGGCCATATTTACTGTTTAATGTTTGTTATGCTTATTACAAAGGCCTTGAGTTTGAGCTTGAAGCCCCGAGCAGTTGGCTCGCAGCTCACGGCTCATGGCTCGCAGCTATTACTTAGAGTACAATTCCACGATCAATTGCTCCTTAATGTTTTCAGGAACGCTTTCCCTTTCAGGATAGGTGATGAAAGTTCCTCTCATCTCCGTTTCGCTCCAGTCAAGCCAGGAGAACTTAGGATTCTTCGGTCTGAATACACTGGTAATAGAGCTTCTTTCGCGACTGCTTTCTCTGATAGTAACTACATCACCTGCCTTCATCTGGAAGGAAGGAATGTTTACTACATCACCGTTCACCTCAATATGCTTGTGGCTAACGAGCTGACGTGCAGCCGGACGACTTGGAGCGATACCCATGCGATAAACCGTATTGTCCAAACGTGCTTCAAGAAGTTTGATCAGGTTCTCACCTGTTACCCCTTTCAAACGGGCAGCTTCTTCAAAAGTTTTGCGGAATTGTTTCTCCAAAACACCATAAGTGTATTTGGCTTTTTGCTTTTCTCTTAACTGCAGTGCGTATTCACCCAGGGTCTTACGCCTGCGCTTATCGCCATGCATGCCGGGAGGGTTGGAATTTTTCGTCAACCACTTACCGTTGCCCAAAATGGGCTCCCCGAAAATACGGGAGATCTTGGTCTTTGGACCAGTGTACCTTGCCATAGTTGTTATTCATTTCCGCTTTTTATAAACCGGTGAACTGATCGTTTAAAGCGGTAAAAATTAATCAGTCACCTTTTGAATAAATGAAATTCCTGGCTCTATATGTCTTGCTGCGAGCTCGAGGCCCGAAGCTTATTAAACCCTTCTTTTCTTAGGGGGCCTGCAACCATTGTGTGGAAGCGGGGTCACATCCTTGATCATTACAATCTCGATACCAGACTGGCTGAGAGAGCGCATTGAGCTCTCACGACCTGAACCCGGGCCTTTTACATAAACGTCAACTCTTTTCAGACCCGCATCGAAAGCGGTCTTGGCGGCATCCGCAGCAGCAGTCTGTGCAGCATAGGGAGTGTTCTTTTTAGAACCCTTAAATCCCATCTTACCGGCACTGCTCCAGGAAATAACCTGGCCGTTCTTGTTTGTAAGGCTGATGATAATGTTGTTGAAAGTAGCGGAGATATGAGCATCTCCATAAGAATCAACTTTAACTACTCTTTTCTTATTAGCCTGCTTAGGGCTGTTCTGCTGTGCTTGTGCTTTTGCCATAATTTTTTGTTCGAGGTAATCTTCTGTTTTTTAATCATCCCGGTTCTAACCGGAACCGAACCGATCCTCCGCCTGCACCAGGCATCCGCGACCGATCCGAATTATCATTAAGGTGCAATTCTTTAATGTCAATCGGATAATTAGGAATGTTCAGACTCCTGACTCCCGACTAAAGACTTACTTCTTCGGCGCCTTCTTTTTACCGGCAACTGTCTTACGTTTACCTTTTCTCGTACGGCTGTTTGTCTTAGTACGCTGACCACGAACAGGCAAGCCTTTACGATGACGGAGACCACGATAGCAGGCGATATCAAGCAAACGCTTAATGCTCATCTGCACTTCAGAACGAAGCTGACCTTCCACCTTCATTTCTTCTGTGATGGTGTTACGGATCAGGTTCAATTCCTCATCGTTCCACTGATTCACTTTCTTGGAACGATCGATATTGTTCTTGTCAAGAATGTACTTAGCAGTAGAGGGACCAATACCATAGATATAGGTAAGTCCTATTTCTCCTCTTTTATTTTTTGGTAAATCAACACCGGCAATACGGGCCATTATATAGTTTTTATGATTGTGAGTTTTTTCGAGCTTCGAGCCTTGAGCTTCGAGCTAACCGGGCAAACCGGACAAAGCTCATAGCTGATAGCTCACAGGTTTTTTATCCCTGCCTTTGTTTGAAGCGTGGATTTTTTTTGTTGATCACATACAGTCTGCCTTTACGACGAACGATCTTGCAATCTGTACTTCTTTTTTTGATGGACGCTCTTACTTTCATGTTTTTTGCTTTTGGCTAACAGCTTTTGACTACCAGCCTATTTAAAAACTAACTTATTTATACCTGAAATTGATCCTTCCCCTGGTCAAATCGTATGGCGACAACTCCACTCCCACTTTATCTCCCGGCAAAATACGGATGTAGTGCATCCTCATCTTCCCTGAAATGGTGGCCAGTATTTCATGACCATTTTCCAACTTCACCCTGAACATAGCGTTGGATAGCGCCTCGAGAATTACACCATCCTGCTTGATCAACGGTTGTTTTGACATACATTTTTTTGGGAACGCAAAGGTAGCGTAATCAATGGATAAAATGAAAAAACCCCGATTAAATTTGGGGTTTTCAAATGGCAATTTCCTAAATCTTTAATAATCAACCATTAAGATCTGGATAACTGAACCTTTGTCATATCCAGATACAGGTTCTGAAGCTCATGAACACAAAGCGGAATATTGAAATGTCTCCGGTCCTCGCGCCACCACATTTCCACATTTGAAAAATCGCCTTTCCGGGGCGTAACCAACCGGAATGAGTCTTTTTTGTACTTCACCGACCCATTTTCCTCCTCGCTTGTAAATCCCAGTTTCATCATCTGGTCCTCATCCAGCGGAATGGCCTGCATTTCCTCCGGACTGAACCAGAATTCCTGGATGCCATTGTCAATCAGTGCCTGATTTTCTTCATGACTGATCTCCACCACCTGTCCTTCCCGCTCTACTCCCTCATCATTGAGCAGTATAATATCCCCTGCTTTAAGATTCCCAATTTTAAGCATACAATCGTTTTTAGGAAGCCGAATATATGATTTAGAAAGTTGAAAAACAAACAATCTCTACTTCACTAATTCCTTTTCCTGTAAGATAAAACAGCCCAGCCATTCAAGCCCAGCGCAAAAGCAGACATGATCAGCAATTGAGGAGCAATATCACTGATTCCGCTTCCTTTTAAAACCACCAGTCGCATCACTTCAATAAAATAGGAGACCGGATTAAATTTCGAGATCCATCGCGCCCAGACAGGCATAGATTCAATGGAAGTATAGAGCCCCCCCAATAAAATAAAGATCATCATCAGAAAAAAAGATAGCAAAATAGCCTGTTGTTGCGAAGAGGTAAAAGTGGAAATTAGAAGCCCCAGTCCAAGAATGGCCAGGAGATAAACAGATGAAAAAACATAAATAGGAAACAAACCACCGGCAGGAATTATAGTATAGGCCAGTCGTGATATAAGCAGCCCCATCGACAGCACTACCATACCCAATACCCAGAATGGAATTAATTTTCCCAGTATGAATTGATATTTTTTTACAGGAGTAACATTGATCTGTTCAATAGTGCCAATCTCTTTTTCCCTTACAATATTCATGGCCGTTAAAAAACTTCCCACCATGGTAACAAGAATAACAAGAATGCCCGGCACCATAAAAAACTTATAATTCATATTGGGATTGAACCAATTTGAAGAAGTGACAGTAATAAATTTTTCCGGGTTGAATCGCGGATACTGTACCCACTCTTCTCTTTGCCCTCCATTGAATTCGCTGATGATCTGCTGCAGGTAAGCCCCACCCAGATTGGCTTTTACCCCATTGATCGCATTTACTGCCATGAACAATTTTGCCTTATCCTCTCTTATAACTGTTCTTTCAAATCCTGCTGGAATTTCCAGTATAAGATCGGCCTGGTCATTTTCAATCTGCTTCATCGCGGAAGAATATGAATTTCCATATTGTACCAGTTGAAAATATCCGGAGGCTCCAATTTTATTTACCAGTTTTGCAGACCAGGTTGAATGATCATGATCTACCACTGCCACGTGAATTCCTTTAACCTCATAATCAGCCGCCAATGGTAAGATCAGCAATTGAATCATCGGCATAACGAAGATGATCCGTAGAATAGATGTATTCCGGAATATCTGCCTGAACTCTTTCTGCAATAAAAATTTTAATGTTCTCATGCCAGTCTGATCTTAAATTTTTTGATCGCCAGCGCCAATAATAAAAACATCATAGCGGCGAGTATCAGCGTTTCTTTCCAAACCTGCTCCAACCCTACTCCTTTTATCATCACATTTTTTACAACCTGGTAATACCATTTTGCCGGAACAATATTAGATATTACCTGCAGAGGTACAGGCATATTCTCTATGGGAAACATGAATCCGCTAAGCATCAGCGTAGGAAGGAACATGCCTGTAAGCGAAATAAACATAGCCGTTTGCTGCGAATCAGTTGAAGCGGAAATCAATAACCCAAATGCAAGACAGGTAAGTGTGAATAGAACGCTTTCCAGCAATAACAAGGTCAGACTTCCATTTACAGGTACATCCAGTACATAAACAGAAAGAAGGAGAATACTGGTAATATTCACAATAGACAAAACCAGTGATGGAACTGCCTTTGCAACAATAATGGTAAGCGGACGCATAGGCGAAACAAGTAGTATCTCCATCGTGCCTCTTTCTTTTTCTCTTACCACGGTAATAGCAGTCATCAGGGTACATACAAGCATAAGCACCATCGCCATTACTCCGGGAACAAAATTGTAAGCGCCCTTCAATTGAGGGTTGTACAACATTCGTATTTCAGTTTGAATAGTAAGTGGCAGAGATTTGTTGTCATTAATATCCGACTGATAATCGCGAATAATTGCGGATGCATAATTAGTCAGTGTGCTGGCCACATTGGGATCAGAAGCATCCGCGATCAATTGTATTGTTGCCGCATGCTGATGTTCCAGATCTTTTGCGAAAGAAACCGGAACAACAAGTGCCATCCTGATCTTTCCTTTTTGAAAAGAAGCCTCTATCTCCTTATAAGAATGAACATTTTCAGCAATTTCAAAGTAACGGCTGGCCCCCATTTTATTTATAAGGGTTTCGCTTGATGCATCCCGGGCCATGTCCATCACTGCGATCCGCGAATTCTTGACTTCATTAGTAAGTGCGAAACCAAAAATAATAATCTGAATTACCGGCATACCCAGTAATATGAGCAGGGTCTGCCGATCTCGCAGCAAATGATAAAATTCTTTTTTTATAAAGGCGATGAATGGTTTCATTTTAAATTCAGAGCTCAGCTCTTTTAGCTCCTCTTGCCAATTTTAAAAACACTTCTTCCATATTTGCCACGGCGAACTCTTTTTTTAACTCCCCGGGACTATTCAATGCTTCAATTCTTCCATCAACCATTATGGATACACGATTACAATATTCAGCTTCATCCATATAGTGTGTGGTTACAAAAACTGTAATTCCGGTATCTGCCGCTTCATAGATCATTTGCCAGAATTCACGGCGGGTAACCGGATCCACTCCCCCCGTGGGTTCATCAAGGAAAACGATCTGAGGGTCATGAAAAATAGCCACAGAAAATGCCAGCTTTTGTTTCCAACCCAATGGCAGGGAAGCTACCAGGGTATTGGCCTGTTCTTCCATATGAAGTTGTTTCAATATCCGAATGGTCTTCTCTTTAATGAATTTATCTGTCATTCCATATATGCCTGCATAGAATCGGATATTCTCTTTTACTGTAAGATCCTCATACAATGAAAATTTCTGGCTCATGTAGCCAATGTTCTTTTTTATCAGTTCATTTTCACGGTACACATCAAAGCCGGCAACAGAAGCCTTGCCTGAACTGGGTCTTGATAATCCTATCAGCATGCGCATGGCGGTAGTTTTTCCCGCACCGTTCGCTCCAAGAAAACCAAATATCTCTCCACGTTTTACTTTAAAAGATATCTTATCTACAGCAGTAAAATATCCAAATCTTTTAGTTAGTTGTTCAACTTCTATGACATTATTTGATTCCATCAGTGGGGCATTAATGAAATGAAACAATCTTCAATATCCGGCCTGGTCTCATTGATCGAAAGTTCCTCTATATCGAGAGATCTAATGAGGCTTGGTAAATCTTCCTTGTTCAGTAGTATATGATGAAACTCTCCGAAAGGATAGGCATCTTTCACCAATTCGTTTTTTTTCAATGATTGCAGGAGAGCCAGCATATTTTTTGCTTTTGCCGCATAAATTTTTTGCCCGAACCTTTCAACTATTTTAGAAGGAGTATCTATTGATAAAATTTTCCCGGATTGGATCAACGCCACACGGTCACATCGGGCCGCCTCATCCATATAGGGTGTAGAAACCAGTATAGTGATTCCATCTGCCTTCAATCTTCCCAGCATATCCCAGAACTCTTTTCGAGATACTGCATCTACCCCCGTAGTGGGTTCATCTAATAATAAAGTAAGCGGCCGGTGTACCAAAGCGCAGCAGAGTGCCAGTTTTTGCTTCATGCCTCCTGATAACTGACCTGCCCTTCTTTTTTTAAAAGGCTCCAGCTGTATATATATCTCACGGATCTGTTCATAATTTTCCGACACTGTAGTATTGAAAATAGTAGCGAAGAAATTCAGATTCTCTTCTACGGTCAGGTCCTGGTACAATGAAAATTTTCCGGGCATATAACCTACCTGCTGTCGAATGGTTTGGTAATCTTTTACAATATCCAAACCATCTACCGTTGCGCTTCCCTGATCTGGTAATAATAAAGTAGTAAGTATCCGGAACAAAGAAGTTTTACCCGCGCCATCTGGTCCGATCAGTCCGAATAATTCGCCTTTAGAAATCTCAAAACTTATTTTGTCAAGGGCTTGAACAATGGATTTGCCTTTCTTATACGATTTCGATATGTTTTCAACAACGATCAAAATTTTACCTCCCCATACATACCGATCTTCAGGCTACCGTCATTCTTTACTTTAATTTTTATGGCATAGACCAGGCTGGCTCTTTCGTCTTTTGTCTGCACCGTCTTGGGAGTGAATTCCGCTTTATCAGATATCCAGGTAATTACTCCACTGTACTCTTTGTATTTATCCTTACCATCATCGGTACGAATCTTTACAGTTTCTCCCAACCTGGCAACTGCCAACTGAGTTCCGCTTATATAAGCACGCAGATACAGATCTGATAGATCAGCGATCTTATAAATTGCCTTGCCCATGCTGACCACTTCTCCCTCTTCGGCATATTTAGTAAGTACAGTTCCATATATTGGATTTCGAATAGCCGTTTTTCTTAACTGATCTTCTATCTGAGAAATTCTTTTTTTCATGGGCTCCGACTGACTGAGTATGGATCGGTTGTGCGTTTCTATATTATCTTTCTGCACTTTGATCTGTTGTTGCGTTACTGCCATTTGTTTTTTGATCACTTCAATCTGCGAATGAATATCGTCCAGTTGTTTCCCGGTAGCTGCATCCAGTTTAACCAGGTTCTCTACTCTTTGTTTCTCTTTTTCCATATTATCCAGCTGAGATTGCTGCACACTTAACTGATCCTGCAAAAGTTTTACTTGAGGTGCCACTGATTGGGTTTGCATTTGAAGCGCAGAAATACTGGCCTCTACTTCTTCTTTCTGAAGATCCAGACCTGTCGCATCCACAAATCCCACTACAGAATCTTTATTTAATAGTGCGCCTTCTTCTACCTGAAGGGAAAGAATTTTTCCAGTGGCCAAAGAAGACACAATGACCTCATTAGCCTCAAAACTTCCGGAAGCATCAAATGCATCACCATTTCTTTTACAGGAAAACAGCAATGATAAAATGATCAGCAGCGAAGTAGTTTTTTTCATTTTAATTACTTTAAAATTTTCCACCCAGGGTGGTCTGATAATTCAATTGGGCCTGTATTAATTGTATCTCGTGAAAGATTTTCAGTTGCCTTGCCTGATCCTCCGCATTCACCTGGTTGAGATAATCATTTGCAGTTATTACAGCATTTGCCAATTGAGCGCGTGAAGCTTCAGTTACACTATGACGCAGATCAATGATCTCCTGATCTGAAGCAAGCAATTTTTCAAATTTGTCTATGTCGGAACGCTCTTGTTTTAACTGGGCATTTGTTTGAAGTAAAAAACTTTGCTTCTGCGTTTCTATTATCTTCTGATTAATTTCTAACTGCATCCGGTCCTTTTTCCTAGTATAGAGATTATTAAGTGACCAATTCAAGCGAAAGCCGGCTATATAAAAAACAGCAAAATCATTCTTAAGTAAATTCAAGCCCGGCCGGGCATATCCTGCCTGCCCAAAAAGACCAGCTCTTGGCCTTGCACTTGCATCGATCAATTTTCCCTGTTCTTTTATAAAAATGGATTGCTGATCATATAGTTTTATTTCAGGGCGATCAATGGTTTCAGACGAATTAATATTAGAAGGCCTCTCCAGTTTAAGTTTCGGGTCCAGATCCATTCCAAGAAATAAAGAGAGTGCATCCATCCAGCCTTTTCTTGCGGCCGTCAATTCAATATTTCTTTGAGAGGTTTTTAATAGTTCCGCTTTGAGCAGGTTAAGATTAGCCTTAAATGCAAGTCCATTTCTTACCTGCGCATCCACTTTGTTTATGCCAGACTGTATATCATCACTTACCAGTTTAACCTGTTCCAGTTGCTGATCTATAAGAAGAATGCCCAAATAAAGCTGATTGATCTTCTCTCTCACCTGGTAGAGTTCGACTTCCAATTTCTGTTGCTCCACTGAAGCATTCAGCTGCTGAAGGTCCTTTTTTGTTTTAGTGATACCTCCATCATAAAGCAACTGGTTCACATCCGCAAGCAATTTATACTGATCCTTTCCAGGAGTTTGCAGATCGAACCCTGGAAAACTAAAAGGAATTTTGGTCACATCCGATTGGTAGCTGGCCTGTGCCAGTATATTGATCTGCGGAAGAAACCCTTTCTGAAGATTATCAATACTTATCGATGCGGTTTGATTGATAAGGTCCTTTCTTTTGATGGCTGGATAATTTTTCTGCCCAAGATCCTGCGCTTTCGAAAGACTTAATTGCTCAATGGATTGGGAACAGGCAAATTGAGCGAACATCAGGGCCATTGAAATAAATAAGATCTTCATAGCTTAAGTTTTACTGCACTATTTTCTGATACTATCCATCATACAGGCGGGTACGGTTATTTTTCTTTCCTCCATGAGCTGGTCAAATTCTTTTTTACTTAGCCCCAATATTTTTGTGATCATCGGCTGTGCCACAAAGGGGAATAAAGTCATTGAAAGTAAATTCATCAATACATGCCTGGGATCTACCTTCCGTATATTTCCTGATTTTATTTCTTTTTCTATTTGTTGCAGAAATTTCAGAGGTCGGGGACGATTCTCGCTGGTCATGATCTTTAAGAGAAATCCTTCGGGATCACGGTTGATCTCATTTAGTACAAACCATGGCAGGTAGGGATTAAGTTTTAGCTCATTCACATATTCCTCAACGAAATCATGGAATTTCTTTTCCAGTGTTTCCTCCGATTCGAAAATGCGATTGATCTTGGGAAAAAATTTCTGCCCTTCACTCATGAAGACCAGCTCAAATAATTTCTCCTTATCCTTATAATAATAGTGCAGCAGCGCTTTATTGATACCCGCTTCATTGGCTATATCCTGCATGCGTGCGCCGGCCATGCCATTTTCCAGAAATACTTTTTTAGCGGCTTCCAGAATTCGTTCTTCGGTGGGTATATATTTTTTCTTTTTAACCATATAGTTTAACCAAATGGTTAACAAAGATAAAAAAGAAGTACGCTAAAAAAAATCTTTTTTTCAGCGGCTATTCTGCCCAGCTCATAATGTAATCGCCTTTCTCCAGATCAAGGGCTTGTTTAGTGACCATCAGTGGCCTGAAAGTATCGACCATCACAGCCAGCTCTTTGGTCTCTTTGGCGCCGATGGATCTTTCCACTGCACCTGGATGTGGTCCATGAGGAATGCCAGCGGGATGCAGGGTGATCATACCGCGTGTTACATGTTTGCGGCTCATGAAATCGCCATCCACATAATACAACAACTCATCGCTGTCAATATTACTATGGTTATATGGAGCCGGAATGGCATCGGGATGATAATCGTATAACCTTGGAACAAAAGAACAGACTACAAAGGAATTGGTCTCGAAGGTCTGGTGCACCGGAGGGGGTTGATGCACTCTTCCTGTGATCGGCTCAAAATCATGGATAGAAAAAATATATGGGTAGCAGCATCCATCCCAGCCAATTACATCAAATGGATGAGTGCCATAATGAAGTCCGTAAAGCACTCCTTTCTTTTTTGCCCTGATCAGGAAATCTCCTTTCTCATCTATGGTTTGCAGATCCTGCGGAGGGCGAATATCTCTTTCACAATATGGAGAATGTTCCATGAGCTGACCAAATCGGCTCATATACCTTTTAGGAAATCGAAGTGGTGAGAATGATTCAACAATAAACAACCTGTTTTCGGTGGTCTTGAACTCTATCTGATAAATAGTTCCGCGTGGCAGTACAATATAATCACCATAGGAAAATGGAAGTTGTCCATACTGTGTGTACACCACACCGCTTCCTTCATGTACAAAGATCATCTCATCTCCGTCGGTGTTTTTATAATAATATCCTTCTGTTCCTTTTACCGGCGCGGCCAGTACAATATGACAATCGCTGTTTACAAGAACAGGCACCCTGCTTTCCAGAAAATCGCCGCCGGGTTTTAATTTAAATCCTTCAAAGCAGCGATGCTTGAGCATTTTTTCTTCAGCGATCTCTGGTGATACATCTATCTGTGGTTCTGTTTTAATGATCTGTGTAGGAGGATGGCAATGATATAAAAGTGAATAATCATCACTGAATCCTTCTGTAGAAAATAATTGTTCGCTGTAAAGACCTCCATCCGGTTTGCGGAATTGCGTATGGCGCTTATGGGGTATCGCTCCAAGTTTATAATAATGAGGCATAAATAATATTTAGATCTGAATTGAATTCAGGTTGAATAGGCGTCTTCAAATTTAGAATAATTGAACTATCTTTTCCTTACTTTTTATTGTTTAAAATATAATGAGAACTCCCCCAGCAATACTGATCATAGATGATGAATCGCAAAGCCGGTCGCTGATCAGTAAATTATTGAAGGACAAAGGCATTTCCGATCACATTTATGAAGCCGATAATGTACAGGATGCTCTCGCCTCGATTGCAACAAATAAGCCTCTTATAATATTCCTGGATATTCAATTGAAAAATGAAACTGGTTTTGATCTTCTGGACAAATTACCTGCGAATAACCTGGCTATTATATTTACAACTGCTCATAGCGAACATGCTGTAAAGGCTTTCAGATATAGTGCATTGGATTACCTGGTAAAACCGATTGACACAGATGAATTCAACCGCACCTTAGATAAGGCGATGGCGCATTACAAAAAGGATCCGGGCTACCAAAAACATCAAATTGAACTGATAAGGCAATATAAATCCGGCAACGCAGTACCAACACTTACAATTCCCACTTCTGAAGGTATCCTCTTTATTAAGATCAATGATATCATCTATTGCCGTGCAGTAGGCAACTATACTGAGTTTCATTTTCTGAATAAGCCAAATATACTTTCAAGCTATAACCTGGGCCATTATCAGGAGCTGCTTGAGGATCACCATTTTTTTCGAACCCATCGCTCTTACATTGTCAGTCTATCCCATGTCAGTATGTATAAAAAAGGTGAAGGTGGTTCAGTAGTAATGACCGATGGAGAGGAAATTGAAGTATCAAGGAATAATAAAGAAGCATTGTTAAAATCGCTCAATATTTAGTGTGAAGCATACCAGGTTATTTATTTTATTTATCAGGACATTCCTGTTATTGCCGGCAATAGGGAATGCCCAGTCTTATATAACCAAAGTATACACCACGTTTGACGGACTAAGTGATAATTACATACTTTATTCCTACCAGGATAGTTATGGATATCTATGGGTTGGTACTGCAAACGGCCTTAACAGATTCGATGGAAAAGAATTCGTTCACTTTAATACGCGAGATGGCCTCCCCTCACCTTTAGTTGACCGCATTTTTGAAGATTCAAAACATAGACTATGGATAGGAACGAGGAAAGGAATGGCTGAATTAAAAGGCGATAGTTGCTATACCTACCCTGTGAATGACAAGCAGGAAATTTCATTTGTAAGCGGTTTCCTTGAACCAGAAAAAGGAAAGATCTGGGTTACTACCGACAAAGGCCTGTATGAATTCTCAAATGATCATTGGAATAAGATAACTCTTTATCCTGGCAATGAAAATGTTGCCATCAGCAAAATATTAATAACCCCAAATGGACTTTATGTAAATTATCTGAACAGAAAATTGATATGGAAAAAAACAAACGGCCAGTTTGAAATTTTACTTTCTGTCAACAGTAATAATCCATATTTCAATAATTTTTTTATACAAAATGATACGGTTTTTATAAGCACCTACACTGATCTTCGATATTGGAACGGGAAACAATTCCTCCCTTATTTTTCATATTCTCTCGGCAAAAATTTCATTTATACTATTTTCCCCGATTCAAAAGGGAACTATTGGATCCCTACCGGAGAGGAAGGATTACTGGTTTTAAATAAGTCGGCACACCAAACGAAGGTCAGGCTACCACATAATCTCGTTTCAAATATAATGGAAGACAGGGATCACCATTTTTGGATAGCAAGTTTCAAAGGACTCGTGAAGGTGTTGATCTCTCCCTATGAGAATCTTCATATTGATGGCCTGGATGAGCATGTAACTATTAGGAATTTCATTGCACTCCCTGGCGGAAACTTCCTGGTCTCTGCAGACAATGGAAAACTTGTTCTGTTTAAGCCGGATATTCAAAAAGAAACCCAGAAAGCTATTGCATCAATGCAATTAAATAAAGTGAATGATTTTATTGATTTTTTTTGCTTTAATGAAAAACTGGAACTATTATTTACCACCCGCAAGGGGAGTCTTTATAAACTTTCCGGAAATGAGCTTACAGATCTTACCAGTTCCGTGTCCTTTCCCACAGAATTTATGCGAGGCCTGGCCTTCAATAAAAAAACAAAAACACTTTTCGTTTGTGGTGATTCTGTTTTAATTGCGGGCAATGAAGAACATCTTGACACCTTCTTTACTACCGGAAAGCATTTTGTTCCTTTGCCCTGGAAGGTCTTTCTGAATGAAGATGAAAATTCCTTAATGGTACAGACCCTTGATAACGGGCTTCTTTACATTAATTCTGCAGGCAAAATGCAAAAAGTGGAAAAAAATTTGATCGACCTGACCAGGCCCGTTCTAGGTCCGTTTGAGAAAGGCAATATGGAGGAAAGCTTCTGGGGAAATAACATTAATAATTGCCTTGTTAACTATTCCTGGAAAAAGACAATGGATCTGAAATTAAAAGATATCATTAGTGAAAAGGATGGTCTTCCGGATAATAATATATTAGATATTGCCCGTGATGCTGAAAGTAATATATGGCTTGCAACAGCAAGGGGACTCACTGTTTTCAAAAAAACAGGAACCAGATGGATCCACCGTGATATTGAGATAATTGAATCGGGCCTACCCCTGGCACTTTCTTTTTCAAAGCTTGCGATAAATGATGACAAAAATGTATTCATGTCTGTAGGGAACAAGCTTTGCGCTTTTATACCATTAAATTTTTCCCACAATGCTGATTCATTAATAACAGTGATCGAAAAAGTTCAATTACAAAATGGAAAAACAAATTGGGCTGAACTATCCGATTCTTTATATAGTTATCGCCAAATACCGTTTGACCTGAAACTTCGACACGATCAAAATGTCATTACCATCAGCTTCAAAGCTGTTCAATTAGGTGAAAACCCTGACCTTGAATATTCTTACCGCCTAATTCCAGCAGAAACTAACTGGAGTGAGGGCAGCTCCGGAAATAAAGTGACGTTTTATAAACTTTCCCCGGGTGAATATCAATTTGAAGTAAGATCACATATAAAAGGTTTTGACTGGAGCCAGGCAGCCATTTATTCATTTACAATAAAGGAGGCATTTTGGAATTCCTGGTGGTTCCGTATCGCAATGGCCATACTGGTTGCCGGAATTATTATATTAATATTCCTTACCAGAATAAAGCAAATAAAGGATCGTATCCGGGTAAAAAATCAGCTACTGGAATTAGAAATGAAGGCACTTAAGGCACAAATGAATCCGCATTTTATTTACAATTCTCTCAACTCTATACAAGCTCTTATTGCCAATGACAGGTCAAAAGAGGCCAGCAAATACATAAGTCAGTTTGCTAATTTACTCAGACAGGTACTTGACCAATCAGATATGCATGTGATCACATTGGAAAAGGAGTTAAAAACCCTTCAACTTTATATTAGTCTTGAAGGCCTGCGGTTGGACTTCTTTCCAATTGTAGAGATTCAATTTTCTGAAGAACTGGATAAATCAAGTGAACTTATTCCTCCGCTTATTCTTCAACCGTTCGTTGAAAATTCCTTGTGGCACGGATTAAGTGATATTACCGGGGAAAAAATATTGAAAATAAATATCATAACCTATCAGGATCTGCTCACAATTTCTATAATTGATAATGGCATAGGGAGAATAAAAGCCTCCTCACAAAAAATAAATATGCCTGGCGATCATCAATCGAAAGGCATCTCCATCACCAACCAGCGCTTAAAAGATTACAACAATGACGGACTTGAACCTATTGCCATTGTGGATCTTTCGGATGATTCAGGGCATCCTTGCGGTACAAAGGTCACACTAAAGATCAGGCGCCACGCCTAACCCTCAATAAATAATACCCGCCATTCACGATCATCGAAGCCCCATTCAATCAGCCTCTCTGACTCGCGTTGTGTAATTAATTAAGATTACATAATGAAATTCTCTTTGGCTCTTCCATTAGGAATTGGAATAGTCCTCCTTATTTTTTATACATGGTTAAACTGGCTTAAATGAGACCCACGAAAAATAATCAACAAAAATAAAAAATATGACTAAGATTATCCTTATGGCAATTGCGATCCTGATCAGTTCAGCATTACTGGCCCAACGACCCGGAACTACAACCATGCAGACGAAAGTTGACACAATGGACCTGACACCACAAATTCAAAACTTCAGCAAAACAAGAAGAGCAAATGGCCTTTATGATTTGTATACCTATAATACCGGGGCCAAAGTCAAGGCAGAGGTAAATGGGGGAAAAGTAATCGGGATCCAGGTATTCGATGCTAATAATATCCAGGTTCCGCCACAGATGATGAAACGTATAACTGATGGACGTGGAAATTGCTGGCTGAATTTCAAGATTGAAAATCGCGACGGGTGCATAAGGATTCCCTGCAAATTCTGATAGTCCTGAAATATTTAAACTCTAAAACAAAGAATTATGAAAAAGAATTTTTTTAGCATTGCAATCATTTTGTTTTTTTCCTCCTTGACCTCATTTGCTCAAAGACCCGGAACAACAAGCATGACTATTAAGACAGACACCCTTGATCTGGATGCTGTAGTTGCTAATTTCAGAGCTTCCCAGAAAGCAAATGGCACTTATGATCTATATAGTTATTCTGATGGAACTAAGATCCAGGCATTAGTAAAAAATGGACGGATAATGCGTCTTTTTGCTTTTGATAATAACAAGGCGCCCATCCCTCCAACAGCAATGAAGAAAAAGACCCCAATAAAGTGCTGGTTGGCTGTAAACAATTCTACAAGCAGACATTTAATACAAGTAGCTTGTGACAAGGGATTAGAGGACTTGTTTTAGAAATTATTTATGTATGAAAAGATTGACCCTGACCTTGGCAATACTAGTTGCTGCTGCGATAACCAATGCCCAAAAGGTAACATTTTACCGTACAGCAACCAACTATGAAAAATTCAAATGGGATAAAGTTCCCTTTTGCATGCCAACAATTGAACTGGAAGTCCTGTCTCCTGATACAATCAAAGTTTGTGGATATTATTTTGGTAAAGCAGGTGATGAGATCTATTCCAGCACAAAAGGAAATGGTTATATCGTTTTGGTTGAACAAGATGCGTTCATAGTTAAAGTCCCGGACGGAAACAACTGGACCTGCTATTATGCCAACAAAGAACGAATTCGCGAAATAACTGCATCCCCCGACTATGTTGGACTGGATGAATTTGATAAGCTGAAGACGGCAATAAAGTCTCTCCGAAAACCTGATCCCAGAACTGAAAAATATTATCTGACGTATTCAGGTTTTAAAAGTAGTGCCAATACCTATTTTGCGGAAGAGACCCTCACTTTCATTCCCCTTTCAACAGATTCTCTCCTGGTTAACGGTTATTATTTCAACCGCTGGGTTGACAAATTATACAAGGCAGGTAATGGAGATATTTTATACAGAAAAGATGATCAAACTATTATGGTTAGAGATAAGGATATCACTGATTGGGCAACCTATTATGTAAAAGACCAGGCAAAAGCAGATCAATTGATCGGAGAAAATTTCAATCCGCAAAAAGAACTTACTGACCTAAACAAACTCATAGACGATTCCAGGAATAGCCGAAACAAAACAATTCTGACATCCTATATCAGTTCAATTAGACCCGGGAAAAAAGATCCTGCCTTTGAGGCCAGTATCGCTAAATACTGGGCAGTTAATAATCCCTCTGTCGCGGTTTATAAAGTGATCCTGGTAGATGGTGACCTTTTTGTTGTTAAGAATGAACTTGGTATAACTCTTCGAAAAAATATGGCTGCTTGGGTTCTGTATAAAAAGAATGGCAAATGTTATATGCAATGGCATAATTACGGATATGAAGCACTGGGTGGAGGAGTATTTGGAAAAGAGTTGAACCAATGGAAAATGAGTTCACTAACTTATTACCTGACTGCCAATACCAATAAAGGATCTTTGAATTTATTCTCAGGTGAATCATATGAAATAGATTGCCCAAGTCATTAAGTTTACTATTTGATATTAAAGAGATTTTACCGTTATTTTAATATCGAATGACTCGCATCGGACTTATATCAGACACCCATGGCCATCTGGATGAAAAATTACTTCAGCATTTTGAAGAATGTAATGAAATATGGCATGCGGGTGATATTGGGGATATGGAGATCGCTAATAAACTGAATTCAATCCGCCCCTTGCGTGCAGTATATGGCAATATTGATGATAGAAATGTCAATACAGTTTACCCGGAACAGCTGGTGTTTGAATGCGAAAAAGTAAAAGTGCTGTTGCGTCATATCACAGGTTACCCCGGCAAATATGATCCCATGGCGTTAAAAGAAATTCAATTGCATCAGCCGAACCTGGTAATAGCTGGTCATTCCCATATTCTTCGCATCATGTACGATGAGAATAATAATTGCCTGTTCATGAATCCGGGCTCTGCAGGGCATCAGGGACTTCACAATGAACGCACAATAATTCGTTTTACCATTGATGGCAAAGATATCCGCAACGCGGAAGTAGTTGAATTAGGTAAAAGAGGAAGATAGAATTACATCCCGGGGAACCAGGCCCTGCCGGCACCTACCGCGCGAAAAGGCCATGGAATAGAGATGATGATGATCAGCAGCGCCAACCCATACAACAAAAGATTTCTTTTATGCTTCCGGGGACCAGTAACAGCCTTCTTTGAATAACTATAGGCCATATGGATCAGAATAATGGAAACAAGCATTCCTAATGTGTGTTCCACTGCATAAAAACGTTGAATTGGATCTTTCATAACAGCGGCCATCCCAAAATTCTGCATGGCTTTTAAACCCCAGCTTCCATCCATCCACTGATATACGCCTACCAATAAAGTAAGATCTGCGGCAATAAGAAGATACAAGCCGATCTTCCTGTGACCATTGGTGAAATCTTTGCTCCTGTTTGCAAGACTGTTATAAACAGCTATCAATAATAAGATCAGAATTACCCAACGAAGGGTTGAATGGAGGTGAAGCAGGCCGTTGTACATAAGCAGGGTTTGAGGAACAAATATAGGGAAGAAGCCACTAGCCGCTAGAAGCTAAGAGCTAGAGACTATCCTAATTCACCCAATCCGCTACAAACACATTCGTATCTCTTGTACCTCCATTAAATCGGTTACTGCAGAATACGATCTTCTTTCCATTGGGAGAAAACATCGGAAAGGCGTCAAACCCTTTATCACGGCTTATCTTTTTCAGATCCGTTCCATCCTCATTGATTGTATAAAGATTGAATGGGAACCCGCGTGGATATTCATGATTGGAAGCGAAAATGATACGCTTACTATCGGGCATAAATGCCGGAGCCCAGTTTGCCTGCCCATATTTTGTTACCTGATGGACATTGGAACCATCCGCATTTGCCACATATACTTCCATATTAGTTGGTGCAACCAGGTTCTCTTTCAATAGATCCTTGTATTCTTTTACATCTGCCTCAGTTGTTGGTCTGGACGCTCTCCAGATGATCTTTGTACCATCCGGACTGAACCAGGCTCCACCGTCATAACCCAGAGTATTCGTCACCCGGTTTTCCTTTCCAGTTTCCAGATCCATAATATAAAGATCTATATCGCCGTCCTTGTCGGATGTATAAAGCATTTTCTTTCCATCCGGACTCAGCGTGGCTTCTGCATCATATCCTTTTGAATGGGTTAGTTGCTTTACAATATGTCCATCCAGGTCAGCCATAAAAATATCATAGCTGTCATAAAGTGGCCAGATATATTTATTACCATATTTACTGCGATCTGGAACCGGAGGACATTTATCATCAGCCAGATGAGTGGAAGCATAAATAATATGTTTCCCGTCTTTAGTAAAAAACGGACAGGTAGTACGACCCTTGCCTGAACTGATCTGCTTGTAAACAAATTTTTCCCCCGGTGCCGGAACCTTACCCATAAAGATCACATCACAGGGAATATTTTCTTTTGGATTGGTACGTTGGAAAACAATGTATTTTCCATCAAAGCTCCAGTAGGCCTCTGCATTATCGCCACCGAATGTTAGTTGCTGTACATTTTTCAGGTGGGATTCTTCAGGGTATCTTAACGTATCCTGATATACTTTGTTAGCAGAACCGGATTGCCTGGAAGGACCGCATCCAATAAATACTAAAGAGAATATGAGAACTATTGCCAGTTTTTTCATTTCTTTTGTTTTTTCAAAGCAGGTCAAAGGTATTTTTGCTAAACAGTCCCTTTGTCAGGGAACTGTCACATATAAAATTTAACCCCGATGTTCAGTTACGCAAAAATAGGGCTTACCCTTTCTCTGATAATGATATTGCTCAGTTGCGGAAATAATGCAGATGATTCTCCCTATTCGGAGATACTTACACAAGCTCCTTATGCAGGACTTACGGATAGTATTTTCCATGAAAAATACAATGATGATCTTTATTTCCGAAGGGCTGTTTTGTTAAACAGCAACAACTTTCCAGAACCAGCCCTGGCAGATTTTAAAAAGGCCTGGTCCATTAGAAAAGATGAACGCTATGCAATTGGCATCAGCAGTTTACTATTGGAAGATCATCCGGATTCCGCCATTCAGTTTTTGCAAAAAGAAGGTTTGAAAGAATTACCATTGAGTTTCATGCTTCAATTAAATCTGGCTCATGGCTTTGAAGCTTTAAATAAATGGCCTGAGGGCCTGGCCATTTGTGACAGGATACTCCAGCAATTTCCCGATAAGGTTGATGTTTTAAAATTGAAAGCTGAATTGCTGGAAAGCAAAGGCGACCATGAGGCTTCTCTGGCAACACTGGAAAGGGCCTATCAGATCACACCCTATGATATTGAATTGAATTATATCCTTGCTTTAAAATTAGCAGAATCGAAAAATTCAAAACTCCTGGTTCTTTGCGATTCACTTAAAAAAGTGGATAGCCTGGGTACTCACGCTGAACCTGATTATTATAAAGGAATTTATTATTCAAATCTTGGTGATAAACAAAAAGCCATCAGTGAATTTAATATTGCCCTGAGCCGGGATTATTATTTTCTTGATGCCTACATTGAAAAATCCGCGGCGCAATATGATCTGAAAAAATATGATGATGCTCTTAAAACGCTTCAATTACTTCTGACCATTTCTCCAAAATATGCAGATGGATATTACTGGCTGGGCAAGATCCTGGAAGCAATGGGTGACAAGGAACAGGCCAATTTAAATTATCAAAAAGCCCTTGGACTGGATAAGAATTTGAAAGAAGCCAGAGAAGGATTGGAAAGAACGAAGTAGAGAAGAGAGAGTTGAGAAGGTTGAGAAGGTTGAGAGGGTTGAGAGGGTTTAGGGGGTTGAGAGGGTTTAGGGGGTTTAGGGTTTAAAGGATAACTTTGTGTAACTATAAATTTCAAATCTCAATAATGGCTATCATCGCTCCTTCCCTGCTTTCAGCGAATTTTCTGGATCTGAAGTCTGAATGCGAAATGCTTAACGCTTCCACTGCCGATTGGTATCATCTGGATGTAATGGATGGTCGCTTTGTTCCCAACATTAGTTTCGGACCTATGCTAATCGAATTTTTTCGCAAAGCGACGAATAAAGTTTGTGATGTGCACCTGATGATTCTTGAACCGGAACGTTTTGCTGAGCAATTCAAAAATGCCGGAGCAGATAATCTCACCATTCATTTAGAGGCCTGTACCCATCTTCACCGGAACATTCAACAGATAAAATCGCTTGGAATGAAAGCCGGTGTGGCGCTCAATCCGCATAGTCCCGTTTCTTCATTACAGGATATCATTCAGGATATTGACCTGGTTTGCCTGATGAGTGTGAATCCCGGATTCGGTGGACAGAAATTTATTCAGCAAACACTGGAAAAGATCAGGCAGGTTCGAAAAATGAGCAATGAAAAAGGACTGAATGTGCATATTGAAATAGATGGAGGTGTAACTCTAGAAAATGCACCATCCATTCTGGCAGCCGGGGCTGATGTGCTTGTGGCAGGGAATACGGTATTTAAAGCTAAAGATCCCACAGATATGATCAGGGCCTTAAAGGCTTTGTAATTTTCTATTGACAGATCCTTACAGTATCTTAGATTCCGTATATGCGAATGAATTCCAAACCTCTGCTTACCTTTTTGCTGATTATCTTCTCATTCGCTTGCTTTTCTCAAAACAAAACGTCTTCCGTATCTGGTATAGTTCTCGACGAGAACGAAAAACCTTTGAGTAAGGTTAGTATTGCTATTCTGGGACAATCAAAAGGAGTTCTTAGCAACGACTCAGGATATTTTTCTATTCGGGTCGAATCAGGTCGCGCCTTTGCCCTGGTATTTTCTTATACCGGTTTTAATGCACAGCAAAAGAATTTTCTTCTGAATGAAGGAGAAGAAGAACACCTGGTCATTCGTATGGAGAAAGGAATGAAAACATTGGAGGAAGTGGTGGTCACCGATCAGCGCGATCGCAGAGAAGCAGGATTGATCCGTCCAAATCCAAAAAGTATTTTACAATTACCCTCAGCAGTAACCGGCGTAGAAAGTCTGATAAAAATCTTTGTTGGTTCTAATAATGAACTTACCTCACAATATTCTGTTCGGGGAGGTTCGTATGATGAGAACCTGATCTATGTGAATGATTTTGAAATCTTCCGTCCCTATCTGATCCGAAGCGGACAACAGGAAGGACTTTCATTTATAAACCCGGAGATGGTTCGCAATATCAATTTTTACAACGGAGGTTTCCAGGCTAAGTATGGAGATAAACTTTCTTCGGTGCTTGACATTCAGTATAAAAAACCCAGGCAGTTCGGTGGCTCAGCCTATGTAAGCATATTGGAGCAGGGTCTTTCATTGGAAGGCACAGATAAGAAAAATAAATTCTCTTACCTGGTGGGCGTAAGAAATAGATCGAATAGAAATCTATTGAGTCGTCAGGATACCAAAGGAAATTATGTTCCATCAAGCGCAGATTTCCAGGCATTACTTACCTATCAGCTTTCTCAAAAATGGACCGCCGAATTGCTGAGCAATATTTCACAAACAAAATTCAGTCTGATCCCTCAGCAACAGCAGCTCACTTCCTCTGTTTATTCTCCTTTCTATGCCTCAACAATTGGCATTGATATCCTTTTTGAAGGAAGAGAGAAAGATGAATACCGTACCAATATGCTGGGCTTTTCATTGGTGAACCAGGTAACCAAAAAACTGAGATTGAAATGGATGGCTTCCCGCTTTTCTAACCAGGAAGAAGAAAATATAGACATTACCGGCGCTTATTTATTTGGTGAACGTGATTTTGATAAACGAAATGCAAGCTACGGCCTTATAGTTAATCCGCTTGGGGCCGGAGTGAATCAGAACTGGAGCCGTAATTCACTTGATATTGAAAACTGGAATATTTCCCACAAAGGAAATTATGATAAGGGAAAACATGCGTTGCAATGGGGTCTTGGTTACGACAAAACGAAGATCAATGATAAACTCAATGAATGGGAGTTTCAGGATAGCGCAGGATATTCTCTCCCCTACCGACCAGATATGTTGAGATTGAATAAACTACTGCGCTCTCAGGCTAATCTGGATATCAATAAATTTTCAGGCTACCTGCAAGACAATATTCTTATGGGTGACAGCAATAGGAATTTCACACTCACCGCAGGCGTTCGCTTCAATTATAATTCACTGAACGGAGAATTTTTGATCAGTCCCCGGGCTGGTGCAAGCTGGAAACCAAAAGGAAGCAAGGACATTATTTTCAGAGCATCTGCCGGAATATATAATCAGCCACCTTTTTACAGGGAGTTGAGAAGATTTGACGGAACTATAAACAATGATCTTAAAGCGCAAAAAAGCTGGCAGATAGTAGGAGGCTTTGATTATAGTTTTATCGGTCTCAGTGATCGTCCGATGCGATGGACCACCGAGATCTATTATAAGGGCATGCATGATGTGGTTCCCTATGATGTTGACAATGTACGCTTGCGGTATTACGGAGAGAATAGCGCCAAGGCCTATGCTGCGGGAATAGAAATGCGCCTTCATGGAGAATTGGTTCCAGATGCGGAAAGCTGGATCAGCCTGGGCATCATGAAAACCTCCGAGGATATACGGGATGATTATTTCAAAGTATACAAACTGGATTCATTGAATCAACCTATTGATTCCAGCACCGTGCAGAATGGTTATCTGCGTCGCCCAACAGATCGCCGGATCACTTTCGGCATGTATTTTTCAGATTACCTGGCAACAAATAAAAACTTCAAGGTCTACCTGAATTTAATTTATGGCAGCAATATGCCTTATAATATTCCCGGTTCAGTAAAATACAGAAATGCCGCGTTCATCAATCCCTATATCCGAGCAGATATTGGCTTTTCAGCCTTGCTTATGGATGATGACCGAAGCAAACGCCGCTCCCATTCCCCATTCCGGAATTTTGATAATATCTGGGCCAGCCTGGAAGTATTCAATATCATAGACAGGGCCAATACAATTTCTTATTTGCTGATAAAAGATTTTTCTAATACTGTCTACCTTCTCCCAAATCGATTAACACCGAGACTTATTAATTTCAAGCTGGTAGCCAGATGGTGATTTCTGAGGAGTTCTGCCTATCTTTTGGATAGATTTTGTTCCACCAATACCTTTCGCCAAAATATGTTTTCCCACCCTATTTAATTTTCCTAATTTCCTATCCCTAAAACCAACCAACATAAATGTCATTGGCTGGCAGGCAGGTCTAATCTCTAACCTCTAAACCTTAAAAAATGATTGTTCAATCTCTTCAGGGTGAATTCGAATACGAAGCCACCAACACAAGAAAATTATTGTCCGCGATTCCTGATTCAGCATTGGGCTATAAGCCACAGTCCTTCTCCTGGAGTATTGGTCAGCTGGCTTCCCATATTGCTGAAGTGTATAACTGGTATGATGGCACCCTTCACCAGGATATATTTGATATGGCCACATACAAATATGATAAAGGCGATATCAGTAAAGCATCAAACATTGTAGAAAAATTTGAAGCCAATCTGGTAAATGCAAGAAACGCTTTACAAAAAGCAAAAGATGAGGATATGTTTAAGGAGTGGAAAATGGTGATGGGTGGCGCTGATGCCCTGTTTCCACCGATGCCCCGTATACAGGTGGTTCGTGGTTTTCTTTTCAATCACCTATATCATCATCGTGGTGAAATGGTAGCTCATTTACGTGCTTCCGGAAATGTTCCTCCAGGACTTTACGGACCTACCTACGAAGAGAGCCAGAGAAGTTAATTCAGGAGTTTTTGCCCGATAAAAATGGCAGGGATCGATCTATCATAGTTGTTATTCTTATCTTAGCGGCTATGAAAAAATCTCTCCTTGCCATTGTTATTATCAGTTCACTGGTCGCCTGCAAAGACGTTCCCGGAGAAAAAGACAAAAAGACAAAAAGCACAGAGACCCGTATAGGCAAAACTGAATATTTTGTTACACTGCCTGACTCCTATGCGGTTCGCGAAAAAGGGGGTGCAGATTATACGGTCTATTATTTTATGCCCCAGGATACGCTGGCTAAACCTGTTTATGCAGGTGGTTTGTATATTGGCCACTCCCCTATGGAATTTGAACCCAGTGGTTCCAATTGCCTGGTAGACTCTGTTTCTTCCAATTTGCTGGATAAAGCTCGTAATTGGAAAATATTTATCTGTGATAGTTCCTGGTTCGTACAAACCATTATAAAAGACTCCAGTTCCAGCATTCATGCATTTGGCAAGGGAAATGATTCACTTAGTATGCGAAAGGCACTGGCGATTTTTGAGACCATACATAAATGATCTCTAAATAATAAAACATTATCTCCATCGATTCCGGAACCTGTCCCATGTAGTAAGGCCGATCTTAAACTGAACAGGGTTATTGAATTTATTTGCCACCGAGGTAACCACATAAGCGCCGAGCTTAACCCTGGCCAGTGGATTGAAGGGCCATTTGAATACGCGTTCAAGTCCGGCGAAAAATTCTGCGTATTTTAAATTTCTTTCAGGTGCATAAAGAAATCCTGCCCCGGCTATTTCCTGAAGCTTTAATTTTTTGAATAGGGGGATCTTATTGATCAGCGCGCCATTAAACTCATGCACCAGGTTACCCTGGTAGAACTGATCAAATACCGGGAAGGTAGAATCAAGTGCCTGAAAAGATTGCTGAGGATTTTGAAACAATAATGGATCACCTTTTCGCATGAATTTATAATCGATCACCCGCAGATCTTTTGTATTTACAAAATCGCCACTCTTCAATGTATAGGATGTTACACCCAGCACTCCGAAATTAATGGTCTGAACCAAACCGAATTCAATATAATCGAAATTGATCTCGCTTTTGAATAGTCCGTTAATTCCCTTTCGCCAGAGCGCATAAATAGTAGGATACCGGGAACCCAGGAATATTTTTTCTTTTGGTTCCCTGATATAACGAAGTTTAGGTGTGAGGTATAATTTAGTTTCACTGTAGGTAGCATTATAAGAAGGAAAATCGATGGCGGGTTCATTGCGAATGCCAAAAAGATTATTTGTATTATTTCCCACTTTGTAATCAGCTACTGAACGACGAAGGGCCACTTCCACTTTATTGAAAAGATGAACTCCATTGAATAGCTGTATCTCATGCCCCACTTCAAAAGAGTTATTAAGATAAATATTAGAACGCTTCAACACATTAACCCAGGCATCTCCGGGATAAACGAATTCAAAATTCCTTCCCACGCTGATCTTAAATTTCGAGCGCAGAAAGGGATCATACATTCTTTCCACGCTTATCATTCCATTTACATCATGATTACGAAATCCATAATTCAGATCTCCTTCCAGTGAAAATGTTTTTCTTGATGGATAGGTCTTTCTGAATGCGGCAGCCAGTTTAAAACGTGCGCCTCCGAAAGCGATAGGTTGGATCACCGATGTAATAGGCGGAAGGATCCACATCCTTTCTTTTTTATGATCGTTGAAGATCTGTCCGAAAATCAGCATCTTCTTCCAGGTGATCTTATTGAGTACAAGATCCATAGAATCCAGATAGTGTTCAGTCCGGGTATATCGGTAAATACTATCCTGGTATCTGGAATAAAGTTCCTGCTGACGGGAAAGAGGTTCTAACCTTACGGATTTCCAAAAGCTGGAATCTTTTTCATAAGCTTCCTGTGTAGTGGTGCTCACCTCATTGCCAAAATATCCACGCTTGAAATTCTTTTTTAAATCATACCCTGAATAAACAACCAGGGTTTCACCATAAATGCGCCCTTTCTTTGTTTTAGTATAATAAGTAAATTTTTGCTTGCTGATCATTCGCGCACTGTCTCCCACTTTTTGGTATTCCTGTTTTATCGACATGTAGTCGTACTCCGGCATATGCTCCTGAGGCAATCTGAATTCAGTGCTGATCACATTAAATGTGGAATCCTGGATACTGATCTCCCCTTCAATGGTGGCATTACTTAACTGCCTTGGTCGAATGGCAATCGTATATATCTTGGGTCTTACGGTACGATCGATCTTTATGGTCTTAAATCGATAGGCCAGCAAACCCGAATTACTTAAAGGAGAAATAAAAGGGATCTTGGAAACTGGCGGGGCATGGATCAGATTATCATATATATAAAAATCACCATCTGTTGTGGTCAAATAGAATAGTCCTTCTGTAGGTCCCATTTTTTTAACGCCCATCCTGGTTTCCTTTACCTGTCCCATATCATTCCGATCAAAATGAAGAGAGACCTCTGTCATGGCCATTTTATTATAATCGATCACATAACTGGTATCGCCTTCTTTTCGATTGGTAGAATCCAATTGAAATGCACGGATATAGGCATTAGCGGAATAGTTACCTACTGCATTAAGAATGGATTCCTTCATAGAGATGGTCTTGCGAATGATCTCATCTGCCCTGTCACGAGCACGGGCCTTGATGATCACTTCCTGCAGATTCTGCGATTGATCTGCTTCCATCTGTATATTCTCAGAGATATCTTCGTTATTGATGTAAAATGTTCGGACCACGGTTTTATATCCTACCATGCTAACCAACAGGTCGTACTTTCCTCTTTCAAGAAAGAATTCATAATAACCATCATCACGGCTAACCGTTCCTTTTTTCAATTCTTTTACTTCCACAGAAGCCAGGGCAAGCCGCTCTTTTTTTTCATCCAGCACATAGCCGGATATTTTAAAAAGCTGCGCCTCCGATTGAATGGATAAAAGAAGAAACAGTAAGAAGAAAATATGGTTCGGTCTCATCAAGGGGTGAATAGACCACAAATTTTGTACAAGTTTGCCAATTATGAATTTAAATTCTGGGATTTAGGAAAAAAATATGAAAGAAGGTTGAGGAGTTGAGCTGTTGAGATTTACCGGTGCCTGAGGCTCTCGATGGCGGGTGCCTGAGGCTCTCGAAGGCAGGTTAGGTTTCCCAGAACGGATGTTTCCATTCGACATTGTGATCTACCGGATGTTCTTCTAATTTCTTAAAGATATCCTTCAACTCTTCAGGTTTTAAATTTTGTTCCAGGTAACCAAACAGTTCTCTTTCTTCAAATCGAATATGATTATCCAGCAGATCACAAAGAATAGTCAAACTTCTTTTGTCTGCCTCTTCATCCAGTCCTAATACCAATTCACGGATATGTTCATGTTCATCGATCAGCCGAATTCGCATAGGATGATCTTCCTGCATGAGAGGAATTAGTATTTTTTCTTCCTGATAAAAATGGGGTTTGATATGATGCTTCCAGAACCACATCGTATAACTGCGCATCTCATCCAATGGAGTATGTTTAATGATTCCCTGCCTGATCTTCCAGGCAAACAATAATCCATCATGATGCTCGCGACTCAGCGGGGCAAGCTCAGGACTGCGTTTGATAGGATTTTTTTCCATAGTATAAATGTAGTTCAACACATTCAAAAAACGAATTGATAGTGAACAGCTGGATCAATGACAAGCGTCATAGTGAAAAAACGCTAAAGATTCACTTATGACACTCTGATTCTATTAACAGTTGTTAATAAGTAAGATTAGGAACTTATCATGGTGGTTAATTATATTTGGATAGCCCCTGAGGAAATTCATTTTTTACCATTTTTTACAGAATTAATCTCAGGGTGGTCCGTCTTTTGTAAAACAACCATCAGGCAGTAGTACCGAAAAATTGAACGATTTGACAGACACAATCATCAACCTTGAAACCGTTAACCCAATTGAATTCTTCGGCGTAAACAACGGTAAATTAGATGTCCTTAAAAAGAAATTTCCCCTCTTAAAGATCCTTTCCCGTGGTACCCAACTCAAGCTAAGCGGCGCCCCTGAACAGATTGAAAATGCCAGGGAAAAAATTGAACTCATTATCTCCTACCTCGAAAGGAATGGCCATATGAGCCAGAATTACTTTGAACAGGTTCTTGGTGGCGATGATCAGGAGACCATTGACCATTTCAAGGAAAAAAACCCCAACGAAGTGTTGGTTTTTGGCCCCAATGGCAAATCAGTAAGGGCCCGTACACAGAATCAGAAGCGCATGGTTCAGGAAGCAGAGAAAAATGATATCGTCTTTGCGATAGGTCCTGCCGGTACCGGTAAAACCTATACTGCTGTGGCCATTGCTGTCAGGGCGCTTAAAAACAAACAAGTCAAAAAGATCATACTTACCCGTCCTGCTGTAGAAGCGGGAGAAAGTCTGGGATTTCTACCAGGTGACCTGAAGGAGAAGATTGATCCATATCTTCGTCCTCTATATGATGCGCTGGATGATATGATTCCTGCTGATAAGCTGGGTTATTATATGACCACGCGTACCATTGAAATTGCTCCTCTCGCTTATATGCGCGGTCGTACATTAGACAACGCGTTTATTTTGCTGGATGAAGCGCAGAATGCAACTGACCTCCAGTTAAAAATGTTTCTAACCCGTATTGGTGCCAATGCGAAAGCCATTATTACAGGTGATATGACACAGGTTGACCTTCCCAGGCATCAACGCAGTGGTTTGATCACAGCCGTAAGGATCCTGAAGAATATTGATGGTATCGCTCATATAGAATTAGATGAAGAAGATGTGGTAAGGCATCGGTTGGTGAAGCATATTATTCGCGCGTACAATGCAGAACAACCACAGGATGGCCGATAAGGCAGTGCTAATTCCTTAACTTGCGTTCATGAAATTCCTTTCACGTTTATTCCTGATCGGATTGATCGCATTCGCATGTAAAGCCTCCGAAAGAGAAAGCAGCGACAACGATGTTGATGCGGCCAGAAATTTTATCCGGGCTGCATTAGATGGTAAATTCAAAGATGCACGCGCTTATATGATCCAGGATTCTGTGAACATGGAATACCTGGAAATTGCCGAACGCTCCTATCAGCGATCTGACGTCTTCACCAGAAATGGATATCGTGCCGCTTCTATTAATATTCATGAAGTAAAAGAACCTTTTCCCGACTCTATCGCGGTTGTGATCTTTTCCAATTCTTACAAGAACGATCATGATACACTGAAAGTGATACATAAAAATGGTCAATGGCTGGTTGATCTGAAATACCTTTTTGAACATGATCAGGATACCTCTTTTAATAAGATCATCAAAACCGATACGCTGAAAAAATGAAGCAATTATTGCTTGTAGGTTTAGGAGGCGGACTGGGATCCATGGCCCGGTATATTTTCCAGCGATGGACCAACAATAATTTTTTACACTCCTTCCCCTGGGGAACTTTCGGTGTCAATGTGATCGGTTGTTTTCTGATCGGTTTATTCTGGGGACTAAGCTTCAAAGGATTTGACAACAACGAGCAGTGGAAACTATTTCTGATGACAGGCATTTGCGGTGGGTTTACTACTTTCTCTGCTTTCACCCTGGATGGAGTTGGTTTGATCCGCGAACAGCGATACCTATTGTTTTTCGGTTACCTGGCAGCCTCTGTTATTATTGGATTATTAGCGACCTTTGCAGGGATGAAGCTGGTCAGATAAACAGACCTAAAGAATAATTTCTCACTCATGGATCAATCAAATAAAATGACTACACAAATCATCCTTATAGCCCTGCTTATTGGGCTGGCGGCAGGTGTATTAAGTGGACTGGTGGGAGTTGGCGGAGGGATCATCATGGTACCCGCACTGGTATTCGCTTTAAATTATACACAACATCAGGCCCAGGGAACTTCCCTTGCAGTATTGACACTTCCTGTTGTGATCATTGCATCCTTTTACTATTACCATCAATGCCAGCGTGCAGGCACACCAATAGATCTCAAGATCGTTGGCCTTTTAGCTATGGGATTTTTAGTTGGGGGATTTTTCGGAAGTAAACTGGCTTTATCTATACCTGAAGACACCCTAAAAAAAGTATTTGCCCTGATACTTTTATATACGGCAATAAAAATGGTAGGCTGGGATAGTCTTTTTATTAAATGGGTAAAAGGATTGGCCAGTTAATTCAATCTAATATTCTTCTTATCGCACGCAGTTTTTGCATTCTTACTCCTGTCTCCATATTGATCACTGATTTTTTATCGATTTGATCAATTCGCACCTGACCTGATGAATGAATGATCTGGTCCTTGTCAAGCAATATACCTACATGCACGATATCTTCTTTATTATCAAAAAATGCCAGATCCCCGGCCCTTGCTTCTTTTAATTTTTTAACCGGTTCCCCCACCTGCGCCTGCTGCCATGCGTCACGAGGCAGATCAACTCCAATCATTTTCATCATCAATTGTACAAATCCGCTGCAATCCACACCAAGAACAGTTCGACCACCCCAGAGATAGGGCGCCTGCAACCAGGGCCGACTAAGCTCCAGAATATTTTTTATACTTTTCTCCTGTGAATCTCTGTTCCATGATGAACCTTCATAAGTATATTCCAACTCTCCTATTTGGCCCTTCCCATTTTCAAATAGCGGAAGAGAAGAACCAAAAGGTATATTCATTTTCTTTGTTCCAATGCAGATCGTATTGAGCAAACCGGTTGTCGCCATGGCGCTTCTCGTTTTCGCATGTCCCTCCTCTGTAAAATGTACAAGGGTTCGGGTGATCCATCCTTCATAATCATCATGCAGAGATCTGACCTTTAACCAAAGTGGTCCTTTTTCTTTCAAAACTTCCATGGTCTCGCCAAACAATAATTGATTGACCATTTCTTTTCGGTGATCGGGCCTTCGGCGAAGGGGGGCGGCTGGGTAGATTATTGTAGCAAACAATAGAGAAGGTTTAGTTATTAGAGGTTAAGGTTTAGAGAACTGAAGAAATAAGGGTGATTAGAATATGAAATTATGAAATTGCCGCATCAAATTAATAATTATAGAACTGACATTTTCCTTGTAAACCGCTTTCTAAACTCTAACCCCTAACCTCTAATCCCTAAACTTTTCAAAGTATATTGCAATCTTGAAACCAAATTCATCAACTCTCACTGACCAGGAATTGCTGCAGCAGTTCAACACCGACCATGACAATGAATGGTTGGGCATTTTGTTGCAGCGATATACCCTGCTGCTCCTGGGTGTTTGTATGAAATATTTGAAAAATGAAGAAGAGGCCCGGGATAGTGTTCAGCAGATCTTTCTGAAAGTGATCCAGGAATTGCAGAAATACAAAGTGGAATATTTTAAGTCATGGTTATACATGGTGGCGAAAAATCATTGCCTGATGATCATTAGAGAAAGACAGGGAAAACAGATCGTGGAGATCACCGACCGAACACAGTTGGTAAATGAGGAAAAAGACAAGAAGCAGCTTCAGGATGAGGACCTGACCATGGATCTGATGGCGGAATCGCTTAAAGAACTAAATCCTGAACAGCAGCAATGTGTAACTTTATTTTATCTTGATAAAAAAAGCTACCAGGAGATCACTGAGACCACAGGCTATACTCTTTTACAGGTAAAAAGCTATATTCAGAACGGAAAACGTAATCTGAAGCTGCTGATTGAAAAAAAATTAAGTCTAAAAAACGGCGATCATGGCCGATAATTTAAAGGACATATTATCCCATCTTAATCCCAATGTGGATCAGGAAACGCTTTTGTTGTACCTGCAGGGAAAGCTATCTGAAGAAAAGAAGAATGAAATAGAAAAGCAACTACTCAAAGATGAATTCAATGAAGAAGCTTTCGAGGGACTTGAATCATTTAAGGACAAAGAGCAACTAACCTATATGGTAGAGGCGCTGAACCGGGATCTGAAAAAAAAGACAGCAAAGAAAAAAGAACGCCGGGAGAAACTTCGTATCAAGGATCAGCCCTGGATCTATATTTCTATTTTGATATTTTTATTACTGATTGCTATTTCAGTGATTATTATAATGAGGCTGAAGGGTTGAACGCTTCGTCGTTGAGCGCTTCGCTGTTGAGCGCTTCGCTGTTTATAGCCTTCGGCTATTGAGGCTGAACCCTGCCTCTTGGCAAGCAGGACTCAACTTTCTCAACCCCTCAACCTTCTCAACCTTCTCAACCTTCTCAACCTCTCAACCTCTCAACTCTATCTCACTCAATAAAGTTTCTTCCCTTCCCAATTCTTCCAATCTTCAAAAACCTGTTCCGCCTCTGCATGCGGGTGATGAATAAAAGGGATCTTTCTTTCCTCCATGGCAGTATTAATTTCACCATAGATAAAATTATCATCAAAATCTATGTCTGCTGCCTGTTGTTTTGTATTCGCATATACTACCCTGTTTGGTCTTGCCCAATAAATAGCTCCGAGGCACATAGGACAGGGTTCACAACTTGTAAAAAGCTCGCAGCCTTCCAGTTGATAATCGTTAAGATGTTTGCAGGCATTTCTAATGGCCACTATTTCCGCATGAGCAGTAGGGTCATTGGTAGAAGTGACCTGATTAGATCCCTCACCAACGATCTCATCTCCTTTTACAATGATGCAGCCAAAAGGCCCACCCTTTCCACTCATCATTCCCTGTCGGGCCAGTTCTATCGCACGCGAAAGAAATTTCGCGTCTCTTTCATTATTCATTGAATTTTCCATTCTGTAAAATTAGTTTGTTTTTTTTCGCTTTTTGTTACCCCCATTTTTTGTCATACCGAGCGATAGAATACACTCCTACATCCAGTATTCATTCTTCGCGAGGTATCTCGTGATGGCAATTGAGATTCCTCGTTAGATGAAAAGATCATGCTTCTGATCTTTTCCCCTCGGAAAGATAAACAGCCATGCAGACCCCTCAACTCTCTCAACTCTCTCAACAGCTCAACCTGTATTAAATCTTCGCCCATATCTCCTTCGCAAACTCCTCCAACGAAGGATCTCTGGCACCCATTAATAAAAAAACACATTGCTCAGTAAAATGAGGCCGCATTGTTTCTAATAAATCTTTTCTATCCTCTACAAAAAAAGCATTCTTGCCCGTTTGTCGGATATCCTGTATCAGATCGTTTGCTGAAATATCCTTTGTCGCTGTTCCACCCGCGTAAAAAATCTCACTCATCCATATTTCATCTTCGGGTCTTAATGCCTGGCTTATTTCTTTTACAAAATCATCCCGAAGAAATTTCGTGGGTTTATATCCATGTGGCTGTAACCAGGCGATCACTTTTTTTGCAATAGGCTGACAGGCACGAATAGCAGCCGCACATTTTACAGGATTATGCGCGAAATCATCGATCAGCATAATGCCGTTCTTCTCACCGTAGACCTGTGCTCTTCGATAAATTCCTTTATAATTTTCCAGCGCTTCCGCAGTGATATCAGTAGAAATACCCAACTGACTCACCACAGCTACTGCGGCTAATGCATTTTCCATATTGTGTTTTCCAGGCAAATTCATTTTAAACGAAGTTTTCCCAATGGAAAAAGAGATCATCAATCCGTTTTGCTGAAATCCGGTGGCTATATATTTTGCCTTTGCTATTTCGCCAATGCCAAAATCATTTTTCTCGTCTTGTGATAAGGATGCAGATAATTGATGAGAAGCATTGACAATAAAATGCCGGCTGTTCTCTTTGAAAATTTTAAATATTCGCATTAACTCATCGATCTCCTGGTGGTCCTTATCAATATTCAGAAGTAATCCGATCTCAGACTTGTATTGCACAATCGATCCATCACTTTCATCCGCTTCTATCACCAGCCATTCTCCATTCCCAAGCTTGGCATTTCCGATCTTCCCTTCTTTCATTATGCTGATCAGGCCCGCTCCACTTATAATACCCGGCTCCAGACCTGCATGTTCCATTATCTCAAATATCATTGCTGAGCTAGTACTTTTTCCTGATGTACCACCAACCGCAATCGTTTTTTTGCTCTTCGCGATCAGGGCCAGTAATTCAGATCTTTTCAATATCGGGATACCCAGCTCCTTCGCCTTTTTCACTTCCACCACTGTGTCTTCAATAGCTGTAGAAACTACGATCAGGTCAGTTTCAATTGTAATACCGTCACCATTTTGTTCGTAACAAGAGATGCCTTCTTTTTCGAGTTTTTGTCTTGTCTCATTATAAACTCCGGGAACAAAAAACCGATCACTTCCGGATACCTTCATACCAGAATCCTGCAGGTACTGCGCCAATGCGCTCATACCCGATCCGGCAATACCGATAAAAAAAGGTTGTCTGAAGTCAAGGATGGATGAAATCATTTACAAATAAACGCATTATTAAAGAAGGATTTTCAAGCCGGCATGCGTCAATTCATTTGTATTGGTAAAAAACATTGTATTTTAAACTCTTCAAAGAAAATAAGGTCTCAAACCGAATAAAAGCGCCCATGACCGCATCCACCACCATTAAACAGGCCATCCTTCTTTTCGCAGGCAGCTTCCTAATCCTTTTTTCTTCCTGTAAAAAATCCGACACCGGAACCGGTGGAACGAATACTACAGATCCGGTAGCTGCTGCACTTAACCTTCCATCCACTCCTTTTAATTATGCCAACCCCAGTTTGCCTGGTTACCTGACAAATCCAGCTATTGCCGGCCAGATAAATACGCCTGGGATTAATCCTATTACTGATAATGGAGCAACACTTGGAAGGGTGCTTTTTTATGATAAAAATCTTTCCATAAATAATACTGTGGCCTGCGCATCCTGTCATAAACAAAACCTGGGCTTTACAGATAATGTTGTAAAAAGCAAAGGCTTTAATGGCGGACCTACAGTTCGTCATTCTATGGGATTGACCGATGCAAAATATTATCCTAATGGTCGTTTTTTCTGGGATCAGCGTGCTGTTACGCTCGAGGATCAGGTACTTCGCCCGATCCAGGATGCAGTGGAAATGGGTATGACACTTACTGGCCTGGTAACTAAATTAAAAACTCAGGCTTATTACGCTCCTCTTTTTAAAAATGCCTTCGGTGATGAAAATATAAGCAGTGAAAGGATCTCAATGGCCCTGGCTCAATTCGTGAGATCCATTGTTTCTTATCAAACCAAATTTGATGTAGGAAGATCCGCGATACCTCCTGGTCCATTACCACCAAATCCAACTTTTCCAAATTATACAGCGGAAGAAAATCGTGGTCTGCAAATATTTTTCGGACCAGCAGGCGGTTGTGCAGGTTGTCATGGCACAGAAACATTTACGGCTCCTTTAGAAAAAAACAATGGACTGGATCTAACCACTACCGATGCAGGTTTTGGAACGGTAACCGGTAATCCTGCCGACAACGGACTTTTTAAAGTGGGTTCCTTACGAAATATTGAATTGGGCGCTCCCTATATGCATGATGGAAGATTTGCCACACTTGAACAAGTAGTTGAACATTATAGTTCAGGCGTAAAAGCGCATCCGAATCTTTCTAACCAGTTAAAATTGCCTAATGGTCAGCCAAGACTTGCCAATTTTACCGTGGCAGATAAAGCAGCCCTGGTGGCTTTTTTGAAAACCCTTACTGATCAGGCGATGATTGCGGATGCTAAATATTCTAATCCGTTCAAATAATTAGTAATTAATAATAAGTAATTGAATTACTTACTCCTCAACATCTCTGCATAATTCAATCCCTTCCTCATTCCCTCAACCGCCCGGGTGATACGACTGACTCTTGTATCCTGTCCTTTGGCGCTGTCGATCCATTTACTGTAATATTTTTGATGAGAAGGGGGCAATTTATTCCAATAAACAAGGGCAACGGGCTCATCATGTATGCAATCCAGAAGGTCCTCATTTATTTTGAACTCTTCCTTATCTATTGTTAGTTTTAACTTGAGCATAGCCCCCTGTTTCTTATGAATAGCCTTACGCATATCAGCATTCAGGGCCATAATAAAATTACCATTTCCCATAGGCAATAAGGCAATACCTTTAATGGGCACCGCATCTAATTTCCCCCTGACACGGAATGACTTTTTATTACTTTTTTTAAGCTGTTCGGCGAGATCTGCCGGGACCTCCACATAGGTCCAGCCCGTTTTCTCACCCTGCTGTCCAAATTTTTTTATAGTTGCCTCGAACTCTATCATTGGCATCCTTGTTGACTAATTTGCATCTAACTTATAAATAGTAAATCAAAATCATGAATAATAATAGTAAAAAAAACGAGAAAGGCCATCTCTTCGAACTTTTCGCTAATAATGTGACCAGGGCATCGGGTCGTCCATTGACCTTTGTCATCGCATTCCTGATCATATTGACCTGGGGCATTACAGGACCCATTTTTAATTTTTCAAACACCTGGCAGCTGGTTATCAACACGGGTACCACCATCATAACCTTCCTAATGGTCTTTGTTATCCAGCATTCTCAGAATAAAGATACTGTAGCTGTACAGCTGAAATTAAATGAACTTATTGCATCCAACCCTCATGCAAGTAATCGCCTGATCGTGGTGGAAGAGCTATCGGCCGATGAGCTGGAAACCCTTAAAAAATTTTATATCCGCCTTTCCGACCTCGCGAAAAAAGATACGGATATTCACCGAACTCACTCCATTGATGAAGCCACGGTCTTTCATGCTAAGAAAATAATCCACCAGGCGGAGGAACAAAAGTTAAATGAAACAAAAAATAAGGACCGTTCATAAAATATTCTAACTCCTGTAAGGGTGGTTATCTACTTTTGCGCCACCAACGCATGAAACAAATTCTGAGATCTTCCATCCCCATTTTCCTGGTATTATTTTTTGCGCATCTTTCTTCTCGGGCGCAGGAAATAACTGTCAGTTTTAAAATTACGAACAAGAAAAAAGAGCCGGTTCCTTATGCCAATTTTCAATTGGTGAACAGAACCGATAGTACCCAGGTATTGGTTCGTGCGGCCGATAGTACCGGAAAAGTAAAATTTGAACTGAAGAAAGGTGGTCAGTATGACCTGACAATTACCTCTGCCAATTATAAAACTATAGATAAGGGCCTTCTGGTTCGCGGGGATCAGACCGTTTTCCAGTTCGTGGCCGAGCCAAGGGAAAAAACATTGGAAGGCGTAGTAGTCCGGAGCCGTAAGCCATTAATGAAACAGGAAGAAGACAAATTGGTGGTGGATCCTGAAAACCTGGTAGCCGCTTCTTCCAATGGATATGAAGTCATTGAAAAAACACCTGGTCTTTTCGTTGATCAGGACGGTAATGTTTATATCAGCAGTATGACGCCTGCCACAGTTCAGATAAACGGCAGGGATATGAAAATGGGTGCGGCTGATGTTGCCACTATGCTGAAGAATTTACCTCCCAATGCCATTCAAAAAATTGAGATCGTGAAAACGCCTTCGGCCCGGTATGATGCATCGGGGGGTGGTGGTATTGTAAACGTAGTATTAAAAAAAGGTGTGAAGATCGGCATGACCGGTTCGGTAAATGGCGGATGGCAGCAGGGAAAATATGGAAATGGAAATATTGGACTTAGTCTGAATAATAATACAGGAAAAAGAAATTACAGTTTTAATATCAGTTATAATCGCCGCAATAATTTTGAGCGGATCTATACCGAAAGGATATTCGCACCAGATTCATTATTAAGACAGGATGCCACTACAGTATATCCCGGAAACGCGTTCTATTCATCTTTCAGCATGACCTGGCAATTAAGTAAAAAATTTGAGCTGACCTATGATGCAGAAGGCACTTATAATAATTTCAACAACCGATCAAATAACAGCAACCTGCTGCTGAAAAATTCTACTAATAATATTTTCAGCAATAGTTTGAATAATGTAATAAATAAGGGACATTCTCTTTCCTATGGCAGCGGAATGGAAACCAAGTATATGATCGATACCCTGGGGTCTGAATGGACCAATGATATTTTTATCCGTCATTCTGAGGATGAAGGCAATCAGGTCTTTGTAACTAATTATAGTTTGCCTTTGATACCGGTTTTCGGAGGAGATGGGATCAATCATTCCTACAGGAATTTTTTCACTGGCCGATCCGATCTTAAATTAAAATGGAAGAAAAAGATCACCCTGGAAACAGGAGTACAGTCTACAGTACTAAAATTTAAAAATCACTCTGATTATTTTAAAGAACAATCTGGCAACAGGCAGAAAGATGCCGCCCGAACTAATAGTTTCAACTACAGTCAGAATATAAACTCCTTTTATTTACAGGGAACCAAATCATTTAAAAAGGATCTGGTTTTGAAATTAGGTGCCCGACTGGAAAATACCAATATGGAAGGAAGACAGATCATTCCAGGAGATACTTCCTTCAGCATTCATCGTACCGATCTGTTTCCTTATATATATCTGAGCAAGCCATTGTTAAAGATCATGAGCTATGAATTAAGAGGATACGTGGTATACAGAAGGAGCATACGTCGTCCGGGCTATGATCAGCTGAATCCATATTCGAGATATGTGGACCAATATTTAACAGAGACAGGAAATCCCGCATTACGTCCGCAGTTCACTAATAATTATGAAGTGAATGTCAGCGTAGATGAAAAGCCCATATTGGCCCTTGGATTGAATGATACTAAAGACATATTTACTAATGTGGTTTATCAGGCAGATAGCAGCAGAAGTCAGGCTTATAGAACTTATGATAATTTAGGTTCCAATAAAGAATGGTATTTCCGTGCTATTGGTGCATTACCACCGGGAGGAAAATATTTCATTGTACTAGGAACACAGTATAATCATAATCTATATGATGGTATTTACGAGGGCAAGCCGCTTTCATTTTCCCGGGGGACATGGAGTTTCTTTACTTATCAGACATACAGACTGGACCAGCGCTCAGTGATCACATTAAATGGCTTTGTGCGTTTTCGCGGACAGCAACAATTTTATGAGCTAAGTAGTTTCGGCGCGTTGAATATGAGTGTGAACAGAAAATTCATTAAAGATAAACTGATCATTACTCTTAGTGGCAATGACATTCTTCGCACAAATAAAAATGATTTCCTGATCAGGCAGGGCTCGGTTAATGCAACTGGCTTCAGGCTTTCAGATACCCGAAGGTTTGGATTGAATATTCGCTATGCGTTTGGGGTGAAGAAGAAGGAAGAGAATAAATTTCTTAACATAGATCAACCCGATTAGAGTCGGGAGTCGAAAGTCGGGAGTTTAGATAAGACACCAATCTCCGTAACAAAAATAAAACAGACTATTCTTACCAAATTACCCTACCTTTGTGGGGTCAATTTGAGCATCGATAGTAAGTGAACGATCCTGCTACGCATTTTTCTGCTAATAGTTAGTCTTCTTTACGCCTCGCTTTCTCAAGTATTTTTTTAATATCAATTTTTTATCAGATGAACATTTATGTTTCAAACCTGAGCTTCGCCGTACAAGACGAAGATCTGCAGAGCTATTTCGCTGAATATGGCGAAGTTTCTTCCGCAAAAGTAATTATGGACAAATTCACTAACCGCAGCAAAGGTTTCGGTTTTGTGGAAATGAGTGATGACGCAGCCGCCAATAAAGCAATTGCTGAATTGGATGGCGCAATGGTTGACGGTCGCGCAATTCGCGTGAACGTTGCTAAGCCTAAAGAAGACAGACCAAAAAGGTCTTTCTCCGGTAACGGTGGTGGAGGCGGTGGAAACCGTTCTTTCTCCGGTAACGGTGGTGGCGGTGGAAACCGTTGGTAATTGTCAGAACTACCAATAAAAAACCCCTCAGCATTTGCTGCGGGGTTTTTTTATACTCGTTCTTTAATATGATTAATTAAGCTCTCTGCTTAGCTCTTACCGGAGCCTTTGCTTTAGTAGTAGTAGATTTTGACTTTGACTTTCTTAAGGCCGATTGAATGGCTGCACTTAGATTGGCAAAAGTAGGTTTACCCGTTACCGGTACATCATTCACAAAAAATGCGGGGATCTCTTTGATGCCGCGATTATGGCCTTCCTTAATATCATCCTGCACTTCCCAACCGTAAACACCATTTACCAATTCCTCCAGGAATTTTTTATTCTTAACGCCCGCCTCCTTACTATGAAGTTTCAAACTGGTAGTACCGAGGGTACGACGGTTTTGAAACAACACATTATGCATTTCCCAGAATTTACCTTCCTGCGCAGCACCAACAGCGGATTCGCTGGCCTTCAAACTGCGTTGATGGATCATGGTCAGAGGGAAATGACGGAATTGAAAACGAATCTTACCATCAAATTCTTCCAGAAGTTGTTTCACCACTTCATTCACTTTCGCACATTCTTCACTTTCGTATTCTCCGAATTCCATCAGAGTTACGGCCGCGTCTTTGTTTCCAACAAAAATCTCTTCCGGTCCAATAATTATAATATCTTCTTTTTTGAGCGCCATTTTCTTATTCTTTTTATTCGGGTCAGGGAATTTTTCCCAAGCCGTCTGATCTATAACAAATTTCCAGCCATATAGTTGAACTAAAAGGATTTATGCCAGAAAGTCCGAATATGGAATCGGTTGAAGATAATATAATTTCGCAGCCTGCCAAATCCACTTATAAGTATTTTCCTAACACGTAAACCACCAATTATAAATCAAGGGTTTATAGCTAAAAAAACATCGGCCATATTGAACCCAGCCTATAAAAAAAACCCTGGACATACCGGAATAAAACTTCGTAACTAATTATAATACAACTACTCATACTTTGTCTTTCCCTCTTGGTTGTTCCCAAATGGACCCAAGCTTGTGTTGGAGGGCATATATTCAGGCTCTACTTTCGTGTTGCCAATAGGGATTCTCCCTTCTACGATTCTTGCCTTCAACGGTGCCTGCCATCCAAATTTTTTATTGCGTATTCTAAACCCGTCTTCAATGAAGGCACAAAACACTTTATTATGAAAATCAACACAAAAACCCTTTTGACTGTTTCTTTTGCCCTGGCCCTGGCTTTCACCGCCACTGCCAGCCCAGTGATCCCTATCAATCCTGTTCAGCTGGCTGAATTGAAATATGCCGGATCCATCGACAATAACCCGGTATACCAGCTTAATCTGACAAACAATGATCTGAAGGGGACCATCCTGGTATCAATTTCTGACAGGAACGGGGTTAATCTTTACAGAGAAAATGTAACGGCTACTTCCTTCTCACGTAAATTTCTGATCAACCGCGATGAACTGGGTAATGAGCCAGTACGTGTGGAGATCAGTTTTAGTGGAAATAAAAAAGTGCTTCTCTATGAAATCAACAGCACTACCCGCACCCAAACAGAGAACACGGTGACAAGGATATTTTAATATTCTTCGAAAGATCAATTTTATAAACCGGCCCTGTGCCGGTTTTTTTATTTGCCTATCTTAGAAAAATGAAAAAATCGCTTTTACTTATTCCGATACTATTCGGGTTTCTTGTTTCAACTGCTCAGTCTTTGAATGATACAGAACAAAAAATAGCGAAACAAATAGATGCTGACCTGCCTTATCATCTTGAGTTACTGAAAAACGCGGTGAATATAAATAGTGGCACTTATAATAAAACCGGTGTAAGAGCGGTAGGAAAAATGTTTGGAGATGAACTAAGGGCCCTTGGCTTTACCGTTGAATGGATCGGGCTCCCTGATTCATTGAACAGGGCTGGCCATCTCGTAGCCTATAGAAAAGGTACTAAAGGAAAAAAACTTTTCCTGATCGGACATCTTGATACGGTATTCGAACCTGATATGCCGGCAAACCCTTTTCATATGATCAATGACAGCACAGCAACCGGTCAGGGCGTGAATGATATGAAGGGAGGTGATGTGATCATGATCGCAGCATTAAAAGCATTATTTAAAGAAGGTTTACTGGAAGACAGAACTATCACGGTGTATATGACAGGAGATGAAGAAAATGCAGGAAAGCCAAACCTTGTTAGTCGTGCTGATTTTATTCAAAGAGCCAAACTACATGATTATGCTCTTGCCTTTGAAGCATCAAATGGAATGAATACAGCAGCACCAGCAAGAAGAGGAGCCAGCGAATGGAGACTGGAAGTAACTGGAAAGCAGGGTCATTCTTCAGGTGTATTTGGAAGAAATGGTTTTGGAGCTATTTATGAAGCCACCCGCATCATCAATGAATTCAGACTGAAATTAAGTACAGAGAAATATTTAACCTTTAATCCGGGTTTATTTGTAGGAGGCACTGAGGTGAATTATGATACCGCTCTGCAAAAAGGAACTGTAGCAGGAAAAACTAATATCATTTCACCTGCCACTGTCGTAGTTGGCGATCTGCGTTTTATATCTGCAGAGCAAAAAGAAAAAGCAAGAGCTAATATGCGCAAGATAATTAGCAGCAATAATCTTCCCGGTTCTTCTGCTAAAATATTCTTTAAGGATGGTATCCCTTCTATGTTTCCAACAAAAGGAAATGAAGCGCTGGTAAAAAAATTAAGTTTGGTTTCAATCGCCCTGGGTTATGGTGAAATAAAAGCCGGCGACCCTATGATGAGAGGCGCCGGCGATGTTTCATATGTAGCAGAATACCTCGATTGCATGGATGGACTGGGTGCCTGGGGTGCAGGCGAACATGCACCAGGTGAGACCACTAATATTAAGGCCCTGCCCTTATTAGCAAAAAGAGCCGCTATTTATTTATACCGGCTCAGTCACGAATAAATTTCAAGCCTTTACTTTATCCGATTCATTGATAAAGACCACAGTATTATCGAACACATCTACTAATACCGGTTTTGTCTTATCAATATCGCCTGAAAGTATTTTCTTCGATAATTGGTTTACGATCTCTTTTTGGATCAGCCTTTTCAGTGGTCTTGCTCCAAACTGCGGATCAAAGCCCTGCTCTGCCAAAAATTCCAATGCATAATTACTGAACTCCAGGTTAATGCCACTGACCGCCACCAGCTTTTTCAAATTTTGTAACTGGATCCGAACAATACCCACGATCTCCTTTTTCATCAATGGCTGAAACATAATGATGTCATCCACACGATTGAGGAATTCCGGGCGAATGGTCTCTCTCAAAAGAGCCATCACATCGATCTTCGCTTTTTCAGTGGTTTCTTCCATATTATCTTCATTAAGGTTTTCAAATGCATCCATGATCATGGAAGATCCAATATTACTGGTCATGATAATAATGGTATTCTTAAAATTCACCACACGACCTTTATTATCAGTAAGGCGTCCATCATCCAAAACCTGCAACAATACATTCCATACATCAGGATGCGCTTTTTCAATTTCATCCAATAGTACCACACTATAAGGTTTGCGACGAACAGATTCAGTCAGCTGACCTCCTTCTTCATACCCAACATAGCCCGGAGGCGCTCCTACCAGGCGGCTTACCGTATGCTTTTCCTGGTATTCACTCATATCGATTCGGGTCATCATGCTCTCATCATCAAATAAATATTCTGCCAGCGCTTTGGCCAGTTCTGTCTTACCTACTCCTGTTGTTCCAAGGAAAATAAAAGAACCGATCGGTTTTTTGGGATCCTGTAATCCTGCACGGCTTCTGCGAATGGCATCCGCTACTGCGGTGATCGCCTCTTCCTGTCCGACTACTCTTTGATGCAGGTGATCTTCCAGGTGCAATAATTTTTCACGATCACTCTGAAGCATTTTGGTTACCGGAATTCCGGTAGCTTTAGCAACGCTTTCGGCAATATCTTCCGCATCTACTTCTTCTTTTAATAATCTTTTTTCATCGGAGGAAGCAAGTTCCAGGCTGAGACCAGCGATCAGTTTTTCCTGCTCTTTTATTTTACCATAACGGATCTCCGCCACTTTCCCGTAATCGCCCTCACGCTCTAATCTTTCTGCCTGTGATTTAAGACTTTCAATTTCAGCTTTCGCATTCTGAACTTTTTCAACCAATTCCTTTTCATCCTTCCATTTGGCCTTCAGGGTATCGCGCTCAACAGAAAGATTAGCTATATCTGTATTAAGTTCTTTCAATTTCTCTTCATCATTTTCGCGCTTAATGGCTTCCCTTTCGATCTCCAACTGACGTATCTGTCTTTCCATTGTATCGAGTTCTTCCGGCATAGAATTCATTTCCAGGCGAAGTTTCGCCGCGCTTTCATCGATCAGATCAATAGCCTTATCGGGAAGAAAACGATCGGTAATATATCGCTGAGAAAGTTCTACTGCTGCAATGATCGCTTCATCTTTAATGCGCACATGGTGATGCGTTTCATAACGATCTTTCAAACCGCGAAGAATAGAAATGGCATCCTCCACACTGGGTTCGTTTATCATCACCTTTTGAAAACGACGTTCAAGCGCCTTATCTTTCTCAAAGAATTTTTGATATTCATTGAGGGTAGTCGCACCCACAGCACGCAGATCTCCTTTGGCCAAAGCCGGTTTCAAAATATTGGCCGCATCCATAGCACCCTCGCCTCCGCCTGCTCCTACCAGTGTATGAATTTCATCAATGAAAAGGATGATCTCCCCTTCTGAACCACTTACCTCTTTCACTACCGCTTTTAATCTTTCTTCAAATTCTCCTTTATATTTTGCTCCTGCTATCAGCAAGCCCATATCCAGTGCGTAAATGATCCTGTTTTTTAAATTATCTGGCACATCTCCGTTCACAATTCGATGAGCAATACCTTCCGCTATGGCGGTCTTGCCTACCCCAGGTTCTCCAACCAGGATGGGATTATTTTTAGTACGGCGGGAAAGTATATGTAGGGTACGGCGGATCTCTTCGTCACGACCGATCACAGGATCCAGTTTTCCCTGGCGGGCCAGTTCATTTAAATTCTTTGCATATTTATTCAATGCATTGAATTCCTGTGATTGCGTTTGGGACGTAACGGTTTCTCCTTTTCTTAACTCTTTAATGGCCGATATCAGTCCGCTTTCAGAAAGGCCCGCGTTCTTTAATAATTTGGCCGGCCCATCATTGCCTTGCACGATAGCCAGAAGTAAATGTTCGGTGGTTACGAATTCATCCTTGAATGTCTTCAAAGCAGCTCCTGCGCGCAGAACCACATTATTTGACTCGCGGGAAATATTCTGGGCCGCATCACCTGTAGATTTTGGTAAACCTGCGATGAGCTCATCTAGTTTATTCTCCAGAAGATTAATGGTCACATTATTTTTCTTCAAAAGATGTACAACCGGAGAGTCCTCCTGTTCCAGAAGGGCTTTCAGGATATGCTCAGTTTCAATACTGGGGTTCTTCGCATTAAATGCGAATTGCTGAGCTTGCTGGAAGGCTTCTGCCGCTTTTATTGTAAAATTGCCAAGATTCATATTTTATGATTTATTACCGGATAACCGGGATGGATAACTATACTTTTTTCTTCTTTATGTCTCAAAAACTAATCCAAGGCTGATATGCGGAAACAATGGCATATAAAGGTAGCTCCATCGGTAGTTAAGGCATATGATCCTGGTTATTCCTGCAAATATTTCAGGTATTGATTTACTTTGTAAAAAACAGGTTATGTACGAGCATAAAAAACAGCCCCTGGTATCGAAAAAAGTCTTCTACGGCCGGCTTGCCACTAATTTTTTAATTGCCCTTTTAATAATGTTGATCAGCCTTGTTATTGGGGTAGCAGGCTATCATTGGTGGGGAGGTATGAACTGGATCGACTCTATCCATAATGCATCTATGATTCTCAGTGGCATGGGACTGATTAACCCCATAAGTTCCGAAACCGGAAAAATATTCTCTTCAATTTACGCCTTATTCAGCGGGGTAATTTTCATTACCAATTTTGGGATCATTCTAGCTCCAGCAGTGCATCGTATCATGCATCGTATGCACCTGGAGGATAAATGATAACTATGGATCTGCGTCAGCATCATAGTTCAACAATAAGGCAATTTGCCCGGGGCCTTGGCTTTGACCATATTGGTATCGCACGTGCTGTTAAACTGGATGCGGATGCCCGTCGACTTGAAAACTGGTTGCAGAAAGGAATGCATGGCCAGATGCAGTACATGGAAAAATATTTTGATCAGCGCGTTGATCCGCGTGTATTGGTACCAGGCGCCAAATCAGTGATCACTCTTCTTCTGAATTATTATCCAGATCAAAAACAATCTTCAGACTCACCTGCCATTTCCAAATACGCGTATGGAAAAGATTATCATGAGGTGATCAAAAATAAACTGGGCGGATTGCTATCGCGCTTGAAAGAAAATATTGGAGATATACAGGGAAGAGGATTTGTTGATTCTGCTCCTGTACTTGAAAGAACATGGGCACAGAGAAGCGGTCTTGGATGGATCGGTAAAAATGGTAACCTGATAAATAAAAGCGCGGGTTCATTTTTCTTTATCGCTACACTTATCACAGATCTTGAATTGGAATACGATGATCCTTATGCAAAAGATTATTGCGGCACCTGCACAAAATGTATAGATGCTTGTCCTACCAATGCCATTCATCCGGGAAAAATAGTGGATGGCAGCAAATGCATTTCTTATTTCACCATTGAACTGAAAGATGAACTGATCCCTTCGGAGATGAAAGGAAAATTTAAGAACTGGGCCTTTGGTTGCGATATCTGCCAGGATATTTGCCCCTGGAACCGTTTCAGTCAGCCTACAGAAGAACCGGCCTTTACTCCCATTCCTGAAATACTGAATCTATCAAGTGCTGAATGGGAGGGAATGAGTGAGGAAAGCTTCCGCAGGATTTTCAAAGATTCGCCCTTGAAGAGAACGAAGTGGAGAGGGATGATGCGGAATTTGAAGTTTTTGAAGGGTTGAGCTGTTGAGAGGTTGAGCTGTTGAGGGAGACTTCCAAAACTTCAATTTTACTGAATATTCATAGAGTATAGAATTTTCTCTAAACAGCTCAACCTCTCAACAGCTCAACAGTTATTATTGTTTTTCCAGATAAGTTTTCAGCCTCCCCAATCCCTTCTCCATAAAAGGCCCATACCTGTTCTCCAGCATGATACTTGAAAATTTCTCCCAGGGATACCAGCTCAATTTGATATCCATATACCATTGCACCGTGGTAATATTGGGTCTTTCAGTTTGTATAATATTCCAGCCTTCTTCAGCTTTCTTACCTTCTCTTATCTGCTGAAACTTTACCAAGGAATCATTATATGATAATTCCACCGAAGGAAGAAGACTATCAGCACCGGGATACCAGTTCTTCCAATTGGATGTATCCTTAAACTGCATCAGCACCTGTTCTCTAGAAGCATTAATATCTATTGCTTTTGATATGCGGACATGGGAAGGGAATAACAGAGAGATGCCAGTGAGTAGTAAGGCGAAGAAGATAAGGCTGATGAGAGCAAGCTTTATATATTTCATGGGAGCTTCGAGCTTTGAGCTTATTTTGTTTACAATAAATATTCTGTTTTCACATCGGGAACGACTCAAGACTCCCGACTCCGGACTAAAGACTCCCGACTCTCCTCATTCCCACTTCAGCACCCTCACCACCACAATATAAATAACCACCATCCATATCCCAAGTATACCTAACTCCCTCCAGCAATCATCCAGATGCAATCCTTCGAAAGAAAGTTTTCGTATGGCCGTATTGTATTGGGTTAGTGGTAATGATTTACAAATCGTTTGCAGCCATTCGGGAAATACTTCAATGGGAAAGAAAGTGCCCGAAAGCATCATCTGCGGAAAACCAAAAAGATTTATCAGCAAAGGAATAGAAGTATCTGATTTTACAATACTGCTGAATATCAACCCTACCCCCATCAGCAAAAAAAGCATCACAATGGTCATGATCAAAATTTCAAGCAGAGTAGCTAGTCCATGTACCAGGGTATAATGCAGGAAAAAATATCCGAAACTGATCAGTACGATCACGCTTAGCAATTGAAAAAATAAACGGCTTACACCAACACCAATAAGAATATTCACCCGATTTACCGGTGAGGCATAAAATCTTTTTAACACCAGTTGTTCGCGAAGATTAAAAAAAGTGAAGGCGATACCGAAAAGTGTAGAAAAAAGAATAGAAAATCCCAGCTGACCAGGCAGTATGAAATCTATCTGCCTGTATTGCCTAACGGTTTCAACTTTAGGTGGTGCAATAGTTACCAGTGGCGGTTCATTACCTGCTTTTCCTTCCTCCATTTTCAATCGGGAATAATCAAGCATTTGCATAAAGCCCCCGAAACGATCTCCACTGGCAGTGGTTGAAAACACTTCTACTTTATCATGAGATCTTCCACTGCTGTCTCTGGTGGAACTGATCTTTACAATGCCAACCAGTTTACCCTTGATCAATTCTTTTCGTAAACTATCCTCGCTATTATAATGAACGATCAGTATAGATTTATTATGAATAAGGCTTTGATACATGAAACTACTTGTATCAGATTTCTTATCCATGGCAATGCGGTAACCAACTCCGTTTCCATTTCCAAAAGCACCAAAGATCATCACGAAAATGATGGGGAATAAAATACTGAAGATGATCGCGCTCGGATTCGCAAAAATTGCCTTGAAACTCGCGCGGGTAATGGCCCAAAGGGCCCGGGACTGGCTGTAAGATGATGGCATAGAGGAAGGTTGGTGGCAAATGTAAGAGTTAGCAAAAAATAAACTACTGTTGCAGGAAATAAAACTATCGATTTGTTCAAAGCATATCTCCTTACAGGTACAAATATGGGAGACCGGGAAGAAAATCTTCGAAAAGCCAGGGAGCTGATAGTGGAAGAATGCGGTAAACTGGAAAAATTCTCCGCTATTTATGAAACTGCTGCCTGGGGCAAGACTGATCAGCACGCTTTTCTGAACCAGGCCCTGTTATTAAGAACAGAACTGAGCGCCCCCCAGCTAATGCGCCAGTTGCTGAAGATCGAAAAGACCATGGGCCGGGAAAGGGAAGAGAAATATGGTCCCCGCCTTATAGATATAGATATCCTCTTATTTAATGAGGAAGTGCATCAGGATGAACTTCTTCGTCTTCCTCATCCTGAAATGGCTAACAGAAGGTTTGCCCTTGTTCCATTGGCGGATATTGCACCGAAAGCCATGCATCCTGTTCTCAAAAAAACGGTTAGTCAGTTACTAATAGATTGTCCAGATCAACTGGGGGTAAAAAAGTATAATTCGTCTTTATGAATCCTTTATTTTGCCTGCCTTGAAATACCAGTTCATCACCATAGAAGGAAATATCGGTGCAGGAAAGACCACCCTGGCCAGTCTGCTCAGCAAACATTATAATTCCAGGCTTATCCTTGAAGAATTTGCCGACAACCCTTTTCTTCCTAAATTTTACGAGAACCCAAAACAATATGCTTTTCCCCTGGAGCTATTCTTTATGGCGGAAAGATTCAAACAACAGAAGGAGTTTTTGCAGCAGAATGATATGTTTCAATCACTGACCATCTCCGACTACCTGTTCACCAAATGTCTTTTATTCGCTAAGGTCACACTGCCGGATGATGAGTTCCGGCTTTATCAGCGATTATTCGAGATAATAAATCAGCAATTATTACAACCTCAATTGCTGATCTATCTTCATGCACCAGTTAGTAAACTACAAGACAATATAAAAAAGCGCAATCGCGCCTATGAACAAAATATTCCTGACGATTATCTTTTCAATTTACAGGAGACCTATACGCATTATATCAAACAGCATAATATAAAAACACTGTTCGTTGATGCAAGCGATGCAGATTTCCTGAATAATGAAAAACATTTGCAGGTAATACTCGATGCATTGGAAAAAGACTATGAAGACGGGCAGCATTTCATTACCCTTCCATAGGCCTACCTTTGCCCCAGATGGAGGAAAATTCTCACGTAAAACAAATAACTAACGATCCTTTTGCAGCAACGCGGGTGCCGGAATTCCGGAACCTGATGCTTGGCCGTTTCACTTTTATCATGGGATTGAGAATGATGGGCACCCTGGTAGCCTGGTGGGTTTATGAGTTGACGGGTGATCCATTCGCCATCGGACTTGTTGGACTTTCTGAAGTGATACCCGCAGTTTCTACTGCTCTTTACGCGGGACATATCATTGACATAACTGATAAACGAAAATTATTATTGCGGGGAGTTTTTTTTTATGGTATTGCTGCTGCTACCCTGCTTTTCTTCTCCAGTCAGTTTATCAGTTCCCGTTATAATCATCAGTGGATCGCCATTGGTATTTATGCTGTGATATTTTGTACAGGTATTATTCGTTCATTTACAGGACCTGTTTTTTCAGCTACACTGGCACTAACTGTTCCCCGTGAATATTTACAAAATGCCACTACCTGGAACCAGAGTTCCTGGCTAGCGGCTTCGGTTACCGGTCATGCCACCGCAGGTTTTTTGATCGCCCATTGGGGAATTCAGGGAACACTGATCACTGTGATCATTTTGATCTGTACGGCATTCTTGATTCTGTCAGGACTAAAACCAAAACCTCCTATGGCAAGATCAGGTGAATTAAAAACCTGGGATAGTATGAAAGAAGGATTAGCGTTTGTATGGAAAACAAAAGAAATACTGGCCACCTTCTCAATGGATATGTTTGCTGTTTTATTTGGAGGAGCCGTGGCGATGGTACCCGTATACGCCAAGGATATCTTGCATATTGGTCCTATTGGTTTTGGGTGGCTGAATGCCGCTTCTGATATTGGCGCGATACTGATCGTAGCCATGCTGGCCTTCTTCCCTATAAAAAATGCGCAGGGTAAAAAATTATTTTTCGCGGTGGCCGGTTTTGGAGCCTGCATCATCGTATTCGCTTTATCTAAATGGTTCCTTCTTTCCTTTATCGCATTGATGGTGGCCGGAATTCTCGACGGAGTTAGTATTGTGGTTCGTGGCACTGTTATGCAACTCAAAACACCTGATCATATGCGTGGAAGAGTGAGCAGTGTAGGCTCCATGTTCATTAATTCCAGCAATGAACTGGGACAATTTGAAAGTGGTATGGCGGCCCGGTTGATGGGGGTTGTTCCATCAGTAGTTTTTGGGGGTTGTATGACCCTGCTGGTGGTGGCCGTTACCTGGTTCAAAGCACCAGGACTGCGGAAATTTGAATATTGATAGCCGGTTTATTTTTTCTCAGCCAACTTTATTAGATTTATCAACGTTATTCCATCATAAATATATTTTTTATGCATCGCAGATCTTTTCTTCATACAACCGGCTTAAGTGTAACCGCTATTAGCCTTTTCCAAAAAAATATCCTGACTGCACTGGCACAGGATCAATTTAAGATCACCATGCTAAACGATAAAGTGGGCATTTTTACAGAAAGAGGTGGCACTATTCTTTTTCTTTTGGAAAAAGACCAGATCGTAGTGGTGGATTCACAATTCCCTGATCAAAGCAAACATCTTATTGATGCATTAAGAAAAGATCATAGCGAGCCATTTTCCACGCTCATCAATACCCATCATCATGGAGATCATACAGCAGGAAATATTTCTTTTAAAGGATTGGTCACCCATGTACTAGCGCATGAAAATTCTTTAAAGAATCAAAAAGCGGTAGCTATAGCCTCCAAGACTGAGGATAAACAATTATATCCTGACCAAACTTATAGCACCATTTGGGAAGAGAAAATGGGGAAGGAGAAGATCGCTCTTTATTACTATGGTGCGGGTCATACTGATGGAGATAGTTTTGTACATCTTCAGCATTCCAATATTGTTCATTGTGGTGACCTGGTATTTAATCGTCGTCACCCATTTGTAGACCGTTCCGCAGGAGCGAATATGAAAAGCTGGATCAATGTATTGGATAAAGCGCTTAATAAATTTGATAATAAAACAACCTTTGTTTGCGGTCATGCTGGTCCTGGCTATGAGGTAACAGGAAAGGCAGATGATCTTCGCGCCTTCCAGGATTATCTTGGGAAAGTATTGCAGTTTGTAGACGGAGAAATTAAAGCAGGCAGGTCCAAAGATGATATTCTTAAAGCAACTATTATTCCCGGAGAGGAAGATTGGAAAACAGATGGTATCAGTCGTCCTTTGACAGCGGCGTATGAGGAACTGACGATGAAGTAATTAATAATTATTAATTACTTACCCTGTTTTTCGGCAAGTAAAAGACCTTCCAGCACATAATAAGTAATGGGGCAGAAACTGGAATTTTTCAATACCATGGGTTGCCTTTTGATCATAAAATCTTCATCTGTATAAGGAAAGCGCCGGCAATCTGATGGACGATCTTCATAGATACTACAGAAATTATCCGCTCCCAGAAAAGGACAGGGTAAGGTCTTTGCTACATAGTCGCCGTCCTCATCCACTTTCAGATAGGTCTCAATGAACTCGCTTTCCCTTAATTGAAGCAAGCGGCTGATGCGTTTTACATCGGGGGTTTTGAAGCGGGGAGAAAAATTCTTACAGCAGTTGCCACATTGAAGGCAATCGATTTTTGTGAATGCTTCTTCATGGAGATCAGGCAATTTCTCCAACACATCGTTTTTTTTGGCCCGATGCAGGTAGATCTTGTAGAGTTTCTGACGCTCCCTTGACTTTTTCTCCCAGTTTTCAAGCACTTTTTTAGGTAAAAGCATGCTGCAAGTTAGCACCTTAATTGATTGTAGAAGGTTCCTGATTTTTGATAAGTTTTTTATGCTTTTTTGCTTGTAAATTTGCGCCATCTTTCTAATAAGATCCCTCCAATATGAACCTGCTCCATCAACAAGCAAACGAATTCAGGTCAAGACATATCGGCCCCAATGAAAAGGATACAGCGGATATGCTGAATACCATTGGTGAAAAAAGCCTGGATGACCTTGTAAGCAAAACCGTTCCTTCCAATATCCGCATGGAGAAAGGGCTTGATATTCCTTCTGCCATGAGTGAAAATGAATACCTGCAGCATATCAAGGAAATGTCTGTCAAGAATAAATTATTTAAGAATTATATAGGTCAGGGTTATTATGATACTATTGTCCCTTCAGTTATTTTAAGAAATGTATTTGAAAACCCAGGATGGTATACACAGTACACGCCTTATCAGGCGGAGATCTCACAGGGAAGACTGGAAAGTCTCCTGAATTTTCAAACCATGGTATGCGACCTTACTGGTTTACCTATTGCAAATGCGTCTTTGCTGGATGAAGCAACCGCCGCGGCAGAAGCTATGGCTATGTGCTTTAATCATCTTAATAAACAGGATCATATTGAACGACCAAAATTCTTTGTTGACAAAGAAGTATTCCCGCAAACAAAAGATGTATTGCACACAAGAGCGAATCCCATTCATATAGAAATTGTGGAAGGTGATTTTAATACTGTAAATATTGACAGTAGTTATTTCGCTGCGATTGTACAATACCCCAACGACAAAGGATCTATTGAAGATTATCGTGGATTCATTGAGAAAGTACATGCAGCAGGTGGTTTTGTTATCATGGCCACCGATCTGCTGGCACTTACTTTATTAACTTCTCCTGGCGAACTCGGCGCTGATGTGGCCCTTGGTTCATCACAGCGTTTTGGTGTGCCACTGGGATATGGCGGTCCACACGCGGCCTTCTTCGCAGTAAAAGATGAATTCAAAAGAGCTATACCCGGAAGGATCATCGGTATCAGTATCGATGCCCAGGGAAATCGTGCACTAAGAATGGCGCTTCAAACACGTGAACAACATATCAAGCGCGAAAAAGCGACTTCGAATATTTGTACCGCGCAGGCATTGCTTGCTAATATGGCTGCTATGTATGCCGTATGGCATGGTCCTGATGGACTTAAGAACATTGCCAGAAGAGTGGCGCTGTTCACACAAACGGTGGCAGAAGCGATTCAGGATCGTGGTTTTGAATTAGTATCAACTGATTTCTTTGATACCATCGTAGTAAAAGTAAAAGAAGTGGCTCCTATACGGGAGAAAGCGGAAAGACAACAGATCAATCTTCGCTATTTTAAGGAAAGCACTATTGGTATCTCTATAGATGAGGCCACTGAAGTAACTGATCTTTTTGATCTGATCAATTGTTTTGAAAATGATAAAGATCCTGTTGCTTTTTCAATTGAACAGGAAGTAGAACTCACGCATCTTCCTTCTAACCTCTTAAGAAATTCTACTTTTCTTACACATTCTGTATTTAACTCACATCATAGCGAAAGTCAGATGATGCGTTATATAAAAATGCTGGAGAACAAAGATCTTTCCCTGAATACATCTATGATCTCCCTGGGTTCCTGCACCATGAAATTGAATGCGGCAACCGAGATGATGCCATTAAGCTGGACACATTGGAACAGAATACATCCTTTTACTCCTTCAGATCAAACAGCCGGCTATCAATATATGGCTGATGAACTCAGCAAATATCTTTGCCAGATCACTGCCTTTGATGCATGTAGTCTTCAGCCCAATAGCGGCGCGCAGGGAGAATATGCCGGACTGCTAACTATTCGTTCCTTTCATATTGCCAATGGAGATACGCATCGTGATGTGATGCTGATCCCGATTTCCGCGCATGGTACTAATCCAGCGTCCGCTGTAATGGCAGGTATGAAAGTAGTGGTGGTGAAAGCGCTGGAGAATGGATATATCGATGTGAATGATCTGAAGGCAAAGGCCGAGCAATACTCAAATAACCTGGCCGGTGTGATGATCACTTATCCAAGTACCTATGGTGTATATGAGGAAACAGTGAAGGATATTACATCTATCATACATCAGCACGGAGGACAGGTTTATATGGATGGTGCGAATATGAATGCACAGGTTGGATTAACCGCTCCGGGTTTAATTGGTGCGGATGTTTGTCACTTAAATTTGCATAAAACCTTCTCTATTCCACATGGTGGTGGCGGTCCTGGTATGGGCCCTATTTGTGTGAAGTCGCACCTGGTAAAACATTTACCCGGACATGTGAATGATGGTGGTCATGGAGCAGTTTCTGCCGCGCCGCTGGGTTCCGCTTCTATACTGCTTATATCTTATGGTTATATCCGTTTGCTTGGAGCAGAAGGTGTAAAAGCGGCAACAGAATATGCGATACTCAATGCGAATTATATGAGAGCCAGATTGGCCGGAGCTTATGATATACTTTATACTAATCATAACGGACAATGCGCGCACGAATTCATTGTAGATCTGCGTCCGTTTAAAAAAACAGCGGAGATTGAAGCAGAAGATGTGGCCAAGCGATTGATCGATTATGGTTTCCACGCTCCTACTATGAGTTTTCCTGTTGCGGGTACGATTATGATCGAGCCAACAGAAAGTGAAGACAAAGGCGAGCTGGATCGTTTCTGTGATGCGATGTTATCTATTCGCGATGAGATCAAACAAATTGAAGAAGGCATGGCTGATAAAAAAGATAATCCTCTAAAGAATGCTCCGCATACGCAGTTTGTGGTAACAGCTGATGAATGGAATCATATTTATTCAAGAAAAGAAGCGGCCTTCCCGCTGCATTATGTTACGCTGAATAAATTCTGGCCAGCAGTAGCGAGAGTGAATAATACGTTCGGAGATCGGAATCTTATTTGTACTTGTGAGCCGACGGAGAGTTATATGCACGCTGAAGTGTAGTTGGTTCCTCGCTACGCTCGAAATATAAGTTCAATACACTCCTTATTTGCATTTCCCCGCTTTTCAAAGTAAGTGAGGTAATCCTTTATTACTCTCTTCGCCTGCCATTCCGAGCGAAGCGAGGAACCACCTAGGAACTAAATCATTCCGGCGACCTTAAGGCAAACGAAAACATACTCCCCTCCCCTTGCTCCGATTCTATAAGCAACCTGCTTTCATTCTTATGCAAAAATTCACGGCAGAGCATTAATCCCAGTCCGGTGCCCGTTTCATTTCTTGTTCCCTTCGTAGTATAAAATGCGTTCTCGTTAATTCTTGCCATTTGCTCAGGTGTAATACCCGGACCGGAATCTTTTACAAATACTTCCATGCAGGTAATCATATCAGAAGTACCAACGGTTATTTTTCCATTTTCCGGTGTGAACTTTATAGCATTCGATAATAGATTTCTGAATACAAGCCGGATCATTTGTTCATCGGCCCAGGCAATTACTGTTTCATCCTTCTGCCGGTGAATGGTGATCTGTTTGTTTCTTATCTGTGGCATCAGTTGCTGAACAGTATCTTCTACAATGCGGTTTATATCCACATGAGTTGAATGAATACTAGCGGTAGATAACATTTGTGACCGGGCCCATTCTAATAAATTTTCAACCAGTCCCGTAGAATAATGAAGATCATTTTGTATTTCGGGCAATAACCCTTCCATCTCCTGCGAATTATATCCTTTTTCCGCCAGTTGCTGAAACAGATTCCGAAGCGCATACATGGGCGCTTTCAAATCATGAGAAACAATAGAGAACATTTTATTCTTGACCCGGTCCAGTTCTCTTAATTCTTCCGCTTGTTTTTGTAATAACAAGGCTTTCTCTCTGATCTCTATCTGCTGTTTTTCGATCTTAAGATTTTTCGAATGCAGGTTTCGGTTCTTACGCATGAGCCGGTACTGAAATCCCATATTCTCCTTCATGATCAGGTAAAGGGCATAGAAGATGAATAGGATGGTCAGCACTTCATTGAGCAGGTAGATCATATCATCCAGCGGAACTGGAGGAAATGCCGATTGTCTTTTTATCAGAAACAAAACAAAATAGCTGATCATAGAAAAACTGATGGCAAAGATCATCTGCCAGATATCGCGCATAAAGAAAACGGAAAGAATACCGCAAAGCACAAAGGATAATTCAATACCCAGGTCAATACGGTTTAGATAAACCACGCAGATCATCAATGGATAGAAAAGAAAATATCCGTAAAACGCCGCTTCGAAACGCTGGCGATAATTCATGAATAAAACAAAAACGATGGTGATGGCAGGAAGCAGACTGATCAACCAATCAACAGAAGGAACCCTTGGGTTTACAATCGCGCCATAAACAGGAAATAAAAATCCCGCGATCAGTTGCAGTAAACATAGTTGATTGAAAATACCCAGTTTACTTTTCTCCAGTTCTTCCATTTGCTGGTGAAGGCCCATAGAGCGAACAAACTCGATAAGCACCGAAGTTTTTCGTGTAAGTAGTGCCAGCGGATTGTTCAGCAATATGCTTTTCAGCCGAGGAAATGACAACTGTCTGGCAGTAGACGGTATTGGTATCATCAGGGCAGGGATTTAAAGCGAAAACTTACAATAAAAGCCAAATACCGTAAATAGTTAAACTACGAAAATAAATACTCATTGATAAAACTTGACTTCCATCAATTGGTAATTTATCCTCGTAATAATCCCAAAAAAATAAAAAAGGGATACCATGGTACCCCTTTTTATTATTAATTATTTTCTATTATTAAAATCTCTTCTTGCCGTTTCGACTATCCCCACCATTACCATTTCCATTTCCTCCGCCATTGCCAGTATTTCCATTTCCTCTGTCATCAGCCCTTACATCTTTTCTTTCAAAGCTGCGTTCGGGCTGTGGTCTTTCCTGAGCGGGTTGATTATTTCTATTGGGCTGTACCTGATCATTACGGCGAAAATCACGGTTATCATTATTTCTTATATCCGGTCTTCTTTCAGGCTGCACTACTACCGGATCAGGTCTTCTATCGGGTTGCACTATTCTGGTATCCCTTTGTTGTCCACCATTATTATCTATTCTTCCGCCATTACCCGGCTGTCTGTCGTTTCCACGGAAGCCGCCATTATCGGGTCTTCTATCCGGTTGATCAATTCTTGTATCTGGCCTTCTCTCTGGTTGTACTACCCTGGTATCCCTTTGTTGTCCACCATTATTATCTATTCTTCCGCCATTACCTGCCTGTCTGTCGTTATTTCTAAAACCACCATTATCGGGTCTTGTATCACGATCAGCATTTCTGTTCGGCTGGCGAAAACGATCATCATTATTTACGTTCGTATTATTTCCACGACCATCATTATTTCCGCGTCCGTCAGTATTATTCCTGCGGAAACCATTATCATCGGCACGTCTTATATCATTACCTGCTTGTCCACCGGTAGAACGGTTTCTGAAGCTGGCATTATTACGATCATATCTTTCAAATTCACGTGGCGCATAGGTTCTTTCAGAATTGCGGTTCACCTGCGGACGATAGAAGGAAACTTCGTTGTTACGAAAAGAACTACGTCCTGCAGAATAGGAATCGCGGAAACGTACCGGGTTAATTCGGCCACAATATCTTTCTGCCTCATAACGGTTAGGACCAGAACGATATCCATAACGATCGTATCCACCGAAATTAATATTGATGACGGTTGTGTTACTGATGATATTTATATTGGTACGGCGATCCACATAATAATCATATACCCTTGGAGAATAAACATATTGTCTTTGAACGAAACTCCAATAGTCATTAGGAGGATTATAAGATCCGATATTAAAGTTCACAGAAATATTAATACCCGGACGTAAAGGAGCCCAACCATAATAATCACCCCCATTTCTCCAGGCAACCCATGCAGGAGACCATTCATAACCAGGCACCCATATCCAACCATAGTAAGGATCTTCTTCCCATCTACCATAGTGGAAAGGAGCCCAACCCCAGTTGTAATCGGAAACCCAAAGCCATTCATAGTCTTCGGTATACACCCAATGACCTTTGGTACTATATGGACGGAAATCGTCGCCGGCTTCCGGAACCCATACATAGCCATAGTCGGGCGATTGCACCCATTGGCCATAAGGACTCAGTTCATCATAGAATGTTTGATAAGTCACCTCTCCCCGCTGATCATAATTGGGATCATTATTATTCCCATTGTTATAATTATTGGGATCGTTGTAGGCAAACTGAGCCCGGAGGCTGGTAGCCATTGAACCCATGAGCAGCATGGTGAATGCCATCAGGGTGATTCGGATAGTTTTCATCTTAAAAAAATTTTGTAGTGATGTCCTCATTTTTTGTGTTTAAGATTGGTTTTCTGATCTCTTACACATGATAGGACGCCATTTGTATGCCGAAGGAGGGCAGGATCTGGTTTTGGGGGATGTTTTATGAAAACTTTTTGAAAGGGAATAGGTAAAGTCAATAGGTGAATAGGTCAATAAGTGAATGGGATTCCTGCTGGTTGATTGCTTTACTTTCAGCCGGCAAGACTTCATTCACCTATTGACCTATTCAACTATTCACCATTGACTTCTTCACCCTCATTGACCCTCATTCACCCTCATTCACCTTCAGGACACCATTCTCCCACTAACCACCTCCCAATTCACCAAATTAAACCATGCCCCAATATAATCCGGTCTCCGATTCTGATACTTGAGATAATAAGCATGTTCCCAAACATCCAATCCTAATAATGGGGTGCCTTTAAGATCGGAGATATCCATTAAAGGATTATCCTGGTTGGGCGTAGAGCCCACGATCAGTTTTTTATCAGCATTTACAAGTAGCCAGGCCCAACCACTTCCGAAGCGATTTTTACCGGCATCGGTAAATTGAGTTTTGAAAGCATCAAAAGAATTAAAGGAAGATTCAATAGCCTGAAGCAAGGCACCCGAAGGTTTATTACCATCGCGGGAAGCACGCATAGACTTCCAGAAAAATTCATGGTTATAATGACCACCGCCATTGTTTCTCATTTTTGGAGAATATTTAGATATATTTCCCAGCAGTTTCACCAGTGATTGTGAACTGGTATCTACTTTTTCAGCAGTTACCGCATCAGACAGATTTTTTGCATAGGCCGCCGCATGTTTACTGTAATGAATTTCCATGGTCATGGCATCGACCACAGGTTCCAATGCCGCATAGGCGTATCCGAGGGGTTGTTGAGTATAAGGAATCTCTTCTGCCAAATAAGGGTGGACTGTTTTCATTTCTTTAACCGCTGCACAAGAAGGCAAAACGGCGAAACCAAGACCTGCAGCCATAGAAGCTTTTCCGGCAGTTAGGAGGAATTCACGACGGCTATTTTTTTTATTCTTTTTCATCTGGAAATAATTTAGGATTGATTATTAATGCGTCTTAAAATTACTTCTATTTAAGGAAGATTCAATGATGAAAGAGGCTGAATTGCCGTCAACTGATATTAGATAGACAGAAAAAATGTTATTGTTTAGTTAACCGGGGCAAAGTGAATGAAATCAGGTTTCAGAAATCTTCCCGAAGTCAAATTTAAATCTGGACCTGGCAATCTTTTATTAAGATTTGCCCAACCGAGTGTATAGCTATTCCAGGACTTATTCTCTAACCTGTATAGCTATTTTAGGACGAGACATTCTGCATGACGGGATCAACTTATAGCATCTCTGAATCAAATCTTTAGAATTCGACCAAAAAGGAGACTTCAGAAAAATCTATGTAAATTTGACTTATCATATATAATAAATGAATAGACTTTCAATATACGCACCAGACATAGTTAAACTTTGTGAAACTCATAAGGTGAAAAGCCTAAATGCTTTTGGTTCAGTATTGACAGACAACTTCAACCAGGAAAGCGATATTGACTTAATTGTTGACTTTTCAAATATTGAAGTTGAAGATTACGCAGACAATTATTTTGACTTTAAATTTTCTTTACAAGATATTCTCAAAAGACAAGTTGACTTGTTAGAAGAAAAGGCTATTAAAAACCCATATTTCAGACAGTCTGTTAATCAACAAACACAACTTGTATATGGACAATGATATCAAAGCCTGGCTTTTTGATATTCTCAATTCCATTATAGAAATTGAAAGTTTCTTCGCTGACAGTACAAAGAATTTTTCATGGCTATGACTCTGTTTCAGATGATGTAATTTGGGGAATCGTAATTCGGCATCTTCCTATATTACAGACAGAGATTCAAACATTGTTGGTCGAATAACACTGTACTACTCGCAATATAGTATCCTACCCCAGCTGGCACAGCGCAATGCCAGGTCTTTGCGTCATACGATTGAATAATCTAATAACTCAACCATCTTAAAATAAATGGCAGATAATAAAGACGAAGAGCATTTAGATAATCCGCCAAAAACACTATCTGAAAATCCCTCAGACGGGATTATCCCCACTAATGGCCCTGAGACAATTAACCTAAATCAAGAATCTGAAAATATGGAAGTACATCATCACCCCGATCTTCATCATAAGCCCAAAAAATGGAAAGAATATTTTCTAGAATTCTTAATGATATTTCTTGCAGTAACACTTGGCTTTTTTGCAGAAAATATCAGAGAACATCTGAGTGAAAAGAAAAAAGCCTATAACCTTGCTGAATCATTAGCAAATGACTTAAAAAAAGATACTACACAACTAAATTTTCTAATTGAGTTTAATCGCGGTAAACTTTCCACATTAGATAGTTTGTTTAATATGACGTTGACACCTTTTTATCAGATTAATCAGCAAAGTTTCTACAGATGTATTCAAAAGGCAATTCATGCAAAACTATTTTCTGCCAACAATGCTTCCTGTGAGGAAATAAAGAAAGCCGGGTATTTTCATTATTATAACACAGATTCACTGGCAGATCTAATTTCTCAATATGATTTTCTGAAAACCGATTTTGCAAGCGAATCGCAACTGGAAATGAAAATAGATCAGGATGAATGGGTGGATGTGGCTGCTGAAGTGACAGACCCGGATATTTTAAATAAAACACTTCGGCCGTATTACCCGTTATCTATCCCATATAAAATAGGAATCGCCCCCGTCCCCTTAGAAAAATTAAATAAGTTCAAAGGTCATATTACAAAAATGAGGGGCTGGGCTGAATATAATGTCAATGTATTTTACCGAATGAAAGTAAAAGCAACCTCAATTTTGGAATGTTTGAAAATAAATAAAATCATAGCTGAGTAAATAAATTATAAAGCTTATGATTTAAAGTGAAAACAGGAGCGCAGAACAGGGGGTTTTGCGCAAGGCTGGTCTCCGTTCGCTGTTGTCCGGAGTTTGCAACTCCCGACAACAGGAATGATCAGTAAGGTGAAATTAGAAACCCCAAACAAGTAACTTAAAATATGGAAGTACACCACCACGCAAATCACGAACAGGCAAAACGCAATTGGAAATCTTATTTCTGGGAATTCTTAATGCTTTTTCTGGCGGTTTCCTTAGGAGCCTATGTAGAAAATATCAGGGAAAGCATCCTTCATAAAAAAGAGGTTAAAATACATATATACTCCCTGGTAACTGACCTGCAAACAGATATCGCCTTATTTGATTCGGTAGCAGCACGAAATACCTACAGTGCAGAAATGGCCGACTCGCTGATTGAATTACTGCATAATGATACTGCAAATACCACAGAGATCTATTTTACCGCCAGAAGTGTTACCGCCAACAATGGCTATGGTTATTCCAACTCCAAATCCTTTGACCAGATGAAAAGCTCCGGCCTCCTGCGATATGTAAAACCCAAAAAATTGCTGGATAGTATCGGCACTTATTATGCATCTTTTCAATGGCTGGACAATCAGACCGAGCTCATGCGACTGAAGCTTAATGAAATTCATAAAAACAACGCCAGTTTATTTGACAGTTATGTCTTCAATCAAATGATGAAAGTTCCTTTGACTTCTTTCGGAGGAGGAAAGACCCTGATCAGCAAGCCCTCTGGTAAACCCTCCCTGCTCTCCTATGACGCCAGGGATATAAATGCAGTATCCCTTAGCTATCATTATTATGCCACCACCACCAAATTTTATAAGCGTTCTCTTATAGACCTGAAGAACATGGCCAACCGGCTTATTGAGATGATTAATAAAGAATATGATCTGGAATAATTAATTGACGGCAATAAATTCCATGCTTATAAACCCTCAAAATTGTAATACAAAGCAAACAAATGAAATTTGAATTAAAAGATATTGCAGCCGCTCACTCTAAAGTAAAAACTGGAGCCGATTTCCCAAAATTTATACAACATCTTATCAAATTAGGTGTCAAAAATTATACTACCTACGTCAGAGACGGCAATACCATATTTTTCGGGGATGACGATTATCAAATTCAATCTGAAGCTAAGTACCCAAAATTAAACATCGCAAACATTAGCGACAAGGAAAGATTTCATCATCATTTAAAAAGTCACCAACGCGGCCAAACTGATTATGCAATATTTTGTAATCACTCGGCAGAAACTGGCGTTGAAAAATGGACAGTTGACATGGGGCAAATGACTTGCACTTACTATGACAAATCGAAAAATAAAATGCTGGTAGAACCAATTCCAGTTCCCTGATCAGATAATTTCAGTTCAGTATTTTCCAACAGTTATTTGTACATTCATCAACAGTGAGCCAGGCATGGCGGAATGCGAAAAAATTTGAAAGTTTACCATCTAAATAAAAACGATGCAAAGGAGAAAATTTATCGAAATGGGGAGTTTACTTGCTGCGACCGCCGCTTCATTTAATTCTTTTGCAGGCAAACCCCACACTAAAATGCCAGGTAATAACAATCAGCAAATAGATTTTATTAATGATGGCATAGCCTTATCTCCAAAGGAATATGCCAACCTATTAATGAAACTTGTTGACGAAGGAAAGGTTAACATGGATAATTACTCCAGAGGAGGCACTGTTGAAGAATTAGAAAACAAATTTGCGGCTCTTTTAGGTAAAGAATCTTCTGTGTTCATGCCTACAGGCACCCTGGCGAACCATATTGCCATTCGTAAGCTGGCAAACAATAATCGTAGGGTCATATTACAGGAACAAAGCCATTTTTATAATGATAGTGGTGACTGTGCTGAAACACTAAGC
>JBKJMI010000039.1:0-66079 GCA_046596515.1 Chitinophagaceae bacterium | reverse complement strand
TCACAAAAAGAAGGAAAAAGATGATGATGGTGACCAGCAGCTCCGATCGCATCAGGTATATATAATCAGGTATCATAAGTTTTAGTCAATAGTCAGTAATCAATAGTGAATAAGTGAATAGGTCAATAAGTGAATGGGTCAATAAGTGAATATTTAGTGATGAACTCGGTCCATTATTATTTTTGCTGGTCCGCTTAGCAGATCATTTAGCCAGTATGGAATAATACCAATGGCTAATATTCCTGCTACTAATATAAGTGCAGCTAATTTTTCATTCCATTTTGCATCGCCCAATGAAAGATGTTCAGTTCTTATTGGTCCCATAGCTGTTTGACCCACGGCCCTTAAAATATAGACTGCAGTCACTACAATTGATGCGCAGGCCAGCAAGGTAGCTACACGATGAAATGTATCTGCATTCTCCCAGCTTCCCACGAATACGGTCATTTCTGCAACAAATCCGCTCAGTCCCGGTAATCCTAATGAACAAAGTCCGACGATGAATAATATAGTTGCAATGAATGGCATTACTTTAAGCAGTCCACCCATTTCATTGGTCATTCTTGTATGTGTACGGTCGTAGATCATACCGATCACGGCGAAGAAAAGGGCCGTCATTAAACCATGAGATACCATTTGCATTAATGCGCCGGTGATAGCCGTTTGTGTAAGCATGCCAATACCCAGTAAGCTGAATCCTACATGACTCACCGAAGAATAGGCGTTGATATATTTTAGATCCTTCTGCATCATGGTGGCGAAGGCACCATAGATGATAGCAATGGCGGAAAGCACGATAATTATGTTTGCGTATTCTTTGGCTCCTTCAGGCAGCAGATAAGTAGCTACGCGAAGACAACCATAACCACCCAGTTTCATAGAAATACCAGCCAGGAACATAGAACCGGCCGTAGGGGCGGAAGAATGACCATCGGGTACCCAGGTATGCAAAGGGAACAGTGCGGTGAATACACCAAAGCCCAGAAATAAAAATGGGAAGACAATATGTTGCAAACGACCTCCAATTACGGTCTTCGATAATTCCTGAATATCGAAAGTGTGACCGGCATTATAATAAAGGATCAGCATGCCAACTAATATCAATGCGGAACCACTCATCAGCATCAGGGCCAGTTTATTGGCACTGTATTCTTTTTTACCTGAACCCCATACTCCGATCAGCAGGTATTTAGGGATAACTGAAATTTCAAGGAAGAAGAACATGACAAAAAGATCAAGCGAAATAAAGAATCCATATGCGCCAAGCGCTAAAAGTACCAGCAGGAAATAAAACTCACGGGTCATTTTCTCAATGTTCCAGCTTACAAGTACACCGGCCAATACCACAAAGGAGGTAAGCATGATCATGGCAACGGAAATACCATCTACTCCAATATGATAATGTATGTTCAGTGAAGTGAATAATGTATAATTCTGTTCGAACAGCATCTGGGTAGCATTGCCTGCATTTCTTTCCGCCGTGAATGCGAAATAAAGCGCAAGAGCCAACCCCAGCTGGATCAATGATCCAAAAAGCGAGATGATCCGTATCACCTGTTTGCTGGAGCTGAGTAATACTCCGACCGCAGTGAGCAAAGGGAGTAATAATATGATGTGTAGGTTCATGTCAATTGCTATTTCCAAACATAAATAAACAGGGCCGCGATCAGCACCGCACTAATCAGGAACCAGATCGCATACAGCTGTACTTTTCCGGATTGGAATTTTTTGATCTTCTCCGAAACAAAAACGGTACTATTTCCCGCAAGATTCACCATGCCATCTACCAGATTACGATCGATCCATGCAGCGGGACGGCCCACCAGGTTGAACAATATTTTCTTTGTAACAAACAGATAAACTTCGTCGATATAAAATTTATGATAAGCCGCTTTATAAATTCCGCTTAAGGCTGTGGCAAATTGCTGTGGTTTGTTATTTTCTTTTTTATACATCCACATAGCCATCAGAATACCAGCCAATCCTATTGCTACCGGGGCCAGAGAGAATTGCGGATCAAAATGTGATTTAAGAGGAAGACCATCGGTGCTAACAAAGAGTCCGAATGGAATAAAGCCCGCACCAACTGCTCCTGCAGCAAGCAATAAAAGAGGCAGAATCATTGCAAAACCACCTTCACCATGGTGATGATCATTATGCAGGGTGGCAGGTTTGTTCCAGAAGATCATAAAATAAAGTCGGAACATATAAAAGGCAGTAAGTCCTGAAGTAACTAATGCGATATAATAAATGGCAGGGTTATTTTGATAGGCTGCCAGCAAGATCTCTTCTTTACTGAAAAATCCTGCGAAAGGAGGAACACCTGCAATAGCAAGACAAGCCAGAAGAAAACAGATATGCGTGATGGGTAAGAATTTTCTTAATCCGCCCATATCCTTCATTTCATTACTATGGATATAATGGATCACTGCGCCGGCACCAAGAAAGAGCAGTGCCTTGAACATGGCGTGTGTAAACAAATGGAACATTGAAGCAGTAAAACCCAGGCCACCTTCACCACCATATTTTGAAACGCCGAGGGCGAACATCATAAATCCGATCTGCGACATGGTAGAATAAGCCAGAACTCTTTTAATATCTGTTTGCGTGCAGGCAATGATCGCGGCGATCACTGCGGAAACAGCGCCCACCCAGCCCACAACTTCTAATACGACAGGAGTAGAAATAGACAGAATAGGAAATATTCTTGCCACCAGAAATACACCAGCTACTACCATGGTTGCAGCATGTATCAATGCAGATACAGGAGTAGGACCTTCCATTGCATCAGGTAACCAGATATGAAGAGGGAACATGGCACTCTTACCCGCACCACCCATGAATATTAAAACAGCTCCCCAGGTTAGTGCAGACACACCAAGAAAAGTATGTGTGGCGGCCGATTGCAACTGTGCAGAGTTGGGATCGGTCATAGTAGCGATCATTGTATTAAAATCCAGCGTTCCGGAAAAATAAGAGAGTATCAATATGCCTATAAGAAAACCAAGATCTGCAAAGCGGGTTACTATAAATGCTTTTTTAGAAGCTGCCACGGCACTTGGCTTATCATAATAATAACCAATGAGCAGGAAGGAGGAGACACCTACTAATTCCCAGAATACATAGGTCTGAAAAATATTGGAGGCCAGCACCAATCCGAGCATGGAGAAAGTGAACAATTGAAGAAAAGCAAAATAAGTAGGGAAGCGTTCATCACCTTTCATATAACCCAGACTGTAAATATGCACCATCAGTGAAATGAAACTGACCACCACGATCATCATGGCCGATATAGGATCAAGGAGAGCCCCCATATTTATAGAAAGACCATTGGCGAATGCCAGCCAGGTATAACTAAATGGAACCAGTTTTGGATAATGGCCGGCATAAGCTGTAAAATATCCCCAAGCTATATAAAGTGAAAGCAGGGTAGAGGCAAGCATCAATGCAGTAGCCAAAAGTCCTGCACCCTTGCCAACGTATTTTCTTCCGAATATACCGAGCAGCACAAAACCTGCCAGTGGCAGCAAGGGGATCCAAACTATCAACGATAAGTTACTCATTGATCAATATTTCATTTCTTCTGCGCTCTCTACATCGATGGATCTGTGTGAACGATAGAGATTGATGATGATGGCAATGGCCACAGCTGCCTCAGCGGCGGCAATGGCAATGATGAATACTGTAAAAAACAATCCATCCATCCGGTTCGGCCAGAGATATTTGTTGAACGCAATGAAATTCAGGTTTACGCTATTCAGGATCAGTTCAACACTCATCAGCATAGTGATCAGATTACGACGGGTAAAGAATCCGTACACGCCTAAAAAGAAAAGGGTGGTGCTGATGAAAAGTATATGGAAGAGTCCTGGTTGCATTTATTTAATTTCTTCTGTTTCCGGTTTTTGTCTTAGCGCGATCACGATACATCCTACCAACGCTGCCAGCAATAATATGGAGATCACTTCAAAAGGAAGAGCATAACCTCCATCGGTGGTGCTCAGCATTTTTTCTCCTATTCTTTTTACGGTCAATTGTTCAGTAGATGTTTCACTTCTTACAAAACCATTTTGCCATAATTGCAGAAATGTAAAAGCAAAAGCGCAGAAGACGGCTAATGCGGAGAAAATGGTTCGTCCCAATTTCTGCGTAGCTAGTTTATCACCTGCCTGCTGAGTAAGGAAGATGGAAAATATGATCAGGACCACGATACCACCTACATAGACCACGATCTGCACTGCCGCGATAAATTGATAGTTCATCCAGAAATATAATCCCGCTATTCCTATCAATGTAAATAGCAGATAGATCGCCGCACGAAATATTTGCCGTGTCACCACAGATAAAAATCCGGAGCCCAGCGTCATGCCGGCCAGTAAGTAGAATATGATTGTTGATCCATTCATTCGACTCCCTCCATAATCTTCGACCCCGGTTTATTCAACACTTTAGTTAAATCCGCCCTGTTAAACACACTATGCTCAAAAGTCTGCGCCATAATGATCGCATCAGAAGGACAAGACTCGATACATAGATTACAAAGTGTGCAGAGTTCAAGGTGATAAACCAGTTTATCGATCGCTTTTTTCTTTTTGCCTTCCGGAGTGATTTCAAATTTCGTTACTACTTTAATCGTACCATTCGGACATGCCAGTTCACAGGCTGTGCAACCGGTACACCGGTGCTCATTATTCTCATCATGCGGCATCACCACTTCTCCTTTAAATCTATCCGCCATTTTCAGTGTGTCCCGGTTATCTGGATATTGCTCGGTGATGATCTCCTTATGATGGAAAAAATAATAGCCCGTCCGTCTCATGCCTATGAGCAAGGATCTTACAGCTTGTACTACGTTAGATATGTATTGTTTTGCGCTCATAAAATATTAGAAATGCCATCCCATTATCGCCATCAGGGTCACCAATAATAAATTCACCATACTTATTGGCAACAGATATTTCCATTCCAGATTCAGGAGCTGGTCGATCCGCAAACGAGGGAAGGTCCACCTGAACCACATAATGAGAAATATGAGAAAAAATGTTTTTCCAAAGAACCAGATACTGGATGGAATATAATCCATCACGTGATTGAAACCTTCCCAGTTGCCAATATGAAAAGGCATCCATCCACCAAGAAAAAGCGTTGCTCCAATCGCACAAACAATGAAGACATTCACATACTCGGCAAGAAAAAACAAGGCGAACTTCATTCCTGAATATTCTGTGTGAAAACCAGCGGTCAATTCCGATTCGGCTTCTGCCAGATCAAAAGGCGCACGGTTTGTTTCAGCAGTCACAGCGATAAGGAAAATGACAAAGGCTATGAACATAGGAATATGTCCTTTGAAGATCCACCAGCCATCTGCCTGCGCATGAATGATATCAGAAACCTGCAGACTACCCGTCATAACGATCACAGCTAATACAGATAAGCCGGCTGATAATTCATAACTAACGATCTGCGCACCGCTTCGCATAGCGCCCATCAACGAATATTTATTATTGCTGGACCATCCTGCCATTAGAATACCGATCACGGAAACGGATGAAATCGCGGATACATATAAAACTCCGATGTTCAGATCCCATAACTGAAAATCTTTTGCGAAAGCAATGGGCGCCAATAAAAGCATTGCCACGATCATTGCGATGAACGGCGCTACATTGAACATTAATTTATCCGCCCCCGATGGCGTCATTCCTTCTTTAAGCAACAGTTTAAGTGTGTCGGCCAGCGATTGTAGCATACCCTTTGGTCCAACGCGATTAGGACCCAGTCGTATTTGTATCCAGGCAGAAACTTTTCTTTCCATGATAACTAAAACCAAACCAAGAGCAGCAAACAGACCGATCACCGCCACTCCAGCTATCACCATTTCAATAATGAGTGTGATGGTTGGATTGAAATGATCATTCAGCCAGTAGTGCAATTGGTTCGCTATGTTTGAAAAGCTCCACATAAGTAATAGTTTAGCGCTGCGCTGTTGAGCTCTTTGCTATTGAGCCTCAACCTTCTCAACCTCTCAACTCACCTATCAATATCCGGTATCACCAGATCCAATGTTCCCATCATCGCCACCAGGTCACCTAATTTAGATCCACGTGCAATATGATCGAGCAGAGATAAATTAGAAAAGCCAGGTGAACGGAATTTTATTCGATAAGGAGTAGTGCCGCCCTCGCTCACAATGTACACACCCAGTTCGCCACGCGCGGTTTCCACTCTGGTATAAAATTCTCCTTTCGGTAATTTTATTACGGCCTTGGTCTTTGCCTGAAAATCACCTTCTGGAATATTATCGATAAGTTGTTCTACAATTTTTATTGATTCATTCATTTCACGAAGTCGAACCATATAACGGGCGAAAGAATCACCACCTGTTTCAAGTATTTCATCAAACTCAAGCTTATCATAGATCTCATAAGGATAAAGCTTGCGTATATCACATTTTACTCCACTACCGCGGGCGGTAGGACCTGTGCATCCATAACTGATCGCATCTTGAGGAGATAAATAACCCACATTCTTCATTCGGTTCTGGAAAATAATATTGTTAGTTACCATTTCATCATACTCGTGGATCTTTCTTTTATATAATAGAAGAAAATCTTTCACTCTTTTCTGAAAATTCGGATGTATATCCTGCATTACGCCACCGGGAACCATATAATTCATGGTGAGGCGGGCACCGCAGGTCTCCTCCATGATATCCGTAATGGTTTCTCTTTCGCGGAACGCATGAAAGAATGGTGTGAACGCGCCCAGGTCCATGGCCATAGCACCCCACCAGAGTTCATGAGAAGCGATACGGGTAAGTTCATCCATCAGCACGCGAATAACCTGTGCCCTTGAGGGGATCTCAATAGCCAAACCTTTTTCAATACATAGAGCGCATGCATGGTTATTAATATGTGCAGAGAGATAATCCATCCGGCTGGTCACATAAATAAATTGACGGTAGGTAAGGCTCTCACACATTTTCTCAATCGAGCGATGGATATAACCCAAATGAGGTTCTACTTTTTTAATAGTCTCGCCATTAAGCGTGATCACCAAATGAAGAACGCCATGGGTGGCAGGGTGCTGGGGACCAACATTGATCACCAGATCATTTCCCATATCCGTTATTATTTCTGTCTCTCTGTACATTATATGCTATTCGAACTCTTTATTAAATTTTTTTTTAAAGTCTGATCATATTTACCGCATCTTCAAAATCTTTTCGCATTGGATTTTTCCCTTCCCATCCATCAGGTAATATCAGTAATCGCAGGTCGGGATGATTTAAGAAGTTCACGCCAAACATTTCATAAACTTCTCTTTCGTGAAATTCTGCTGTGCGCCAGAGTTCAGATACGGATTCAACTTCCGGTTTATTTCTATCCAGTTTTATCTTTATAACCAGGTTATGACGAAATGAAGTGGAATCAAGATTATATACCATGGTCAGGTGAGTCTTCCAGTCTACACAGGTAAGACAAAATAAATAATCGAATGCCAGTAAATGATCTTGTTTAAGTTTAGTCGCTAAGTTCAGCCAGTCGGAAGCTTCAATATTTATAGTTACCCATCCCGATGCTGCATTAGCTCCCTCTTCAAAGGTGGCAGTTGGCAGATATTCGGTGATCTTGTTCTTTAATTCTTCAGGTAACATTTTTTTCTTTTTCGGTTCGGATCTGTTCACGGGTAAGTCCCAGTTTGATCTTATGCTGCAAACTGATCAATGCATGCAAAAGAGCTTCGGGGCGTGGTGGACAACCGGCAACATATACATCTACAGGTATAATGTGATCGGCACCTTTCACCACTGAATAGGTATTATAAAAAAAAGGACCTCCGCTGATAGCGCAGGCGCCCATTGCAATTACATATTTAGGATCTCCCATCTGATCATATAATCTTTTCAAAACAGGAGCCATTTTATTTACAATAGTTCCGGCAATGATGATCACATCGGCCTGACGGGGTGTGGCACGTGCCACTTCAAAACCAAAACGGGAAAAATCATATTTAGCGGAAGCGGTAGACATCATTTCAATACCGCAGCAACTGGTAGCGAAGGTCAGGGGCCAGATAGAATTAGATCTTGCCCAGTTTACCAGGTCATCCAATTTACTCAGCACCACACCACCACCAGGCAGGTCATGAACCTGTCCGGGGAAAAGATCTTTTGTATTTTCTTTGTTTTCCAATTTTATTAATCTTTGGTCCAACTCCTAACCTGACTACCGGCAGGCAGGCTAGTAACTTCTAACTCCTAACTTCTCTCCTCAAATCCATTTCAACGCTCCCTTCTTATGCGCATAAAGGAAGCCGACGAAAAGAATGAAGAAAAATATAACGATCTCTACCAGGGCTAACCAACCGGTGGATTTTGCGACCACGGCCCAGGGATAGAGAAAAACTAATTCAACATCGAAGATCAGGAAGATAAGGGCGAACAAATAATAACCCACATTCAGTTGCACCCATGTTTTTCCGGTGGTAGGAATACCGCACTCGTATGGTTCCCCTTTCTGTTTATTGGTAGTCGGTTTAAGGAAGACCCTTGAAATAAGTATCGCCCCTCCGGAAAAGGCGACTGCGGCCATTATTAGTACAATAAGCGATGAAGCGCCCATGTAATTTTGATTTTCACGAATATACTCAATGCAGGTAAATATCGAAGGGACAAGGGATAAAACTTATTCAAATTGAGCAATATCATTTTTAACGATGATGAACATCAATTCGAACGCTATCGTATATAAACATTATCTATCCGTATAATTCGAGATGAATGGCTTTTTTATCATAACCCAATTCAATGATCCTTTTCTTTGCTTCATCGATCATGGTCTTCCATCCGCAGAGATAAAAAACCATTTCAGGCTTGCCTGCGGCGATACGTTCATAAATAGGATGCACATAGCCATGTTCTCCTTCCCAATTTTCCCTTGAAAGGGTAGGATAATAATGAAATCCTGATAGCTGCTCCTCCAGTTTTTTAAATTCTTCATAGTATAAAAGATCGGAGCGGTGACGGCATCCGAAAACCAGATGAATTTCACGATGAGGGAGATTATCTAATAATATATGCTGCACCATACTTCGGAATGGAGCCACACCGGTACCAGTACATACCAGCATTATGTCATTTTCAATAATAGAAGGCAACTGAAAAACTCCCTGTGCTCCGCGGAAATTTATTTCTGAACTAATTTTGATTTCATTGAATAAATAATTTGTGCCAATACCATGGGGAGTAAGTACGATCAGCAATTCAAATACATTGGTTCCATCTGGCCAGGAAGAAATAGAATAACTTCTGAGCCTTTTATTTGATTTTTCTGAAATGGGAAGGTCAAGTGTTACGAACTGACCGGGAATAAAATCAAAACGGTCCATATCCGGCACTTCGATCCAGTAACGACGGGTATTATGTGTATGGTCCTCGATTCGAATGATCCGGCCTTTTCTCCAGGGTTGTAAAGCCATTCAGGAAATTTGTGGAAAATTACGAGATTAGAGAGGAAGTTGAGCTGCCTGCCTGCCGGCAGACAGATTGAGCTGTTGACAAACCTTCCGGCAGGCAGGGTTGAGTGGGTTGAAAATGTTGAGGGCATCACTATGTATAAGGCAAATTATTGTCCCAGTACAGGGGGTAGCCTATGGATTTTTGAAAGCCTTAGGGTATATTTTTTGCCTTTTTGCCTGTATATAATATCTGCCCCGGTTTTTTTGAGAACAGATTCGTCTTTAGGAGCAGAACAGATATCTCCGGTATGTAATTGCAAAACCAGCCTTCTTGTTTGGGATACCAGTAATTTTTTTTCAGGCTCCTTCAAATAAATTGGCGTACCAATGGTATCTGCTATATTGAGCTTATACCATTGACTGTCCAACCGAATGCAGTCGAATTGAATCTTCGAAAGATTGGATTGAGCAAAATAAATATAATACTGGGTATTTGTTCGCTTGCTATTGCCTTGCCCATTCTCATCCCGATCAGGTACGATGCCAGGGCTGAACTCCTGCGAATAAACATATAATTTGGCAGGGTATTGAGCTTCTGCCAACCCGCAAACCATTATACACGGTATAAGAAAAAAGCTTTTCATTTCGTTACTAAACCAAGATAGCGCAAATGGGTCAAATGGTTCCAGCGCCTTTCTTAAATTCCTGTAAAAAATCCCGAACTTTAATAATTATCTCACAAAACTTTGTTGATGCATAAAATACTAATAGCTGGCGGTCTCTTTATTTCGATTTTCTTAGGTGGATGCGAACAGAAACAAAGCATTACGCCAGAAAAAACGAAAAAAACCGGAGAAGCAGATGGATATGAGAATGCTTTATATCAGGAATTCCGCAAAACGCGGGACCCCAATCTGGATATTATTCCCAATGAAAGACTGATAACAGCCAAAGCGTATATGGAATCCCTGATGGCCCATGGAGTATCTCGTATTCAGTCACTGACCTGGGAGGAACGCGGACCAAATAATATAGGCGGTCGCTGTCGCGCATTGGTTATAGATAAAAGAGACGCCACCGGAAATACAGTAATTGCAGGTTCTGTAGGCGGAGGAATATTTCGAACAACTAATTTCAATACCGGACTGCCAAACTGGGCTTCTGTAAATGATCTTTTACCTAACCTGGCTGTCACCGCCATAATACAGGATGCGGCGCACCCTGATACTCTTTTTGCAGGAACAGGTGAAGGCTGGGGCAATATTGATGCGATAAGAGGAGGAGGAATTTATAAAAGTACCAATGGGGGAGTTAGCTGGACCTTAATAAGCTCTACCAGTGGTTTCGAATATGTACAGGATCTGGCCATAGATAATAACGGTAATCTTTATGCTTCGCTTCGCAATCTTACTTCAACATTCAGAGGTGTTTTACGTTCAACCGACAGAGGATCTAACTGGAGTCAGGTTTTAGGTGCTCCCTTACCGGGTTTTGCTACCGGTCGTGCTGCCGACCTTGAAGTGGCAGCCAACGGAGATATCTATGCTTCACTGGGCATATTCTCCCGAACGGTTATTCTCAAATCAGCTGCAACCAATGGCTCGAATACCGGGGCATTGAATACCTGGACAGATATCACTCCTCCTTCGGGATCAGGAATTTTTCAAAGAGCAGAGCTAATAGTAGCGCCTTCCAATGCAAATCGGGTGTATGTATTGTTACAGGACAGCGCCACTTCCCAGGTACTGAATATGTATCGCTCGGATAATGCAGGTACAAACTGGATTCCCATTGCTGTACCCTCCGCGCTTAATAATGGTACCAATTCTCAATGCTGGTATAATCTTATCGGCGCTTGTGATCCTGCGAATGCTGATATTTTGGTTGTAGGTGGATTCAACCTGGCTAGATCTACAGATGCAGGAGCTAACTGGACACAAATCACAACAAGCAGTACAGTACATGTGGACCAGCACATGATCTTATACAATGGTTCCGCTAATCTTATCAATGGTAATGATGGAGGTATTTATTTCACTACGAATGCAAATACGGCTGCTCCTAATTTCACAGCGAAAAATAATGGATTCAATGTAACTCAGTTCTATGGAGGAGATCTTCATCCTGTCATAACCAATTATTTATTGGCAGGCGCTCAGGATAATTTTTCACAAAAATTTACTTCGGCAGGAATCAATAGTTCAGTTGTTGTCACAGGAGGTGATGGTGGAATTGCACATATCGATCAAACCGATGGCAACCTGCAGATCACTTCCAACACATCAAATAATTATTACCGTTCAACCAATGGCGGAGCAAGTTTTTCTTCTTTGTCGGTTAATAATACTCGTGGTCAGTTTATTAATCCCACAGATTTGAATGATGCGCAGAAAACTCTTTATTGCGGGGATGATGCGGGTAAATATTTTGCGATCAGCGGACTCACAGGAACACCTGCAGGATTGCAGGTTACCGTTGCTGCCATGGGTACATCTGAAGTAACTGCGGTAAAAGTTGATCCGGTGGCTCCAAATACGATCTGGCTGGGATGTTCTTATGGAACACCTGCGGTAGCGCCACTGGTTATGAAATTGAGTAGTGCCAGTACCAGCACGCCTGTTGTTGTAACAAGTGCAATTATTCCTGTCGCTGCTGGTGCCTCCATATCCAGTATTGATGTAGATGCATCTAACGCGAATAATGTGCTGGTCACTTTATCGAGTTATGGAATTACAAGTGTTTATTTATCGATTAATGGAGGTGTAAGCTTTAGTTCCATTGAAGGAAATCTTCCTGATATGCCCATTCGCTGGGGATTGTTCGTTCCATCCAATGTACAGCTCAATGGCGCCTCCGGAGGAAATGGAGGTTTGATGCTGGGTACTGAATTAGGCGTCTGGACAACATCTGTTATCAATGGAAATTCCACTGTATGGATCCCGAATAACCAGGGACTGGCCAACGTTAGAACGGATATGATTAAACTAAGAACTACAGATAATACAGTGCTTGCCGCAACACATGGAAGAGGATTGTTTACAACTATTTTGCCCACTGTGGTTACAGGAATTAATCCTCCCGTCAGTACAAGTAATTTCATTAAATATATCAATGCGGAAAACAATCGATTGCTGATCGCTACAGGTGGACTCAATACGCGGACCATCACAACTCAATTGTTCAATATAGCAGGGCAGGAAATTTATAATTCTAAAACGGCCTATCAGAATACCAGTATTAATATGGGTCGATTTGCAAAAGGAGTCTATACGCTAAGAGTTACAGGTAATAATGGAGAAGTATATCTGAAAAAATTCATCAATAGATAACTCATTCACTGACGAATATAAGCTGGGGCAGAGATAAACGATCCTGCCCCATTTTTATGTACCTTTATCCCTTCGAAATGAGTGTAAAGGATCTGCTGAAACGTTTTCAAAATACACCCCGCCTGTTTCAATTGGTGGACAGGCTATCTTTTGCCCAACCTCAAAAAATATATCTCAGTAATCTTCGGGGGAGCTCAGCAGAATTTGTAGTGGCCGCGGCATTTTCTCACCCCAGTCTTTCACAGCAGAATCATATGGTGGTGCTTAATGACGCTGAGCAAGCTGCTTATTTTCATAATACATTAGAGAATCTTACTGAAGCGCTGGATATTTTTTATTTCCCAGCTTCGTTTAAGAATAAAAGGAATTTTCAATTGTTGAATTCCTCGCATGTGATGCTGAGAACAGAGGCCCTGACCCGAATCGCTGGCGGAGGCAATCGAAAGATACTTGTTACTTACCCTGAAGCCTTACTGGAAAAAGTGGTTTTACCCGAACGGCTTTCATCCAATATCATCCATATTAAAACCGGTGATACCCTTGATACAGGGGGGCTTCTTCTTAAACTGGCCGATTATGGATTTGAACGAACAGATTTTGTTTATCAGCCGGGCCAGTTTGCGATTCGTGGTGGAATCCTTGATATCTATTCATTCGGAAATGAAAAACCCTACCGGGTGGAATTGTTTGGACATGAAGTAGATTCGATTCGTATTGTCGATCCTGAAACACAATTAAGTGAAAGAAAATTATTGCATGTCAGTATCATTCCCAATGTAGATACACAGTTTACTTCTGCAGAAAGAGTGAGCCTTTTTGAATTTCTTCCTGAAAATACCGTGATCTGGATGCAGGATCACGATCTCTGCCTTGAAAAATTAAAGGAAGCAGATGAGGACCTGGAGAATTTTCTTGAACTGGTGGCCCGAAGAAAACAGGAAGCAGATAATGCGCCTGCCTCGGTTAAAAAGAAAAGCACGGCAGATCCTGAAGACCTGCTTGAGAAAAGAGATGTGACTGCTGCGGATTTTATGCCAGTAAAAGATATGGCCTCTCATTTAAAAGTGCGACATGTTGTGGAATTTGGATTTAAAGGGTATTTGAATGATTTGGAGATTGAATTCAGAACCAAAGAACAACCAGCATTTAACCGGCAGTTTGAATTACTGATACATGATCTGCGCTCCTGGGAAGGAAAAAAATTTCAGCTCTATATTTTCGCCGAGAACCCAAGGCAGCTGGAAAGATTGCAAAGTATTTTTGATGATCTGAAAGCAGAGATCGTTTTTAATCCTATCGCTACCTCTATTCATGAAGGATTTATTGATGAGGACCTGGGCCTGGTTTGTTATACCGATCACCAGGTTTTTCAGCGTTATCACAAATACAAAGTAAAACAGGCTTACAATAAGAACAAGGCCCTTACTCTTCGTACCCTTCGAGAATTGCAGCCCGGAGATTTTGTTACGCATATGGATCATGGCGTGGGAGTTTTCAGCGGATTGCAAAAAATAGAAGTGCACGGAAAAATGCAGGAAGCGGTTCGGTTGATCTATCGCGACAGTGATATTCTTTATGTTAATATCAATAGTCTTCATAAAATAGCTAAATACACGGGTAAGGAGGGTAGTGTACCCAAGATCAATAAGCTGGGCAGTGATGTATGGAACAGGCTTAAGGAAAAGACAAAGGTTAAGGTGAAGGAGATCGCCTTCGACCTGATAAAGTTATACGCAAAACGAAAAGCACAGGAAGGCTTTCAGCACACGCCAGATAATTATATGCAGACCGAGCTGGAGGCCTCTTTTATTTATGAGGATACGCCGGATCAGAGCAAGGCAACTGCTGATGTGAAAAAAGATATGGAATCATCTTCTCCAATGGATCGTTTGGTATGCGGAGATGTGGGTTTTGGAAAAACAGAAGTGGCAATTCGTGCAGCCTTCAAGACTTGCATTGATGGTAAACAGGCCGCCGTATTGGTGCCAACAACTATTCTTGCCTTTCAGCATTTTAAAACTTTCGGTGAACGATTAAGAGATTTCCCGGTAACGGTTGATTATATCAATCGGTTTAAATCGGCGAAAGAGAAAAAAGAAACACTGGCAAAACTGGCCGAGGGAAAGATCGATATCATCATTGGTACACATGCATTGTTAAGCAAGGATGTTAAGTTTAAAGATCTTGGTTTGCTTGTTGTAGATGAGGAACAAAAATTTGGTGTGGCTCACAAAGAAAAGATCAAGACCCTTCGCACTGCGGTAGATTGTCTTACGCTTACAGCTACTCCCATTCCACGAACACTTCAGTTCTCATTGATGGGTGCGCGCGATCTGAGTATAATAAACACGCCTCCTTCTAATCGCCAGGCTATTCAAACGGAAATCCAGGTGTTCAATGAAGATGTGATACGCGAATCAATTTATTTTGAAACAGAAAGAGGGGGCCAGGTATTTTTTATTTACAATCGTATTGCAGGATTAGCGGAGATATGCAGCATGATACAGGCACTTTGTCCTGACCTAAGCATTGGTTATGCCCACGGACAAATGGAAGGTCATGAGCTGGAAGAAAGAATACTTGATTTTATTGACAGAAGATATGATGTGCTGGTCTGTACAAACATTGTAGAGAGCGGCGTGGATATTCCTAATGTGAATACCATTATTGTGAACAATGCGCATCAGTTCGGTCTCAGTGATCTTCATCAATTAAGAGGAAGGGTGGGCCGTTCAAATAAAAAAGCTTTTTGTTATTTGCTTGCGCCGCCAATGAGTTCGCTTCCTGATGATTCAAGAAAAAGATTACAAACGCTGGAACAACATAGCGAACTGGGCAGTGGATTTCAAATTGCTATGCGCGATCTGGATATTCGTGGTGCGGGTAATATGCTGGGAGGCGAGCAAAGCGGTTTTATGGCCGAGATCGGATTTGAAATGTATCAGAAAATACTTGATGAGGCTATTCGTGAATTGAAGCGAACAGAGTTCAAGGATCTTTTCAAAGATGAGATCTCCAAACAGGATGATTTCGTAGAAGATTGCACTATCGATACGGATCTCGAGATTTTGATTCCGGATGATTATGTAGAAAGCATCACGGAAAGGTTATCACTTTATCAGCGATTGGATAATTGTGAGACCGAAGATGAACTGGTGATGATGAAACAGGAAATGATCGATCGCTTTGGAAACTTACCTCCACAGGTGGAAGATCTTTTCCTCACCGTTCGCTGTCGCAAATGGGCGGTGGAGCTTGGTTTTGAAAAAATGAGTCTTAAGGATAATATGCTTCGCTGTTTCTTTATAAATCGTCCAGACTCGCCTTATTTTGAATCTGATAAATTCAAATATATACTTGAGTATCTGCAAACCGGTACTAATAAAGCGAAGCTTAAACAAACAGGCCGACTGTTCCTGCTGGTGGTGAATGATATTAAATCGATGGCGGAACTATTGTTCTTTCTGAAAAATATGGGAGAAGAAGTATCGCGTCCTATTTTATCAGCGTAACCTGTCCTTTTTTCATTACGGTCGAACCAGTTTTTTTATTGGTCCCAAAGATCATCCACACAAAGGTTCCGGCTGCCAACGGCTGTCCATTCAATTTTCTATTCTTTTAAAATAAAACCTACCGGGTAAATGCGGAACAGGTCATTTAATCCATCATTATTCGGAGAAAATGCGGTAGGAACATAAATATCCGCATCGGCAAATGCGCGGATCTTTACAATAGCTGAGTCCTGATAATTATTATCATTTGAAATAGTAAGCACATAGCGCATATTCACATAAGGGCGGGCAACAGGATTGGCAATATTAGGATCACTCAGATACGTGGAAGGGGACCAGTGATAATAAATTCCACCGGAGCCATTCAGTTGCACCTGTTCGCCCATTACCAGCATGGTATCTTTTTCTGCAAATGCGTAAAGTGCCTTGTAAGCAGATACCCTGGTAGTTGCTTTAACTTCTTTGGGACAACCCAATGTATCCGTTACTACAACCTTATAAACAGAAGTAGTTAACACATGTGATATAACCGGATCTGTTATATGAGCATTATCTAATGGTGCCGCTGATAATACCCGTGAAAGGATCTATGGAAACGTTAGCACCGAAAGGATGTCCACCGTCGAAACCGGCAATATAAGAAAGGCTGAGAAAGGGCGGATCATTTGCAGAGGAAGGATAACGGGGAAAGGTATAAATAGTTCTCTGCAAAGAATTAGCGAACTGATAAGCCAGTGAATCACCATCCGGGTCTGAATCGGAAAAATCAGACCGGAAGGGCTGACCAGCACAAAGTATCAGCGGATATTCTTTTTTAAAAACAGGAGATGAAGGCTGGTTAACAAAATTTACACCGATCATCCTGTACATATACCAACCAATCACCCCAGTTGAGGTCAAGTGCTACATCATCAAGTGTATAAACGCCTACCTGATAACAGGCATCAGGAAAATTATCCATGCAAAGATTCTGACTCTGCCTGGTAATATAAAAATTGGTCATGGAACAGGAAGCAAGAGAATTACCTTTTTCATAAGGCGGCTGAACATTAGCGGGATTGGCGAGGGCTATCCGAAAATCTACCCTGCCCGGAAGTTCGCCGGTTTGCAAACACTCCTTATACAATTTGAGTGTAATGCGATAATGATTTTTTACAAACTCGGTGCCTGACTTATAAAGGAATTAATAACTGATCTCACCGCCTGCCGAATTGTATTGTGACCAGGCTGTCATGCCCTGAAACACAACGATAAATGATAACAATATGCGGGCTAAAGAGATTTTGAAAGACATGAAGGATAAAAATACTGATTTCCGACTTAGCTTAAAAGAATACTGACCCGGATTACATTAGCAGCGAAAAGGCTCCTTCCCCTTTGGATACTGGCTTATTTATGTTATTTTTATTATCTATTCAAACCATGAAACCGAATCCAATTCCAATTCCTCTTATAGCGGCTATCCTTTTATTGCCATTGATATCCCTGGCTCAGGCCCCCATCTCTCAAAAATTATTGCTGCGTACCGGAACGATTGAACCCGTACCAAATATTTCAAAAGATAAACTGGATTCACAGTATAATAAAACCTCAGGTCTGGAAGGAAAAAGCTTCGCTATTCTTCAATTCGATCAATTACCAACAGAATCAGAAAAAATTTCATTGAAGGAAAATGGAATTGAATTACTGGAATATGTTCCAAACAATGCCTATACTGTTACGATCGTTGGTCGACCTGATGCAGTTCTGTTGAATCGTTATCATGCGCGGGCCTTGATAGAACTTACTGCTTCGCAGAAAATACAACCACAATTGCAAGGTTTGTTATCAGGAACCGCTGATGTTTGGATCAGCTTCCCCGGGAGTTATTCTTTTGCAGAAGTAAAGAGGATACTAACAGAAAAAAATTTCACCATCACTGATGAATCAAAAAAAGAATACCGGATTTTATCTCTTTATATTCCACTAAGCAGATTAGAAGAACTGGCATCGCTTTCTTGTGTTGAATTTGTTGAGAAAGCCCCTCGCACCATCTCCATTTTAAAAACCGGCTGGACGCAGACGAATAGGGATGCGATCAAAACCTCGGCGGTGAATCTTCCGGTATCACAGGGTGGAAAAGGATTGAAAGGACTTGGAGTTGTGGTTGGAATAGGTGATGATTCAGATCCTTCACCACACCCTGATTTTACAGGCAGAATAATAAGCCGAAGCTGGCAAGGGTGGAATTATCATGGTTCTCATGTGGCAGGTATCGTTGGAGGAGCCGGCCTTATAAATGAAGTAAGAAAGGGTGCGGCACCTGCCGCGACTATTCTCATTCAACAGATGGAAGAAATTCTTACCTGGGTTCCTACTTATGTGAATGATTATAATTTGGTAATCACAAACAACTCTTATGGTACTGTAGGAAATGATTGCAATTTGTTTGGCACCTATACTATGCTCTCCAGAACTATGGATCAAATGACCATAAACTATCCTCATTTGGAACATGTGTTCGCTGCTGGAAACAGCGGGCAAGTTTCCTGTCCTCCGATTGCTCCGGGATATAGAACAGTACTAAGTGATTACCAGGTGGCCAAGAACGTATTAACGGTAGGGAACACCACTGCTACAGGTGATATTTTTGTTGCTTCCAGCCGTGGGCCAGCTCGTGATGGAAGAATAAAACCTGAGATCTGTGCTATAGGAACGTCAGTAACTTCTACGATGTTCCCTTTTGTTTGGAATTATTACGCTGATAATACAGGTACCAGTATGGCTTGTCCTGCAATAGCAGGAGGCGCGGCCCTGCTATATGAAAAATACCGGAACATGCATTCCGGTGCTGATCCTGATAATGTATTGATTAAAGCCCTGGTGGTGAATAGCGGAGATGACTATGGAAATCCGGGTCCTGATTATATCTATGGATTTGGGCAGGCAAATTTCTGGAGAGCAGAAGAAATGCTGGAGAATGATCATTATATGGTCAATACCATCAATACCGGAGGGGCCGATCAGACTATACCTATCACTATTCCGGCAGGGACTGCTGCACTAAAAGTTATGTTATGCTGGAACGATCCGGCTGCTGCGGCTGTTTCCTATCAGACTTTAGTAAATGATCTTGATCTGCGAATTGAACCACCTACAGGTCCTGCGGTACTTCCATTTATTCTTGATACTACGATCACGGGTTTTGCAAATCCTGCCACGACTGGCTTTGATCATATTAATAATCTTGAACAGGTACTTATCTCAAATCCAACAGTGGGTGCTACTTATAATGTTAAGATCAAAGCGAATAATATTACACAAGGTGGCGCACAAAAATATGTGGTTGTTTATGACCTTGTTCCAAATGAGATCAGGCTGATGAGTCCGCTTCAATCGGATGGCTATGTACAGGGAGATACAGTGGTTGTGCAATGGGATTGTTATAATGAACCGGCCAATACATTTAAACTTGAATTTGCAGCCGATGGTACAAACTATGTTGATGTCAATGTCAATATTCCAGCAAATAAAAGACAATATTATCTCACCAGCCCTAATCAATTTTGGGTAGTACCACAAGGTATCAGTACAGACCAGGCAAGAATGCGTATCAGTAAAAATGGCACTTCATTGAGTTATACCAGCGGACCATTCGTCATTAATGATACTATTCTTGTATCACTGTCAGCTGATCAATGTCCGGGTTATTTTTCTATCAACTGGAATAGAGTCCCCGGTGCCACCGGATATGAGGTAATGATGCTAATTGGAACAGAGATGAGTTCTGTTGCCACCCTGAACGATAACACTTTCAACTATACTATTGGCGGTCTTTCCAGGGATTCTGTTTACTGGGTATCTGTACGACCATTAATAGGTCCTGGAGGTGCACCCGGCAGAAGAGCATTTGCAGTATCAAGACAACCGAATACGGGATCTTGTACTAATTCAATTTATGATAATGATTTATTACTTGACTCGCTGATTTCCCCTGTTACTGAAGGAAGAATTAATACCTCAACCGCCTTCACTGCAAGTCAGTCACTCAGTGTCCGCATAAAAAATCTGGATAATGCCATAACCCCTGGATCTATTCAAGTTGGATATATTCTTAATGGGGTTTCACCGGTCATTGAAACCATCACACAAGGTATTGTGGCCAACGGAACCTATGTGCATACGTTTTCTTCGCCCATTGATCTTTCAGCAGTGGGCAATAATGTATTTAAACTATTTGTAAATCAGGCAGGCGATCCAAATCCTGTAAATGATAGTTTAGTAATTATAATAAGACAATTAAGTAATCTGCCGATTACAGGCATTGATTATCCTTCAGTTTATAAAGAAGATTTTGAAATGGCCTCTATACAAACCTTTACCAATCGAAAAACAGGATTGACGCGAATCGATCGTTTTGATTTTTCCTCAAATGCTGTTTATGGCAGAATCCGAAGTTTTATTAATACGGGCCTTGCTTATTCCGGGCTTCGTGCCATGACTCTTGATGTCTCACCTTCATTTGTACCTGTTACTGCTGATTCACTGAAGGGTACTTTTAATCTCTCTGCATTCAATGCTAATACAGATGATATTCGCCTGGATTTTCAATACCGTAATCATTACCAATTGAACTATCCGGGAAACAAAGTATGGATGCGGGGCGATGATACCAAGCCATGGGTTCTTATTTATGATCTTTATGGCAACCAGAATCCCCCGGGCTCCTTTAAATTTTCGGGAGGAATAGAATTATCTGATAGCCTGCTGGCTCACTCACAAAACTTCAGTACCAGCACACAGATTCGCTGGGGACAGGAAGGACGTTTCCAGGCCACAAATTTTTCCGGTGGAGGATATACATTTGATGATATCCGAATCTACCGCGTTGTGGATGATATTAAAATGGTAAGCATAGATACACCTTATACCTATAGTTGCGGATTAAATACCAACGTGCCGGTTAAGATCACCATTCGGAATACCAGCAGTCAGACATTGGCTGGGCCTATTCCTGTTAAATATCGCATCAATGGAGGAACCTGGGTAACAGAGAATGCATCCGGGCTCGCTGCCAATAATTCTCTTCAATACAGTTTTGCCCAGGTAGCGAATCTTTCAATACCCGGTGATTATGTGTTGGAAGCAGTTGTTAATTATGGAACCGATACCTATGCACTGAACGATACCGCTCGTATTACCATAAAAAATCTACCGCTGAATTCCGTTACCAATAGCAATCCTTATTTGCAGGATTTTGAGTTAAGTGATGGAAATTGGTTCACTCTGGGTACAGGCAGCTCCTGGGAATATGGGACTCCCGGATCGTACAAGATCAACCGTGCAGCCAGTGGAACTAAAGCCTGGAAGACCCGTCTGGTAGGAACATACGGAGATGGAGAGACATCTTATCTCTATTCTCCCTGCTTTGATATTTCAACAGTTACCAGCCCTGCATTAAGTTTCAGTGTCGCCCTCGATCTGGAAGATTGTGGCGGCGGATTCTGCGACGGCGCCTATCTTGAATATTCTATTGATGGAATCAGTTGGGCAAGACTAGGCGCAACCGGACAAGGCACTAACTGGTATAATCGCGCATACAGTGGAAACAATGTATGGAGTGTGCAAAGTTATCAGCGCTGGCATGTGGCTACTATTCCATTATCTGTGATCCCGATATCTCAAGCCTTACTTACCAGTTTACGTTTTCGATTTGTATTAAGTTCAGATCCCAGTGTGAACAGAGATGGAATTGCCTTTGATGATTTTCATATTTACAGTGATGCTCAACCGATTTATGTAACCACAGGTAATAGTCCCATAATCAACCAGCCCAATGTTACTGGAAGTAATTGGGTGAATTTCATAGAACCTGTTTCCGGTAAGATCATTGCCGCCGTAAATCCAAATGCGGCTAATATGGGCTCTACTGATGTACAATCCTATATCTATACCGGAGCTGCCCGTGTAAGCAGTAATCAGTTTTATTTAAAAAGAAATATCACTATCAAGCCGGCCACAAGATCACTTTCGGATTCAGCCACGGTTCGCTATTATTTTAGTGATGCGGAATCGGAAGCACTGATAGCCGCTACCGGTTGTGCTTGTTCTAAACCAACTACTGCATATGACCTGGGGGTAACAAAATACAATGACCCTGCCATCGTAAATGAAAATGGTACACTTGCCGATAACACAGGCGGCGTATATAGTTTCATTGTAAAATCAAAAGTTCGGTTGGTGCCTTATGATGTAGGTTATTATGCTGAATTCAAAGTGAAAGATTTCTCTGAATTCTGGCTCAGCAATGGCGGACTTAGTGGAAGTCAGCCATTGCCATTGACACTTTTAAGTTTCACCGCAAAAAAACAATCAAATTATTCAGATGTATTATTGAACTGGAGAACTACTGATGAATTCAATCTCAGTCATTTTGAACTGGAGGTAGCGAGGGGAAATACCAATTATCAACAAAACAGATTTGTTACACTGGCCAGGATAAATAGCAACGGAGGAACAGGTATTGAAAGAGAATACAATTTCACGGATGCTGAAGCAGGTAAGACCGGAGTTTATTATTACAGGCTGAAGATGCTAGATATTGATGGACAGTTTCGATATTCATCTGTCAGGCCCATCGTATTTAATAATGATCTGCCATGGCAGCTTTATCCAAATCCGGCTGAAGGCATTTCTTATTTAACTCTTCAGGTTGCAGATGGCACTATTCTTCAAATCAGACTGATCGATCAGACTGGAAAAATAATAAAACAGTTTTCAAAAACGGGTTCTGGCTTTCTTCAGAAAATACCGATCGATCTTCAGGGAATACCTGCCGGACTTTATACAATAGAAGTAACGAAGGATGATGAAAAAAGATACTTCCGTTTGCTCCGGCAGTAAACATAAAAAACCCACCCTGGCCATAGGTCAGGATGGGTTCTATTTCTTTTGATTGGTGTTCCGGTTTACCAGCCTTGTTTTGCTATACCAGCCTGAATTGCGGCCAACGCCTTCGCTTCATTCATCAGCGTGGTGAGCTTATTACCCTTGCCATCATTGCCCTGGGCCATATAAGCACCTTTGGCAGTTTTAGTGATGACTGCATCATGCATCACTACCCCTTTTTCTTTAGTCTTTACATTGTAAGCGGTGATCTGTACGTCTGACATTGTCTTTAGTTTAGTTAGTAATGCCTGAAATTACGCTTTCCAGCCGTTTTTTATGTTAGAATTTTGTGAAGGGCAAAAATTAATCCCGCAGTTGCGGGATTAAGCTATTGATTATTATAGTATTACATATTAGATGTCCAGCTTAGCATATTTAGCATGAGACTCGATGAACTCCCTTCTGGGGGCTACTTCATCGCCCATCAGCATACTAAACACCCTATCTGCTTCAGCAGCGCTTTCAATGGTCACCACCTTCAGTGTACGCGTAGATGGATTCATGGTTGTATCCCATAATTGTCCTGCATTCATTTCTCCAAGACCTTTATAGCGTTGCACATTCACTGAATCATCCTTTCCACCGCCCAGTTTTTCGATCCAGAGCTTACGCTGATCCTCGTTCCATGCATAAGATTGTTCCTTACCTTTTTTAACGAGATAAAGCGGCGGTTGGGCGATATACACATAACCCTGCTCTACCATTGCCTTCATGTACCTGTAAATAAAAGTCAAAATAAGCGTGGCAATATGCGATCCGTCCACATCGGCATCGGTCATGATGATCAGCTTATGATAACGAAGCCTGCTTATATCAAGTGCTTTTGGATCTTCCGCTGTTCCGATCCTGACACCGAGTGCAGTGAACATATTTCGGATCTCCTCATTGTCGTAGATCTTATGCTCCATGGCCTTTTCAACGTTCAGGATTTTTCCCCGAAGAGGAAGTATAGCCTGAAAACTACGGTCGCGACCTTGTTTGGCCGTACCACCTGCTGAATCTCCCTCAACCAGGAATAATTCACAGCGTTCCGGATCACGATCAGAACAATCTGCCAGCTTGCCGGGAAGTCCTCCACCAGTCAATACAGATTTACGCTGAACCAGTTCTCTTGCTTTTCTTGCTGCTGCGCGGGCTTGTGCAGAGAGGATCACTTTATTGATGATGTTCTTAGCGTCTTTTGGATTTTCTTCCAGATAAGCATTCAATACTTTGGATACAGTGCTATCTACTACGCCTGCCACTTCACTGTTCCCCAATTTGGTTTTGGTCTGTCCTTCAAATTGTGGCTCCGGCACCTTAACCGAAATAATGGCGCTCAATCCTTCCCGGAAATCATCGCCTTCGATCTCTACTTTGGCTTTTTCAAAATATCCATTGCGATCGCCATAAGATTTAAATACTCTGGTCAGCGCACGACGAAATCCAGCCACGTGTGTACCACCTTCTATGGTATTTATGTTATTGACATACGAATAAATATGTTCGCTGTAACTATCGTTATAATTCATGGCCACTTCCACTACCACATTGGTATCCGTGTCCAGGCCTTCTACAAAAAGTATTTTTGGTATCAATGGCGTCCGGCCTGCGCTGTTGTCCAGCATTTCAACAAACTCAACAATTCCGCCTTCACTATAAAATTCTTTGAAGATCGGTTGACCCAGGTCATCCATCTCACGAAGATCTGTGATGGTGATACGGATCTTACGATTGAGGTAAGAAAGTTCGCGAAGTCTGCCTTCCAGAATATCGCGATTATAAACTCTCTCGGTAAATATGGTAGTATCGGGCCAGAATCGTACTGTTGTTCCAGTCTTATCACTGGTACCGGTCTCCCGAACAGGATATTGAGGAACGCCAATGTGGTATTCCTGTTCAAATGTTTTCCCTTCGCGGTTTACCGTAACATGCAGTTTGGTAGAAAGGGCATTTACGCAACTTACACCCACGCCATGCAGACCACCTGAAACTTTATAAGAACCCTTATCAAATTTACCACCTGCGTGCAATACAGTCATAACTACTTCCAATGCCGATTTTTTTTCTTTCGCATGCAAGCCGGTAGGAATACCACGGCCATCATCTTCAACTGAAACTGAATTGTCTTCATGAATGATCACCTGGATATTTTTGCAATAACCAGCCAGTGCTTCATCAATGGAATTATCTACAACTTCATAAACCAGATGATGTAAACCTTTTACGGAAATATCTCCGATGTACATTGCCGGTCGCTTACGAACCGCTTCAAGACCTTCTAAAACCTGTATACTATCTGCTCCATAGGAGCCTTGTGAAACTGGTATTTTTTCTGTTGTTTCTATACTCATAAATAGGATGAGATCACTCCAATTTTTAAGGGAAAAATCTAACTCACAAATTTACGGAAATAGGGTGGGTATACTGCCAAAAAAAGCCCTTTTTTAGGGCCTATTTTGGAAGAAATTATACAGTTAAAATAGTGCTATCTTTTTACGATCTGGGCCACCAGGTCAGCTTCCGCGCAAACCTTACTTCCTACATAGGCGGTTCCCTTCATTTCACAGATTCCACGTCGAATCGGAGCAGAAAGTTCCATCTTCAAGATAAGTGTATCGCCGGGTTTTACCATATTCTTGAACTTACAATTGTCGATCTTCAGAAAATAAGTATCGTATTGTCCCTGTCCACTGAGATTAATAGCCAGAATTCCTCCGCATTGCGCCAGGGCTTCGATCTGCAATACTCCTGGCATCACGGGGTTTCCAGGAAAATGACCCTGGAAGAACCATTCATTGAAAGTGATGTTTTTCACGCCTACAATATGAGTGTCGCTCAATTCAATGATCTTATCTACTAAAGCGAATGGATAACGGTGCGGCAGTGTTTTTTCAATGAACTGCTGATCATAAATAGGAGGCAGGTTAGGATTATAAACAGGCACCCCTCTTGTATGCTTATTCTTCTTGATATATTGTTTGATCATTCGCGCAAAGGCCACATTGGTACTATGACCCGGACGATTGGCAATGATCCTGCCTTTGATAGGATAACCGATCAGCGCAAGGTCACCGATCACATCCAGCAGTTTGTGACGTGCTGGTTCATTGGGAAAACGCAGTTCCAGGTTATTCAGATAACCCTCACTTTTTACTTCTATTTTTTCCTTCTTAAAAATTTTCTGCAGCCTTCCCATTTCTTCTTCGCCAACAGGTTTGTCAACGATCACGATGGCATTGTTTACGTCACCACCTTTGATCAGATTATGATCAAGCAGTGCTTCCAGTTCGTGCAGAAAACAAAAAGTGCGACATGGGGAGATCTCCGTTTTGAAATCTTTTATATGTTTAAGGCCTGCATGCTGTGTTCCTAATACCGGAGAATTAAAATCGATCAGAGTGGTCACCTGGTATTCCATCGAAGGCATAGCCACCATTTCCACTCGTTTTCCTTCATCGTAATAATAAATATTTTCATCTATAGAATACCAGATCTTGGCAGCATCCTGTTCTTCTATTCCCGAATCTTCGATCAGTTCCACAAATGGCTGTGAGCTGCCATCCATTATGGGCATTTCAGGTCCGTTGATCTCAATAAGGCAATTGTCAATACCCATTCCAACCAATGCAGCCAGCACATGTTCTACTGTACTCACTTTCGCTCCATTAGATTCAAGAGTGGTACCACGACTTACGTCTGTAACCAAATCACAATCGGCCTTAATAATGGGACGGGTAGGAAGATCAATGCGCTGAAACTGATAACCGAATCCAGGAGCGGCTGGCTTCAAAGTAAGGTCGGCCATAATGCCAGTATGCAGTCCGGTGCCCGAAATGCTTACTGCCGTTTTCAGCGTATGTTGCTTATCAGGGTTGAAGTTTGTTGGCATAGTTCCCCCAGGATATGTTTTGTTATCGTTTGAGGCTATCATAGCCGCAAATATAATTGAATTAGGGAACTAGAGGCTTTGAGGCGTCTCTAGGAATTTGCTGTAAGTTTTTTTACCAATTCTTCCAGTTCTCTTAGTCTCTTTTCTATTTCAGGTAAATTTCTCGCCGTAGATTGTGCACGTATGGCCTGACCATAATCGTATGCCGGGGAACCAGTCACGGATTGCCCTGGTTTCAGCGATTTGCCCAATCCGGATTGTGCATTGACCCTTGCACCATCACCCAGGAACAAATGTCCTGCAAGCCCGGCCTGTCCACCAATCATAACATGTTTTCCCATTTTGGTTGAACCGCTGATACCGGTCTGTGCAGCGATCACAGTAAAGTTTCCTACCTCCACATTATGCGCGATCTGTATCAGGTTATCCAGTTTGGCGCCTTCTTTTATCAATGTGGATCCTATGGTGGCTCTGTCTATACAAGTGTTGGCCCCGATTTCTACTCTATCCTCAATCACCACATTTCCTATCTGAGGAACTTTCTGATAACTTCCATCCTTCTGTGGCGCAAAACCAAAACCATCAGCACCGATAATGGTGCCACCATGTATGATCACCTGACTACCCACTTCACAATGATGATAGATCTTCACACCGGGATGTAAAACGGTATTAGCTCCAATCTTAGCATTATCGCCAATATATACACCGGGATATAATTTAGTATGATCGCCAATGGTCACATTTTCGCCGATATATACAAAGGCACCTATATAAACCTGCTCTCCGATACTGGCAGTAGAAGCAACATAAGAAGGATCCTGTCTGCCAGTTAATTGCTGCTGCTGCATTTCCTGGTATTTAGTAAGCAGCGCTGCAAAAGCAGAGTATGCATCCGGTACACGGATCAGTGTTGATTCAACAGGATGTTTGAGTTCAAGATTATCATTGATGATGACCACCGAGGCCGCGGTCTGGTAAAGAAATTCTTCATACTTAGGATTCGCAAGAAAAGACAGCTGACCTGGTTTAGCTTCTTCGATTTTACCAAATGAAGAAACCGTAACATTCGGGTCTCCTTCAATTTTTCCATTAACGAGCAGAGCTATCTGGGAGGCTGAAAATTGCATTTCTTTTGCTGCTTTTATTGCCAGGGAAAAGAATCATTCTATTCCATTACCTGGTGAAACAAATATAGTGTTTTTGCACAGCGCCACTGAGGTTATGTTGTATTAGTGCGTTGTCTACTTCCGATATATCTCTGATGCTTCCATCTTTAAAAAGAATGCGTATTCTTTCATCTCCGGGATCATAAGTTGTATTGCTGGCTTTACCTGTGAATACGAAATAAGGCAGTTCTTTTTCATCCAGTCCATATTTTTCAATGGCATTTTTTTTCTTTTCCTCCACCATTGCAGTAGAAAATGGTTCAGAGGCCAATTTTACTTTATACAGATCTCTTTCAAACAAGGCTTTTGATAATAATACCAATACTCTGTCTTCATGATGTATCCATCTTTTTATAGAAGCCATAATATCATGATCATCCATCAGGCAGAATTTATCCAGATGCTTTTCTATATTAGAATTGTCACGAAGAAAATGATCCACTTCTTCTGTGGCCGCTTCCAGTTTAACGCCTTCACGAATCAATTGCCTGGCTCTGCGAATAATATTCACCAGCATCATTTCTGCTCCCAGCACTGTTTTATGCAAATAAACCTGCCAGTACATCAGCCTTCTCGATACCAGGAATTTCTCAATAGAATAAATAGCTTTCTCTTCTACCAACAGGTGCCCGTCTTTTACGATCAGCATATTAATGATACGGTCATATCCGATCACTCCTTCCGCAACACCAGTGAAAAAACTATCACGGTTCAGGTAATCCATACGATCTACATCCAGTTGCCCTGATACCAGCTGATGCAAAAATGGTTTGGGATAACTATTCGTAAATATGCTGATGGCGGTGCTTAACTGACCATTCAATTCTTCATTTAATTTTTTCATCAGCATCAATGAGATGGTCTCATGACTCACATTGCCTGTCAGTTCATTTTCAAGTGCATGCGAAAAAGGTCCATGACCAATATCGTGTAGCAGGATCGCAACACGGGCTCCCAATTCTTCCTCCTTACTGATATCAATTCCTTTTCTTTTAAGTTCGGTAAGAGCAAAACCCATCAGGTGATAAGCGCCCAGCGAATGATGTAATCGGGAATGAACAGCACCCGGATAAACGAAATTAGCAAAGGCCATCTGGCTGATATTCCTGAGTCGCTGATACCAGGGATGCGAGATCAATTGAAATATAAGTGGATCATCGATCGTTATAAATCCATAAACCGGGTCATTGATGATCTTACGGGCTGCTTCCATTGTTGACGTTTTGTTAAAGACCCCCGACCTTTTGCGGTGGAAAGGACAAAACTACGAATGGAGGATTTAATAGTCTATTTTTGAGATACTGGTCAAAAACATTAAAATTAGTTTGATGGCGCTTGCAAAAATCATTTGGGTAGACGATGAAATAGAAAGTCTGCAATCACAAAAATTATTCCTCGAAAATAAGGGCTATGAGGTGCAAACTTTCACCAATGGTTTTGATGCTATTGATTATGTAAAGGAAAATCAAGTAGATGTGGTACTGATTGATGAAAGTATGCCGGGTATCTCCGGACTGGAAACCATTGCCAAGATCAAGGAAGTGAAGCAGGCCCTTCCGATCGTTTTGATCACAAAGAATGAAACAGAGAACCTGATGGATGAAGCCATTGGTTCGCAGATCAGCGATTATCTTATCAAGCCGGTTAACCCTAACCAGGTTTGGCTTAGCTTAAAAAAGATCATCGACAATAAGAGACTGGTGGCAGAAAAAACCACAACGGCCTATCAGCAACAGTTCCGAAATCTCTTCATGGCGCTTAACAGCAATCCAGACTTTAACGAGTGGATGGATATTTATAAAAAGTTAGTGTACTGGGAACTGGAAATGGAGAAAAGTAATAGTCCGGAAATGCAGGAAGTTTTGCAAAGTCAGAAAGGAGAGGCCAATACTGAGTTCTTCAAATTTGTTTCTAAGAATTATATCAATTGGGTAAACCCAAAATCTGCGTCAGCGCCGGTAATGAGTCATAACCTGCTTCAATTTAAAGTGCTTCCTCACTTGGAAAAAGGAACTCCTCTTTTCTTTGTATTGATCGATAATCTTCGCTTCGATCAATGGAAATCCATACAACCCATATTTGCGGAAAGTTTTCGCATACTGGAAGAAGAAACTTTTTACAGTATACTTCCTACTGCTACGCATTACGCGAGAAATGCGATCTTCTCCGGACTTCTGCCAATTGATATAGAAAAGCAATACCCGACGCAATGGAAAAATGATGATGAAGAAGGAGGAAAAAATCTGAATGAAGAAGAATTTCTACGCGGTCAGTTAAGAAGACTTGGAAAGAATGATCTGAAAGTTTCTTATACCAAAGTGGTGAATAACCAGGCTGGACTGGACCTGGTGAATAATATCCATAATCTTCTGAACAATGATTTGAATGTGATCGTATATAATTTCGTGGATATGCTTAGTCATGCCCGCACAGAGATGGAAGTATTGAAGGAACTCGCAGGTGATGAGATCAGCTATCGGAGTATCACTACTTCCTGGTTTGAACATTCTCCATTGCATCAGGCATTAAAAAAGGTTGCGGATAAACATATTAAGCTGGTACTTGGAACAGATCATGGTACCATACGCGTGAAAACGCCTTGTAAGGTGGTTGGCGATAAACAGACCACTACCAATCTTCGATATAAGCATGGACGAAACCTGAATTATGAACCAAGGGAAGTGCTGGCCTTCCGTGATCCGCGTATTGCCGGATTGCCGGTACCCAGTGTGAACTCTTCCTATATATTCGCCAGGGAAGATGGATTTCTTTGCTATCCCAATAACTATAATTACTACGTGAATTATTACCGCAATACTTTTCAGCATGGAGGGATCAGCCTTGAAGAGATGATCGTGCCGGTGATTAAGATGGAAAGTAAGTGAGTGAGTGGTGAGTAGTAAGTGGTGAATGGGTTGTGGATAATAAAACGCCGGGAGGTTAGATGGAAAAACAATACGTCTATAAATTTGCAGAAGAATGAGATACAATCAATCCACACTAGATAAACTGGAAGACATACCTAAAGAATGCGGTTATGTATTACGCTATGAGCGGGGTACTTTCCAGAGCGGCTACTGTATACTGGAACTAAAAAAAGTAGTGGTATTGAATAAATTCCTGCCAACAGAAGGCCGAATCAACACCCTGGTAGAACTTATCCCTCAACTAGAGATCAATCCGCTGCTTCTGCGTGATGATATCAGAAAATTATACGAAGAGATTCTCACTTTAGCAGTGGTTAAATGATCATTTTATAAAGATCTTCAATCCATCATACGCCAGGTGCATGCCATCAGGCAACTCTGCTTCTACATCTTCATGTTTTCCCATTTGATGAGAGAGATGAGTAAAATAAACTGCCGGCACTTTTAATTCATTGACAGTTTCAATAGCTTCTGCCAGATTAAAATGAGAAATATGTTTTTCTTTGCGCAGTGCATTCAATACCATAACTTCTGAACCTCGGATCTTATCCATCTGTTCCGGTTCTATTCGGTTTGCATCAGTGATATAGGTAAATTTTCCAAAGCGAAAACCCATTACAGGCATTTTCATATGCCATACTAGTACCGGAATAACAGGAATATCCCCTACAGTAAATGGTTCCTGGTTGATAGTATGCATTTCCAGTTGAGGAATGCCGGGATATTTGGTGTCGGAGAAAGCGTAATGAAAATCACGTCGCACTGCTTCCTCCGTCATCGAATCGGCGTAAATATCAATTGACCTTTTATTAAAAAAATTAAAAGCACGGATATCATCCAGTCCGGCCAGGTGATCTTTATGCGGATGAGTAAGGATCACTGCATCAAGTTTTCTGATTTTTCCCCTCAGCATCTGAGTTCTGAAATCAGGTCCTGTATCCACTACAATACTGGTGCTGGCAGATTGAACGAGAATACTGGAACGAAGCCTGTCATCATGTGGATCCTCAGATTTGCAGACCTCACAATCACAACCGATCATGGGCACCCCCGAACTGGTGCCGCTTCCAAGGATTGTAATTGTGAGCGGAGGACAAAGCATGCCTAAAGTTAATTCGGGTGAGGAAGGAAATGGAAAAATTATTTATGCTAACAACTGTTAGTAATGTTTTATAATTCCTTAATTTGCATCGGACCCAGACGTTTGCTTGCCTGGCCGAATTTAACTGTGCCACCGGTGACGGTGGCACAGTTATTTAAAATTATAATTACATGAATTTTCAGACTTCCGAACTCACAGAACAAGTTGCACAGACGGCTCGCGATTTTGCTAACCAATATATTCGTCCAAGAGTAATGGAATGGGACGAAACACAGGAATTTCCGGTTGAACTTTTTCATCAAATGGGAAAACTCGGACTAATGGGTGTTTTAGTTCCTGAAAAATATGGCGGAGCCGGCCTCTCTTATTATGAATACAAAGTTGTGATCGAGGAGATCTCTAAAGTTTGTGGATCCATTGGACTAAGCGTGGCCGCGCATAATTCTTTATGTACAGGGCATCTTTTAGCATTTGGTACAGAAGAACAAAAACAAGAATGGCTGCCGAAACTCGCGACCGGAGAATGGATCGGTGCCTGGGGACTTACTGAAGCTAACACGGGTAGTGACGCAGGCAATATGGCTTGCACCGCAGTTCGTGATGGTAATGATTGGATTCTTAGTGGCACTAAGAACTGGATCACGCATGGTAAATCAGGTGATATTGCTGTAGTGATCTGTCGTACCGGTGAGCCGCGTGCAAAAGATAATTCAACAGCCTTTATTGTTTTAAAAGGAACCCCTGGTTTTTCCGCGGGTAAAAAAGAAAATAAACTGGGCATGCGTGCCAGTGAAACGGCGGAAATGATCTTTGATAATTGTCGTCTTCCGGATGCTAATCGGTTAGGAAAAGTGGGAGATGGATTTAAGCAGGCAATGAAGATCCTCGATGGGGGAAGAATATCAATTGCCACTCTTGCACTAGGCATTGCCAAAGGTGCTTATGAAGCAGCTAAAAAATATTCCAAGGAAAGATATCAGTTCGATCAGCCTATCTCTAATTTTCAGGGAATATCTTTCAAGCTGGCCGATATGGCCACTGAGATCGCCGCCGCTGAATTACTTATTCTGCAGGCCTGTGACCTGAAAGGCAGGGGAGAGCCGGTAACTAAAATTTCGGCCATGGCAAAATACTATGCTTCTGAAGTTTGTGTACGCGTTGCCAACGACGCGGTGCAGGTCTTCGGTGGTTATGGATACACAAAAGATTTCCCTGTTGAAAAATTTTATCGTGACGCGAAACTTTGCACCATTGGAGAGGGCACCAGTGAAATTCAAAAACTGGTGATCAGTCGCGAACTGCTGAAGAATTGATCAAAGCGGAATATTGCCGTGCTTTCTTCTTGGCCTTTTAGCCACTTTATTTTCCAGCATGGCAAAGGCCTTGATTAGTTTGCGCCGGGTCTCCCTTGGCTCAATCACTTCATCAATAAATCCTCTTTCTGCAGCCGTATAAGGATTAGCGAAAAGCTCAGCGTATTCTTTTTCTTTCTCTAATAATTTTTGCGCCGGATCTTCTGCTGCGGCTATTTCATTTTTAAAAATGATCTCACTCGCACCTTTTGCTCCCATCACGGCGATCTCTGCTCCGGGCCAGGCAAAATTCATATCAGCTCCAATATGTTTTGAATTCATCACATCATATGCTCCACCATATGCTTTCCTTGTAATCACGGTACAACGTGGCACCGTCGCTTCACTTAATGCATATAATAATTTCGCTCCATTTGTAATGATGCCATGCCATTCCTGATCAGTACCCGGAAGAAATCCCGGGACGTCCACCAATACCAGCAGAGGGATATTAAAACAATCGCAGAATCGGGTGAACCTTGCACCTTTTCTTGAACTTTCAATGTCAAGCACACCTGCTAAACTCATCGGTTGATTAGCCACAATACCAATACTTCTTCCAGCCAGCCTGGCAAAGCCTACCACAATATTATCCGCGTAATTTTTATGCACTTCCATAAAACTATCCTCATCACAAATGCCCTCTACTACCTCGCGTATATCATAGGGCTGATTCGCTGAGTCGGGTACGATATCTTCCAGCGCATCGCGATATTCATCTTGCAGCGTGTAAGGAAGTTTAGGTAAAACATCCTCGCAATTCTGCGGCATATAACTCAATAATTTCTTTACCTGCAGAATGCAATCCATATCATTCACAGCAGTAAAATGAGTAACACCTGAACGGGTGCTATGCGTGGAGGCTCCTCCCAATTCTTCAAAACTTACGGTCTCATTCGTAACTGTTTTAACTACATTAGGTCCGGTAACAAACATATAACTGGTGTTCTCTACCATGATAGTAAAATCTGTGATCGCCGGAGAATAAACTGCACCACCTGCGCAGGGTCCCATGATCGCAGAGATCTGTGGTATCACACCAGAGGCTTGAACATTTCGGAAAAAAATATCGGCATATCCTCCCAATGATCGAACTCCTTCCTGAATTCTCGCGCCTCCTGAATCATTCAATCCAACTAATGGGGCACCAGTCTTTGTGGCCATATCCATAATACGGCAGATCTTTTCCGCATGCGTTTCCGACAAGGCGCCACCGAACACTGTAAAATCCTGGGCGAATACATAAGTAAGACGACCATTTATTGTTCCATAGCCTGTCACAACCCCGTCTCCATAAAACTGCTGATCCTCCATACCAAAATCACGGGTACGATGAATCACCAGTGCACCTACTTCTTCAAATGATCCCGGGTCCATCAATAACTCCACTCTTTCTCTTGCCGTGAGTTTACCTTTTTTATGTTGCACTTCGATCCTTTTCGCGCCACCACCCAACTTGCCCTCTTCAAGTTTATCTCTCAGAATTTCTTTTTTGGATTTCATCTTTTTCCGTTTGTGATTAATTAATGCGCCAGCCTGCGTTTCCAACTGGTGGTCTTATTTACTACAGGATTTAATTGTTTTTGATCTTCCAGGTAAAAATGAAGTGCTGCAATAGCAGCGATACGCGCGTCTTCTTTTTGCTGATCCAGTAATTTTTCAGGAGAATAATAATTCTTTACAAAATGGGTATCAAAATGACCTGAAAGAAAGGCTTCGTGATTGAAAACGAAGGTTCCGAATGGCATAGTTGTAGAAACACCTTCGATCTTATAATCCAGTATGGCCTGTTTCATTTTTTGAATGGCTGAGATCCGGTCTTTATCATGCGTAGCAAGCTTCGCAATCATTGGGTCATAATAAATGGGAATAGACATTCCCTGTTCATATCCATCATCCACACGCACGCCTTCGCCTTCTGGACGAACATATTTTTCCAGTATACCAATACTGGGAAGAAAATTATTCAATGGGTCTTCCGCATACACTCGAAGCTCAATAGCATGTCCGTTTATTTTCAGGTCTTCCTGTGTAAAGGCGAGCTTTTCACCCCGCGCAATACGGATCTGCTGTTCTACCAGATCCAACCCCGTGATCATTTCCGTTACAGGATGTTCTACCTGCAATCGGGTATTCATCTCCAGAAAATAAAAATTCAGTTTATCATCTACCAAAAATTCTACGGTTCCTGTACTGGTATAGTTACATGATCTTGCCACCAGCACTGCGGCCTCACCCATTTTTTTTCGCATCTCTTCACTTACAATAGCGGATGGAGATTCTTCCACTACTTTCTGATGCCGGCGTTGTATGCTGCATTCTCTTTCAAATAAATGAACCGTATTACCAAACTTATCTGCTAAAACCTGTATTTCTATATGGCGCGGACGGGTCACATATTTTTCAATGAATACCGAGCCATCACCAAATGATGATTTGGCTTCACTGATCGCTCTTTCCATTTGTTCGCCCAGATCTGCTTCTTTTTCCACTACCCGCATTCCTTTACCTCCTCCGCCGGCGGAAGCTTTTATCAGAATAGGGTATCCAATTTCTTTCGCGATCTTTTTTGCCCTGGTTACATCTTCGATGGCTTTATCATTACCGGGTACCATGGGAATATTGTAATGCTTTACACATTCTTTGGCGGCGAGTTTTGATCCCATCACTCTCATCGCATCTGCTGAAGGCCCGATAAAATTAATACCAGCAGCTTCCACCTGCTCAGCGAAGGAAGCATTTTCACTAAGAAATCCATAACCGGGATGAATGCCATCTACTCCAAGTTGTTTACAATATTCAATGATTTTTTCACCATTCAGATAGGATTGATTAGATGGAGCGGGGCCCAGGCAAACCGCTTCATCAGCAAAAACTACATGAGGCGAATTTCTATCCGCTTCGGAATATACCGCGACGGATTTGATACCCATTTTACGGATGGTTCGCATGATGCGAAGAGCGATCTCTCCTCTGTTAGCTACCAGGATCTTTTTCATCTTACTATTTTATTCAAGTTCGATCAATACCTGTCCTTTGTCTACAGCCTGTCCGGGTTTTATCAATATTTTTTTAATTACAGCATCCGTATGGATCATGATGCTATTCTCCATTTTCATCGCTTCAAGGATCAGGATCTTATCACCTTCCTTTACTTGTTGTCCTTCTGTTACTGTGATATCCAGAACCAATCCAGGCATGGGGGCTTTTATCTCCTTGATCTGTTTTGAAGAAATAGCACTATACCCAAGTTGAACCAATTCCTGATCCAGTTCATCTTTGATCTCAACATGAAATGTTTGTCCTGCAAGTTCTACCTGTATCTTTTTATGATCCGCGTCGACCAGGTTTATATTTACAGAACGATGATCATAGATCAGATGATAATGTTGAGGGGCACGTTTTATTAAGTCGAAGGCTTCGACTTGCTCCCTATCCAGGTTAAATTCAAAATTGTTCACCCGAACAAGAAAGCGTTCATTCTTTTGACCCATAGTAATTTTTTAATTGTACCCGGAACGGAAAAATTCAATTTGCAGGTTCAGCCGCCTGCAAATCAAATTAAATGATTATACTCAGTAAGGAAGTTAATTAAAATCCTTGAAACCGTCGGTCATCAGCGCACCTCCTGCATATCCACCAGCTTTTTATAAAAGCCATTTTGCTGAAGTAGCTGTTCGTGGTTTCCTCTTTCCACGATCTGTCCTTTTTGCAAAACAATGATCTCATCGGCGTGCCGGATGGTTGACAGACGATGGGCAATTACAATACTGGTTCTATGCTGCATCATTTTATTAATGGCATCCTGCACCAGTCTTTCACTTTCAGTATCCAGGGAAGAAGTGGCTTCATCAAGGATCAGTATCGGTGGATTTTTCAACAGCGCGCGGGCAATCGTCAGTCTTTGTCTTTCTCCTCCCGAAAGTCGGGAACCGCGATCACCAATATTGGTATCGTATCCATTTTCTTTTTTGATGATGAAGTCGTGCGCATTGGCAACTTTAGCTGCTTCTATAACCTCCTCCATTGTTGCACCCGGCTTGCCAAGCAGAATATTATTGGCAATGGTATCGTTGAATAAAATTGGTTCCTGCGTTACAATGCTCATCAGACTTCTCACAGAGAACAATGAGTAATCGCGGATATTAATTCCATCGATCAGTAACTCTCCACCGCTTACATCATGAAATCTCGGTACCAGGTCAGCCAGTGTTGATTTGCCTGCACCACTTGATCCAACAAGGGCAATGGTTCTGCCTTTCTCAACTTTTAGGTTGATGTCATTTAATATCACCGCCTCATCATAGGCGAAACCTACATTTCTGAATTCTATACTTTGCTGGAAACTATCCAGTTTTATCCCGTTAGGATTATCATCAACAGTAATGGGCGTGCGTAATATTTCTTCAATACGCTGAATGGCTGCAGAACCTTTGCGCATATTGCTGAAAGAAGTAGAAAGCGCTTTTGCCGGATTGATGATATTATAAAATATGCCGAGATAGCCAATGAATGCTGATGCTTCCAATGGGATCTCTTTGTTCAGAACCAATCGACCACCATAATAAAGAATGGCAGAGAATAACATTACCCCCATCACTTCGGAAAGTGGAGAAGCCAGGTCGCGGCGATAAGAAATACGATTTTTAGCATCCAGTAATTCTGCATTATTTTTTCTGAAGCGGGATCTTAAAAGATTCTCGATAGTAAATGCCTTGATCACCCGAAGTCCGCCCAGTGTTTCATCAAGGGTAGAAAGTGTTTCACCATATTTACTGGCCACTTCCAGCGAATGTTTTTTTAATGAACGGGTAATGCGACCGATCACCAGTCCCAGGATAGGTATCAACAGTAACAGAAAAATGGTCAGCCTTGGACTGATCATGAATAATGCGAACAGTGTAACAATAATGGTCAGGGGATCTCGGATCCATCCTTCCAATGTGCCAACAAGGGAACCTTCCACTTCACCAATATCATTGGTCATGCGACTCATCAGATCGCCTTTTCTTTTTTCGTTGAAAAACCCAATTGGAAGGGTAAGTACCTTATCGTAGAGATCTTCTCTCAATTGATTTACTACGCGATTCTTAAGCGGATTGAGAATATAATAAGAGATATAGAGAAAAAGATTTTTAAAAATAATGAAGCAAACCATCATCAAACAAATCAGTCCCAGAGTCTTTATTTTTCCCTGACCTTCTACCGAATTAAAAAGGAAATCATTTACTGCCTTGATCACCGTATTGCTGCTGGTCTTGGTGATGCTGCCGCAACCGGCACATTCAGGACGCGGATCGTTAAAGATCAGGTTAAGAAATGGCATCAGCATACCAATGGAAACGATTGAAAATACTATACTCAGAAGGGTGGAAAGGAAATAGAGGGCAATTTTGGCCTTAAAGTTTCGGAGATATTGGAAGATCCTTGCGTATTGCTTCATCAGAATTACATCAATTGAACGGGGCAAAGTAAGTAATTTTACAGCGCTAACCCAAATGCCCAGCTTAATCGGACAACTATGGAAGAAGGAAAAAGACAAAAACAGATAGCCGGTCTCCTGAATGAAGAAATCAACCTGATCTTTCAGCGACTCGGTCTGGCAATGATAAATGGTGGTATGGTATCTATTTCGTCGGTGAAAGTGACTCCCGATCTGCTGGAGGCAAGAATATACCTAAGTTTTTTTCAGGTGAAAGACGCCGTCGCAGCGCTGAAAAAAATCGAGGAAAAACATCACGAGATCAAAAAAGAACTGGCTGCACAGGTAAGGCATCAGTTAAGAAGCATTCCTGTATTGAAATTCTTTCATGATGATACCCTTGATCATGTATTTAAAATGGAAGAACTATTCAAAAAAATTGAAGAAGAGAAAAAGGATAAACCAGAATAAGGGCTCTTACTCCTAACTAATAACTCCTAACTCCTAACTTGTTTTGACCTTTCTATTCGCCTGGCGCTATTTCAAAGCAAAAAAGTCGACCAATGCGATCAATATCATCGCATGGGTAAGTATTGTGGCGATCATTGTAGGTACAGCAGCACTTATTTTGGTGTTGAGTGTATTCAATGGATTTGAAGGGTTAGTAAAATCACTTTACTCCTCATTTTATACAGACCTTAAGATCATTCCTGAGAAGGCAAAACTGATGCATGTAACAGAAGATCAGTTAAAACAACTTCATGGATTAAAGGGCATACGTAATTATTCATTGGTACTGGAGGAAAAAGCCATGATACAGAATGGCGATTATCAGTCTGCTGTAACTATGAAGGGAGTAGATGATCAATACCGCTTTACCACCGGGGTAGCTTCTCATATAATCAATGGTGATTATAATCTTGGAACAATGGATGCTCCAAAAATGGTGATGGGTGTTGGTGTAGAGGGGGCATTGGGTATTATGGCTGATCGGAATATTTTTCAACTCAGTATTTTTCTTCCGAAGAAAAATGAATCGGAGAATATGGATTTTCTTGAGAATATCAGCATGGATACCATTCAATCATCCGCGGCCTTCGCTATTCAGCAGGATTTTGATAATAAATATGCGATCACAAATCTTGGTTTTTTAAAACGTGCTATGGGGATTGCCGCAGACGAATATGGTGCTATTGAAGTCGCGCTAAAAGATGAAGATGATCCGGAGAATGTTCGTTCCCAACTTAGCAAAATATTTGGGGAAGGATATATTGTTCAGAATAAATATGAACAGAATAAAAGTTTGTATGCAGTGATGAACCTTGAGAGATGGTTTGTGTATGGCGTTCTTTCATTGATACTGGTAGTGGCGGCATTTAATATGGTAGGAGCTTTAACCATGCTGGTTCTGGAAAAGCAAAAAGATATTGCTATTCTACATGCTCTGGGGGGAAAAAGGGGGTTCATTCAGCGAATATTTTTGAGTGAAGGATTATTACTTTCTCTGATTGGCGGGGGAGCCGGAATGGGAATCGCTTTTATACTGGCCTGGCTTCAATTGAAATATCATATTATCAGTCTGCCTGGTTCTTTTGTGATCAGCTATTTTCCGGTTGAATTACACTTAATGGATTTTATCCTCGTAGGAAGCACCGTATTCGTGGTCTCTATGATCGCCGCATGGATCCCTGCCAGACAGGCTGCGAGGAAGGACTATTCGCTGAGAAGTGAATAGTGAATAGTCAATAGTGAATAGTGAGTAGTGAGTTGTAAGTAGGGAGTAGTGAAAAGTCAATAGTCTCCTAAAGTCTCCTCTAATTGCCCCAGTGCTTTCGCCAGTTGCTCATCATTTGGTGCTACGCCATGCCAATTATGATCATTCTCCATAAAGTCGACACCCTTACCCATGATCGTATGCATCAGAATACAAACAGGTTTCCCTTTTCCACAATTCGCTTTCGCTTCATCCAGTGTGGCCACCAGTTTATTCATATCGTTGCCATCTGTTTCCAGAACGATCCAACCAAAGGCATCAAATTTTTTATGCAGATCAAAATGATCCATCACTTTTTCAATTGTGCCATCTATCTGTTGATGGTTCCAGTCAATGGTAGAAATCAGATTATCTACTTTATGATGCCTCGCAAACATCACGGCTTCCCAGATCTGCCCTTCATCCAGTTCTCCATCTCCATGTAATGAATAAACAGTTCGATCATCTCCATTCATTTTTTTTGCTAAGGCTGCGCCGAGGGCTACACTCATGCCCTGTCCTAATGAACCCGAAGCAATACGAACACCCGGAAGATGTTCATGCGTGGCGGGATGTCCTTGTAAACGGCTATTAAGTTTTCGGAATGTTGCCAGTTCTTTTACATCAAAATATCCCGATCTGGCTAACACTGAATAAAAAACAGGCGATATATGCCCATTTGATAGTATAAATACGTCTTCACCCACCGCATCCATATTAAAGGATGGATTGTGTTTCATTGTTTTAAAATAAAGTGCCGTTAGAAAATCCGCACAACCCAGTGAACCTCCGGGGTGTCCGCTATTGGAACCATGCACCATGCGAACAATGTCTCTTCGTACCTGGGAAGCGATAGCGGTAAGTTCTGCCATATATATCTTGATTGCTGTTAAACTTTTAGTACCTTCAATTATCAAAAGGATGTCGCGTGCAAAAGTGCGATCTTTTTAGATAAAAAATCCACCCTGTTCAATCTTCTTACCAACAAGTACCCGAAGTCAAAGAAAAATCCAGCTAATCTCCTTATTGCCAAATCATTAATTATGATTGCCAAATTGGAAAATCCGATTTTTCAGTCTTAGATTTATAAAACTTAAAAACAGTTCGATGCTCGATATTTTACTGGCCTCTTCCGTAGCCTTCATCATCACCTTCCTGGCTATACCGGTGATCCTGCAGGTGGCTGAGCAAAAAAAGCTATATGATGTACCCGATGAACGAAAGGTACATACCCGGCTGATCCCTTCTTTAGGTGGGGTCGGTATTTTTGCAGGTTTTCTTCTTGCCTCCCTTCTTTCTGTTCAGGGATATTTAAATCCAGAATTTCAATATTTTTTCGCGGCAGCCCTTGTTATATTCTTCCTCGGACTAAAGGATGATATTATGATCCTTTCTGCTACCAAAAAATTTGTGGGACAAATCATTGCTGCTTCTATACTAATTCACCTTGGAGGTATTCGTCTCGATAGCATGCATGGATTGCTTGGATTCAATGAACTTCCGGAAGCATTCGGACTGGCACTTTCTTACCTTACAATTATTGTAGTGATCAATTCATTTAATCTTATTGATGGAGTAGATGGATTGGCCGCCAGCCTGGGTATTCTTACCATGACTGTATTTGGTATTTATTTCTTCGTGATCGATTACCAGGCCTATGCACTTTTCTCTTTTTCACTGGCTGGAAGCCTTACCGCTTTTATGATATTCAACCATCATCCGGCTAAAATATTCATGGGAGATTCTGGTTCACTGATGATCGGACTGGCAAACGCAATTCTGGTTATCAAATTCATCAATATCTGCGATCAGCCTTCCGTTGCTGTGCAGGTCACATCCGGCGTGGCTGTTGGTTTCAGCATATTGATTGTTCCTTTGCTGGATACCCTTCGTGTTTTCAGTGTTCGTATTCTTAACGGACGTTCACCATTTACTCCAGACAGGAACCATGTGCATCACCTTTTACTGGATCGCGGACTGGGTCATGCCGCCGTAACTTTTACCTGTGTAGCTATAAATATTGTTTTTATTATGCTTGCCTGGTTTGGCCGTTCTCTTGGACCAAACTACCTGCTTCTTGGCATACTTACCCTTGCCTTTTCAGGGCTTGGATTTTTGTATTATCGCAGAACACGCCGTCATACTATGGTAGTGGCTACAGAAAATGGTATGGCAAGATTAAAAGCAGCTCCAAAAGTTGTTTCGCTTGCACAAGATGGTAGTTCAGCGGCCGAAAATTAACCAACCAACAGAAGAAGGAATTTCTTTTTTGACCATTCGTCATTAGATTTGCGTTCCACAAAGTGTAATTATGGAAGATGTAGCATCGATCATCGGCAACGCCGATGAGAACATGGACAAGGCAATCAATCACCTCGAAGCCGAACTGGTTAAGATAAGGGCAGGTAAAGCCAATCCTCAAATGCTGGATGGCATCATGGTCGATTATTATGGGTCTGCTATGCCAATCAACCAGGTGGCGAATATTAGTGCAATGGATGCTCGCACCTTAAGTATTCAGCCCTGGGAAAAAAATATGCTTCAGCCGATCGAAAAGGCGATAATGTCCGCAAATATTGGAGTCAATCCTCAAAATGACGGTGTCCTGATTCGCATTTTCCTTCCACCGCTTACTGAAGAAAGAAGAAAAGAGCTTGTGAAGCGCTGTCTGAATGAAGGCGAACATTCAAAAGTATCCATCCGTAATATTCGGAGAGATGCTATTGAAAGTATTAAAAAATTACAGAAGAATGGACTCAGTGAAGACGCCGCAAAAGATTCCGAAGCAGATGTACAACAGCTCACTGATAAATTTATCGCTTTCGTGGAAAAACACCTGGCAGCTAAGGAAAAAGAAATAATGTCGGTTTAAATACAATGGCTGATGGCTATTCGCCAACGGCTTGCTTCACTCATCATTGACTACTGACTACTGACAACTCACTATTGACTACTGACTATTCACTTGTTCCTATTGGCGAGATATACTCCCAGCAGAATTATCATCAACGCCACAATCTGCAGCGGCATGATCCTTTCGCCGTAATAAATACCCCAGCCGATAGCTACAAATGGAATTCCATATGTAACCAGTGAGGCAAACAAACCACCGGCCCTTTTTACCATTACATAAAATATGATAGAGGCGAGAGCCGTTCCTACAATTCCCAGGATGCTGCTCGCAACTGTACTTACGGTATAAACAGATTCGGATAAAGGAAGATTGAAATAACCACTTACGAATAATACCAACAGGGCAGGAGGGATCAATCCGGTAAATGCAATAGCCGCGATCTGCACTGAGCTGACTCCTTTTAATTTGTTATGCACCATATTTACATTGATGCCATAGAGTATAGTAGCTGCCACAACAAACAAGGTGTAAGCCATGTATTCTGGTGTCTTATCTACATTGGCGAGGATTAGTAGACCCGTACCAGCCAATCCTACTACCACGCCGAGTATTTTTTGAAAGCTGGTAATTAAACCAAAGAATAAAGCTCCGGTAATGACCACAAATAAAGGAGTAAGAGAATTCAGGCTGCCAGCCAGCGCCCCACCTATCTTTGTTTCAGAAATACAAAAAAGGAACGCGGGAAAAAAGCTTCCAAGCCAGCCACTTAGAAGAATATAACCAAAAAGACGCCGTGGCACCTTCTTCAGGGTCTGAAAAACAAAAGGCAACATGATCAACCCGGCTGTTAACATGCGTAAGGCAGCTACCTGGTAGGCAGTAAGTACAGCTTCTCCTTTACTATTATAGAGTCCCCATTTCATCAGAATGAAGGAACTGCCCCAGATCAGGCAAAGCAGTATAAAAAGCAGCCAGTTTATAAATTTATTACTCATGGAAGCCGCAAAGGTGTAAAAAATAAATCGGTCATGGTTTAAATTTTTATAAAAGGTAAATTGCAGTTTCAACTTTATACAATGGCAGAGATCAGACTTAAAGATATTTCTACGCGTGCACCCAAAGATTGGGATAAACTAAAGACAAAAGAAAAAATCGATGCGATAAAAGCAGAACTGGAAGAATTGCAGAATCTTCTTTTTGCCGAAAGCAAACATTCGGTGCTGGTGGTGATTCAGGGCATTGATGGGAGTGGTAAAGACGGCGTGATCCGCAATGTGCTAAGCTGCATGAACCCTCAGGGGGTGACGGTAAAATCATATAAGGCGCCAACCACCGAAGAACTTTCTCATGATTTTCTATGGAGGATACATCATTACGCCCCGGCCAAAGGAATGATACAGGTTTTCAACCGCAGTCATTATGAAGATATTTTAGTGACCCGTGTACATAAATGGTGCGACGATGATACCGCGAAGAAACGAATGGAAGCCATCAATGATTTTGAAAAACTACTGACCAGGCATAATCATACCCATATTTTAAAATTCTATTTACATGTATCGCCGGAAGAGCAGCAGGGACGACTGCAGGATAGAATTAAAGACCCTGCCAAAATGTGGAAATACAATGCAAATGATTTTGAAGAAGCCAAACTCTGGGATGAATATATGGCTGTGTACGAAGATTGCTTTAATAATTGTAAGGACCCGGCCTGGACCATTGTTCCCAGTGACCAGAACTGGTATAAAGAATTTTTGATAGCCGATGCTTTATGTAATTTGCTGAAGTCATTAAATATGCAGTTCCCCGGTCTCAAAAAATAATTTATCATTTTTTCCAATTCAATCACAAACAAAAAATAAACATTATGGGCATGCTCAAAGAATTCAAAGAATTTGCCATGAAGGGCAATATTGTTGATCTGGCTGTAGCCGTGATCATAGGCGGAGCCTTTGGTAAAATAATTACAGCCTTTACTGATAGCCTGGTTATGCCGGTTATCAGCCTGCTTTTGGGCAAGGGAGGTGTATCCGAACTTACTATGGTAATCAATGGAACTATTTTCCCTGTTGGTATTTTTCTGCAGGCGGTAATAGATTTCATTTTGATCGCATTGGTATTGTTCCTTTTGATCAAAGCAATGAACTCGCGCAAAAAGCAGGTCGCAGAAGCTCCGGCAGCGCCCGCGGAAGATATTGTGCTTTTAAGGGAGATCCGCGATGAATTAAGGAAAAAATAATCCTAATTTTGCCCTCCACAGAGGAAAAAATCAAAAATTGCAGACGCCAACTTACCAGATAAAATTACCGCAATTCGAAGGTCCCTTCGATCTATTGCTTTTCTTTATTGAAAGGGACGAACTTGATATTTATAATATTAACATTACGGGCATTATCAACGATTTTCTGGATTATATCCATAAAAGCGATGAGTTGAATATTGAACTCAGCAGTGAGTTCATTTTATTTATCTCCACCCTGATGCGAATAAAGGCCAAGATGCTTTTGCCCCGCAAGGAACTCGATTCCGATGGTAATGAGATCGATCCACGCCAGGAACTGGTCAATAAGATTCTCGAATACAAAAGATTCAAGGAAGCCTCCGTTCAAATGTCAGAGATGGAGGCCTTTCGTATGCTAAGTGTGCGAAGAGGCAATATTCAAGATGAGCTGATGCAGATCGGGGAAGAGGACAGTGAAGGAACGGAGATCCAGCAGATCACCCTGTTTAAACTCATGCGCGCCTTTGAAAGGGCCATGCAGAAATACAGCGACCGGCTCAACAAACCGGTGCACACCGTGGTTCAGTATAATTATACCATGGAGGGCAGTCGTGATAATATGCTGAACCTCGCGAGGGAAAACCGTTCAATCTCATTCGATCAGATTTTTGAAAAAAGTGAAAACCGCGTTCACGCCATTTTTAATTTTCTTTCTCTGCTAGAACTTGTGCAGCAAAGATTTTTGAAAATTGTTATCGGGGAAGGAATGAATAATTTTATCATTGAGTATAATGACCCGGAGAACCGTTTGGCAGAACTGGAAGAAGCGATCGGTTCTTAATTATAATGATCAGCACATCTCTAATTTTTCTGAATAAAAAAATATAAATATGAAATCATTCGCATCTGCACATTGGGAAGGAACAGGTAAGGAAGGTACTGGTACGCTATCAACTAAATCCCTGGCATTGAATAAGGCTACCTATGAGTATAAAAGCCGTTTTGAAGGTGGAGAAAACACAAATCCTGAAGAATTGATCGGTGCCGCACATGCCGGCTGTTTCTCTATGAAACTTAGTTTTGTATTGGGAGCTGCGGGTTTTACCCCAACAAGTATAGATACAGAAGCTACGATAACTTTAGAGGCAGGTTCTGTTACTACAAGTCACCTGGTTGTAAAAGCAAATGTGCCGGGTATCACACCAGAAAAATTTAAAGAGTGCGCAGAAGACGCAAAAGCGAATTGCCCTATCAGCAAATTGCTCAATACGAATATTTCTATGGAGGCGACGCTGGGATAATACAAAGTGAATAAGTCAATAAGTGAATAGGTGAGTGAAATTTCTGCCTGTTGAATGTCAGTTTTTCAACAGATACAATTTTATTCACCTATTCACTTATTCACCTATTGACTTCTGACTATTGACTCTTGACTTCTGACTATTCTCAAAGCCTCCAGCCCGCATAGACCTGTAATACATTATTCTTCACATTCACTCGTGGAATAAAATTAGGATTGCCTGAATCAGTACCATCATTGGTATTGTTCAATCCAACATTGATGCGAGCCCCAAAAAATAAACCAAACAAGGGCGATACTTCAGCTCCTGCTGCCAGCCCATAAGTGAACTTATTAAAATATTTCAGCAGACTTCCTCCGCTATTTCCAGTGCTGTCAACACCGGCATTCAATAAAAAGCCGATCTGCGGCCCCGCATGAATATTTGCTTTTTTTGTAAAATTAATAGTGATTAATTGCGGAAGTAAAAGATAATCCAGGTTCACATGTCCTGAACTGGTATTGCTTTTATAATCATAACCCTGACGGGAAAGAAGGATCTCAGAACGAAAACCAAAAAGACCTTTTGGTTTCGAGGCGATATAACCACCAAGCATATAACCGGTATGACTATCGGCATTGATACCTGCGGTATTACTTACATTGGCGAAATTAAGACCCGCTTTTACAGCGATACTGATCTGAGCTGTAAGTAGCAGGGGACAGCATAAAAGAATGAAAATAAATATTCGCATAACCTGATTTTAGCTTAAGGAGCAAAAGCCATACCATTAGCAACGAAGTTCGTCACTGACCTTTATTTTTTCATGCATCATCTCAAGTACGGTCTCACGTATTCCCTGCGCATCATATCCGCATTCGCGGTGAAGTTCTTTAGGAGTACCATGTTCAACCAGTCGGTCAGGAATACCCAGCATGCGCAATTCATTCTTGTATCCTTGGGCTGCCATAAATTCCAGAATGGCGCTTCCTGCTCCTCCTTTAATAGTACCATCTTCCACTGTCAGTATTTTATCATACTTATTACAAACCTCATGTAGTAGATCTTCATCGAGCGGTTTTACAAAACGAAGATCATATAAGGCAGGAGAAAGTCCATCACTTTTCAGATCACGAATTGCAGCCAAGGCAAAATTTCCCGGATGACCCAGGCTTATTATGGCAATATCTTTTCCATCGCGGATCTTTCTTCCTGTACCGATCTTTATTTCCTTCATCTCCGTTTTCCATTCAGGCATCACACCTTCTCCGCGGGGATAACGAATTACAAAAGGAAGATCTGTTGTTTCAAGTTGAGCCGTAAACATCAGGTTACGCAATTCCGATTCATTCATCGGTGCACTGATGATCAGATTTGGGATGCAACGCATAAAAGCGATATCATAACATCCATGATGCGTAGGACCATCATCTCCTACCAGTCCGGCTCTGTCAAGACAAAATACCACTGGTAACTTTTGAATCGCCACATCATGCACAACAGAATCGTAGGCTCTTTGCATGAAGGAAGAATAAATATTGCAGAACACTTTAAGTCCCTGAGTAGCCATACCTGCACTAAGAGTAACAGCATGTTGCTCAGCAATACCTACATCAAAAGCCCGATCAGGCATTTTCTCCATCATGAATTTCAGGGATGAACCTGAAGGCATAGCAGGTGTGATGCCGAATATCTTATCATTTTTTTCTGCCAGCTCAATCATTGTAAGTCCAAACACATCCTGGTATTTGGGAGGTTGTGGCAGATCAAATTTCTTTTTTTGAATTTCACCGGTGATCTTATCAAATAATCCTGGCGCATGCCATTTAGTTTGATCTTTTTCTGCCAGCGCATATCCTTTTCCTTTGGTGGTTATGATGTGGAGGATCTTAGGACCGGGTATTCCACGAAGATCTTTCATTGTATCTACCAGCTTGGCCACATTATGTCCATCTATCGGTCCGAAATAACGAAGATTAAGTGCTTCAAAAAGATTGGAACTGCTGCTCACCATGCTTTTCAGTCCATCGGCCATTTTATGTGCCATTGTACGGCTGAATCTTTTTCCCGGAAGCTTTCCCAGCATCTTCCAGATATCACCCTTCATTTTATTATATGTAGGAGAGATAGCGATATCAGTTAAATATTCTTTCAAAGCGCCCACATTAGGATCAATGCCCATGCAATTGTCATTCAAAATGATCAGTACATCCGCATCGGCAACACCTGCATGGTTCATGCCTTCAAAAGCAAGTCCGGCTGTCATAGCTCCATCACCGATCACGGCCACTACTTTCCGATCTGTTTCGCCTTTATACTTGGCGGCCATGGCCATACCCAATGCGGCAGATACTGAAGTGCTTGAATGTCCAACTCCAAACGTATCATATTCGGATTCGCTTCTTTTTGGGAAACCACTTAATCCTTTGTATTTGCGGTTGCTGGGAAAATTATCGCGTCGGCCAGTAAGAATCTTATGACCGTAGGCCTGGTGACCCACATCCCATACTAACTGATCGTAAGGGGTATTATATACGTAATGTAAAGCGGTAGTCAGTTCAACCACTCCAAGGCTGGCGCCAAAATGGCCGCCATGTACGCTTACTACATCAATGATGTACTGGCGCAACTCATCACATACCTGGTGAAGTTTTTCACGAGGTAATTTTTTAAGATCATCGGGTGAATTGATGGTACCTAATAGTGGTCCTGGGATAATATCCATTTTCCTGTAGGCGGTTTTCAGCGGTAAAATTACCGATTCCACCGGAACCGGTCTGCTAAATATTGTATAACTAACCAACCGGTCTAAGGTTGTATACCAGCTAAAAATCCTCTGAAATGGCTATTACCCTTTTGTAAGAGCTATCCGCCATTGATATATTAGAACAGAACTCCCAAGAGCGTTTCATTAGCTTTGAACCATGGCCCTGGGAAGAGAATATAGAAAAAAATCATTGTACTGGACCTTTCAGCTTATAGGCTGGGGCAGTTTCGCCCTGATCAATGCGTTTTTCGCTTTTTCTTTCGGTAAACTGGACCAGAATTTTTTTTACCGTGTCATTATCTTTCTGGTTCTGGGAGTTATGATCACCCATGTCATGAGAGGGGTCATTACCAGCCTTGGCATTTTGCAGAAAGCCCTGCAGAAACAGGTGGTCCTCTTTCTGATTCTAACCACCATCTTTTCTATGGTCGCTTCTTATTTACGTGTGGAAGCCGCTATGCGACTTGACCTGCTGAGCAGCGATGAACAGGCCCTGCTTTCCCGGGTGGGTGTAAAATTCTGGGTCAGCAAACTGGTGCTGGTACTAAGCAGCGGATTTTCATTTTTCATTCTCTTCTTTATCTGGAACCTGATCTATTTCGTTTATCACTATGTGACCAAAAGCCGAAAACAACAATTAGATACCCTTCGCCTGGAAGCCCTGGTAAAAGAACTGGAACTACAGACTATCAAGGCCCATATTAATCCTCATTTTATTTTTAATTCTCTGAACAGTATTCGCGCTTTAGTTGATGAGAATCCGAAAAGAGCCCGAAAGGCGGTCACTGAACTGAGTAATATCCTGCGAAGCAGCATGCATGCAGAAAAACTGGAGACCGTACCGCTTGAAAAAGAGCTAAGTATCGTCAAAGATTACCTGGCATTGGAAAATATGCGTTTTGAGGACAGGCTTAGAGTAGAATATGAGATCGATGAGGATACGCTGAACCTGCCCATTCCACCGATGATGTTACAAACACTGGTGGAAAATGCGATAAAGCACGGAATAAGCAAACAGATCAACGGTGGAGTGGTAAAAGTAATGTCGGAGATCAGGGGAAATTATTATGAACTGATTGTTCAGAATACAGGACAACTGAGAGACGCGTCCAATACGGATGGCTTCGGAATATCCAGTACTACCACTCGTCTTTCGCTGATGTATGGATCAAAAGGGAAATTCGATATCCGGCAGGTGAATGGATCATTGGTTGAGGCGAGAGTATTAATCCCTTTACACAATGAAGGAATTAATAATTATTAATTAATAATTGAAAGAAATGAAAGCAATCATTATTGATGATGAAAGACTGGCCCGGCTTGAACTCAGAAAACTTTTGCAGGATTTTCCTGAGATCGAAGTAATTGATGAAGCAACGAATGCAGAAGAAGGTGTTTCCAAGATAGAGCTGCATCAGCCCGATATTATTTTTCTGGATATTCAAATGCCAGGTCAGACCGGTTTTGATATGCTATCGCAATTAGAGAAGGCCCCACAGGTGATCTTTACTACGGCCTATGATGAATTTGCATTAAAAGCATTTGAAGTGAATGCGCTGGATTATCTGCTGAAACCTATTGAGCCAAAAAGACTGGCGGATGCCATCCAAAAATTAAATGGCAGCGATATCCGCGATCCAAGACCTGAACTGGGAAGTTCAAACAATACACCGCTTTCGGAGCAAGACCAGGTATTTGTAAAAGATGGTGAGAGATGCTGGTTCGTCCGTCTCAGTGATATACGCCTTTTTGAAAGTGTAGGTAATTATGCAAAAGTTTTCTTCGGTCCGAATAAGCCGCTAATTCTTAAATCACTGAACGCATTGGAAGAAAGGCTGGATGAAAAAACATTTTTCCGTGCTAATCGTAAACATATCGTCAACCTTCGTATGGTAGACAAAGTAGAACCTTATTTCAATGGCGGTTTGCTGCTGGAATTAAAAGGAGGAGAGAAGATCGAAGTGAGCAGAAGACAGACAGTGAAGTTTAAGGAGATGATGAGCCTTTAGGAGAGTTGGGAGTCGGGAGTCTTATTCGGAATTAAATCGATAATTGGAAAATAAATCTTGAATCGTAATTAGTTTAGCTCGCAGCTCAAAGCTTTCTCAAAAAATCTTTTCATGAAAAAATTACTGCTTTCCTTTCTTTCCCTGTTTTCAATAATCTCCGTTTATTCCCAAAAAAATATAGAAGACATAATCAATGTTAAAGAAGCTACCCGTATCGAGAACGTACTGGCGGGCGATGACATGCGTGGAAGAAAAACCTTTACGCCGGATATTGATAGAGCGGCAGCTTTTATCGCTGATGAATTTAAGGCGGCCGGATTAAAAACCTTTGGAAGCAACAAAACCTATTTACAGGAATTCGCTTTAGTGCGACCGAAATTTATTTCTGCGTCGGCCACACTGGATAGCGTAGCACTTGATCAGAAGAAGATTATGGTGATCACTTCCTCACCAAATTTAAGTATCACAGAAGCCTGTGGCTATGAAAAAGCTTATCTGAAGGCAGGTGTGAATTTCCAGGTGGAATCACGTAAACTGGCAAGATCCAGCAAGAACATGCTTGTGTTGGTAGATACTTCATTCGCTTCTTCTTTTTCTGGGTTGGCCCGTCTGAAATCAAATATGTTCAGATCTGCTACCAATGTAATATTTCTTCTTACTAATAGTGACCCGAAGACCTATGCTGTTGAAGCAGTGCATGAGATCACTGAACAAAAACTAGCCAATGTAGTAGGTGTTATTCCTGGCAAATCGGATGATTATGTTGTTTTCTCGGGCCATTATGATCATTTAGGAATTGGAAGGGTAATAAACGGTGATTCTATTTATAATGGAGCAAATGATGATGCAGCTGGTACAACTGCAGTGATCCTTTTGGCAAAATATTTTCAGCAACAGAAGAATAATAACAGAACAATAATTTTTGTAGCCTTCACTGCCGAAGAAGTGGGAGGATATGGATCCCAATATTTTTCCCGTCAATTGGATCCTGAGAAAGTGACAGCTATGTTCAATATTGAAATGATCGGTACAGAAAGCAAATGGGGTAAGAACAGCGCCTATATAACCGGCTATGAAAAAACAAATATGGGCGATATACTGGCTAAAGATCTGAAAGGAAGTGATTTTAATTTTTATCCGGATCCTTATCCAACGCAGCAATTATTTTATCGCTCTGATAATGCAACGCTGGCAAGACTTGGAGTTCCTGCTCATACTATTTCCACATCAAAAATGGATGTGGAACCTAATTATCATAAACTCACAGATGAAGTGTCGACACTTGATCTGGACAATATGGCCGCCATTATCCGGGCCATTGCCATCAGTTCTAAATCTATTATTGCGGGAAAAGAAACACCCAGCCGGGTGAATACGGAAAATCTTCGCTGATCAGCCTTCTACATTGACAACAGAATGAACCGCGTCACTCATTTCGCGGATCAGGGAAGCGTCTTTTTCGATGGCATTTCCCACAACGATCACGTTGGCCCCTGCCTTGCAATTCAGATAGGCCTTTTCCGGTTCAATGATGCCGCCACCAATGATCAAAGGCACATCAATATGTGTTGCCACTGATTGGATCATTCCTTCAGTGATGGGTCTTCTTGCCCCACTGCCGGCATCCATATAAATAAGTTTCATACCCAGCATTTCACCCGCCATGGCAGTACACATGGCTATTTCATTTTTATCTGAAGGAACAGGACTTGCATTGCTGATATAAGAAACCGTGGTGGGCGCGCCGCCATCTACCACTATATAACCTGTTGGCATGATCTCCAATCCGCTTTGTTTTACAAAAGGGGCGGATACCACATGCTGGCCAATCAATAACTCCGGATTACGACCAGATATCAGTGACAGATATAATAAAGCATCAGCATAACGGGAGATCTGGGAAGGGCTGCCAGGAAATAAGATTATCGGGATATCACAATTCCTTTTTATGTGTTGAACACATTCATCCAGATGATTACTGATAACCAGTGAACCACCTACCAGGAAATAATCTACCCTTGCTGCCAGAGAAAGACGGATATATTCATTCAGTACAGAAGTGGCTAAGCCTTTGGGGTCCGTTACCTTATCAGGATCAATAAGAACAGCAAAGGACCTTTTACCTTCATTCTTCTTCTTACACAATTCCTTGTATATGTTTTGATTCATCCTTACAAATTTGCGAAAAATACAGGGAAATAAGGCATTTTATTGCTGTTATAAAATGCAGGCTTATTTATCCCTTAAGAATCGATTTTTTTATAGTTTTAAATATAAGGCGGCAATATTGATGCAATTCTTCGATGAAAGGCTTATCCCATCTGCATTTCAATCTTCCGGATTCTTGAAAACATTGCCTGGCAAGGCTTTCAGCCTGATAAATATTAATAATTGATCACTATTTCCGGGTTTTAAATGGTTTTGAGAGAGGGATTTTTTTTTTAACGTTGTGCGGGTAATTTTCCAAAACTTTTTTTGGGATTCTTATTATCCGGATTGTGTAAAATTCCTGCAACCCAATACAGGCCTGCTTTCTGACCTTTAAAACTATCCTTTTCCACAGAATGTGAATATTTCAGGCTATGAATTGCAGATACTTAAAAATATTTTCGTCATCTCCGTTAACAATTACTTAATAACCCGGAAAAGAATCTTTAGTTATGGGCACCAGGATAAAAGCATCCGCCAAAAGCGGACTTAAGTTTTCTCGTCGCTATACCCGCGATGATGTAAACGTTTACGATTTGTTCGAATATGATTATCGCACCTCTGTGATCAAGAACCCGACGGGAGAAAAGGTGTTTGAGATGACCAATGTGGAAGTACCCAGACAATGGAGCCAGATAGCAACAGATATCCTGGCGCAAAAATATTTCAGAAAGGCAGGTGTACCTCAGCCCGATGGTACTCTTGGTCGGGAGACCTCAGCTAAACAAGTGGCTCATCGCATGGCCAATTGCTGGAAGGTCTGGGGTGAACGTTATGATTATTTCGCAACGGAGAAAGATGCACAAATTTTCTATGAGGAATTAGTTTATTCTATCCTGAATCAAATGGCTGTGCCCAACAGTCCACAATGGTTCAATACCGGTCTACATGAATCTTACGGCATTACTGGTAAACCGCAGGGTCACTATTTTGTAGATCCGGTTGATGGTGAGTTGAAAAAATCTGAAAATGCGTACGAACGTCCTCAGCCTCACGCTTGTTTTATTCTTAGCGTAAAAGATGATCTGGTGGGTGATGGTGGTATCATGGACCTCTGGGTTCGTGAAGCCAGGATCTTTAAATACGGATCAGGTGTGGGAACGAACTTTTCTAATCTTCGTGGTGAAGGTGAAAAACTTAGTGGTGGCGGAACTTCTTCCGGGCTCATGAGTTTTCTTAAGATCGGCGATCGTGCCGCTGGAGCGATCAAATCAGGTGGAACTACCCGTCGCGCTGCGAAAATGGTTTGCCTGGATCTGGATCATCCCGAGATTGTTGATTTCATTAACTGGAAAGTTGAAGAAGAAAAGAAAGTAGGCGCGCTGATCGCTGCCGGTTATCCTTCCGGTTATGAAGATGAAGCATACAAAACTGTCAGCGGACAGAACTCAAATAATTCCATTCGTATTCCTAACTCATTCTTTGAAAAACTAGAGAACAATGAAGATTGGGAACTGAAAGGAAGAATGGATGGCCGGGTGATGAAGAAGATACCTGCACGTGAACTCTGGAACCATATAGCCTATGCCGCATGGCGTTGTGCAGACCCGGGAACGCAATATGATACTACCATCAATGAATGGCATACCTGTCCTGAAGGAGGTCCTATTCGCGCTTCTAATCCTTGTTCAGAGTATATGTTCCTGGACAATACGGCCTGTAATCTTGCATCTTCCAACCTGATGAAGTTCTTCGATACGGAGACCAACATTTTTGATGTGGAAGGTTACGAATACAATTGCCGTCTCTGGACTGTAGTACTGGAGATCTCCGTACTAATGGCACAGTTTCCTTCAAAAGAAGTGGCTCAACTCAGTTATGAATACAGAACACTAGGATTAGGTTATGCCAACCTTGGCACTATGCTGATGGTTAGTGGCATTCCATACGATAGCGAGGAAGCAAGAGGCATTGCCGGCGCTCTTTCCGCAATTATGACTGGCGTGGCATACAGAACCTCCGCTGAAATGGCGCAGGTGCTGGGTGCTTTCCCTCGTTATGAGGAGAATAAAGCGCATATGATGCGCGTAATGCGTAATCATCGTCTGGCAGCTTATGATGCGGATGAATATGAGCAACTCAGTTTGAAACCTCAGGGATTAAAAGCAAAATATTGTCCGGATTATCTGTTGAAGGCCGCCTGCAAAGCATGGGATGACGCTGTAGAGCTTGGCTCTAAATATGGTTATCGTAACGCACAATCCACTGTGATCGCGCCTACAGGAACTATTGGCCTGGTAATGGACTGTGATACTACCGGTGTTGAGCCAGATTTTGCCCTTGTAAAATTCAAAAAACTTTCCGGAGGCGGTTATTTCAAGATCATCAATCAATCTGTTCCTGCAGCTCTTAAAAATTTAGGTTATTCAGAAAAGGAAACAGATATCATCATTAAATACGCAGTAGGAAGGGCTTCTTTTGCCGGTGCTCCTTTTATCAACCATCAAACTCTTAGCGAAAAAGGATTTATTGCTGATGAGATCAAACGTATTGATGCGGGAGCCGCTTCGGCTTTTGAGATCGGTTTTATTTTTAATAAATACACCCTGGGAGAAGAGTGTCTGCAAAGACTGGGCTTCACTCCTGAAGAGTATAATAATTTTGACTGGACCATGCTGGAAGCCCTTGGCTTCACTGATGATCAGATCGAAGCGGCAAACGATTATGTATGTGGTACTATGATGATCGAAGGCGCTCCGGGTTTGAAAGAAGAGCATCTTCCGGTATTTGATTGCGCTAATCGTTGCGGAAAAAATGGTCAGCGTTTTATTCATGCGCATGGACATATTCGCATGATGGGAGCCGTTCAGCCATTTATAAGCGGCGCCATTTCCAAGACCATCAACCTTCCTCATGAGGCATCAGTAGATGAGATCGCGAATTCCTATTATCTGAGCTGGCAATTGGGTTTGAAAGCCAATGCGCTTTATCGCGATGGGTCTAAACTTTCTCAGCCGCTCAGTAATAAAAGTGATAAGAAAAAGAAAACGGAATCGCCAGCAATTGCAGAACCGGCAGAATTGCCAGCAGCGGAACCTGCGGTTTCAAATATTGTGGATCTTGGTCAGCTTACCGTTGAAGAGTTGCTGGAAGAAGTACAGAAAAGAGTACAGGCATCTCCTGATACCAAGCTGAAAAGAAAACTGGCGAGCATTGTTGAGCGCCGCGCACTTCCAGCAAAGCGTCGTGGTTTTACACAAAAAGCAAAGATCAATGGGCAAGCCATTTTCCTTCGCACCGGAGAATATGGTGATGGTACTTTAGGTGAAATCTTTATTGATATGGCCAAGGAAGGGGCTACCATGCGAAGCATGATGAACTGTTTTGCGATCTCTATTTCCATCGGTCTTCAATATGGCGTTCCGTTAGAAGAGTTCGTAGATAAATTTGCTTTTACACGTTTCGATCCATCAGGATTTGTAGAACATCCGAATATTAAATCAACCACCTCACTGGTCGACTTTATCTTCCGTGTTTTGGGTTATGAGTATCTCGGACGTACAGACCTGGTGCATGTATTAGATAAACCAGAAGTGATGAATAGCGGCGCGGATGAGTGGGATGTAGTGCCTTCTAATCCATTGGAATATGTAGCACCAGAATTATCCAGTGTGCGTATTACACCTGCCCCGGGTTCAGTGGTTCCTCAGGTTGCAAAAACAACCCGTGCCATAGCAGCACCAGCTTCTAAATTTGATGCAGGAATGGAAGCAATGAATAAACATAACCAGAATATGCAAAGTGATGCACCTGCATGCAATGTATGCGGACATATCATGATGCGCAGTGGTACCTGCTACAAGTGTAACAATTGCGGCAACCAGGGTGGTTGTAGCTAAGCTGAATACTGGAAAACCAACCAAGATTGTACCCCGTTAAAGAAGATCCCGGTTTTTAGACCGGGATCTCTGTTTTTTATACAGGTATAAATTCGATACCATCTAAAGGATATTTAAGGCGTAGTTCTTATTAGCGTGGGGAAAAAAATGTTTCTATTTTGAAGCATCAATAATAAGTAACCTTATGAAAATCCGACTGCTGATAGGCTCCTTTTTTTTATTACTAATAATGGAAAGTTGTCACCGGAGTTTTACTCCATTCCAGGCAGCGAATGCGCCAAGAGGAAAAAAATGCGGGGTAATAAGATGATCGCTTATTCTGAAATTTCATTCACCCGAATGAATTTCAGATTATTTTCTTTTACCCATTTTGCGATTTGTATGAGGCGATCGCGGGAAACTGATAATTTAAAATTAGGATTGGCGATCTCATGCGCGGTAAAAATAATACTGGCCCTTTTCTCATAAGCCTGGGCGATCATTTTCTGCACCATATTATCATCAGGCCATGATTGCCTGGTATCATCAATATCCGGCCCGTAAAAAACCTGTCCCCGGATCTGCTGAAAGATCAAAGCGTTGGCGCAATTATTTTTATTAGCCAGGGCCCTTACACTATTGAAATATTTCAGCAGCATATTATCCAGCTCCAGATTATGGCTGCCAAACGGAAAAGCGAAATCAGTGATATGGAAACCATCAGCCTGCATCAATTTAAGATCGGGTAAGATTTCATTTTCCAACACATAGTCCGTTCCCATTTTTTCCATCATCTTTCTGAGGTCACCATGATTGGTGGTATGATAAGCGATCTCATGACCATGTGACTGAATAGAGATAAGTTTACGCTTCTGTTCCGCGCTAAGTGTATGGTATTTGCTTACGTAAAAAGTCGCTTTGATCTGAAGTGAATCCAGCAGGGAGAGATTTTTGTACCAGTTATTAATGCTGGCATCATCGAATGTAATGGCAACTCCTCCATCTATCATTGCTCCATCATGGTGTGGCAGTTCCTGCCTGCACCCAGAAACCAGGAAGTAAACACAAAATAATACAGGCAGACTTCTTTTAAGTCTTGTAAAATGAAACATATGCAGGGGGAAGTCGCTGGTTCAGAGATCCATTAACCAGCGCAAATATAGGAGGGTAAAGCTATAAAAGAGAAGGAGTGCCACTGATTAGAATCAATATTTCAGGACTTCCCGAAAACATTGCTCACCGCGCCTTCAAGCATAGGAAATTTCTCTACTACATAGCCTTTAATACTGTCGATGGCCTTTTTTGCCTGTTCTTCGGTAAGACCGGCTTCTTTTACCAGTCGGTCGATGAGTTCTTTTTGCATACTTTAAAAGTTTAGCGTTTAGGGGTTAGAGATGGTTTAGGGCTTAGGGTTTAGGAAGCCCAGACATCATAATAAGCAGAATTAAGATTCAGGCAGAGTTTTCTAAACACTAATCCCTAATCTCTAACCTTCTCTCAAGCGACTTTAAGCAAGCTCAGCTTACTCTTGTCAAATTTTCTCTTAGCGTATTCCAGGTCAAGATTGAATTGGGTTTCTTTGGAAGAGGGGAGCTCGAACATGGCATCAGTAAGTATACCTTCACAGATGCTGCGCAGACCGCGGGCGCCGAGTTTGTATTCCATAGCTTTCTCCACCATGAAATCAAGCACATCATTATCAATATGCAGCGCGATATTTTCCATGTCAAATAATTTCTGATATTGTTTTATCAGTGCATTTTTAGGTTCGGTCAGAATGGCACGCAGGGTCTCAGCATCAAGCGGATCCAGATGAGTAACCACTGGCAAACGGCCAAGCAATTCAGGTATCAATCCAAAATGTTTAAGATCAGTGGCATTAATGTAGCGGAGCAAATTTTTCTTCATGCTTTCCTGAAGTTCCTTGTCTACATTAAAACCGATCGTATTGGTTTGCACTCTGCGGGCGATGATCTTATCAATGCCATCAAATGCACCACCACAAATGAAGAGAATATTCTGTGTATTGATCTTAATAAGTTTTTGTTCCGGATGTTTACGACCTCCCTGAGGTGGAACAAGTACATCCGTTCCTTCTAATAATTTCAGCATACCCTGCTGCACGCCTTCACCACTTACATCACGTGTTATAGAAGGGTTATCGCCTTTACGTGCGATCTTATCAATCTCATCAATATAAACAATGCCACGCTCTGCAGCGGAAACATCATAATTGCAAACCTGCAATAAACGAGTAAGAATGCTCTCCACATCTTCTCCTACATACCCTGCTTCTGTAAATACAGTAGCGTCCACAATAGCAAATGGAACATTCAACATCCGGGCAATACTTTTTGCCAGCAGGGTTTTTCCGGTACCAGTTTCGCCCACCATTATAATATTGCTCTTTTCAATCTCTACATCATTGCCTGAATTATTATCAGAAGGCTTTTGTTGCAGTCTTTTATAATGATTGTATACAGCAACTGCAAGTACTTTCTTCGCTTCGTCCTGACCAATTGCATATTCGTCCAGGAATTTTTTTATCTCGATAGGCTTTTTAACAGTAAGCTTAAATGCCGCAGCACCCCGGTCATCCTTCACAGTAAGTTCCTGGTCGATGATCTCACGGGCATGCTCTACGCAGTTCTCACAAATATGCCCTTCCTGTCCGGCAATGAGGATTTTAACTTCATCGCGACTGCGGCCACAAAAAGAACAGTGTAAAGGATTCTTAGCCATGCTTTTTTATAACGGTTTCAGGGTACAGATAAGTACTGCAAAATTATAAAACCGTCCGGGAAGGACGGTTTTATTTTGCAGTAAAATCCTAAAGAGTTAATAATTAATAGATTAAAGCTTATCGACGATCTTGTCAACGATGCCATATTCAATGGCTTTAGTAGCATCCATCCAATAATCACGGTCAAAATCTTTCATGATCTGCTCAATGGTCTTGTCACAATTCTCTGCAAGGATCCTCGCGCCAATGTCTTTAACGCGACGGGTTTGCTCGGCCTGGATCTCCAGATCGGTGCTTACGCCCTGAATAAACCCACCCAGTGAAGGCTGATGTATCATCACTTCTCCATGCGGATAGATAAGTCGTTTTCCTTTTACTCCACCACTAAGCAGGATAGAGCCCATGGAGGCAGCCAGTCCCATGCAAATGGTGGTCACCGGACTTTTCAACATGCGCATGGTATCATAAATCACCATGCCACTGGTTACAACACCACCCGGACTGTTGATATAAAATTTTATCTCTTTGCCTGAATCATCCGCTTCGAGCAGCAACATTTTACTTACTACATCTTTCGCGCTCTTATCATCCACTACTCCCCAGAGATACACGGCACGTTTATCGAAAAAATATTTTTCGAGCTTTTTATTGAACATGCCCAGATCACTTTTTGGCTGTTCTTCTTTTTCAGTCTCTTCATCCATTCTGTAAGAATACATAGGTATGTTTATTTAATCTTTTTTCTGTTTGCGCGGGCTTGTGAGTAACACTTCATCAACAAGTCCATATTCTTTTGCTTCAGGAGCGGTCATCCATTTATCACGATCGAAATCTTTCGCGATCTGCTCTATGTCTTTGCCAGTATGATGGCTAACTACATCGTAGAGTTCTGCTTTCAATTTACGGATCTCATTCACTGTGATCTCAATATCACTTGCCTGTCCGCCAATAGCACCACTTGGCTGATGCATCATGATACGGCTATGTTTCAATGCGGCTCTTTTTCCATTGGTACCTGCCCCCAACAATACGCAGGCCATGGATGCAGCCACACCGATACATATAGTGGCAATATCGGGAGTTACATATTGCATGGTATCATACACACCCAATCCGGAATACACACTACCGCCAGGACTATTAATATACATATTGATATCACGTGAACGGTCTGATGAATCAAGGAACAATAACTGCGCGGTCACAATATTGGCGATCTCATCATTGATAGGATAACCAAGAAAAATGATACGGTCCATCATCAAACGACTGTACACATCCATCACAGCTATATTCAGCGAACGCTCCTCAATAATATTTGGTGTCATCGCGGTCACCAGGTGCTTTCCATAGCTGTCCAGCGTATTGCTGGAAATGCCACGATGTTTAACGGCGTACTTCTCGAATTCGGAGTTGAAGCTCATGAGTCTTTTATTAGAATTTATTTAAGGCCTTCTGGCAGGGTAAACAGTCAACAAATATCCGTCCAAACGGGGGAATGGCAAAATTAGGTGACTTTTTGGCGGGACTCAATGATGATGCTCACTTACCATTTTAGTAAATTCCTCAGCGGAGATTTCCTTTCCTGTGGGATTGGTTTGCGCTGCGGCCCACTCAAATACTTTCTGTGTCTGAAGACGATTATAGGAATCTTCAACGTATTTCTTGTCCTTCATCATGCGCTCAATATAATCGGTCACCCATGGCTGATCATCCGACATATTGCCACCCATATAGCTTGACAATTGTTGTTTGGCAAAGATGCGGATCTCATCCGGGGCTACCTGTATCTCATTTTCCTGAATGATCTTATCTGAAATAAGGGTCCATTTCAATTGATTTAGGAATTTAGGGAACTCACCTTCAATTTCCTCTTCCGTCTTAGGCTCTTCGGTTTGTGATTGCAGCCATTTTTTCAAAAATCCTTCAGGAAATTCAACCTGTGTATGATCAACGAGGATATGATAAACCTGGTCCTGGATCTGGCTATTCGCCTGACCGGCCCAGTAAGCCGAGATCTCTTCTTTTATTTTATTGCGGAAATCAGCTTCCGTCTTTATTTCCTTACCCGGGTAAAGTTGTTCAAAGAAAGCTTCATTCAATTCTTTCTTTTCCATCAAGCCAACCTTGGTCAGTTCAATGTTGAAATATTTTTCAGACGCAGTTGGATCTTCTTTCATTCCCAGATCGCTGATGATCCATTCTCTTTCTTTTTCTTCAAAAGCATCTTTTAATTGAGCTGTTTCTATATCGCCCGCTTTTTTCCCCATCCATTTGCTGCGAAATGAAGGTGCGAAATAACTTACCAGAATAGAATTGTCTTTTTTAGGCGCTACTTCTATTGCTTCGCCGGATTCATTTGATTCCTGAAAACGTAGATTGAGCACATTCTCTTCAGTTGTCACCATCTCCTCATCCTTCATATTTCCATTGCGATTCTGAATGCGGTTCACTTCTCCGTCGATCATTTCTTCAGTAACGACCACATCATAACGGGTAACTTTTGCTGTAGCCAGATCAGGCAAAGCAAAACCAGGTTTCATACCGATCTCGAAATGGAAAGTATAATCGATCGGATTGTTTACATCCAGTTGGTGAAGATCAGTTTCTAAAGGAAGTGGCTGCGCGAAAATATCCATTTTGGATTCCTTCATATAACCGATAAGTTCACGATCTACCGAACGAAGTACTTCATCGGTGAACAAAGAGGAACCGTACATTTTTTTAATGAGACCGGCAGGAACCATGCCCTTACGAAATCCGGGGATATTCGCTTTCTTACTATATTCCTTCAATGCTTTTTCGAATGAAGGCAGATAATCTGTTTTTTCCAGTTTAACGGTCAGCTTCTCATGCAGCAGTCCGATGTTCTCTTTTGATACTATAGCCATTATAGAAAGAAGTTTAGAAGGTTTAGGAGGTTGAGAAGGTTGAGAGCTGAAAAGTCTGTTAACCAAACTTTCTAAACTTTCTCAACCCTCTAAACTTCCAATTGTCCGGATGAAGGGACTCGAACCCCCATACCTTACGGCATCAGATCCTAAGTCTGACGTGTCTACCAATTTCACCACATCCGGTTTTCAGTCGGGAGTCTGAAGTCTGAAGTCAGCAGCCCATGACTCCTGACTATCGACTAATGACTTTTGACTATTCGAAAGGGTGGCAAAGGTACACGAATCCTGCAAGAAAACGGCCGTTTTTTCGTAAATTCGTGAGGCATGGATACCCTTGTTGACATACCCAGATATAATCTGAATGAAGAGGAGGAGAAAAAGCTCATTCTCAGGGAATATCGTTCCCTGCTGAAGGTGCTTCGTACCAAACTTAAGCCAGGAGACCGCAAGCTGATCCGTATCGCTTTTGAAATGGCGGCGGATGCCCATAAGACCATGCGCCGGAAAAGCGGTGAACCCTATATTCTTCACCCCCTGGCAGTAGCCAAGATCTGCAGTGACGAAATTGGCCTTGGGGTGCGTTCTACTATTTGTGCTCTTTTACATGATACGGTAGAAGATACGGACGTTAGCCTGGAAGATATTGAGCGCGAATTTGGAGGTGAGATTTCGCGTATTGTAGATGGCCTAACCAAGATCTCCAATGTAATTGACGTGAACGCTTCGCAACAGGCGGAGAATTTTAAAAAGATCTTGCTTACACTGACCGATGATCCCCGGGTGATCCTGATCAAACTGGCTGACCGGCTGCATAATATGCGTACGCTGGACAGTATGAAAAGGGAGAAGCAATTAAAGATCTCTTCTGAAACGGTCTATGTTTACGCACCTCTGGCGCATCGAATGGGTTTGTATAATATCAAAACCGAGATGGAGGATCTGGCCATGAAATACATGGAGCCAGACATCTACAAACAGATCGCGCGAAAACTGGCAGAGACCAAAAAAGAAAGAAGCCGTTATATAAATGAATTCATAAAACCTATTCGTGATAAACTGGAAAAAGCCCAGTTGGATGCGGAAATATATGGTCGTCCAAAAAGCATTCACTCCATCTGGAATAAAATGAAGAAAAAAGGAGTGGAATTTGAAGAGGTCTATGATCTTTTTGCGATACGTATTATCATCGATTCACCTCCAGAAAGAGAAAAAGAAGATTGCTGGAAAGTATATTCTATGATCACGGATGAATACAATCCTTCTCCGGAAAGGTTACGCGACTGGCTAAGTAATCCCAAAGCAAATGGTTATGAGGCGCTGCATACTACTGTGATGGGACCGCAGGGAAAATGGGTAGAGGTGCAGATCAGAACCCTGCGCATGAATGAGATCGCGGAGAAAGGATTGGCAGCCCACTGGAAATACAAAGAAGGAAATGCAGATGAGAGTCGTTTTGATAAATGGTTCCAGCAGATACGTGAAGTAATCAGCAGCCAGGATACAGACTCGGTGGACTTCCTGCAGGATTTTAAAACCAGCTTTCTTGCGGAAGAAATTTATGTGTACACACCCAAGGGAGATATAAAAATGCTTCCCGTTGGATCTACCGCTCTTGATTTTGCTTTCTCTATTCACTCGGCCATCGGTGTAAAAACCATCGGCGCTAAGGTGAATCATAAACTGGTACCTATCAGTCACAAACTTCATAGTGGCGACCAGGTGGAGATCATCACCAGCAATAAACAGAAAGCATCTGAAGATTGGTTGTCTTTTGTAGTTACCTCAAAAGCGAAGGGAAGGATCAGGGATTCGTTGAAAGAGGATAAAAAATTGGTGGCCGAAGAAGGTAAGTATACCCTGCAACGAAAATTGGATGGTCTGGGAGCTGCCTTTAATCAGCATAATATTGAAGAGCTGGTGCAGTATTACAAGCTTAATTCCAACCTGGATCTGTTTTACCAGATAGCGGTGAAGAATATCGATCTCAAAGAACTGAAAGAATTCAAATCAATTGGCGATAAGATAGAAGCGCCAAAACCGATCAAGCATTTACCCGAAAAACATGAAGTGCCTCATGCTCACCTGGTACATAGAAAAGATACCGAACTTGTGATCTTTGGAGAGAGCAGTGATAAGATCGTATATAACCTGGCCAATTGCTGCAAGCCCATTCCTGGAGATGACGTGTTCGGATTTGTAACTACTGGTAAAGGACTGACCATTCACCGAACCAATTGCCCCAATGCGGCGAAATTATTGTCAAACTATGGTCATCGTGTAGTCAAGACCAAATGGGCCAAGAATAAAGAGATCTCTTTTCTTACGGGTATTAAGATCATTGGTATTGACGACGTGGGTGTCGTAAATAAGATCACGAATCTGATTTCCGGAGAATTGAAAATTAATATATCTGCCATTACCATTGAAGCCAATGAGGGACTGTTCATGGGAAATATACGTTT